>CAWJGF010000009.1:0-27686 GCA_963842335.1 uncultured Thermoleophilia bacterium | reverse complement strand
AGCGGGAGCGACGGGACTCGAACCCGCGACCTCCGGCGTGACAGGCCGGCGTTCTAACCAACTGAACTACGCCCCCAGGGGCAGCCAGTCTACCTCGCATCGCTGGCCGGTCAGGGATGCGCTGCCCTCGCGGCGCGCCAGGAATCCGAGGACGCGAGTAGCCTCTCGACCGTATGACCAAAGTCGACCTGATCGCGCTCGGCTTCGTCGCCTTGACGGCCTTCATCGGCTGGAAGAAAGGGCTGATCTCAACCGCCCTCTCGCTGGTCGGGATCGTCCTCGGCGCCTGGCTCGGCTCGCGTCTCGCTCCCGAGCTCCTTCAGGGCGGCAAAGACTCTCCGTACACACCGCTAGCGGCTCTGGTGGGCGCGGCGGTCGGAGCGATCCTGCTCGAGACGCTCGGCACGCTGGCGGGGTCGGCGCTTCGCTCCAGAGTGCGGAGGCCGAAGCTCACCACCTTCGACGCAACCGGCGGTCTCGTGCTCGGGACGGTCAGCGGGCTTGCGATCGTCTGGGTGCTCGGGGCGGTCGCGCTGCTCTTGCCCGGGCAGACGGACCTTCGCCGCGGTGCGCAGTCCTCGGCGCTTCTGCAGCGGCTGAATGAGGTGGTTTCGCCGACGGATGTCCTGGACGTGCTTGCGCGGATCGATCCCTTCCCGACCATTGCCGGTCCGGCCGGGCCCGTCGCCCCGCCTGACCCACGGCTCGCGCATGCGGTCGGAGTGCGTCGCGCGTCACCAAGTGTGGTGCGCGTGCTTGGAACGGCTTGCGACGTCGGAGTGGAGGGGACCGGCTGGGCCGCGCGGCCGGATCTCGTCGTGACTGCGGCTCACGTCGTCGCGGGCCAGAAGGACACCGTCGTCGAGCTCCAGTCCGGAGGCCGTCTTCCGGCGGACGTCGTGGAGTTCGATACTCGCAACGACGTCGCCGTTCTGCGAGTGGGGAATCTCGGACTGCGCGGCCTGCCGCTCGCGACGGCGAAGGCCGGCACTCCTGTTGCGGTGCTCGGATTTCCCGAGAACGGCCCCTTTACCGTCACTCCCGCCCGGATCGGTCGCACTTCGGTCGTGCTCGCAGACGATGCATACGGGTCCGGCCCGGTCACGCGACCGATCACCGCGCTCCGCGGGCTCGTTCGGCACGGAGACTCCGGTGCGCCCGCCGTCAACTCGCGCGGTGCCGTCGAGGCGATGGTCTTCGCAGCGCGCATCGGCGCGGTCGGGGGCTACGGCGTTCCGATCGACGTCGTCAGAACCGATCTCGATTCGGCCAATGCGGCGCCGGTCTCGACCGGCAAGTGCGCTCCCTAGCCCAGCAGCTCGAGCACGCGCAACGGACGCCGGAACGGCGCGACGAGGTAGACCCCGGCGGCGCGCTCCCGCGACGCCTCGATCAGCTCGCGCGCGTGCTGGAAGCCGACGTCTGCAGCATCTGAGCCCGCGCGCTCCAATGCGTTCTGCAGCGACTCCGGGACGAGGATGCCGGGCACCTCGTTGTGCAGCCGAAGCGCGAGCCGGTGGCTCGTCAGCGGAAAGACCCCGACAAGGACGGGGATCGGCCACTTGCCACCCAGTTTCTCGACGAACGCGTCGAGGTAGTCGACGTCGAAGACGATCTGCGTCATCGCGAACTTCGCTCCCGCTTCGAGCTTCTTCTCGAACCGCTCCAGCTCGACGTCCATGTCGTCGGGCGTCGGGTTGACGGCCACGCCGGGGAAGAAGGAAGTCGGCGCGTCGATCGGGCGGCCGTTGAAGTCCTCGCCGCGATTGAGGTTCGTCATCAGCTGCGTCAGGCCGATCGAGTCGATCTCGTACACGCCGCGGGCGCCCGGATAGTCACCGACCTCCGGTGGATCGCCTGTGACGGCGAGCACGTTGCGGACACCCTCCGCGTGCGCGCCCAGCAACATGGACTCGAGCCCCATCACCGACCAGTCGCGCGTCGTCAGGTGCGGAATCGTCTCGATGTCCGCACGGCGCTCGATCGTCGCGGAGACCATCAGGGAGCTCATGCCTGCGCGCGCGGTCGCGTTGTCGTTGACGTCGACCCAGCCGACACGACCTGACTCCTTCAGCGCCGTCGACACTTCGATCAACCCAGCGCTGTTGCCACCGAGTGGCGGGTCGAGCTGTACCGAGATGACCCACTCTTCTGCGCTGAACGCGCGCGTGAGCCCGGTCTCGCGCTGCTCCTCGCCCAGCGCCACGACGAGTTCCGGCGTGTCGAACACGAGCGGCGCCCGCGGTTTGCGTTCGTCCTCGACGGCCGAGCGGATGGCCGTGATCTCTGCGGGTGTCGTGCCGCAGCAGCCACCGATCACCTTCGCGCCGAGGTTGCGCGCATGCGCGGCGAACTCGCCGAAGTACTCGGGTGTCGCATGTGGATAGATGACGCGACCGCCCGTCATGCTCGCGAGCCCGACGTTCGGGAGCGCCGCAAGCGGCTTCTCGCTCTGGCCCATCTGCTCGAGCGCGGCGAGCGCGGCAAGGAGGCCGGCGCCGTGATTCGCGCCGATCGCGGCGACGTCGAGCTCCATCAGCCGAGCCGCCGCCTCGGCCGCCGTCACGCCCGCGAGCGTCTCGGCGCTCTCGTCGAACGTCAGGAGCGCGACGATCGGCAGGCTCGACACGCTCCGGACCGCCTCGACCGCGTCGACGACCTCCTCGAGGTCGTAGAACGTCTCGACCATGAAGACGTCGGCGCCGCGTCCGTCGAGCACAGCCGCCTGCTCGGCGAAGAGCTCGCGACGAACCCGTGACGTGGCCGGCTCACCCAGAGGGCCGATCGAGCCGCCGATGAACACGTCGCGGCCGGTCATCTCCCTCGCATCGCGCGCGAGCTTGACCCCCGCGGAGTTGATCGATTCGAGCTCGTCCTCGAGGAAGTGGTGCGAGAGCTTGCGGCGGTTGGCACCGAACGTGTTCGTCTCGATCAGGTCCGAGCCGGCCTTGATGAAGCTCACATGGAGGGAGACCACCGCGTCCGGCGCTCGGAGGTTCGCCTCCTCGGGGCTCCGCAAACGTGGCACGGCGGCCGAGAGCAGGGCGCCCATGCCGCCGTCGGCGACGATGACCGGGCCCTGATCGAGGCGCTCCAGAAAACGGTTCCGAGTCTGCACTTCGGCGGGCACATCGTCTCCTTCCAACTCGCTCGACACATCCACCCGGGCTTCCGCCCGGCCGGGATTGGCACCTTGCCGCTGGAGGCAGGTTGCCGAGGCTTCACAGGGCCGGATCCCTCAGCCTCTCTCGATGCGGAACGGGACGGTGCCCGCTACCGAGACGGAGTATAGGCACCCGATCTTTCGTGAAGTAGCCCAGTCAACCGAGAACGGGTGATGGATGAAGCGACCCCTCCTAGCGATAGTTGGAATGCATACCGAGTGAGGCCCCGATGCGGCGGGGGCAACCTCGGAGAATCTCCTTCCAAGGAGACCCAGGAGGGGCCAGGCGGCGGCCCCTCTTGCGTTTTTCAGGCTTGGTTCAAGGTGGAAGGCCTCGCTGCCGATGCCCGTCTTGACTCCAGGGCACGGGACTGACGGCAATCACTCCTGCGGCCTGCGGAGCCTTACGGCGGCGGACGAGGACTCCGCCGCCACCTACTTTGTGGTCGATGGCCCGCTCCGGAGCAGAAACCAGAGCGGGTGTTGGACGGTCGCGTAGGCGAAGCCCACGCGACCTCTCTGGTCGGCGCCGAGGAGTCGGCGCCTTCGCTCTTCCTTCTAGGTGTCGTGGATCACCCGGCCTTCCATGCCGCCGGCGACGGTCACGACCTGGCCGGTGACATGACCCGAAAGAACGGGTGAGGCAAGGACGACGACCTGCGCAGCCACGTCTTGGGGCTGCGCGACCTTCCGCAGAGCCATCGTGCGGGAGACGCGGCGCACCTGCTCCTCCGACACGTGCCCGCGGGTCATCGGCGACTCGGTCCAGCCTGGAGCCACGGCGTTCACGCGCGCGAGCGGGCTCTTGCGGACGACCTCGTTCTTGAGGCTCAGCAGCAGTCCGCCGAGGATCGCCGACTTGGCCGCGGCGTAGTCCGCGTGGCCTGCCTCGCCGACGATGCCGGCGGTCGATCCGACGAGGATCAGCGAGCCGTCCCCTTCGAGCTGCTGGAGAAAGCCGCGTGCGGTGAGGAAGGTCGCGGTCAGGTTGGCGTCGAGCGTCGCGCGCCAGCGCTCGAGCGGCAGCTCCCAGACGGGCAAGTCCTCGGGCGGCCACGCTCCCGCGACCGCTGCGCAGACATCGAGCGCGCCCGACTCGGCGAACATGCGCTCGACCTCTGCCTCCTGGGTCAGGTCCGCTCCGACAACGCGCGTTGAGCCTCCCAGTTCCGCCGCGAGCGCTTCGGCCCGGTCGCGGCCCTGGTGGAAGTGCACCACTAGCTGCGCACCTTCGGCGGCGAATGCACGGGCGCACGCCGAGCCGATGCCACCCGAGCCCCCGGTTACGAGTATGCGCTTCCCCTTCAGCCCTGTTTCCATCTGTGGGATTCTCTCTGTTGTGGAGCGCGAACGGATGACCTGGGACGATCTCGGCAGCGCCGTCGAAGATCTAACGAGCCAGATTCACGCCGACGGCTTCAGCCCGGATGCGGTGCTCGCGCTTGCCCGAGGCGGGTTGCCGTGCGCAGGCGCACTCGCATACGCGCTCGGCGTGAAGAACATGGCGACGTTGAACGTCGAGTTCTACACCGGCGTCGACGAGCGTCTGGCCGAGCCGCTTCTGCTTCCACCCGTGCCGGACCTTGCGCTGCTGCGCGCCGAACGCCTGCTCGTCGTCGACGACGTCGCCGACACCGGCCGGACGCTGGCCCTTGCGCGCGACTTCTGCGCGGAGCACGGTCTCGAGGTACGCACGGCTGTCCTGTACGAGAAGCCGCAGAGCGTCGTGCGCTGCGACTTCGTCTGGCGCCGTACCGAACGCTGGATCAACTTCCCGTGGAGCGCGGCCGTGCCGGTGCTCGAATGAAGGTCTTCATCGTCAGCGACATGGAGGGCGTTGCCGGCATCGTCAAGTGGCAGCAGGTCGACGGCGGCAAGGAGAAACGCTCCTACCACGAGGGCCGCGAGCTCTACACCGAAGAGATCAACGCTGCGGTGCGCGGCGCAAAAGCCGCGGGGGCGACGGAGCTCGTCGTCATGGACTGCCACGGCGCGGGCGAGGAATGGACCTTCAACTCGCTCGTTCCGGACAAGCTCGATCCCGACTGCGAGTACGTCGTGCAGAACGACTGGACGGAGTACACGGAGATGCTGGAGCAGGGCTGCGACGCGGCGCTCTTCGTCGCGATGCACGCAAAGGCGGGAACGCCGGACGGCGTGCTGTCGCACACGGTCTCGGGCCAGGCCTGGCGGGACCTTCAGTTCAACGGCGTCTCTGTCGGTGAAACAGGAATCAACGCGGCGCTGTGTGGTCAGTGGGGCTGTCCCGTCGTGCTCGTCACCGGCGACGAGGCGGTGTGCAAGGAGGCGACCGAGCTGCTCGGCGCCGGTCTGACCACCGTCGCGGTCAAGAAAGGGCTCGGCCGTTTCAGCGCCCGGCAGCTGACACCCCTGAAGGCTCGCGAGGTGATCGAGGACGGCGCAAAGCGCTCGTTGAAGGATCTCTCGGCCGTCAAGCCGTACGACCCGGGCCGCCCGGCCGAGATTCGCGTCGAGTTCACCACACCCGATCGCCTCGTCGAGTACCGCAACCGACGCGGAACGGAACAGGTCGACGACCTGACGCTCGTGTCGAAGGCGGACGACTGGTGGTCGGCCTGGTCGCAGTTCTACTTCTGACCCACGCGCGTAGCGGGTCACACTCCCGACACATGTCCGACACCGGGCCGTGGCCCGAGTGGCAACGTAGGCTTAGGCCGTGCCTGCGGTGAGCCGGATCTCGATCGCGCCCGTCAAGGGGCTGGGCCTGCTCCACCCGGATGCGGTGATGCTCGAGGACACCGGCGTTCGCGAGAACCGTCGCTTTCACATCGTCGACGAAGACGGACGGCGCTTCAACCAGCTGCGGGACGGAACGCTCGTGCAGGTCAGGCCGGACTACGATGCCGATACCGGGCGGCTTGCACTGCACTTTCCGGACGGCACGGTCGCCGAAGGCCGCGTCGCACTCGGCGAGGAGGTCACGACCGACTTCTACGGCCGGCCCGTCCCCGGCAACACCGTCGAAGGTCCTTGGTCGGATGCGCTCTCCGCCTGGCTCGGCCGTCCGCTCCGACTGATCCAGTCGGAACCCGGCCTCGCCGTCGACCGTGGGCGGGGCCACGTCTCGCTCATCTCCACCGCGTCGCTCGAGGAGCTCGGCCGCCAGGGCGACCGGCACGAGCCGGTCGACGGCCGCCGCTTCCGGATGCTCTTCGAGCTCGACGGGTGCGACCCGCACGAGGAAGACGGGTGGGTGAAGCGGCACTTGCGCATCGGCGAGGCTCTGGTGAGGATCCGAGGTGACGTCGGGCGTTGCGCGATCACGACTCAGAACCCGGAGACAGGCGAGCCCGACTTCGACACGTTGCGGACGATCTCTGGCTACCGTCCGTTCACCGAAAACGAGGCGGGCAGCAGGCACATACCGTTCGGGATCTACGGCGAGGTCACCGAGCCGGGCCGCGTGACAATTGGCGACGGCGTCGAGGTCGTCGAGCTGAGTCTGCTCGACCAAACCTCCTAGCCCTGACACAATTCCACCATGGCTGCCGTCACGAGCTTCGTAGTCGAGGAAAACGACTTGAAGCCGTCCCGCGAGGACGGGGACACGGCGAGCGTTCGGATCGCCTTCGACGCCGACAACGGCTGTGAGCGGCTGGAGCAGCGGCTGATCCGCTTCGGCTCGGGGCGCTCGACCGACCGGAAGCTCGAACGGCAGCAGGAGGTGCTCTTCGTCGTGGCCGGGCGAGGACAGCTTCATCTGGACGGGGGCACGCACGCTCTCGAGCCCGAAATGGGCGTGTTCATCGCGCCCGGAGAGACCTATGCGGTCGAGAACACGGGCCAGGAGGACTTGCACGTTCTCTCCGTTCTCGCTCCGGAGGACCGGGAGGCGGCGAGCGGCGAGCGCAAGGTGACGGTTCGCTTCGCCGACCAGCCCGAGCTCGACGCCTCGAGCGAGCGGACCTTCCGGTACCTCGTGAACGAGGACGCCGGCTGCTTCGACGTGACCCAGTTCATGGGCATCGTCCAGCCGAGCAAGGCGCCCTTCCATAGCCACAGCTACGACGAGGTGGGATACATCGTCTCGGGCGAGGGAACCGCGCACGTCGGCGGGCGCTCCATCCCGCTCCAGGCAGGATCGTGCTTCCACCTTCCGCCGGACGAGCTGCACTGCATCGAGAACAGCGGATCCGGGCCCATGCGGATCCTCGGGGTGTTCCATCCGGCGGGCAGTCCGGCGAATCGATCGTATCCCGACAACAAGTAGGCTCGGAAGGCGTCACAAGTGGGGGAAGACCGGGGTAGACACTCAAGGAGGAATCGAATGAGGAGAAGGGCATCTGCGACTGCGGCCTTGCTGGCGCTTGGAGCCGCACTCGCGATCGTGGCCGGGGCGTACGCAACCCCGGAGCGGGCTGCCGCACCGGCAGCGCAATCGGGTAGCGACGCAGCGTCAGTCAAGTGCGGCAAGACGCGAACGATCGGGTTCATGGTTCCGGTAACCGGTCCCGCGGCGTCGATCGGCGTCCAGCAGCAGCATTGGGCGCAGTACTACGTCTCGACGTACAACAAGACGCACAAAGGAACGAAGTTCAGGCTGCAAACGGAAGACACCCAGCTTGGTGCTCCGACGGGCACTGCTGAGGCATTGAAGGGCGCGCAGGCACTCGCCGGCAGTCCTAACGTCCTCGCAGTCGTCGGTCCTGCCGGCAGCAACGAGATCGTCGGCGTGACGAAGACCCTGATGGACGGTGGTCTCGCATGGGTGTCCGGTTCATCCACCCGGACGACTCTCACGACGGACGGAACGCGCACCGGCTACATGTTCCGCACCGTGCCGCCGGACGCCGTCCAGAGCACGACGGTGGCGAACTACATCTCGAACAAGCTGAAGTACAAGCGCGTGTACATCATCGATGACCAGGAGACCTACAGCACCGGCCTGGCCGATGCTGTCCAGGCGAAGCTGAGGGCAGCTGGTGCGACCGTCGGGCGAGACGGCGTCAGCCAGCAGCAGTCGGACTTCTCGTCGCTGATTGCGAAGATCGCGCGTGACACGCAGATCGTCTACATCCCCTGGCAGCTGCCGCCTAAGGGTCAGGCGTTCGGCAACCAGATGAAGGCTGCCGGCAAGGGAAGCATCAAGTTGATGGGGTCGGACGGCCTCTTCGATTCGTCGTTCGCCAGTGTCGGGGCGCACGTCTACGACACGAACTTCCCGTTGAACCCGAAGTCCAAGATCATCACGGGCTTCAAGAAGGCGCACGGCGGCGACGGCGAGTACTTCGGTGCACCGTCGTACGCGGCCACGCAGGTCGCTGCCACCGCGATCAATCGCGCGTGCAAGACGGGCACGACGACGCGGGCGAAGGTCCGGGCAGCGATCAGGACCACCGCGATCCCCGCCAAGGCCTCGCTGATCGGGGTTGCGCTCCGCTTCAACCGCAACGGTGATCTGTCGACGCTCCACGGGTTCGGCCTCTACAAGTCGAACGGGAAGGACTTCGTCCCGATCCCAGGCTAAGAGGAGAGCAAGTTCCATCTCGACGAGTGCGGCCCGTCTTCCGACGGGCCGCACCTCGTCTGTGAGACATTTCGTTTTGTGAACTGGAGCCTGTTCTTCGACCTGACGGTCAGCGGGCTGACGCTCGGGAGCCTCTATGCGCTGATTGCGCTCGGCTACTCGATGGTCTACGGCATCCTCAAGCTGCTCAACTTCGCCCACGGTGACGTCTACATGATCGGCGCATTCGTCGGCTGGTACACGCTGCATGCCCTCGGTGGGCCGCTGAACCCGACGATCAGCGGAGCCGCGGTCCTGTTCGTGATGTTCATCGTCTCGATGTTGGGCTGCGGCGTTCTCGGCGTCGCGATCGAGCGCTTTGCCTACCGGCCGCTCAGGAACGCCCCGCGAATCGCGCCGCTGATCAGTGCCCTGGGCGTTTCCATCTTCCTCCAGAACAGCGCTTTGCTGATTTTCGGCGCTAGCTTCAGGGACTACGACACCTTCGACCTGATCGGCGTGAAGACCTTCAGTGTCGGCCAGCTCTTCTTTTCTGTCACCCAGCTCCTGACGGTCGTTCTCGCGGTCCTCTTGATGGTCGCGCTGACCATCTTCGTCGCGCGCTCGCGGCTGGGTAAGGCGATGCGCTCGACGTCGTTCGACCGAGAGGCGGCATCGATGATGGGGATCGACGTCGACCGCGTCATCGCGGTGACGTTCTTCATCGGTTCGGCACTAGCCGGGGCAGCGGGCGTGATGTTCGGCCTGGTGTTCGGCCAGATCTACCACTACATGGGCTTCATCGCCGGCCTCAAGGGCTTCACCGCAGCCGTGCTCGGCGGAATCGGCAGTATTCCCGGCGCGATGGTCGGTGGACTGATCGTCGGTCTTGCCGAGTCGTATGCAACGGGCTACCTTCCGCAAGGCTCGACGTTTCAGAACCTCTATGTCTTCGCGCTCCTGATCGCGGTGATCCTCATTCGACCAAGCGGTCTGTTCGGCACGGCCGCGATCCAGAAGGTCTGATGGCGGCCGGCGGCGGCAGCGGCGTTCCTCCCGATCGCTCCGGGCCGGCGGACGCGCCGGACAGCCCGAGGATCGGCGTCGACGAGTGGGTCGCGAGCGTCGAGGGAAAGCGCGAGCGTTACACAGGTCTGCGCGGCAGGTTGACGCGGGAGTGGGACCGCCTCCCGCCTCCGGCGCGGGTGTTGGTGTTTGCGATCCCGGCCGCCATCTTCCCGCTGGTCACGACCGAAGGGAACCTGTTCCGGTACGGACTGTTCACGCTCATCTACGCGCTGTTGGCCCTCGGCCTCAACATCGTCGTCGGGTTTGCCGGTCTTCTCGACCTCGGCTACATCGCGTTCTTCGGCTGCGGCGCCTATCTCTACGCGATCCTGGCTTCGCCTCAGTTCGGCTACCACTGGCAGGCAGAGGCGGCGATCCCGGTGATCGTACTTGGTACGGCGATCGTGGGCCTGCTCGTCGGACTGCCGTCGCGCCGTCTGTTCGGCGACTACCTCGCGATCTTGACGCTCTTCTTCGGCCAGGCTTTCGTCATCTTCGTCAACAACGCCAACCGGATCAGCTTCCCCTTTGTGGGGCATGCCGATCTCACGGGTGGATCGAATGGAATCGCGAACATCGACCCGTTCAACTTCTTCGGCTACAAGATCACCACGACGAAGCAGCAGTACTACTTCTTGCTGATCGGAGTGTCGGTCTTCCTGGTCTTGCTCATGTTCGTGAACGACTCCCGGACCGGGCGCGCCTGGCGTGCGCTGCGAGAGGATCCTCTGGCCGCTGAGGTGATGAGCATCCCGGTCAATCGACTGAAGCTGCTTGCGTTCGTCTGCGGTGCGGCCGCGGCCGGATTTACCGGAGCGATCTACGGCACGATCGCCACAGCGGCGCTGCCGGGAGACTATGACGTCGGCCTGCTGATCACGATCTACGCGATCATGATCCTCGGCGGCTTCGGCAGCATCATGGGCATCGTCGTTGGCGCCATCATTGTCAGCAGCGTGCCGGAGTTGCTCCGCTCTTCGGCGAACGCTCGGCCTCTTTTCTACGGTGCGATCCTCCTTGCCCTACTCGTCAAGCTTCGCCCGTGGCGTCTCCTCGCTGCCGAGCTCGGCGGGTTGGTCGCCTTCGGCTTCGTGGTGCACGCGATCGCTGAGGCGGCATACCCACGTCTTGTCGACGGGAAGGCGCTCGGTTCCGGCACCGTCGCGCACGCCCTGGACCACTGGATGCTCTTACCGCAGCACCCCGTGAAGATCGCAGACTTCGCCTATATCTCGCTGGTGGCTGCGGTCGTGGTCTATCCCCAGCTCAGCCGTCTCTGGAGAGCATTGCTGCTTGCGCCGCTCTTATACCTGGTCATGTTCGTCTGGGAGAATCTGTTGCTCGTCCAGATCGGCGGAGCGACGAGACTCGTCCTGCTTGGAGCGCTGCTCGTTGCGCTGATGAACGTTCGGCCGCAGGGCCTCTTCGGCACCGCAACCGTCGAGATCGTTTGATGAGCGACTCAAAGCTGCTCGAGCTGCAGGAAGTCGATAAGTCCTTCGGTGGTCTCCGTGTTATCGCCGAACTCGACCTTGTCGTGCGCGAGCACGAGATCGTGAGCGTGATCGGCCCGAACGGCGCCGGCAAGACGACGCTCTTCAATCTCATCACAGGGATCTACCGCCCCGACTCGGGTGAGATCCGCTTCCAGGACCGGAACCTCGTCGGGCTTGCGCCGCACAAGATCACCGAGCTCGGTATCGCCCGCACGTTCCAGACGCTTCGACTCTTTCTCAACATGACGGTAAAGGAGAACGTCATGGCGGCGGAGTACGGCCAAACGAAGGTCGGCGTTCTCCGATCGATGCTGCGCACGCCCGGCGCGCGGCGTGAGGAAAAGGAGATCCATCGCGTGGCGGAGGAGAAGCTGTCGTTCTTCGGCGACAGACTGATGGGCTATCGCTGGGATCAGCCCGCCTACAGCCTCTCCTACGCGAACCGGAGACGACTCGAGATCGCGCGGGCGATGGCGACACAGGCGCGCATCCTGCTGCTCGACGAGCCGGCTGCCGGCATGAACCCGCGGGAGACGCACGAGATCACGGAGCTGATCGGCAAGCTCCGAGATGACGGCGGGTACACGATCCTCGTGATCGAGCACGACATGCACGTCGTCGAAGGCATCTCGGACCGGGTCGTCGCCCTCGATCACGGCGTCAAGATCGCCGAAGGCTCGTTCGAGGCAGTTGCGACCGACCCGCGGGTCGTCGAGGCATACCTCGGCCTGCGAAGGGCGGAGACGAAATGAGCACCAACGGCGCCCCGGATCTCCTCAGGCTGACGAACATCGACACGTACTACGGAGAGATCCACATCCTCGAGAGCCTGGACCTGAACGTGCGCGAAGGCGAGCTCGTGTCGCTCCTTGGCGGTAACGCTTCGGGAAAGTCCACGACGCTCAAGACGATCCTCGGGCTCGTGCAGCCCCGTAACGGCTCCGTCGAGTTCCGCGGCGAGGAGGTGACCGGCCGCACGACGAGCTATCGGATCCAGAAGGGGATGGCGATCGTCCCGGAGAACCGCCGGCTCTTCGGGCCGATGACGGTGCTCGAGAACCTCGAGATGGGCGCGTACCTGATCCGGGACACGAAGGGCCGGAAGGAAGACTTCGAGCGCGTCTACACACTCTTCCCATTGCTCCACGAGCGACGGGCGCAGCTCGCGGGGACGCTCTCCGGAGGCGAGCAGCAGATGGTCGCCATGGGTCGCGCTCTGATGTCGCGCCCGAAGCTGCTCCTCATGGACGAGCCGTCGATGGGGCTGGCGCCGATCCTCGTCGAGCGAAGCTTCGAGATCATCCAGCAGGTGCATCAGTCCGGCGTCGCGATGCTCGTCGTCGAGCAGAATGCGAACATGGCGCTCTCGATCGCAGACCGCGGCTACGTGCTCTCCACCGGGCGACTGGTGCTGGAAGGGCCTGCAAAAGACCTGCTTGCACACGAGGACTTGAGGAAGGCCTACCTTGGCCGTTGAGGCCGCCTCGCTCGCGGCTCGGTGCCGGCACCGGTTCCCGATCTTCGAGCGGCAGGTGTACATCAACTCGTGCTCGCAAGGGGCGTTGTCCGACGCGGTGCGCGGAGCCTACGAGCAGTACCTCGAGGACTGGGACGACAAGGGCGCGCCGTGGGAGTACTGGGTGGAGCGGCAGGAAGCCGCCCGCGCTGCCTTCGCCGGGCTCGTCAACGCAGGTGCCGGACGAGATTGCGGTTACGACGTCGCTCTCGGCAGGAGTGAGCGCGCTGGCGAGCGGTCTCCGTTTCACGCAGCGGTCGAAGGTCGTCCTCACCGACTGGGAGTTCCCGACGATCGGCCAGATCTGGCACGCGCAGGAGGCGCGGGGAGCGCGTGTCATGCACGTCGAGGCTGCAGACGACGGGACGATCCCGATCGAGCACTTCGAGCGCGCGATCGACGAAGACACGCTGATCGTCGCTCTCACGCAGGTCTGTTACAGAAACGGCGCGATGCTGGACGTGCCCGCCGTCGTCGAGCTCGCGCACGAGCGCGGCGCGCTCGTCCTCCTCGACGCCTTCCAGGCGATCGGCTCGCTTCCGGTCGACGTTGCCGAGCTCGGCGTCGATTTCCTCGGCGCAGGCGTGCTCAAGTATCTGCTCGGGTCTGCAGGGCTCGGATTCTTCTACTGCCGTCGAGAGTTCGTCGAGCGCGTCCGGCCGACGCAGACCGGCTGGTTTGCCGACGAGAACATCTTCGCAATGGATCACACCGACTATTCGCCGGCGCACACCGCAGCACGCTTTCAATCGGGCACGCCGCCGATCCCCGCGATCTACGCGGGCATCGCAGGCATCGAGCTGATGCAGGAGATCGGTGTTGCCGAGACGCGCGAGCATGTGCTGCGCCTCAACGCCCACCTCATCGACGGCCTCGACGAGCTCGGCGCACAGGTCGTGACGCCGCGCGCTCCGGAACGACGCGGCGCGCTCATCTGTGTCAAGTCCACCGATGCAAGGGCGCTCGTCTCGAAGCTCGGCGACGAAGGCATCGTCACCTCGGATCGTGACGACAACCTGCGCATCTCGGCGCACTGTTACAACACCGTTGAGGACGTAGACGTCGTGTTGGCGGCTCTACAGCGGCACCGCAAGCTGCTGGCTTGACCCTCCTGCCGTCTTGCGGGCCTCGGCTTCATCCGCATGACATAGCATCCCTGCGATGCCGCGCAGTACCAGCAAGGGTGCCCTCGAGCGCCTGCAGGAACGGATTCGGACGGCCGATCGCGGCTGGTTCTTCGCTGCAGTGGCAGATCAGGTGGCGGAGCGGCGCCAGCAACGCGGACTGTCGCAGCGCGAGCTGGCCGAGCTGGTCGGCACGACGCAGTCCGCGATCGCCCGGCTCGAGCGTGGCGGGAGGCCTCCGCGCATCGACACGCTGCTTCGCATTGCCGACGCGCTCGACTGCGAGCTCGTCGTCGACTTGAAGCCGCGCCGCTAGCGCTGCTGGACTTGCTCGACGATTCGAGCGGCCAGGTCGCGCTTGCGAACGACGACGTAGCCGTTGGAGGCGTCGACGACGTCCTCCACCAGCAAGTCCTCATGGCCCGGGAGGACGATGAACATGTTCCCGGCCCGGTCGAGCAGCTCGAACTCCTCGAGTCGGCACCGAATCGTCCCGGTGCACGAAGGGGTCCAGCACTCGCAGACGAGGTTGATGTCCGAGAGGTCGGAACGGAAGTTCTCCGTCATCCCGACGATCTGTTCGTTCACTGCTCGAAAGAGCAACTGATTCTGCGCGGCACGTCGCTCTCGCTCTTCTTGCTCTCTGCTCATCATTTCCCCTCTGGTAGCCGAAGGAACTTCGGCCGGGGGAAATGTCTCCATCAGGGGTGCGAGATCGCCCTCGGTCTGATCTCTACTGTAGCGCTGAATTCGGCTGGTCGGGAATCGCGGTTAAGATCGTCTCCTTGCAAGATCGGGCCCAGATCCAGGCGATCGAGACTCTCGGCGACGGTACGAGCGACGAGGCATCCGCAGCGATCGGCAGGCTCCTTGCGGTCACCCAGGCGACCTATGAGCGGCGCGCACAGCTTGAGCACGCGCTCCAGTCCCGCGTCGCGATCGAGCAGGCCAAGGGAGTCGTGGCCGAGCGATACGGCCTGGAGCCCGAGGAGGCTTTTCAGATCATCAGGCGCGCAGCGCGCACGCATCGGATGAAGCTTCACGACCTCGTTCGCGAGATCCGTCCGGGTAAGGAGTTCCCGGCCGAGCTGGTCGAGGTTCTGCCGGCCGACCTGAAGCCGCGCCACGTTTAGCTACGCACGCGCCGAGCACAACAGGCGCAGCCCATGGGCGAGACCGAGCAACGAATCGTGCAAAACAATCTGACCTTTCGCGCTGCCAACGAAAAGATCCGGGCCAAGGCAGCCGAATACGACGAGCCGATGGAACGGATCCCATTCCTCTGTGAGTGCCCGGACCTGGACTGCACGACGATCGTGCGCATGATTCCGAGCGAGTACGAAGCGGTGCGCGCGTATTCGAACCACTTCTTCACGGTGGCGGGACACGAAAAGGCCGAGGAGCCGCTCGGCCAGGTCGTGGCTCGGGCGGATGGATACGTCGTCGTCGAGAAGGACGTGTCATGAGCGCCCGCGAGAAACAGATCGGGCTGAACGAGGCGGTGTTCCGGGAGGTCAACGAGCGCATCGAGAGCCTTGCCGAGACGTTCGACCTGAAGTCGGAGCCGCTCGATCTCGTCTGCGAATGCGGTGATGCCGCGTGTGTCCAACGCATCACGATGAGCCATGCCGAGTACGAGCAGCTTCGCTCCGACCCTCGTCAGTTCGCGGTGCATCCCGGCCACGAGATCCCCGGGGTCGAGACCGTCGTCGGCAAGCGCAAGGGCTACGACATCGTCGAGAAGGACCACGGCGTGCCCGAGCAGGTCGCGGAGCAGACCGATCCACGCAGCTGAGCCGATCGTCGTCGTTGCACTCGGCGATTCGATCTCGGAGGGCTCGCCGGGCTACGACTCTCGCAAGGGCGGCGACGAGACGAGCCAGTGGGAACACTGGGCGGCGCAAACGGACACTCGGCTCGAGTTCCGCAACTGCGGGATCCACGGCCAGCGAACCGACGAGATCATGGCGCGCCTCGACGAGTGCGCTGCTCGGCGCGGACATGCTGGTCGTGCAGGGCGGGATCAACGACATCGCCCAGGGCCGCTCGGTCGCTGCCGCCGCCGAGAACCTGCGCGCGATGGTGCGGCGCGGCAAGGAGCTAGGGCTGCGTGTTCTCCTCGTCGACCTCCTGCCCTGGAACAACGGCTGGCCCGACGCGGAGCCGAAGATCCGCAACCTCAACGAGCTGATCGCGGAGATCGCGCAGCGCGGAGGACGTCATCGTGCTCTCGTTCCACGACACTCTCGAAGATCCCGACCGGCCCGGGCGCATGCGTGAAGAGTGGACCTCCGACGGCGACCACCCGTCGGTCGAGGGCTATCGCCGGCTCGGCGAGCTCGCCTTCAGGCTGCCCGGCTAGAGCGTGTAGACGTCGCCGTCGGCGGCACGCTCGATCCCCTCGGGGAGCGGCAGCTCTGACGGTCGGTGGATGATCACGAGGCGCCGCGCGCCGGAGTCCTCGAACGCGGCGATCGCCTCTTCCGCAGAGAGGTGCCCGCGGAGACCGTCTGGGCCTTCCTTGCTCTCCTTCAGGGTCGCCTCGCAGAGGAAGAGATCCGCATCGCGGCCCACCTCGGCCAGCTGCGGGCTCGGCGCCGAGTCACCGGAGTAGGCGAGGGTCGCCTTGCCGTCGCTGACGCGAAGCGCGTAGGTCTGCAGCTGGTAGTGCGGGACGCGCACGGGCGTGATCGTGAGGCCGTCCGCTTCGAAGGGCTCGCCCTCGGCGTACTCCCGGAGCTCGAACGCGTCGAACATGCCTGCAAAGCCGAGCCGCTCACCGAACTCGCCGAGCTGCGTCCGTCCGCCCGGCGGGAGCCAGAGCTGCGGAGCCGGCAGCTCGCGCCCAGGCCCGAACATCGAGCCGAAGGTCCAGGGCACCAGGTCGCCCCAGTGGTCGAGGTGGAAGTGCGTGATCACGATGGCATCGACATGGGGCCAGCCTTCCTGCTCGCGCAGGCGCGGGAGAACGCCCGGACCGCAGTCCAGCAAGACCCGTCCCGACCCCTCGACGAGGTACCCGGACTGCGCGCCGCCAGGGTTGGGCCAGGCGGGAGAGCAACCGACGACCGTCAGCTTCACTCGCTCAGTGTGGCATAGTCCTCACGTGCCAGAGGGCGCCGCCAATCTCCTCAAGCGGGTTCCGATCTTCTCCGACCTGGACGGGAAGGAGCTGGACCGGATCGCCTCGTCCATGAAGCAGCGCATTTTCAATGCCGGCGACACGGTGACGTCCGAGGGCAAGACCGGCGTCGGGTTCTTCGTGATCGAGGACGGTGAGGCGACCGTGACCGTGGGGGAGAGGAACGCCGCCGCCTCGGCCCGGGCGACTACTTCGGCGAAGTGGCGCTGCTGAACGAGAGCGCCCGCACTGCGACGATCACTGCCGACACCGAGCTTCGCTGCTACGGCCTGACCTCCTGGGAGTTCCGGCCCCTCGTCGAGACGCACGGCTCGATCGCCTGGAAGCTGCTCCAGGCGATGTCGAAGACGTACCAGAGCCCGTCTTAGCCGGCGTTCAGCTTGGGCGGGTGGCGAGCTTGACGCTCGCTGTGTGGCTCTTGCCGCCGCGCCTGTAGGTGATCGAGACTCGGTCGCCCGGGCGATGTGCGTTGATCGCAGCCCGGAGCTCGCTCGCAGAGGCGATCGACTTACCGGCGACCGCGGTCACGGTGTCTCCGGCGCGCAACCCTGCAGCGGCGGCCGGCGTCCCCGCGCGCACCTGAGCGATCGTCGCGCCTCGGCCTGTGGAGGAGTCGCGGAGGAGCACTCCGAGGAAGGCGTGCTGTGCCTTGCCGTTCGAGATCAGCTGCGTGGCGATCGAGCGGACCGTGTTGGAGGGAATCGCGAACCCGACACCGTCACTGCCTCCGGAGTCACTCTCGATCTGCGAGTTGATGCCGACGACCTTGCCCTGTGCGTTGAGCAGCGGGCCACCCGAGTTGCCGTGGTTGATCGCCGCGTCGGTCTGGATCGAGTCGTCGATCGCGAAGCCGTTGGGTGAACTCATCTCGCGGTGGAGGGCGCTGACGATTCCGGACGTGACCGTTTCCTCCAGGCCGAATGGGCTTCCGATCGCGACGACGTTGTCGCCGACGACGAGCCTGCCCGAGTCGCCGAGCGTGAGCGGAAAGAGCTCGGACGTCGGCGCGGAGATCTTGAGCACTGCAAGGTCGGTGGATGCATCGGTCCCGACGACCTGGGCGGGGAACGTCTTGCCGTTCCACAGCTTGACGGTCAACGAGCTCGCGCCGGACACGACGTGTTGATTGGTGAGGACATGGCCGTTCGCGTCGTAGACGAAGCCCGAGCCCTGCCCCTTAGCGGAGCTGACCTCGACGACGCCTTTCCGCGCGAGTTGGTAGATCGACGAAACGGAGAGGCCGCTGCCGGTCGATGCGGGCTGGGAGTCTGCGACGGTGACCTGCCGCACGACCGTCTTGCTGCCGGCGGGCTTGAGGACGGCGTAGGTCGCCGCACCGCCGCCGGCGCCGATCAGAGCGCCGGCGAGGACTGCGGCCGCCAGGGAGAGGGTGCGATTCGTTCGGGGTGTCATGCCGGACATCTGACCAGCTGTGTCTAAGATCCGGCTGAGGAACGAGTAAGAACTCGCTAAGACTGGATCTCACAAACTCCTTACGGCCGTCTTAGGACGGTCTTAGGGCTGAGTGGCAACTTCGACGTAGTGGCCTCGCGAGAAATGGAAACCAAAACGACCCTCCATTCGCGAAGTCTCAGACGGGCGGGACGTTCCCCCTTCGCCCGTGTGCTGGTCCTGTGCGCCGCCACCGTTGCGACCGCCCTTGTGACGGCGGCGGCGGCACAGGCGAAGCCGCAGCGAAGTCTCCAGTCTCCTCAGGTCGATCAGATCGCGCGGGCTTTCCGTCCGATCACCGACAAGCAGGTTGCGCTGAGCGCGGTTCCCAACGGGTTCTGGGGTGGGCAGTACCGGATCGCGACGGGTGAATCCGTGACGGTGTACGCCTCGAACAGCTACCCCGTTGATCCAGCTCTCGGCCAGCGCTGGGCCGACTTTCTCGGGACGCTCGTCCACGGGGCGAGCTCTCGACCGTCACGGTGCTGATCGCGACTCCCTCGCAGATCGCGCGCACGTGCGGAAGCGACGCAGTCGCCTGCTACAGCGCGCAAGGCGCCTTTCTCTACACACCGGGTGACGACCCGGGCAGCGACCTCTCCGCAGAGGCGGTCATCACGCACGAGTACGGACACCACGTTGCGGCCAACCGCTCGGATGCACCCTGGCTCGCGCTCGACTGGGGCCCGAAGCGTTGGGCGTCCGCGATGCAGGTCTGCGCCAAGGCAAAGAGCGGCGTGCTCGTGCCCGGAGCCGAGGATCCGGTTCAGTACACCGAGAATCCCGGTGAGGGCTGGGCCGAGACCTACCGAGTGCTCAACGAGCGTAAAGCCGGGCGCGCCGAGACACCGTGGGACATCGTCTCCGACGCGATGTATCCCACGGCCGCCGACCTCGCGGCCGCAGAGCAGGACGTGACGAATCCTTGGACGCACGTCACCGTCACCATGCAGACGGCCGCGTTCACGCGTACGACTCGGAAGCGCACGTTCACGATCGCCACCCCGCTTGATGGATCCCTGAAGGTGACGCTCCGGCCCTCGGCCGGTATGCGCCTCGGCCTGGACGTGTACGCCGGGGCCAAACGTGTTGCGCACACCGTTTCGGCCCGGATCGTCTCCCGAGGCACGACGGTCTGCGGCACGCGGAGCTACCGGGTGCGAGTGACCGCACTCAGCGGGCGTGGCAGCGTCCAGCTCGCCGTCTCGAAGCCTTAGCGCCGACCTCTTAGCTCTCTCTCAGCTTCAACCAGCACAATGGGGCCGTGAAGATCCTGGTCGTAGACGACGAGCGGGCCGTGCGGGAGTCCCTGCGGCGCGCGCTCGAGCTCGAGGGTTACGAGATCGAGCTCGCCGCCGACGGCCACGAAGCCCTGGACCGCCTGCAGGCCAACGGCGACGCTCAGCCGGACGCGGTCATCCTCGACGTGCTGATGCCCGTAGTCGACGGGCTCGAGGTCTGCCGGCGTCTGCGCCGCAGCGGTAACCACGTCCCGGTCCTGATGCTGACGGCACGTGACGAGATCGAGAATCGTGTCGCGGGACTCGACGCAGGGGCGGACGACTACGTCACGAAGCCGTTCGCACTCGAGGAACTTGTCGCACGCGTTCGAGCGCTCCTGCGCCGGACGTCTGCGACGACGGACGAGGCTCTTCGCTTTGCGGACCTCGAGCTCGACCCGGGAACTCGTGAGGTTCGTCGTGGCGGCGAGCTGATCGAGCTCACCCGCACCGAGTTCGCCTTGCTCGAGCTCTTCCTGACGAACCCACGTCAGGTGCTGACGCGGTCGATCATCTTCGAACGTGTCTGGGGGTACGACTTCGGCTTCGCCTCGAACTCGCTCGACGTCTACATCGGGTATCTGCGCCGCAAAACGGAAGAGGGCGGCAAGCCGCGTCTGATCCAAACCGTGCGCGGAGTCGGGTACGCGCTGCGAGAGCCGTGAGCTTTCGCGCCCGTCTCGCGCTCGTCGCTGCGTCTGCCGTTGCGCTGGCCGTCGTCGCTGCATCCCTGGTCGTCTACTTCGTCGTCCGCGGCCAGCTCCGCAGCACCGTCGATGAATCGTTGCGCACGACGGCTGGCCAATTGATGCAGACGCCGCTGCACGACTTCAACCACTTCGCGGCTCCGCAGTCCGAGCTCGGAAGCGCCGCCGGGTATCCGCAGCTCGTCGACATGGAGGGAAAGGCGTATCTCCCGCCCGGCGAGGACGTCGCGCTGCCGGTGTCGGACCGCGTCAAGAGCGTGGCGCGAAACGGACGAGGCACGTTTTTTGCGGACGCACACGTCAACGGAACACACTTGCGGATGCTGACTTTCCCGTATGCGCCCGGGTACGCGGTTCAGATCGTGCGGCCGCTGACGGAGGTCGATCATTCGCTCGGCCGAATCAAGAACCTGTTGATCCTGATCGCTGGGGGTGGCATCGCCATCGCGGCCGCGCTCGGGTTGGCGGTCTCCCGAGCGGCACTCGCCCCCGTGCGGCGCCTCACCACAGCGGCCGAGAACGTTACGGAGACAGGCGATCTCTCAGAGCGGATCGAGGTCAGCGGACATGACGAGCTGAGCCGGCTGGCCGACAGCTTCAACGCCATGCTCGGCACGCTGCAGGAATCGTCTCGCGCTCAGCGCCAGCTGGTTGCCGACGCATCGCATGAGTTGCGGACGCCGCTGACGAGCCTGCGCACGAACATCGAGGTGCTCGCGAGTGAGCGCAAGCTTCCGCCCGGCGAGCGAGAACGCCTGCTGACGGACGTCGTCGACCAGCTCAGCGAGATGACTACGTTGATCTCCGAGCTGATCGATCTTGCACGTGGCGAGCAGCAGACGCTGGAACCGGAAGAGGTGCGGCTCGATCTCGTCGCCTCCGAGGCGGTGGAGCGCGCGAGGCGGAACCGTCCCGCAGTCACCTTCACGATCGATCTACAGGAGTCGACCGTGCAGGGAGTGCCGTCGACGATCGAGCGCGCAGTCGCCAATCTGCTCGACAACGCGGCGAAGTGGAGCCCGCCGAACGGCGACGTCGAGGTCGCGGTGCGCGACGGCGCGCTGAGTGTGCGTGACCACGGACCCGGTATCGACGAGGAAGACCTCCCTCACGTCTTTGACCGTTTCTACCGGTCCCCGTCCGCACGCGGCCGGCCGGGCTCGGGCCTCGGACTTGCGATCGTCCGGCAGGTCGCCGTCGCGCACGGCGGCGAGGTCGTCGCGGAAGCGGCCGACGGCGGCGGCACTCGCATGACTCTCCGCTTGAACGGCAGTTCTTAGGAACTTCTTAGCGGCCTCTTAAGGCTGACTGCTTCTCTTCGCTCCATGAAACTCACCCGAAAGCAAACGATCTTCATCGGCGCCGCGACGTTGGTCGCCGCCGCAGGCGGCGGAGTTGCCGTCGCCGCATCCGGTGGTGGCTCTCCGAGCCAGGAAAGCAAAGCGGTCATCGACGACGCAGCGAAGCAACTCGGCATCCCGTCGAGCAAGCTCAGCGGTGCACTGAAGCAAGCGCTTGCCAACCAAGTTGACGCCGCGGTCGCCGCCGGGCGATTGACGAAGGAACAAGGCGCAGAGCTCAAGCAGCGTCTCGAGTCGGGTGACTTCCCGCTGATCGGTGGACTTCACCGCGAGGGCGGTCACCACTTGGGTTTCTTCGGCGGCCTGGATGCCGCCGCGGGATACATCGGCGTGACGGAAGCCCAGCTTCGAACGCAGCTCGAGAACGGTAAGAGCCTTGCTCAGGTCGCGAAGGACCACGGCAAGACGGCCGACGGCCTCGTCGCCGCGCTCGTCGCCGACGCGAAGCAAAAGCTCGACAAGGCCGTCTCGGCCAAACGAATCACGCAAGCCCAGGCAGACGAGATGCTGACCCGCCTGAAGCAGCGGATCGCGGACCTCGTGAACGCGACCGGCGGCGCCGGGCCGCGGTTCGGGCGAGCACGGCGAAGGCTTCCGCCACTTCGACGGCGGCCCGTTCTCCTAGAGCAAAAAGCCGCCGGGCAGGCCGCCGTTCAGGCTATGGTGACGTCCGGCGGTCCCCAGACATTCCTTTCATCACCGCCGTGGAAGGAGCTAGATGGGCTCTAAGAGACAGCAGACGTTTGCGAAGATGGAACGAGAGCGGAGGGTCAAGGAAAAGCGCGCTCTCAAGCAGGAGAAGAAGCAGAACGCGGCAGCCGAACGACTCGCGGGAGAGACTGAGCCCGTGCTCGACGGCGATCTTCCAGAGGGAGAGCAAGTGGAACACGTGGACGGACAAGAACAAGAAGAACAGCTCGGCTCGACCCATTAGTACGCAGAGCATCGAGTTGCCGGGCGAGGTCGAGCCCGAGAAGCCGAAGTTGCGCGGCGTCCTCCATCAAGTCGCGTTCTTCATCGCGATCGTGGTCGCACCGATCTTGATCGTCGGCGCGAATGCCGGACGCGCGCGTGCCGCCGCCGCAGTCTTTGCGGCGTCTGTGGTCGCATGCTTCGGAGCCAGCGCGCTCTATCACCGCGTGACGTGGAAGCCGCGCGCGCGTCTCTGGTTACGTCGCATCGATCATGCCGGCGTCTACTTCCTGATCGCGGGCACGTACACGCCTGTGGCGCTCCTCGTTTTGCAGGGAGCCTGGCGCCCGGTCGTGCTCACGATCGTCTGGGCAGGTGCGGTTGCAGCGACTCTGCTCAAGTTCGTGTGGGTGGAAGCGCCGAAATGGCTTGCAGCTGCAATCGGCATCGCGCTTGGCTGGGTTGCGGTCGTGGTGCTTCCGCAAATGATTGAGCATCTCCATCCGGCGGCGGTGACCCTCCTCATCGTCGGTGGCCTCGCGTATACCGCCGGCGCGATCGTCTACGCACGCCGTCGCCCGGATCCCCTACCGGCTGTTTTCGGCTATCACGAGCTCTTTCACGCCTTGACGATCGTGGGCGTTTCCTGCCAGTACGTGGCGATCGCGTTCTTCGTCGTACAGGCCGGTTAGACCGACTAGCTGCTAAACTGGCTTGTCTAGAGCGAGTAACTGGCTGGCAATTGCGCCTCCACTACCGTTCGTGAATTGGTAGAGGAGGTGTTTTTTCTATGGCAACTGGAACTGTCAAGTGGTTCAACGACTCCAAGGGATACGGATTTATTTCCCCCGAGGACGCCGGTAAGGATCTGTTCGTCCACCACAGCGCCATCGCAGGTGACGGCTTCAAGTCACTGACCGAGGGTGCGAAGGTCGAGTTCGAAGCCGCCGAAGGCCCCAAGGGTCCCGAGGCGAAGAACGTCGTCCAACTGGCTTAATACGCGTAGAAGAGATGCGCGCCTTGTGCGCGCATCTCTCGTTCTTGCAGGCATCGACTTCGAAGAAAGGCTGACCACAATGCAGGGGAAGATGCTGTGGTTCAACGAGCAGAAAGAACACGGCTTCATCCTGACCGATGAAGGCGAGCGGCTCTACGTCCATCGCGACGGTTTCTCGCCGGGAGAAGTTCCCGTTGGACGCTGTGCGCATCTGGTCGTTCAGTTCGAAGTCGTCGAGGAGAACGGACAAAGAATGGCGGCGGGGGTCTCTGCGATCTCGAAGGATCCGTCACCGCGCGCGCGCCGAAGAGGCGCCAGCCGCGCCGCGTCGTAACGCGACGCTAGAGCAACTTGGCAAGTAACGGGCGGGGGCAGGCTTCTGGTTGGGGGAACGCGAGGGACGATTGCGGCGTCGCCCGACGCGAGATTCGAAAGCCTGCCCCCGCTCGAAGTTCGCAAGGCTGCCAGGTCTGCGCGGCACTTCCCAATTCGAGGCCGTAACGGTCGATTAGACGGTCTAATCGTTACCTGACTCGCGGGCCGAACTACCGATCGAGCAGCTCGTCGATCGCTACGTCCACGGCTTCCTGGAGCGGCTGAGCGGTGTAGCCGACGAGTTTCACGTTCGATTGCGTCTGGAGCACCTCCACGAGGTCATCGAGGCCGTCCCCGTCCGCGAGCTCGACGAGGTGCTCGGATTGCCAGGTCGCGATGACGTGCACCTGTCTCATAGCGCCTCCGTCCTATCGGCATCTGCGGAGGCCCGGTAAAGGAGAAATCGAGATGCTCCAGCTCGGGTATGGCGCAAGGTGCGTATCCAGGCTTGCAGCGGTCTATGCTTCGACAGACCTGCAATGTTGCGAAAAGTTCTCTGGACCGGGCTGACTGCGGCCTTGGGTGCGCTCGCGGCGATCGTCACTCGCCGCAGCGCCGCCGCAATCTGGCGCACGCTGACGGGCGAAGAGCCGCCGACGAAGCGATGACGTCTGCAAGCACGAGGTGCTTCTCAGCCGCCGGTCGGGATCCCTCGCTCGTCGCACGGGATCGTGAGCTTCCCACCGATCGATGGCCGCCTCCTGGTCGAGGATGCGGATTGCGCGCTCCATGGCGACCGGCCGCAGGCTGCCGATGCCGGCGTTATAGGGATGGTCGAGGAACCAAAGAAGTAGCAGCGTCGACGAGATCACGATCGCCACGCCGCCCATCATCGTCGCCTGCACGCCGACGCCCTCGGCGCTGTCCGCGAAAAACAGCATGAACACGAAGATGGTCACCGCGCTGAGCAGCAGCACGATCCACAGCGGCACCGGGATCACCCCCTCGGCGCCGTGGATACGGTCTTGGCGCGCGCTCTCGCGGTCGGAGCGCTGGTCGAGCCATTTCGCGTATGCCGCCTGCTCGGAGGCGGATTTCGGCTCGACGGTCTTGAGAGTGCGGAACGTGGCGACGCCCCATGGATTCACGATGTCGCCGAGGGTGCCCGATTCCATCTTTCGGCCATTCCTGGTGGATCACCGTCCGCGCGTAGCAGACGAGTTCGCCTGAAAGGCGCGCACGAACGGCAACCGGGAAGAACTGCGCCGTCTCGAACTGCTGTGTCACGATTTGCGCCTCCGTTTCGGCGCCGCTTCGCGAGGTGTCGAAGCTCTCGAACGCCAGGAAGACGACGAAGCCGAGGAGCACGGCGAACCCGGTTGCGAGGACGCCAAAGACGCCGGCCGCGCGGTCTCCGTCCTCGAAGCGGCTTCCCGCCGGAGCCCGGCGGCGAACAAGCAGCATCGCCGTGATCGCAAGGGCCGTGACGACCACGACGACGAGCCCGGCCCAGACGAGGCTCATCACTTCCTTGTTCCCCTAGTTGACGATCTATTTCGCAGTAGGCGGTCGCACCCGGCTACTTCTTGCTCGCCGCTGCCTTGACCTGGTCCGCGCTGTCCGCGTCGATTTTCTCCTTCGTGACGTTGCTGGCGCTCGAGAGGGCCTTGTCGATGTCGTCTTCCCACGTCTCCTCGAACATCGCCACGATGCCGGAGCTGTTGGGCGGCAGCGTGTCGTCGACATCTGCCTTGATCTCTTCCTTTTGGGCGTGCGACACCAGTGCGCCGGCGCCCGCTCCGATTCCCGCGCCGACCGCGGCGCTCGCGAGCAGGGCGGGCGGGAAGATCAGTCCGACGACGGCGCCGCCAACCGCGCCCCAAACGGCGCCCTTTGCGGTCTCGTGGAAGTCGTCGTCAACTTGGATCTTCCCGTCGGCGCGGCGGCTGACGAGGACCAGCCCGTCGACCTTGATCACATCGTCTTTGGCCAGTTGCTTGATGGTGTCCCAGTCGCCGCGGGCGGCGTCCGGATCAGGGTAGGTCGCGATGTAGAGATCGACCGGTGCGTTGGTGGCAGATGCCATCGTTCTCCTCCTTGTTGAATGCGGACCATCCAACGACAGGACGCTGGAATGCCTCGTCGAGCAACGTAGCGTTTCGACCATCTGAGCGAATCATCCGATCAGCATGATGAGCGACCAGCCGGGTCCGGCCTAGCGTGGCGGAGGCGACTTCGTAGCGGGCTCGCGTGGATCGGGGCGTGCGTCGATGTCGGAGCTCGTGTTCGCGATTGCCTAAGAGGAACGCAAAGGGAAGCTTTGAGGGCTCAAAAGGATTCCAAGGAGGTTTCACGATGCTTGATGGGCAAAGCCGACGTCGTATCTCACGCCGGGAGATGGGTCCCACAGCACCGATCCTGGCGCTGATCGCTGTTCTGGCTCCTGGTGGGGGCCGGTTGCGGCGGCAGTTCCGACACGAAGGCCAACGAGGCGTACGCAAACAGCGTCTGCAGCGCGATCGGCAATTGGGAGCAGGAGATCAAGAGCATCGCCACGAGCTTCACCGGCGGAGTCTCGCAGGGCTCCTTCCAGACGAGCATCACGCAGGCCGAGGCCGCGACGAAAACGCTCCTGACGCAGATCAAGGCTGTCCCGCCCCCCGACTCCTCGCAGGGGCAAGCCGCCAAGCAGCAACTCGATCAGCTCTCCACCGACATCAGCAACGCCGTCGACGCCGCGAGCACGGCTCTCACCCAGCTCCAGGCCAATCCGTCGGCCGCCGCCCTCAGCGCAACGGTCGCAACGCTCGCGCCTCAGGTGCAAAGCCTCGCGAACGAAACCAAGTCGGCGATCAGCACCTTGAAGGACGCGGGCGGCTCGCTCTCCTCTGCGTTCAAGAGCACCGACTCCTGTAAGAGCCTAGGCGGTAGCTGACGCCTAACCAACTCCAGAACCCCCGATGGAGCGGCGAGTCGCGAGCACCTGGACGCCGCCGCAGACGATTAGAGCGACGCCCACGCCGAGAATCGACCCGGCCGTAACGTCGAGCAGCCAGTGCGCGTGAAGATAGGTGCGGCTCCACGCCATTCCCGCCGTTACGAACACGGCGAGCGACCACCACATTCGCCTCCGCGGGCCCACGTGCGTGAAGAGCAGGATGACCACCACCGCGGTCGCGCCGGCGAAGGCTGAGTGCCCGGATGGGAACGACGCGCCGCTCGGGTGGACCAGAGGCGCAGGCGGTCGCGGACGATCGACGAGCACCTTCGTGATCGAGGAGATCAACGGAGTCAGGGCTTCCGTCAGCGCGAAAGCAGCCAACGACCACCGGCGTCTGGCGACGAAGAGCACGGCAGCCGGGACGGCGATCAGGAGCGCACGCCCGAAGCCGCGCCCGAGGTAGTTGAAGACGAGCGCGATATCCTTCAACACGGCCGTGGCGATGTCGGTCATCCACTCGTTCCACCGTTGCTCGAGCTCGAGCGGCGCCTGCGGCACGACGAACGCCAGCAGCACGAAGAGCGCGAGCAGGACGAGCCCGACCACGAGCGCGCGCCTCGGGTCTGCGAGGAAGCGTCGAGGATCACCGGGTATTCGAGACAGCACGCGCTTCGGTCGGCGCGCCGACCGCGAGGCAGTCATCGTCCGGCCGCGATGCGCCCGA
>CAWJGF010000008.1:0-46766 GCA_963842335.1 uncultured Thermoleophilia bacterium | reverse complement strand
GAGGCCCACAGCTGCTCTGAGGGATGAGACACTCACCTACTGGGGGATTGCCAATCACTAGGTCTGGGTGACGGGCATGTGGGGTCAGCCTTCGGCAGGAAAACGAGGTTCCGCCGTCCAGCCGCAGAGAACTAACCGAACGGGTCTAACCCGTTCGCCGCGCCTCGTCGACACTTGAGTAATGAAGTTACGGGTGGAACCGCCGGCGGCCAGGCAGCGGCTGCAAGCCGACATCGAGGCGCTCGGCGGCGGCGTCTGCGCGGTCGGCGACCTGCTCGAGCTGTCGTACCCGGCGGAGGATCTGGTCGACGACGATCAGCCGCAGTCGGAGCTGAGGTTCTACGTGCGGGCGTGGGTCTCGGCGCAGTCGGGCGTCGTCGCCGAAGTCGTCGCCTGAAGACTCAGACTTCCTGCAGCAACGGGTTCGTGATCAAGCCCCTGCGGCGAGCCGCCTCGACGGCGGCCGTCCGTCCCTTCACCTGCAGCTTGCGGTAGATGTTGCTGAGGTGAAACTTGACGGTCTGCTCAGTGACCCACAGCTCCTTCGCGATCGCAGCGTTCGTGAGCCCGGTCGAGAGCAGGTTGAGGATGTCGTGCTCCTTCGCGGTCAGCCCCGCCTCGGCGACCAGCGCCGCTGACGCGTCGGCAAAGACGCCCGCCGACTGGAAGACGGTGCCGTCGAGCGCCTGGCGAATCACGCCGCCGAGGTCGCGCGGATCGAGGTGCTTGAGGACGAATGCGCGTGCCCCGGCCTCCATTGCCTCGCGGATGATCATCGGGTCCTCCGACGCCGAGAGCATCACCACGACCACGCTCGGGTAGGCAGCGCGGATCCGCTTCAGGCAGGTGATGCCGTCCATCTGCGGCATGCGGATGTCAAGAAGCACGACTTCGGGACGCAGGTCGCCGACGAGTGGCAGGACTTTTTGCGCCTCGGTCGTCGCGGCGACGATCTCGAACTCGCCGTCGCTTTCGAGCGCCACGCGCACAGCTTCCAGCATCAGCCGGTGGTCGTCCGCAAGCAAAACCCTCGTTTTTGCCATTGCCGCAGCCCCTTCCCTCGTGCCGCCGCCCTCGCTCAGAGCGTAACCCTCTTCCTACCTGCCAAGGATGAGCGACAAACCCATCGTAGCCCCCCGCCTCATAGCCGAACATCCATGCGCCTTTTGGCGTGCCTCGAATGAGGGATGCGACGGCGCGACAGCGGGCCGAAAATCCACACTCAAGGAATGGCGACCTTTTGCCGACAACGATCGGAATTGCGATGAGAAGGGGTTACCAGAAAATGAGCGATGCGGTGATCGAGCACGGAAACGACACAGGAATTCGGACGGCTCTGGGAACGCTTCTGATCGAGGGCGGCTACCTCGACAACGAGCGGCTCGAAGAGGCCCTCCGCATTGGTGCCGATACGGGTGAACGGCTGGGTGAGGTCGTCGTACGGATGGGCTGGGCCAGCGAAGACGACCTGGCCAAGACGCTCGCCGACCAGTGGCACCTGCGCTACGTCGAGCGCTCGGCGATTTCGTTCGACGGCGACGCACTCAGCAGAATGTCCCGCGAAGAGGCAACCCGGCTCGAGGCTCTGCCGATGCAGATCAGCGAAGACGGCGCAGTCGTCGTCGCCCTCGCCGAGCCGACCGACGCCAGGCTGCTCGCACTCCGTTCGCTTCTCGGCGACCGGATCGACTGCGTGGTCGTCGCGAAGACGGCGATCGACGCCGGCCTCCGGAGCGAGCTTCTACCCAAGAACACGCCGGCTGCTGCCGACGATGCCTCCGATTCTGACGAGGAGCAGGAGCAGCACGACGAGCACGAGCACGACCAGGACGAAGAGCATGAGCACGGACTCACCCTCGTGACTCCAGACTTCGATGCGGCAGCAGAGGTTGCCGACGAGCCGACCGCCTCTGATTTCGATGAGGTGGCACGGACGCTGAGCGACGGACTGAGCGCACAGCTCGGGTCACTCCGCGCCATCGTCGTCGAGGCCGAGTCGACGCGGGCGCGCGACGCAGCCGAGATCGCGCGACTCACGACCGAGCTCTCCGCCCGGACCACCGAGATCGCCGATCAGCAGTCCAAGCTGACCGACCGCGCGGTGGAGCTCGCCGACCGGAACGAAACGATCAAGTCGATGCAGCAGAAGCTCAGAGAGCTCGCGGACACCCTCGAGCACAGTTCGTAGCCTGCAGCCTGCTGTAGGCACCTTCTCAGAGCGCACCACCGAGCCGGAACCCGCACCACGAAGCGGGTTCCGGCTCATTCAGTGTTTGGACCGGCAACCGGTGCGGTTCTGTCGTACGGTCGACCCGCAGTGCCGACCTCAGTGGAACTCGTCAGCGAACGTCTCGTACTTCGCCCGGTAAGCGAAGGAGATCTCGACTTCTACTTCGAGCTGCGGAACAACCCGGTGCTACTTGCCCGGCCAGGCCGGGAGCCGCGGCCAAAACCGGAGATCGCGCGGCAGATCCGCTGGTGGCTGCAGTCGTGGCACGAGCACGGCTTCGGCACCTGGACGGTGTTCGACCGGCAGACCGATGAACGGCGCGGACGAGTGGAGCTCGCCCCGATCGGTGAGGGCTGGGCCGGCATCTCGCCCGAGACCGTCGAGGTCGGCTACATCGTCCACCCCACGCACTGGAACGAAGGGATCGCAACCGAGGCGACGGAGCTCGCCGCCGCGGACTGCTTCGGCCGAGCCGGCATGAGTCGAATCGTCGCGCTGACAACGAACGACAACAAGGCATCGCTCCGGACGGTCGAGAAGCTCGGCATGCGCCACTGGGGAGCGACGCGGCACCGGGATGAGAACACGCCCTACGAGGTGTTCGAACTCGTCCCGCGCGCGTGACCACGCGGTGCTGCGCGGGGATCGGAGCGACTCCCCGCGCAGCTGCCGGTCATTCCTGCCAGTCGCTAGGTCAGAGGCTGGCGCACTGGCCGGTCTTCGACCCGTTCACGTGGTTCGGGCTCCCGCCCGAGTCACCCTGCTGCGGCGCACGGGTGTTCCCGGAGCACCTGGGGCCGCCGTCGAACGTGTTGGTCTGCATCTCGTTGCCGTCGGGATCGACGACGGTGTTGTTGTTGAACGTGACCCCGCCGTTGACGGTGTTCCGGAAGAAACCCTGCCAGAACCCGTTGTACCCCGACGATCGTCGCGCCGCCGTTGATGCGGCTGTCTTCGATCGTGTTCCAGGTGATGCCGAACGGGCCACGTTCCGGGCCTGCGCCGTTGATGAGTTTCGAATCCGCCGCGGCCTCCGAGAAACTCGGCAACCTGGTTTAAGCCCTAACCAGGTTGCGTTTCCGCGATCAGCGCGTCGAGCTCCGGAACGTGCTCCCGGAGGCTCGAGAGATTGACGACGATGCCCTCCTGCGTGCTCCGAGCAAGCACCACGACCGCCTCCTCATCGAGTGACGGATTCTCCTCGCGATGCGGGACGAACGGCGGGACGTAGACGTAGTCACCCGGCCCCGTCTCAATTCGCCGCTCGGCGCCGTTCTCGAGGAACACGAAGACGGGATGTCCCGAGACGACATAGATGCCGGTCTCAGCTTCTCCGTGGTGATGGTCGGCCGAGACGAGCCCCGGCCCGACGTGATTCTTGCCCATCCAGATCTTCCGGGAACCTGTGCGGCGACCGGAGATCGCCTCGAAGCGGCGCATTCCAGGTGTCTGGGCGGTGTCCTCGCTGAGCTCGTCATGGTCGATGTGATGAAGAGACACGTGCCACGCGGCTGTTGCGGCGTCGAGCTCACTGTGCCGTTCGCGGTCGCTCACGCTTGCTGGCCTCCCCCGGTCCTGCCCTGGTTTGCATTCCGGTCACCGGCGGTTCCCGCCAGGTGGCCGGAGAGAAGTTCGATGACCTCACGCGCATCGTCCTCGATTCCGTGAATGAACGTCGACTTGCGCCGCCGCAATACTGGCAAGCCCAGTGCGTACAGGCCGGGGCTCGCGACTGCACCTCCGTCGTGGCGGAGCCGCCCCTTCCCGTCGACAACGGGCACGTCGAGCCACCGGTAGTCGGGGCGGAACCCGGTCGCCCAGACGATCGCCTTGATCTCGCCGCCCGACAGATCGATCTGCAGCCTCGTCGACCGGCTCACCTCGGTGGGCGCAAAACGCTCGGGAACTGCGACGTCGAGATCGCGTCCGTCGGCTCGAGCCCACTCGTCGAAGACTTCCAGAAGGCGCTCCAACTTCAGGTCGGCGAGCGAGCAGACGTTTCGCAGGCCGCCCGAGAAAAGCGCTCGGCCGTCACGAACAGCCGCCCAGCGGCCAACGAGCTCCACGCCCATCGCCGCCAACGCGTTGAGGTCGAGTGTCGTGCGCGCACGCGTCCCGACGAGCTGTGGCGACGGAAGTCGGCGTGCTCGCGTGAGATCGTCGACCTCGTCGTACCGCTGGTCCCACAGGCCCGAGGCATCCATCCACCAGAGGACGTCGCGGCCTCGATACGTTCGCGGCAGCCGCACGTGTTCCCCAACGGAGAGGACTACCGGCCGTCCCGACGCGAGCAGCTCGGCCGCCAGCTGCACGCCGGTTGCCGACGCGCCAACGACGAGGATGCCCCCGTCGGGAAGCTGGCCCGGGTTGCGGTACTCGAACGGCGTCAGCTGCTCGACGCTCGGCGGGACGCCCTGCGCGAACGTGTGCACCGTGGGTTGGTTGCATGCGCCGCTCGCGATGACCACGGTGCGGGCCTGGATCTCGCCGTGACTTGTCGCAACGTCATACCCGCCCTCCGTGCGCCGCACCGCGGTGACGTTCGTGCCTGTGCGAACTGGCGCGCGCGCCTGCACCGCGAATCGCTTGACGAGCTCGACCACCTCGGCTGCGGTCATGTACCCATCAGGATCGGGGCCGTCGTAGCCGAAGCCCGGGAGCCGGCTCTGCCAGTTCGGCGTCAGCAACCGCAAGGAGTCCCAGCGCTCGCACGACCATGAGTTCGCCACCTCGCCGCGCTCGAGGACGACGTGGTCGATCGACCGCTCAGTCAGGAAGTGACTCGCAGCAAGGCCGGCGTGGCCGGCGCCAATGACAACCGTGGTGAAGTGCTCGATGGGGAGCGCCCTCAGGCGACCTCGACCGTGACCTCCGTCGGGTTCGTCAGGGCGTCGAAGACGGCGGAACGCTTCTGCGACTGGGCGACGAGCGCCTCGATCTCCTGCCTCGTGGCGTCGGCGTCAATGGCGAACGTCACCTTGATGTCGTTGAAGCCGTTCCGAACGTCGCTGTCAACGCCGAGCATCCCGCGGATGTCGTGGCCGCCCTCGACCGTCGACTCGACCGAGCGCAGCTGAATGCCGCGGTTCTGGGCCACCGATGCGACGCCTGCGGTCAGACAGCTTGCGAGCCCGACGAGGAGGTACTCGATCGGCGTGATCCCGTTGTCCAGTGCCGCGAACACCTCTGGGTGATCGGCGTCGAACACGGCCTCGGTCTTGTGGCTGTGCTCTTCCCCGAGGCCGAAGAAGTTCTTGATCGTGGTTGTGCTGTGGACGCCATTCTCCCACCTGGACGACGCCCGCCAGGTGAACTGGGCGGCTTCGGGCGCCCCGGCGAGAACTTCCCGCGCGTCGAGCAGTGCCTGTACGTTGACTCCATTGTCGATGGTGGTCATCGCGCCTCCACTCCTCTCTGTCGTACTCTCGCTATCCAAAGTAAAGAAATCAGACAATACACGGGAGAGACGGTACGGAGAACGAAATGAGAGCGCCCGCAACGACAGCCCTGCCGCGTAGAGCCGGCTCCGTGGGAACGGTCGAGACGCAGTATCTCGACCTGCCGAATCCGGTGCGGCTCGATTGTGGGCGGGACCTTCACCCTGTCCGTGTTGCGTACGAGACCTACGGGTCGCTTTCACCCCGGCGGGACAATGTGATCCTCGTCTGCCACGCGTTGAGCGGAGACGCCCACGCAGCCGGTTTCTCGCCCGAGGCGGCGGCGCAGAGCACTCGCGACGGCTTCGGGGCCGACGACCGTGACGGGTCAGCAGGCAAGGGGCTCGGTTGGTGGGACGGGATGATCGGCCCCGGCAAAGCGTTCGACACCGACCGATACTTCGTCGTCTCGACGAACCTGCTCGGCGGCTGCCGCGGGACAACCGGACCGTCGTCGATCGACCCGGCAACGGGAAGGCCGTACGGGTCGGACTTCCCCGTGATCACCGTCGCAGACATGGTGAGGACCGAGCGTGCGTTTCTGGACGAGCTTGGCATCGAGCGACTCGCGGCGGCGGCCGGCGGCTCGCTCGGAGGCATGCAGGCGTTCGAGTGGGCGATCCTGTTTCCCGACCAGATCGACGCCGTCGTGGCGATCGCCAGCACCCACGCCCTTCATCCGCAGGGCATGGCCTGGAACGCGATCGCGCGCGAGGCGATCATGCGCGACCCCGCGTGGCAAGGAGGTCACTATCACGGCACGGGCGACGAGCCAAGCGCCGGCATGGGCGTTGCCCGAATGATCGGCCACATCACCTATCTCTCGGCGGTCGGGCTCAGCGAGAAGTTCGGTCGGCGACTGCAGTTCGCCGACGACATCCGTTACACGGTCACCGAGCCGGAGTTCGAGATCGAGAGCTACCTGCGCTACCAGGCCGACTCGTTCGTCAAGCGGTTCGACGCGAACACCTACCTCTACACCTCGCGCGCACTGACGTACTTCGACCTCGCGCGTCAGTACGGCGGCGGCTCGCTCGCTGACGCGCTCGAACGCGTCAGTGCGCGCACGCTGCTGATCGCGTTCAGCTCGGATTGGCTTTACCCTCCGTCGGGCTCACGGGAGATCGAAGAAGCTCTCCGCGGACTCGACAAGTCGGTGGAGCTCAACGTGATCGACGCGCCGTACGGCCACGACTGCTTCCTGCTCGAAGAGGCACGGCAGACACCGATTATCCAACGCTTTCTCGAGAGGCAGTCATAACCGCCGGGCGCGATCTACCCGAGCCGGACCGTGCGTTCGGATTCGAGACACGGCAGCTCCACGCCGGGCAGCGACCCGACCCGAACACCGGAGCGCGCGCGGTGCCCATCTTCCAGACGACCAGTTACGTCTTCGAGGATCCCGAATCGGCCGGCGCGTATTTCAACCTGCAGGAGTACGGGAACACGTACTCGCGCATCATGAACCCAACCGTCGCGGTCTTCGAGGAGCGGGTTGCGAACCTCGAGGGCGGCGCGGGCGGCGTGGCGTTCGCCAGCGGGATCGCCGCGCAGGCAGCCGCTCTGTTCACCCTCCTCGAGCCGGGCGACCACGTCGTCTCCTCATCGGCGCTGTACGGCGGGACCGTGAACCAGTTCAAGCACCTGTTGCGCAAGATGAACGTGGAGTTGACGTGGGTCGATCCCGACGATCCGGACGCATGGCGGAAAGCCGTGAGGCCGAACACGAAGGCGTTCTTCGGCGAGACGATCGGCAACCCGGCCGGCAACGTGCTCGACATCGAGGCCATCGCGACGATCGCGCACGATCACGAGTTGCCGTTGATCGTGGACAACACGTTCGCAACGCCATATCTGTGCCGCCCGATCGAATGGGGCGCCGACATCGTGATCCACTCTGCAACCAAGTTCATCGGCGGGCACGGAACGAGCATCGGCGGCGTCGTCGTCGAGGCGGGCACGTTCAACTGGTCGAACGGACGTTTCCCGGTGGTCGCGGATCCGTCGCCCGCGTACCACGGCCTGCAATTCCACGAGACGTTCGGGACGTACGGCTACCTGATGAAACTGCGGGCCGAGACGCTGCGTGATCTCGGCGGGACGCTCGCGCCGCTCAACGCCTTCCTCTTCCTGCAAGGGCTCGAGACGCTGTCGCTGCGAATGGAACGCCATGTCGAGAACGCGCAAGCGGTCGCGGCATTCCTCGAGTCGCACCAGCTGGCCTCGAACGTCACGTACGCCGGCCTGCCCGGAAGCAGCTACGCGCCGCTCGTCGAGAAGTACCTGCCGCGCGGCGCCGGCGCGGTGTTCTCGTTCGACTGTGTCAGTGGGCGGGACGGCGGGTTGGACCTGATCCGCAACGTCACGCTCTGGTCACACCTCGCCAACGTCGGCGACTCGAAGAGCCTGATCATCCATCCCGCGAGCACGACACATCGCCAGCTGAGCGACGCCGAACTGGCCGCGGCAGGCGTCGGGCCCGGAACGATCCGCCTGTCGGTCGGCACCGAGTCCGTCGACGATCTGATCTGGGACCTCGAACAAGGCCTCACCGGCGCGAGATGAACGAGCTCGCGCGCTACCAGGATCCCCTCACGATCCAACGACTGCTCCACGGCGCGAGCACGATCGCGGTCGTGGGGCTGTCCGGCAACGAACTGCGCGCGAGCAACTTCGTCGGGTACTACCTCAAGCGCCACGGTTACCGGGTGATCCCGGTCAACCCCCGCGAGACCGAGATCCTCGGAGAGTCGAGCTATCCGAGCCTGTCGGATGTGCCGGTACCGATCGACATCGTGAACGTCTTCCGCACCCCGGATGCGTTACCGGCGATCGCCGGGGAGGCTGTCGAGATCCACGCGGGCGCGCTCTGGTGCCAGTTCGGCGTGATCAACGAGGCGGCCGCGCGCACCGCCGAGGATGGCGGAGTGACGGTCATCATGGACCGCTGCCTCAAGGTCGAGCACGCGCGCTACGTCGGCAGGATGCACTGGCTCGGCTTCAACACCGGCCGCATCACGTCGGTCCGTACCGGCCTGCAGTGACCGAACGCTATGTGCGGCCCTCTTGAGCGCGCCCGCGCACTCGCGAACGCGGAACGCGCGTGGAACACTGCCCGGCGCGGATCGGGAGCCGGTCTTCCGGCCGCGATGAACGTCGCGCCGACCATCGGGCTGCTGTTCGCACTCGTGTTCCTGCCGATACTTCTGTTGCCCCTCGTCGCCGTGGATCGTCGGCGTCGCACTCGCCCTGGGAGGTACTGCCGACACGGCGCCCGCCGCGCTCACCGCGTAACCGGCGGGATGCGGTTCTGTGAGGTGCGCGGAGTCACGCCGCCGCTCAGCGCCTGTCTCGCTGGCTGAGTCGCCAATCTGGTTGCCCGCGAGCGGCTAGACGAGATCTGCGGGAACGACTCGGGCGGTCATCAGATCTCGCAGTCGACGCGGGTCGCTTCCGACGTGCGAACGACAAAGTTCAGCGCCGTGTGCATAGAGGTGCACGTATCCAACTGGAACCGGCGTTGCGAGACGCTGCACGCTCTTCGTGGCGTCCTCGTCGCTCAGGAGCGACCATTCGGACAGGTACTCCCTGACCGCGTCGGTATCGGCTCCGCGTGCGTGGATGAGGAGAGCGGCGTTCGAGTTCACCGGCTTCAGCAGCCGAGTCGCTGCGGCGATCTGCGCGCCGGCGGCGGCGTCGTACGTGAATCCGAGCGTGCGAAGGTACTTCGCGGTGAGCTCGTGTGCATCCTCGGCCATGACGAGCTCTGAACCGACTTCCGCGATTCCCTCGGAGATCAACGCCTCCGGCGACTGGAGAACATCCAGCGTCCGCTCCGTCTCGCCACGCCCGCGCACGAGCGCATGCTCCTGCCAGACGCGGTGGGTGTGATGACCCACATAGGTCTCGTGAGCGGTGACGTGCGCGAGCTCGCTGGCAGCAAATGGCCGCTCGACGTTCAGGGAGATGTGCGTTCGCAGGCCGCCGACGTACCGCGCGTAGCCGCGCCACCGAACGCCGGTCACACCCTCGATCTCGATCGTCTCTCCTGCCGGAAGGCCAATCAGTCGCTGAGTCCGGTCGCGAAACTCTGCGGCCAACGCGCGCGCGGCAGGCTCGATCAGCGCAGGCGGAACGCTCATCTCGGCGAGCCAGTGAGCGTGGCGGACCGCGATCGGTTCGTTGCCCGGCAGCGCCTCGTCGAGAAGACTGTGAGCCCGCTCGAAGTCGCCCTCGTCGAACCAGCGCGGCCGGAAGCCGTAGGTCTGCTCCATCATGGCGAAGTAGGGAAGCTCGTCACCGGCGAGCCTCACCGCCGCCGCTCGCAAGGCTCCGACCTGAGCCGCGAGCCAGGGATCGGTCACGTCAGCGAGCAATTCGTCGGCGTGCTCCAGAAGCTCCGCTGGATCACACCTCTCCTCGTCCGCCACGGCATCAGCCGCCTCCCGTGGGCCGTAGTACGAGTCAACGAGATCCGCGTCCCACTTCGCCAGCCGAAGCGCCAACTCGATGTACCGCGTGACGGTCGTTTGCGCGGCCGGAATCACCGATACGAGCCTACCGAGGCCGCGCTCAGGTGCTGGTCGACTCATGTCGGCTGGTCGTAGTGGAGGACGGCCGCATCACTCGACGAGCAGCACGAGCTTCCCGCGGGTGTGACCGTCCTCGCTGACGCGGTGCGCCTCCGCGACCTTCGCGAGCGGGAAGGTCTGCGCGACCGGCAGCGAGAAGCGTCCGGACTCGACCAGCTCGCCGATCTCGGCGAGCGCATGGACCGCGCGTCCGGCGTCCCCACTGCTGAACCTCACCCCGTGCTCCTGAGCGCCGGGAAAGTCAGCGATCGTCACGACGTGCTCGGAGCCGCCCGTGAGCTCGATGAGCTCGGGCAGGACGCCGCTCCCGGCGACGTCGAGCGCGACGTCGACCCCATCGGGCGCCAGTGCGCGAACGCGCGTGACGAGGCCTTCGCCGTAGGCGACGGGCTCGGCCCCCAGTGAGCGAAGGTACTCGTGGCTTGCCGGACTCGCGGTGCCGATCACGTGCGCGTCGCGAGCCACCGCGAGTTGAACCGCTGCGCCGCCGACACTTCCGGAGGCTCCGTTGATGAGCACCGTGCTGCCGCTCCCCACGCCAAGCTGGTCAAGCGCACGCGTTGCGGTCTCGACGGCGCCCGGCAGCGCGGCAGCGCTCACGAAGTCGAGCGACCGCCGGATCGGCGCATAGTGCGATAGCACCGCCAGCTCGGCCTGAGCCGCCCCCTCAGCGAAAAAGCCGAACACGCGATCGCCGACGGCCACGTCGGCCACACCCTCACCGAGCTCGTCGACGACGCCCGCCGCCTCGTGGCCCATCGTCTGCGGGAGCTCACCGCCCATCAGGCCCTTGCGTTTCTTCCAATCGCCCGGGCTGACGCCGGCCGCGCGCACGGCAATCCGGACTTGGCCGGGACCCGGATGCGGATCGGGAAGGTCCACGATCTCGAGGACCTCCGGGCCCCCGAACTGACTGAAACGGACTGCCTTCATCGCTCGCTTCGATCTCGACTGGGGTCGCGCTTGAGGGTCCGCCGACGAATCGCTCAGCCTTGACTGATGCTGTGCACCTTCGACACCATGGGCTGACCGTCCCTTCGTCGTAGCTTACGTCGAAGACGCAGCATTTCAGACCGAAGGTCGAAACTCGGCCGACGAGCATGGCCAAACGGAACTATCTAGTCGAAGGCTTATCTGGCGCCGGCAAATCCTCGGTCTACGAGGAGCTGGTCGGACGTGGCTACAAGGCAATCAGCACCGATCGGGCTTGGAAGGTGAATGCCAGGCCCGACATCGGTTTCGCAGGTCGGGCCACTCACTACGGCAACTCGATGTGGGACGAGGACAAAGCCCTCAGTGAACTCGAAAGCCCAGAACCAGAGGTCTTATTCGTTTGTGGAAGCAGCAGCAATCGCGACCGCTTTCTGCCCTGTTTCACCAAGACGTTCAACCTTCGCATCGACGACGACACCATGCGTCGCCGCCTCCGAGAGCGCACCAATAACAACTTCGGCAAGCAGCCCGAGGAGCTCGAGCTCATGCTCAGGCTCAATCGGAGCGACGAGAAGCCGGCCGGAGCGATAGATGTAGACGCGACCCAGCCTCTCGACCAGGTGGTCGACGAAGTGCTTCGCCTCGCAAGCTGCAGCACCGTGGCGAGCGACTCGACGCGGACACCATGGTCTAAACGCGGGTCCCCCATTGGTCGGTCATTCGTGATCTCTGAGTCCGCACTTCCGATCGTCCAGGCTGCTGCTCGCCCGCGGAAGGGAATCGTCCGTGGAACGTCGGATGATTTCTGGGAGGTCCTCGGCCGCGAGACCATCACCCGCGTCGACTACTCCTGGTCTGGCGACGTCCTTGCGACGCTGTTGCGGTACCTCGACGAGGACGGCATCGACCTTCTGCACTCTGACCACGATGAGGTGGCGTCGACCATCTCGCAGATGCGAGAGGACTCGGTCTTTGTCGTCACGTCAGATCAACGTGAGCGTTACTTGGCACGCCTCGATCCAAGTGCGTTCGACGGGGCAGTGCTTCGTCGCTTCTACGAGGAGTTCTCCGAGACGGCAGCAGACGGCGTCGGTTACGCGATGCTCGACGGGATTGCCTTCTTTCGTGACACGCTCGCGGCTCTCGACTCCGCGATGGTGGCCGTGCTCATCATCGGATAGTCGTTGCCGGCCACATGCGCTCGAGTGTGTGTAACTTGACAGTTACGTACCAGCATTGATACGTTAAGCCGATGGAGGCTGTTCTCCGAGCGGTGTCCGACGAGAGCCGGCGGACACTGCTGGATACCTTGGCCCAAGGTCCGGCAACCGCGGGTGAGTTGGCGGCGCTCCTGCCGATTGCGCGCCCGGGCGTCTCCCGGCACCTGCGAGTGCTGAGGGAAGCCGGGCTCGTGGAGGTTCGGGCAGAGGCGCAGCGGCGGGTCTACCGGCTTCGCCCCGCACCGCTCGCAGAAGTCGATGAATGGCTGAGCCGCTACCGGTCCTTGTGGGAGCAGCGGTTGGACGCCCTGCACACCGAGGTGGCGCGAGGAAAACGCGAACGAAGGAGCCTGAGATGACCGGTAACGCAGGTCCGGATGCCCGCATCCTGGGCGTTCTCGGAGCGGCCGATGGCGCGGGGGTCCTGCGAATCGAGGACCGCTACGAGACCGATATCGACGACTTGTGGTCGGCGCTTACCGATCCCGACCGCCTGGCCCGCTGGCACAGCCAGGTCGAGGGAGACCTCAGGCCCGGCGGAGATTTTCGTATGTACCTCGAAGCGGCTGACATCGAGAGCGCGGGGCGCGTCGAAGCGTGCGAGCCGCCGCGGCGGCTGCTCGTGAGTACCAGGGAAACCGACGAGTCCTACCGGAAGGGTCAGGGCGTGGCGCCGTTCGACCAGACCGTCGAGGCGACGCTGACGCCCGACGGCGACCAGACGATCCTGACCCTCGCGGTCCGGGGCATGCCCCTCGACAAGATCGCCTTCTACGGAGTCGGCTGGCAGATCCACACCGAGAACCTCGCGGCCTATCTCGCCGGCCGGCAGCCGGTCGGCGGCGAGGCGCGTTGGGGAGAGCTCGTTCCCGCGTATCAGCTCTTGGCGACCAACGTCAACTGAGCGCTCAGCCGGCGCCCCGACCCGTCTAGACCGCGGCGACCGGCGTTTCAGCGACGACCGCCGAACTCCCAATTGTGGATCTCGACGTCGGACAACGCGTCAAACTCTTTCCGGTCCTTCAGGAGCAAATCCACAGCGTCGCGATCCGGCGCCTGAAGGGCCAGGGCGACTCCGGCCGGCTCCGCGCGCTCGAGTGTGGTGAGCGCTCCATACAGGATCAGCCGCTCCAGTAGTTCTGCCGGCAGGGTCTCCGCTGGGAGGGGTCGCCGAAGAGGCGAACGGCCGATGACCAGGAACCTCGGCTCTGACGCCCGCCCCGAGAACTCCCACATCGTGCGCTCGAGCAGGTTGTCGAACCGGAAAACCAAGTGCTCCCGATAGAGGCCGGCGAGGTTGTTCGGCTCCGACGCAACGAACTCGCGCACCATGTCGATGTTGGGCAACGCGAGCACATGAAGGCTGCCGGTCGCGGACTCACGGTCGGCGTCGAGCGTTGGCCCGCGGGCGATCATCGCCCTCGCGAACTTGTCCATGTACGACCAATGCTCTTCGAGGAGTTCCTGGTCGTCGCGGAGTTCTACCGTCCCGGCCGCATCTCGGCTGTATACGAAGAAGTCCAACTGCAGCAGAAGCCTACGCGGACGTTAGTCGGCGCACGAGTATCGGGTAAGCACTCCCACAGCCTCGAATCCGAGGCGCTTGAACACGGAAGCACCGTCGTCCGGCGCATGCAAAAAGGCATGGCGCGCTCCGAAGAGGGCAGCGGCTCTCAGCGCCTCCAGGGTCATTGCGACGGGTCGCGCGATCGCCTTACGACGTTGGCTCGACGACTTTGGTGAGGACCCACCGGTGCTTGCCGATCTTGCGGTCGCGGACGAATCCCAGCTTCTCGTAGGTCGACAGGGCGCCGTTGAAGAGGAAGCCGGCAGGAACCGAACCCGCGCCCTCGGGGTAGCCCTCTACCTTGCCGCCGCCGAGAGAGGCGATCAGATCGAGCGCACCCGCAAGTGCGGCCGTGGCGACGCCTTCACGCCGGTGCCCCTTACCGACGAAGTTGCAGGCGATCCGCCAGTCGGGCAAGTTCGTCAGGCTCTTTTCGTACGCAGCCCGGTTCTTGACCTTCGGCACCTCGTCCGGGGCGCCGAACTGGCACCAGCCCACACAATCGTCGCGATCGAACACAAGGGCGGCGTGCGCCGTGCCTGCCCGCACCCGTGCGAGCTTGCGTTCCCGATTCAACGCCGGCTCGCGGCTGTCATCCGGATGAAAGCCCATGCACCAGCAACCCCCGAAGACGCCGTTATTCGCCTCGACCAGGCTGGCAAACGCATCCCAGCTCGACTCGTCGAGGGCCCGAATCGTGTACCGCGACCCCACCACCAACTCAGCCTAGCCTGCCACACTCGGCGCACATCGACCCGGAGAAGTCGCAGACGTGATGGTGATCATCGTGATCGCCATCGGCCGAGGGTGCGCGCGGAGATTGGAGCCGTCACGAGACGACGCGCTCACGCATTGCGACATAGACCGCCTGCGTCATGTCACGCGCGCTCAGCTTCTCGAGAATCGAGCGTCGCTGCGACTTGACTGTCTCGATCGACTTGCCGAGCTTCGCGGCGGTCATCTTGACGGTATCGCCCTGAGCGGCGCGCGCGAGCACCTCTATCTCTGCGGGTGAGAGACTTCCGAGCGGCCGAGGCGTCAACACGCGCTCGACGAGCGTCTCGCGCAATTCGACGAGCGCAACGACATCGGTTGTTTGATCCTCGATCGTTTCGAGCAACGTCATGCTGCCGTCGGGGGTCACGACAGGTTCGTCGAGCGATGCCGGCGTCTCACGGAAACGTCGGCCCCACGAGCGACGGACGCCATCGACGATCGCGCGGCGAATGAACGTCACCGCCCAGGCGTCAAACGCAACGGCCGGTTGCTCTCGCTCGTAGGAGATCGCGGCACGGCAGAGACCGACGTATCCGTCGCCGCGCATGTCTTCGACGTCAGCACGGTGTCCGATCCTGAACTTGAGCGAGCGCGCGATAGGCGCGACAAGTGCTGCGTGGTCTTGGGCGAGTCTCGTCGTCGCCTCGCGCATCACATCCCCCCACTCGACGCAGACAAGCGCACAGGGTTCAAGCTAGCGAGCAAGTACCCGCTGCGACCTAGTGACCCGCGCACGCGAGCCTCCCTCCTTCGCCGGAAGTCCGTCACCGAACCGGCGCTCGACGACGAGCCAGTGTCGCGCGGCCAATTGCTGACGCTCTTGGTCGAACCAAGCGGCGAACCACCATCACCCCCCGCCGCAGATCCGATTGGCAAAGACCCTACACGGCGACGACAACCCAGGCACATGACTGATGATGTTCATTTGCGTGTGCATGAACGAAAGCTGCGATGAGAGCGTGTCGCTGACGGTCGAGGAGTCGCGAGCTGGGCCGAAAGGGCGCCCGACAGCCGAAGCCGGAACGCCCTCGATTCGACCCCTGCGGAAGATCCACGCCGGGGAGGGAGACCACCGGCAATGCCGCAGTGAGTCCTTATCGCCGCCACCAGCAACGGTGAAACAACCGGACCCGCGGCACGCCGCACATGTGAAGCAGCTGTCTTCGCAGGAGGCCGAAAGAGCGACTAGTGGTCGACGGGCTCGCGGCGCAGCTTGATTGTCGGGCCGGGGGCGTTGCAGCGTCGTTGCGTTCGGGTCGCCACCCGGCCCGACGACGGGCGTTAGCGCCGAATGATGTTGTGTACCTCGACGACCTCCGGCTCCCCGGGATCGATGCCCAGTTCAGCGAGGATCGGTTGGAGGCGCTCGCCAAACGCTGCCATCTGCTCGGGCGAATCCCAGACCTGACTGACTCGGTGTTTGTCGCCCGACCCGAAGCAGATCTCGAACTCAAGCCCGTCAGCGGGCAAGACGCCTTCCTCTTTCAGTCGACGAACAGCGTTGTCGTACTGCTCAGCCGTCAGAGACGGGGGAGCGAAACGGATAAGCGTGCTCAAGACGAGCCTCCATGTTGGGGCTTTCAACATAGACCTATCGCCGTGACGGAGTCGACCTCGCGATCACGGGGTCATCTCTCGAACGACCAAACCCGCAGGGCCGGTCTACCTGGTCGCGCTATCGAGTACGAGCGCGATCTCCCGCCTCCGGCCGCGACCTGCGCGCCGTCATACCGCTCTCTGTTCCCGGCCCTGACTACGGGACCACCGGCTGGTAGCGCTCCGCCACCGCACCGCGACGACCGTCGGCGATCCATGCACCCCACTGCCCGCGGGCGGTGAGCGGCGTTCCGAAGTTCGTGGGGTGTAGGGTCGGAACAGTGTCGTCAGCCGACGAGCTGAGTCGCCTCATCAACGCATACCAGCTGTCGCAGCTGATCTGCGTCGCGGCCGAGCTCGGAGTCGCAGACATCCTCAGTGACGGCGCCCACACGAGCGACTACCTCGCCGAAGCGACCGATACCAATCCGGACGCGCTCTATCGGCTGCTGCGGGCGCTGGCCGCCGCGGGCGTGCTGCGGGAGGACGAGGGACGGCTGTTCGCCCTGACCGAGCTTGGCAAACCGCTGCGGTCAGACGCGCCGGAGTCGGTCGCTGCGATCGCGGTACACGTCGGGCGACCGTATATCCGCGAAGCGTGGTCGGCGCTGGCCGAAAGCGTTCGCACCGGCGAGAACGCGTTCCGGCTCGTCCACGGCGTGAGCAACTGGGAGTACCGGGCGACGCGGCCGGACGAGAACGCGATCTTCGACCAGTACATCGCGGCGAACACCCGGCGGAGGACGCGAGCGCTGCTCGACGCCTACGACTTCGAGCGTTTCGGGGCGATCGTCGATGTCGGTGGCGGCAACGGCAGCCTCCTGATGGCGCTGCACGCAGAGCATCCCTCGATCCGCGGGATCGTCTTCGATCAGCCCCACGTCGTCGACGGGCTCGACCTCGGCGATGGCATCGAGGTCGTGGCCGGCAGCTTTTTCGATTCGGTGCCCGACGGCGGCGACGCGTATGTCTTGAAGTGGATTCTCCACGACTGGGAGGATGAGCAGGCGATCGCGATCCTCCGCGTTGTCCGCCGCAGCGGCGCCCCCGTGCTCGTGATCGAGCGCCTCCTCGGGCCGCCGAACGAAGGGCCGGAGACGAAACTCGCCGACTTGAACATGCTCGTCGGCCCCGGTGGCCGCGAGCGAACGATCGACGAGTACCACGCCCTGTTCGAGGCGGCCGACTACCGCCTCGTCAGTGCCACCGCGAGCGCCGTCGACCTCCACGTGCTCGAGGGCGAACCCGTGACCCCCTGAGACACCGACGGCAGACAGCCCTGATCGCGGCGACAACTTGCCGTCGCGGGCCGCGATCCGCTCGGCGACGATCAGATCGAGGGTGCGGTCGAGCTCAGCGTCGACCACATGCGCGAGCTCGGCGCGGTGCTGCTCGACAAGCCCGGCGATCCGAGTCGCGACGTCGACGACCGCCAGCGTGGGCACGCCGACGAGTATGACGCCCTCGGGATTTCCGTTCGCCAGGCGGTTCGCCAGTTCGACACGAAAACGGCGGACTTGGGCGGACCCAACACGGACGCGAGGCGGCCGTCAGGGCCGCCCCGCTAACCCGCATGGTTGAGCCAGAACCGGCTCTATCAGAGCGGAGGGGAGAGGATTTGAACCTCCGATCCGCTTGCACGGATAACGGTTTTCGAGACCGCCGCATTCGACCGCTCTGCCACCCCTCCGATCGGGCGACAGGGTACCGGCGCGTCGCCGATCTAGTCGTGAATGCGCGCGATCAGGTCTTCGCGACGCAGGACCCGCACCCGATGCGACGAGCGCGCGAGCCGCACGTCGAAGCCGGCATCGCGGGCGAAGAGAACCTTGTCACCGGGCTCGATCGCGGTCGCGTCCGGGCCGACGGCGGCGACGATCCCACTCCGCACCTGCGTCGCCTCGTTCGCCGGGACGATGAGGCCGCTCGGCAACTCCGACTCGTCGAGCGGCTCGAGGACGATGTAGTCGTCGAGCGGTTCGAGGGTTGCATTCTTTAGCTCGTGACCTTCCAACACGGCACCACGATACTCCGTACATGCGGATCGGCCGCAACGACGTCGCCGTGACGAACCCGGACAAGGTCTTCTTCCCCGGCCCCGGGTTGACGAAGGGCGAGCTCGTCGCCTACTACCTGGGCGTCGCCGAGTTTGCCCTCCCCCACCTCCGTCGGCGGCCGTTCCACATGAAACGCTTCCCGAACGGCATCGACGCTGACTTCTTTCACCAGAAGCGCGTCCCGGCGAACCACCCCGACTACGTCGACGAGGTGTTCGTCCAGTTCCCGAGCGGGCATTCGACGGTCTTCGCGATCGTTGACAACGCCGCCGCACTCGCCTGGGTTGCGAACCTCGGCTGCATCGAGTTGCACACGTGGCACTCGCGCGTGCCCGAGATCGAGAAGCCGGACTATCTCCTGATCGACCTCGACCCGACAACCGACGGGCAATGGCCATTCGTTCGTGACATCGCACTCGTCGTGCGCGAGGTCCTGGACGAACTCGGCCTGCGCTCGTACCCGAAGACCTCCGGCGCCACCGGCCTGCACATCCTCGCTCCGATCCGTCCTGACGTGCTTTTCCCCGACGTTCGCCGCTTCGCGAAGGCGGTCGCCGAGGAGGTTGAGCGGCGGGTCAGCGACCAAAGCGTGGCGACGACGACATGGCGCGTCGCCGACCGCGAGGGTGTCTTCGTGGACTTCGGCCAGAACGCGCGCGACCGGACGATCGCAGCGGCCTACTCCGTCCGGCCGACGGCAGACGCGCGCGTGTCGGCGCCGCTGCGCTGGGACGAGGTCGCGGCGGTCGAGCCGGCGGCGTTCACGATCCAGACGATGCCCGAGCGCATCGAAGCCGCCGGCGATCCGATGCGCGGGATGTGGAAGAGCCCGCCGTCGCTGCGGGCGCGTTTTACAAAACTTGGTATCGAGCCCGCATCAGTTCCGTAACTCGCCCTAACATCGCTCTCAATTCGTGGCCCTAGCGTGGCAGGGTGCGGCGACTCCTTCTGATTGCGTTCGTGCTCGCCACACTGGCGGCGCCGGCCTCGGCCGGAGCATCGCCCTTCATCCGCTACGGCGTCCAGGACGATGCGTGGCTGCAGTACGGCCCCGGGACGCTCAGCAACCGGCTCGACCGCCTCGATTCGCTCGGCGTCGACGTCGTGCGCGTGACCCTCGACTGGTCGCAGACCGAGCCCAACCCGGGCGTTTACGACTGGTCACGTGCCGATCTCTTGCTGAAAGGCCTGCACGACCGTGGGATCGCGCCGCTCGTGACGCTCTGGGGCACGCCGGGCTGGGCGAACGGCGGCAAGGGCGAGAACTGGGCGCCGACCTCGAAGTCCACGTTTGCGGCCTTCGCGCGTGCGGCGGCCCATCGCTATTCCTTCGTCCATCTCTGGGCGATCTGGAACGAGCCAAACCAGCAACGCTGGCTGCGACCGACTTCGCCGGGCGTCTACGTCCAGCAGTTGCTCAACCCTGCCTATCTCGCGATCCATGCCGCAAGCCCGGGCTCGCAGGTCGCCGGCGGGGTCACCGCGCCACGCGGGTCGACGGGCGGAGTGTCGCCGGTCGCGTGGATCGCGGGCATGAAGGCGGCACACGCAAAGCTCGATGCTTACGCGCACAACCCGTATCCGCTTGTCCCGGGCGAGACTCCGACGACTGGAGGCTGTGACCACTGCACCACCATCACGATGGCGACCCTGCCGCGCCTCATCACCGACGTCCAGCGGGCGTTCGGGACGCGGACCCGGATCTGGCTGACCGAGTACGGCTATCAGACCAACCCGCCCGACCGGCTGCTCGGCGTCTCGTACGCCACCCAGGCGCGCTACGACAGTGAGGCGGCACTCCGCGCGTATCTCGCCCCGCGGGTCGATCTGCTCATCCACTACCTCGTGCGTGACGAGCCAAATCCTGCGCGCTGGCAGAGCGGCTTCCTCACGGTCAGCGATCTCGCGAAGCCGTCGTACGCAGCGTTCCGCTTCCCATTCACCGAACGCTCGAGAAGCGGGTCGCGGACGGTGGTCTGGGGCCAGATCCGGCCGGGCGGCCGCTCGTCCTACCGCGTGGAGCAGTTCCGCGCCGGAAGCTGGCATTGGGTCGGCGGCACGTACGCAACGACGGCGAAGGGGTTCTACACGCGAACGGTGAATGCCACAGCCGGCTCACGCCTCCGGGTCTGGTCGGTCGCCGAACGCGCCTTCAGCCCCACCCTCACGGTCACGTAGACGGCACAAAACCGCCGCGCCTCCGAGAAACTCGGCAACCTGGTCAAAACCAAACCAGGGTTGCGGCCATCTAGCCGAGCAACTCTTCGATGCCTGGTGCGTTCGGGTCGCGCGGTGGGCGTAGCTCGAGCCACGTGCAGTCGGCGGCGGACTTGTCCTCGCGCCAGCGGATGAACTTCGTGCCGTGACGAAATCGGCTTCCCTGCACCTTGTCGTAGCGCACCTCAACGACGACCTCCGGCCGCACAGCACTCTCCTCGAGCTCCCCGGTGCCCCAGCGGTTCGGCTCCGAGATGCGCCCCTCTGAGCTCTCGTCGACGAGCGGCAGGACACGCTCGGCGACCTCCTTTCGCAGACCGGCGGCGACGGCGCACGAGCCGACGTAGTCGAGTTCCCCGTCGTCGCGGTAGAGGCCGAGCAGCAGCGTAGCGATCTCCCGGCGGTCTCCCTTCCAGCGCACGCCAACAATCACGCAGTCCGCCGACTTGTGCTCCTTCACCTTCACCATCCCGTCTCGGGACCCCGGCAGGTAGGGAGAGCCGAGACGCTTCGCGATCACGCCGTCGAGCCCAAGCGCCTCGAACCGGTCGAGCCAGCCCCGCGCAGCGGCGAGCTCCCGCGTCGCAGGAGACGTCCGGAAGCCGACAAGCGCCTCGACGCGGGAGCGACGCTCCTCGAGCGGCAGCTTCCAGACCGCCTCGCCATCCCACACGAGCACGTCGAACACGATGAACTCTGCGGGAATCTCCCCAGAGAGCCGCTTGATGCGCGACTCGGCGGGATGGAGCCGCATCTGCATCGCGTCGAAGTCCAACGCCCCGTCGCGCGCGATCACGATCTCACCGTCGAGCGCCGAGCGCGGCGGCAGCAGGTCGCCGAGCGGCCGCAGCTCCGGGAAGTACCGAAGCAGCGGCCGCTCCTTGCGCGACCAGATCGCGAGCTCGCCGCCCGCGTTCTCCAACACCCCGCGAAACCCATCCCACTTCGGCTCGTACTGCCAGCCGTCTCCCTCCGGCAGCTCGCGCACGAGCTCCGCCTCCATCGGCGGGAACGGGATGAGCGCCGCGGGCATCGACGCGAAGCCTAAACTCCGCCCGGGCTACAGCAGCCAGGGAGCGAGGAAGGTCTCGATCTCGCGGCACCCCCTCGGCACCTCGAGCCGGGCGCGCACGACCTTGTCCTCGACGACCACGAGCGTCGGCATCTGCAGGATCTCGAACCGCTCCAGCAGATCAGGCCGCTGCTCGCATGCGACCGCGTAGTACTTGAACGTCTCGTGGTTGCGGCGGCGTTGGAGCACCTGGGCGAGATAGCCCTCGACGCGACGACAACGGCCCGAGACGGCCGAGTGGAAGAAGACGAGCCCGGGCTTCACGCCAGACGAAGGCTCAAGTGCAACAGATGTCAAGACGGCACCTCCATGGACGGACGGAAGTAGATCGACGCGTGGACAGGGCGTCGCCTTTGTCCATGTTCTGCCCAGCTATTCGCCGGACGAAACCATCCCAGGTCCACGGGTCGCGGCGGCTTCGGCGTGCTCCTTCTCCGCCAGGCGGCCGTCGCCCACCGTGCGCGCCATCTCCTTCGATTCCTCGCGGTACCAGCCGCCGTCCTCGAACTGGATGGCAGGGTAGAGCGGCTGCCCCGTTCCCTCGATCACGGCGCTGCGGTTCTTGGGGCGCCACGGCCCAGGCACGACCTCGTAGGCGATGCCTTGCTCGTCGAGTGCCTTCTGCACTCTCCAGCAGGGACCGAACTTCGTCCAGCGGTTTGCGCACCGGTGGAGCTTCACGGACATGCCCGCCTCCTTTGCTCGCGGACACCGAGCGTACGCCCTCACGAGCCTCGGCCTCCGTGACCCATCTAAGGTTGAGTCGTGAAGCGTGTTGCCATCACGGGCGTCGGCGCGGTGACGCCGCTCGGGCTCGACGCCCCGTCGACCTGGCGCGCGGCCCTCGCGGGCGAGAGCGGAATCGGCTGGATCACCACGTTCGACACCGATGGGTTGCCGGTGCGCATCGCCGGTGAGGTGACGGGCTTCGACCCAACCCAGGTCGTCTCGGCCAAGGAAGCACGCAAGCTCGAGCGCAACGTCCTGTTCGGCGTCGCCGCCGGCCGCGAGGCGCTCGCCGACGCCGGCCTCGTCGGCTTCGACCCCACTCGCGTCGGAATCATCTTCGGCTCGGCGATCGGCGGCGTGCCCGGGATCCTCGAGCAGGCCGACATCCTGCGCGAGCGCGGGCCTGACCGGGTCTCGCCCAGCTTCCTGCCGAACGTGCTCGTCGACTCGGTCTCCGGGCAGCTCGCAATCTCGCTCGGGATCAAAGGCCCGAACTACGCCGTCGTCTCGGCCTGCGCAACCGGCTCGCACGCTGTCGGTGAGGCCGCCGAGATGATCAAGCGCGGCTCCGCCGACGCCGTGCTCGCGGGCGGGACAGAGGCATGCCTGATCCCGCTCATCCTCGCGGGCTTCACAGCGATGCGCGGCCTCGCCGCCGAGGACAACGATCCTGCGCTCGCGTCGCGGCCGTTCGACGCGACACGTGCCGGGTTCGTGATGTCCGAGGGGGCCGGCGCCCTGCTGCTCGAGGACTGGGAGCAGGCGGAGCGCCGCGGCGCCGACATCTACGCGGAGGTGCTCGGGTACGGCGCCTCGAACGACGCGCACCACCTCGCGCAGCCCGAGCCCGAGGCAACCGGGGTCGCCGCGATGATGGCCACCGCGCTCGAGCACGCCGGCGTCGAACGAACGAGAGTCGGTTACATCAACGCTCACGGAACCTCGACGCCTCTCGGCGATCTCGCCGAGACGCGTGCGATCAAGGCCGTGTTCGGCGCCCACGCGTACGACCTCGCAGTCTCGTCGACCAAGTCGATGATGGGCCACACGTTCGGCGCGGCGGGTGCGGTCGAGTCGATCATGTGCGCGCTCGCTCTGCGCGACGGGATGCTCCCGCCGACGATCAACTACCGCGAGCCCGACCCGGAGTGCGACCTCGACTACGTGCCGAACGACGCGCGACGAACGCAGGTCGAGGTGACCCTCTCGAACGCGATGGGGCTCGGCGGACACAATGGCTGCGTTCTCCTCGGCCGCGCGTCGTGAAGCTGACGCTCGTCCGCCACGCGACGCTCCTGCTCGACGTCGACGGACGCCGGCTCCTCGTCGACCCGATGTTGCGCGCCGCAGGTTCGACGCCGCCGATCGAGGACACCCCGAACCCGAGGCCGAACCCCTTGGTCGAGCTGCCGTGGCCCGCGGAAGAAGTCGTCAGCGGCGTCGACGGTGCGGTGATCACGCATCTGCACAGTGATCACTTCGATGACGCAGCAGACGTACTCCTGCCGAGGGACCTGCCGATCCTCACGCAGCCACAGAGCGCCGACGCGCTTCGAGCGCGCGGGTTCACGGCCGTGCGGGTCGAGGACGACGACGTGCCGCTGACCTCGGGCCGCCACGGCACCGGGGCGATCGGCGAGGCGATGGGCGCCGTTTGCGGGTTCGTCGTCGACGGGGTCTACTTCGCCGGCGACACGATCTGGTGCGACGAGGTGGGCGAGGCGCTCGAGCGACACCGGCCGCGGGCGGTCGTCTTGAACGCGGGCGGTGCGCGCTTCAACGAGGGCGGGCCGATCGTGATGGACGTCGCCGACGTCGCCCGGGTTCGCGCAGCCACCGACGGCCCGGTCGTGGTCGTGCACCTCGAAGCGGTGAACCACTGCATCGAGCGTCGCGACCGCTACTGCACGCTGACCGGCGTGACGGTGCCCGACGACGGGGCGACGATCGAGCTCTAGGTAATCGCCTCGACGGTCAACTCCGCGATCGAGCGAAGGACGATGTCCGCCTGCGCAAGTGCACCGTCGTCCGGCGGGAAGTGCGGGTTGGGAACCGCAACGACACGCATGCCCGCAAACTTTGCCGAACGGATCCCGGCGTGCGAGTCCTCGACTGCGGCGCAGCGCACCGGCTCTACGCCGAGCCGCCGCGCCGCCTCGAGGTAGACGTCGGGCGCCGGTTTCCCCCGCGCGACCTCCTCCGACGACACCGCAGTCTCGAACAGCGACTCGATGTCCGCGGACCGCAGGACGGCCTCGATCAGCTCCGGGTTCGAGGACGACGCGATCGCGAGCCGCCAACGGGCACCTACCCGTCGCACGGCGTCGACCGCACCCGGGATGAGAGGGGGCGCCTCTCCGTACCGCTCAAGCATCAGTGCGACGATGTCGGCGTTGATCTGCTCCGGCGTTCCCGGCACGCCGAGCGACTCGGCCATGTAACGCGACCACTCGGTCGAGCTCATGCCCATCATCGCCCGCGTCGCCTCTTCGGTGAACGTGCCGCCAGCCGCGCTCGTGTAGTTCTGACGGACGTCGTCCCACACCTGCTCGGAATCGACGATCACCCCGTCCAGGTCGAAGACGACGGCGTCGATCACAGCGAGCTGTAGCCGTGGTGCACGTATGCGAGCGAGGTGTCGGTGGCGCCCAGCTCGAGCGACTGGATCTCGCCGACGAAGAGCGTGTGGTCGCCCGTTCGCAGCTGGTCGACTGTCTTCGCAACGACCCAGCCGACAGCGCCGACGAGCAGACGTGGATCGTCGTCCCGCACGGCGATGCCGTTCCAGAGCGCGATCGGCGGCACGCTGCGAGCGAAGTGCTGCGCGAGTGCTTCCTGCTCGCCGGAGAGCAGCGAGGCCGTCCATTCCCCCGCTTCGCGCAGGATCTCGTGCAGCGAGGCGTCGAGGGCGATCGAGATCCCAATCAGACGCGGCTCGAGCGAGAGGGAGGTCAGCGACGAGACGGTCAGCCCGGCGCGGCGTCCGTCGACCTCGGCGACGACGACCGACACCCCTGCCGGCCATCGCCGGAAGAGCGCACGCTGTTCGGCCCCGCGGTCCTCCACGGGGGCGAGCCTAGCGCGCGTGCCTCAGTTGGCCTTGCAGAGCTTGTCGCCGAGCTGGGCAATGTCCTCGTTCGCCAACGCGTCGAGGCTCTTGTCGTACGCGCCCGGTGCGGCGCCTTCCCAGAAGACGTCGGGTGTGACGCCCGGGCCGATGACCGTGGCACGGTAGCTCGTTCCTTTGCCGGCCGGATGCGAGCCGTGCGGGTTGACGCTGTAACAGAACGCTCCGGTCCCGGTGTGTGCGAGGAAGCTGTTCTCGCGCTTCCAGCCCGGCCCGTACGCGGAGTCGAGCGTGTCGACATAGATGTTGCGCCCAAACGAATCGAGTGGGTTGCCACCGGCGGTCGACCGGAACCCGTAGACAGGGCTGCTGTTATAGGTGAACGTGCCGAAAAGGTGGTCCCACTGGTGCCAGGCCCAGTCGGTGCTGACACTGAGCGTCGCCAACTGGCCCGTCCAATGCGAGAGCCGGAGCTCCCAAACAGCCTGCGTCGCTGTGGGCGTCGCACCGTAGTTGGGGAGGGCACGTTGCCACGACTGCACGGCCCAGTACGAGCCGTCGGGCGCCTTGCACGCGGGCACCGATGCGATGGTCCAGTGCAGGTCGGGCCCGTCGTATGCGCCGCAGGAGTGGCCGAAAGTCTTCCAGTAGTCGCGCCGGTACTTGCCGTACCCGCCGGAGTAATCGAGCTTGAGCTCGACCTGCGCGCGGCCGTGAGTCGGCGCGACCGCGTTGACACCGCCCCAGGCCAGAACATGCTTCAGCTTCCCGCCGGCCGTGTAGGTAAGCATCGCCTCGCCCTTCGCGTTGACGGCGAGCTTGACGCCGGTCGCGTTGCGATCGATCAACTGCGAGGCGCTCGCGGTCGACGAGAGCAGAGCCGCGAGCACCGCGACGAGGACGAGCAAGCCACTCCGCACGAAATGAGTCCTTTCTGTTCGAAACACCCGGGCCACTTCAGTTTTCGGCGTCGAGACGTCCGCGTGACATCCCTCGATTGAGCCGGTTGGATCCCCTAACCGAGTAGACCCTTGCTAGGTTCGCGCGCGTGACTCGCCGCGAGCGCCTCGAGATCGCGATCGTTGCTGCGCTCGTCGCCGTTTCCGCGCTGTCTCACTTCGCAGGATTGAACGATGTCCTGACGTTCCTCATCACTGCGGTGACCCTTGCCGGTCTCGCACGGACGGTCGGCGGAGCGACCGAGCAGTTGGGCGCCCGGCTCGGTTCGGGCGGCGCGAGCGTCGTTCAGTCGGCCCTCGGCAACCTGCCGGAGCTCTTCATCGCGCTCTTCGCGCTCCACGACGGGCTCTTCGAGGTCGTGCAGGCTGCGCTCGTCGGCTCGATCCTCGCGAACAGCGTGCTCGTGCTCGGGATCGCGTTCATCGTCGGCGGGTTGAAGAACGGCCCGCAGAAGTTCAACTCTGGCCGCGCTCGCATGGTCTCGACTCTGGCCGTGCTCGCGGCAGCAACCATGGCGATCCCGTCCCTCGCGAACGCCTTCCACGCGCCGGCGGCAGCGCACGCAGAAGCGCTCTCGCTGATCTGCGCCGGGGTCCTGCTGGTGCTCTTCGTGTTGACGCTTCCGATGTTCCTGCGCAGCATGCCGGGCGAGGAGCACGAGCCGGCCCGGTGGTCGACGCACTTGACGGGCGGAGTCCTACTGGGAGCGGGAATCGCGGCCGCCCTGACGTCGGACTGGTTCGTGACGGCGCTGACGCCGGCGATTCACACCCTTCACATGAGCGAGGAGTTCGCCGGGCTCGTCATCGTCGCGATCGCCGGGAACGCCGTCGAGAACGTCGTCGGAGTGCAACTCGCAGCACGCAACCGTCCTGACTTCGCAATCTCCGTGATCGTCAACTCGTCGCTGCAAGTCGCACTCGCGCTCACCCCTGTGATCGTCTTCGCATCGCTCCTCTTCGCCACCCATCTGACGCTCGTCTTCCCCACGCTGCTCGCGCTTGTGCTCCTGATCGCGTCGATCCTCGGCTCACTGGTCGTGAACGACGGTGAGTCGACCTGGCAAGAAGGCGCCGTGCTCGTCGGGTTCTACGTCGTCATCGCGGCGAGCTTCTGGTGGGGCACCTAGTGCGCGATCTCCACGACGCGCGCGTCCGTCAACCCAACTAGGTCCGCGGGGGCGAGTTCGATCTGCAACCCACGGCGACCCGCGCTGACGAGGACCGTCTCCCACTCGAGCACCGAGGGGTCGATTGTCGTCGGCAGGCGCTTCCGCTGACCCAGCGGGCTGATCCCGCCGATCACGTAGCCCGTGGCGCGCTCCGCCGCGGCGCGGTCGGCGAGGGTGACTCGCTTGCCCGCGGCGCGTAGGTCGAGTTGCTTGTCGGCCGGAACGATGAAGACTTCGAGGCGGCCGTCGACGGAAGCGACGAGCGTCTTGAAGAGACGCGCAGGCGGAAGAGCGAGCGCGACCGCCACCGCCACCGCGTAGTCGCCGTCACCCACCTCAACGCCGTCGTACTCATGCAACCGGTACTCGATGCCCGCGCGCTTCGCGGCCTGCACCGCCGGCGTCACTCCGCGAGCTCCTCGGCCAACAGCCCGAGTGTGTACAGCCGCCATGCGAGGTCGACATCACCGGCGAGGAAGATCGCTCCCTCGCGTGCCGTCGGCAGATCGCGAACGCGCAAGACGAGTGCATCGATGCCGCGCGCGAGCTGAGCTCGCCGGTCGGTCGTGAACAGGTCGGCGGCGATCGACTTCACCGCGCGGGCGTCGACGTCGAGCTCGCGATGCGGGTCGCCGCCCGCCGCCACGAGCAGGAGGGCGCGTCGCCGTGCGCCGTTCAGCTCCGAGTCGTCGATCTCGATCGAGGAGCCGGCGAGGTAGGCCAGCACCGGCAGCGGATCGCCGAGCTCTCCGGTATCGAGGCGGGCGAGCAGATCGTCGAGAGGATCCATGCTGACTAGCATTGTGTCGATGGACGAGGTGCTTTCGAAAGCAGAGGAATGGCGTACAGCCGGTGCGCAGGTCGCGCTGGCCACGGTCGTCGCTTCGCGCCGGAGTGCACCGCGCCCGCTCGGGTCGAAGCTGGCGGTGTCGGCCGACGGACGTCTCTTCGGCTCGGTCTCCGGCGGCTGCGTAGAGGCAGACGTCGCCGAACGCGCGCAGGCGATCATCGCCGGCGACCCGGCGGAGGTCGTGTCGTACGGGATCGCCGACGAGCAGGCCTGGGCGATCGGGCTGCCATGCGGCGGCGAGATCGACGTGTTCGTCGAGCAATTCACGGGCGCACCCGAGATCCAGCGGGGCACGAGCTATGTCGTCGTCGCCGGTCAGGGTGTCGGGCAGCGCTGGCACGACTCTTCGCGGCACACCACCGGCCTCCGCGAAGAGGACGACCGCACGATATTTGTCGAATCTGTCGCTCCGCCGCCGCGGCTCGTCGCCGTCGGCGCCGGCGACATTGCGGAGGCGCTGTGCGCGCTCGCGCGTCCGCTCGGGTGGCACACGACCGTCGTCGATGCCCGGCCGGGGCTCGCCACGCCCGAACGCGTCCCGAGTGCCGACGAGATCATCGTGGCGTGGCCCCATGAGATCGAGATCGACGCCGACACCGCGCTTGTCTCGCTCGTGCACGAGGAGCGGCTCGACATCCCAGCCCTGCGAGCAGGTGTCGAAGGAGGAGCGTTCTTTGTCGGCGCCCTCGGCTCGCGCCGCACCCAGGCGAAGCGCCGCGAGAAGCTCGGCGCGCTCGCCGATCAGGTCCGCGGCCCGGTCGGACTCGACCTGGGGGGCGTGACACCGGCGGAGATCGCGCTCGAGATCCTCGCGCAGATGCTGCAGGCGCGCAGAAAGGGCGAGGCGCCCGTGAGCGCCCCGCCCGAGGAACCGCTCGCCGCGGGCCGGTAGAGACGCCTACGCCGTCACGGTGGTGCGAACCGCCTGGCGACTCGTCACGAAGCCGAGCGCGAGCATCCCGATGCCGAGGGCGAAGTGCAGCCAGTTGTCGGCCGTGTTCGCCGGAATCCAGTCGCCGGCACCGATGATCCCGAGCACCCACAGCGCCAGATAGACGACACCGCCGCCGATCAGGAAGTTGCGCGCCCCTGCGGCAGTCTTCGCGAGCGCAAGCCCGACGACGCCGAACAGCAGGTGCACGATGTTGTGCAGGACCGAGACCTGGAAGACGCCCAGCAGCTTGGCTCCCGAGTCGTGGCCGGCAAAGCTCAGATCGTGGTAGTGGGTCGTGATTCCCGGGATGAATCCGAGAACTCCGACGACGAGAAAAACGATGCCGACGAGCGCGGCGACCGACTGAACCGGGGTGCGATCTCTCATGTCTCCTCCGAAGGGATGCATAACGGTTTGGCTAGGTTTTGTCCAATTTTTGCTCTTCCTGTCCACACCGTTCGCAGTCCAAACCAACGTGTAACGCTAGTGACCGGTCAGCGGGCCGCCGTTGCTTCCACCGCCCCCGCCGTCTCGTCCGTCGCCGCCGCCACCGCCGTCGTTACCCCCGTCCCGGGAGCCGTCGGTGCTCGTCATGTTGCTCGCGCTGGTGCCATCGTCGGACCCGGAGCTCAGAGCCTGATCGCCGCCATCACTCGTGCCACTCCCGGAACCGCCGGAACCGGAACCGCTGTTCCCTGTCGGCGCGGGCGACGCGACGACCGTTGTCGTCACGGTCGGCGTGCTCGGCCCCGGCCCACCACCCGACTGCCGCGAGCCTCCGTCGGCGCTTGAGACGCTCGACGACGACACCGCGGCCGGCCCTCCACCGCCGTCGTGCCCCTCGTGGACGATTGTTGTTGTCTCACTCACGCGAGCCCCGCCGTTGTCTCCCGACCTCCCGGACGCCTTCGCGCCGGACACCGCCGCCGAGTCGTCGCTCCCCGCACCGCTCCTGTGGCGGCTCTCGTGCCCGCCGGAACTCGTGCGAGCGAACGCAACCGTGGCAACCGCCGGCTCCGAGCCGGCGGGTTGAGATTGCGTCCGCGCACGCGTGGGCTGGACGCTTGCGACGTGGGCGATCGGCGCGCGAACCGGAGGCGGGTGCACCGGCACCGTCTCGACCGCAGCAGGCACTCCTGCCGCAAAGGAGACGGTCGCGACCGCAGTCCCGACCTTGGCGACAACCGGGGCGCCACCACCCAGCGCACCGGAAAGAATGCCGCGGAGCCACTCGAGCGTCACCGGCGGAGCGCCGAGCGCGCGACCGCGCAGGCCGAGGCCGTTGCGACAACTGGGACACGAGCGAAGGTGACTCTTCAGCGCGCGTCGTTCATCCCGGTCGAGCGGCCCAGCCGCCAGCCGTTGCACCGAGACGCACGTCAGACGGTCGCCGAAGATCAGGTGCTCTGCCATGCGGTTCCGAGCTGCAAAGAGAGACTGCTCGACCTGCGTGGCGCTCAGCGACAGCTGTGCAGCCGTCTCGTCGATGCGCAGGCCGTGCAGCTCGCGCAGGACGTAGACGCGCCGCTGCCGTTCGGGCAGCGCTGCGAGCGCCGCCACGAGCGCTCCGGCGATGGGCGCCGCATCCGTGCTGCCCCGTTCGGGCAGCTCCGCGGTAGGCCACTCGCGCCGCCGGATGACGAGATCGATCGCGGCGTTGTGCGCGATCCGGTACAGCCAGGGCTTGATCCGGTCCGGTACACGACCATCGCGCAGCGCGCCGTACGCCTTCAGCATCGTCGCCTGCGCGACGTCGTCACCGGCGGCGCCATCGCCGAGCAGGTGCGCGCCGTAGGCAGCGAGCCGATTCACGTAGCGGCGGTAGAGCTCATCGAAGGCAGCCGCCTCGCCGGAGGCGAGACGGCTGCCGAGGCTCTCGTCGGAGAGACGCTTCGCGAGGAGAGGGCTCACGTCAGCGTTACCGCGTTCGGGGGCCGGCCGGATTGGCTAACCGTCGTGATGGCCGCCGTTACCGCCCCCGCCGCCCCCGCTGCCTTCGTGGCCGCCACCACCGTCGCCACCGCGATCGCCGCCGTGGTCGTCATCGCGGTCGTCGTCACGCGCGAGCTTCGTCAGCGTGAGCGTGCCGTCCGGCTGCTGCGCGAAGGTCGCGAAGACCTCGTCGCCGGTTCGGAACCCCGTCAGATTGAAGCCCGTCGGGACATTCAGGACCAGCGTCAGGTGCTCCGAGCTGATCGTGACGGTTGTCGTGCCGAGCGTGAGCCGACCTTCGAGCGAGCCGCCCGGCGCCATGGGAGCGACCACGAAGAAATTGTCTTCGTCGAGCTCGTCGTGGGCACCGAAGGTCGCCTGCACCGCGATCTGGCTGCCCACCCGCGGGCCGTCGTCCCGTGCGGTCGAGGTCGAACGACCGCCACGGTGGATCGAGAGCACCGCCCCGCCGGCTGAGACGAGGAGGTGGGCGCGTGACTTCGCGAGCAGCAGCCCGCGGAACCGCACGGTGTGCGCACGGCCGACGATTCGGATCTTCGTCGCGCTCAGAGTCCCGTTGCCGAGCCGGCGCGCCGTCATGGCGACACGCTGTCCGACATGGAATCGCGCCGCCGACGAGGTGTGCACGAGCGAGACGTGGGTCGCAGAGCGGCTGACTGCGACGAGATGCGACGCAGGTTGAACCTTCAGAACCACACCACTCGCAAGCGCCCCGGCCGGCGCGAGCAGCGCCGTCAGGACGGCGAGAAAGAGAATCGAACGCTTCATATCAATCGCTCCTTGCGGTCGGGTACAGACCAGAGACGCGCCGCAGCGATCGACCTTGCATGGAAGCTTGAACACCGTGCACCGAGGTATCGTCAACGCGATGACGCGATGACGAACGTGCTCTTCGTATGCATCGGCAATCAAGGGCGCTCGCTGATCGCCGAGCGCCTCTTCCGGTCGGCGGCCGGCGACGAGCACGAGGCGCGGTCGGCCGGCGCCAGGCCGGGGGCCGAGGCGCATCCCGAGGTTCTCGCCGTCCTGCGTGAGGTCGGCATCGACGCGTCCGATCATGTTCCCCGGCAGCTCGACGACGAGCTCATCGACTGGGCCGACGTCGTCGTCGCGGCCTGCGACGGCGCCTGCCCGGTGACGCCGGGAAAGCAGCGGCTGGACTGGCATATCCGCGATCCGATCTGTCAGCCGCTCCCCGAGGTGCGTGCGATCCGCGAGGAGATCCGAGGCCGAGTCGACGCGCTGATCGCCGAGCTCTGATTCCGCCGGTTCACGACGTCAGCAATTCGTCAGGTACGGAGACGTTAGATTGCTCATATGGAAGGCACAACACGCGCCGACCAACTGAGGGCCTCGCCGCCGATCTTCCCCTCGCCGGCCCTCGATCGGCTGACGCGCGCCCATCCTGCGACACCGGCGCTCCTCTTTCTGCCGGCAATCGCCGTGCTCACCGTTCTCTCCGTGCGCGACCTCGGCGTAGCGACAACACTCGCGGCAGCAGCGGGCGGCTACGTCTTCTGGACGCTGTGCGAGTACTGGGGCCACCGAGGCGTCTTCCATTTCGAGCCCGAGGACGGCCTCGGCGCCCGCCTGCACTGGATGATCCACGGAGTCCACCACGACCATCCGAACGACCCTCGTCGCCTGGTGCTGCCGCCGGCCTTCTCGATTCCGCTCGCTCTACTCTTCCTTGGGCTCTTCGTGCTCGTCCTCGGCACGCCGCTTGCATGGCCGGTCGCGGCCGGCTTCTACCTCGGCTATGTGCTCTACGACACCGTGCACTTCGCGCTCCACCACTCCAACCCGAAAGGACGGCTCGGCCGCCGGCTGCGCGAGTTGCACATGCGCCACCACTTCGAAGATCACGAACGCGGCTTCGGGGTGAGCGCCCCCTGGTGGGACATCGTGTTCAGGACGCGTCCGCGTCGCCGCCAAGCCCGGTCTTGAACTAGGCCTCTACGTGTCGCGGCGCACGAGCAGCACCGCAGCCAGCACGAGTGCTCCCGCGGCGTACGCGCACAGGAGCCCGAAACCGGTCCACGGCGCGAGGCTCCCGGAGTCCCTCGTCACGCTCAGGATTGCGCGCCCGGCATTGCTCGGCAGGTAGCGGGACGCGGCATCGTTCCAGCTTTGCGGCAGCACGTTCATGAGCGGTGGGATCACGAAGAGAATCGCCGCGAACGTCGCGATGCCACCAGCGGTGTTCCGAAGGATCGTTCCCAGCGCGAGGCTGAACACTGCGATCACGGTGAGGTAGAGCGCCGCGCCGATCACGGCGCGGGCAACGTGCGGATCTGAGAACGACGTCTGCGCATGGTGTCGCGAGAGGATCGACTGGCTGATGAAGAACGCGATCAGCACGGCCGGCAGCATCAGGACGAACGTGACGAGCGCGAAGACGAACGTCTTCGCCCAGAGGACCGGCAGCCGCTTGGGGACCGCGGTGAACGAGGCGCGAATCATCCCGGTGGAGTATTCACCGGTGATCACGAGGACCCCGAGTACGCCGATCGCCAGTTGTGCGATCTGCGAGCCGATGAGACTGACGTCGAGTGGGTTGAAGTGCGCCCGGTCCGACGGGCTTCGGTGGCCCCAGTGGGCCGAGATGACCGCCGCCGCAAGAATCGGGAAGCCGATGGTCAAGACCGTCGCGATGAGCAGCGACCAGCGAGTCGAGCGAAGACTCCGCAGCTTCGTCCATTCGGAACGGATGACGCGCGGCTGCGTCACGCGGACGCCCGGCGCTGCTCCGGTGGCGGCGACGGTGCTCATGCAGCCGTCTCCAGGCCGGGCTCGGCGGCCTTGAACTCGATCTCGTCACGGGTCAGGTCCATGAACGCTTCCTCGAGCGAGGCCTGGTGCGGCGTCAGCTCATGGAGCACGATCCTCGCCGCCGCAGCTTGTTCGCCGACCTGCTCCGCCGTCAGCCCGCGCACCTCCAGCAGACCGGGCTCGAGCACGATGACCTCGACGCCCGGGCCGGCGAGCACGCGCTGGAGATCGCTCGCCTGCGGCGAACGAACGTGAACGAGTTGCTTCGACGCTCCTGCAACGAAGTCGGCGACACTCGTGTCGGCGATCAGCTTGCCCCGGCCGATCACGATCAGGTGGTCGGCGGTCAGCGCCATCTCACTCATCAGGTGCGACGAGACGAAGACGGTGCGCCCCTCGGAGGCGAGCTGCTTCAGCATCGTTCGGATCCAGTGGATCCCTTCGGGGTCGAGCCCGTTCACCGGCTCGTCGAGCATCACCGTGTGTGGGTCGCCGAGCAGCGCAGTTGCGATGCCGAGCCGCTGCCCCATGCCCAGTGAGAACTTGCCGGCGCGCTTGCGCGCGACCTCGTGCAGACCCACGAGATCGATGAGCTCATCGACGCGCTGCCGCGAGATGCCGTGCGTCTGCGCGAGCGCAAGCAGGTGATTGAACGCTGATCGACCCGTGTGGATCGAGCGTGCCTCGAGCAGCGCCCCGACTTCGTGCAAGGGCGCGCGATGGTCGCGGTAGAGCTTTCCGTTCACGGTCACCCGCCCGGCAGTCGGCCTGTCGAGCCCGAGAATCAGCCGCATCGTCGTCGACTTGCCCGATCCGTTCGGGCCGAGGAAGCCCGTCACGATGCCGGGCCGGATCGAGAAGCTCAGGTCGTCGACGGCCCGCTTGTCGCCGTAGTCCTTCGTGAGGTGCTCGGCTTCGATCACGTCAGGCAGCAGAGCACAGGGAGTCTGACGATCGTCTGACGGCGATCTCAGTCGGCTCGGAACGGTCATCCTGATCGGATGATGTGACGGTGACACGCTCCAGCGAGCGTGTACGGCACAACAACCCTTGGAGACGTAGACATGTGGATCTTTCTCGGCGGCATCGGCGTGGTTCTCTACATCGTGCTCTGGATCACCCTCGGGCTCATGACCTTGAGGAAGGGCCACTGGTTCATGTTCATCTGCGGCTTCTTCTTCCCGCTCTTCTGGATCATCGGCGCGCTGATACCGCCGGTACGCACAGCTTGAGCCCGAACAGCCGCTGAGGCGGGAACGCTGATGAGCGGCGCGCCAGACCCGCCCGACGCACGTTCCGCGCGGGTGCGAGTGCGGGCCGCCAAGGTGCGAGCGAGCACGACCGCGAAGCACCTGGCGGACCGGGCACAGGCCGAGCGCAACCACCACCGGTCGGTCGATGCGACGTTCGAGATCGTCGATCGTGACGCCGAGATCGGCGGGGGGATCATGGCAGGCGCGCTTGCCTACCGGCTCTTCATCTGGCTGCTCCCGCTCGCGCTCGTCTCGATCGCGGGCCTGGGCTTCGCCGCGGCGGCGGAGTCGGACTCACCCAGGCAGGCCGCGAAGTCGATGGGCCTGGCCGGGCTCGTCTCGAGCTCGGTCGCAGGATCGGCGAAGAGCTCCGCTCGCTGGTACGCACTGCTCGTCGGCGTGCCGCTGCTTCTCTATGCAACGCGTAGCGTCCTTCGCGCGCTTCTCGTCACGCACCGGTTGATCTGGGAGGACGATCGCGCGTCGGTGCGCAAGCCAAATCTGCAGGCGACCGCCGAGCTCCTGGCTGCGCTGATCGGCTTCTTCGTCATCTCGGGTCTCGCCAACGCCGCCCGCGATCGAAGCGCTGGTGGCGGAGCGCTCGTCACGCTGGCCGTGCTCGTGCCGTATGCCGCACTCTGGCTCCTCGTCTCGCTGCTCTTGCCGCATGGTCAGGCGGGCTGGCGCCACCTGATTCCGGGGTCGCTCTTCTTCGCCGTCGGCGCCGAGGCATTGCACCTCGTCACCGCGTATTTCATCGGCCCTCAGGCAGCCAACAAGGAAGGCACGTACGGAGCGCTCGGCGTTGCCGCCGCGCTGCTGCTCGGCCTCTTCCTGCTCAGCCGCCTCGCGATCGCCTCGGCCGTGCTGAATGCGACGCTCTGGAGACGCCGAGAGAGGCGAGCCGGTGGCGTCGCGCCCTGATCGAGCCCGTGCTGCGCTCGCTCAGGCGGCAGCGGCCGGCGCGACAGGCTCACTCGACGGGAACTCGCGCACCGTCTCCCGTCGGAAGGCCCAGAGCCCAAGTGCAACAAGCGCGGCGAGCAGGACGACGCCCCAGAGCGTCCGCAGTGCGTGCGTCGGGCCCCAGAGGACGAGCAGCAGGAAGACGATTCCCGCCCCGAGCCAGACGATTCCCTGCCGGTAGATCAACGCCGGGGCGATGAACCGGCGGAACTCGGTCGCGTAGCGCGTCGGACCCGCGAGCGCCGCCCCGACGACGCCGACGATGCCGTAGGCGAAGATCGACCAGCCGATCTCACCCAGAATCGAGCTCGCGATCAGGAAGACGTGGTGCGCGGGCTCTTTGTACGGATCAGCGGTGAGCGCACCGACCGCGTAGTTCCCCGCGACTTGACGGATCGCGACCGTGATCAGGCCGACGATGACGAAGGCCCAGCCGATGTTGCGAAGCGTCTCCCGGCGGATGCCGCGGGCGAGATAGAGCGCCAGGCCGAACAGGAACAGCACGAGCACGAGCAGCCACGCACTGAGTGCCTTCAGGGCCTGGACGGATGTCTGCGCGGCAGACAGCTGATCCGACTTCATCACGGTGATCATCCCGGCGTTCGGCGGGATCTTCGCGAGAGCGCTCTGGGGCAGACCGAGCTGGGTGCCGAGCTCCGTGACGAGTTGGCTGAGGTCGAGCGTGACCACGCCGTTGCCGGTCGAGATGCCATTGCCGGTCTTGTTCTCGAGCACATTGACGAGCTTTTCGTGTGCGACCACGCTTGCGTTCACGAAGAGCTGCTGGATGCGCGGACGCCCGAGCATGAACGTCACCGCCTGGGAAGCCGGCTCCTGCAAGGCGCCGGCGATCGGCCCGGCGAGACCTTGGAGATTCGGCGGCAGCTCCTGCGCGATCGAGCCGCTGACGTCGACGTTGTCGTAGACCTGGTTGACGAGGTACACCGAGAGCGCGTGCTGCACCTCCTTGTCCTGGATCACCCGGGTGCTCGCCTTCTTCCACGAGGTGTTGTCCAGCGCCTGCCGGTTCACCCAGGTCGTCAGGATCGAGGCGAGCCCGAGCACCGATGCAAGGACGATGAGGACCCAGACGGTGATCCGGCGGCCTCTACTCAGAGGTGGAGGCCCGCTCGGGGCGCTGGTGGCGGTGGGCGGGACGGAGGGCTCGGACATCCGCCACCGAGCATGGGGGCCGACGCGAGCGGTCACATCATCCCGATCGTATGAAGCCGCTGCGGCGGGCCGATCGGCCGCGGAGTGGATTTCGCGAGAGTGCGGGCTAGGAAGCCGCGTCGTCGCGGGTGCGTGGATCCCGTTCTTCGACGTACTCGCCCGCATCGCCGGACTTCCGCACCACCCAAAAGCGGTCGCGCTCAATGACCACGTCTTCGATCTCCGGGGTGTAATGCTCCGGCAGAACGACGAACTGTCTGGGGTCACGCCGGATCGTTTCGTAGTCGGCGAGGCTCAGGGACACGCGGAACGTGCAGTCCTTGTTCGCGCATTCGCAGAAATACTCGTAGCCGCCGTCGTCACCCAGCTTGACGGCGATGTCCTTGACGCGCTCGTTGACTTCGCGGAAGAGCACCTCGTTCTGCGCCATCCGGCGTTCGCGTTCATCCATGCGGGTCGCGGCCAGTCGGTCTTAGACGTCGTCTGCGCGGAGGTTGCCGACGGTCAGTCCCGAGAACGGAAACCAGTGACGGCCGTCGTCAGGCTCGTCGAACGAGAAGATGTTCGTGCTGCTCGCGAGTGCCCGGGCAGCTGCCGACGTCAGATTCTCGTCGCGAGAGAGCCGGTCGTCGTCCTCGACCTGGGCCGCCGTCACCGTGCCGCCGCTCTGTTGCGCGAGCGACAGGAGCCGGGCAGTCACCTCTTCGAAGCTCACCGGCTGGTCGTCGTCCATCGGCGGAAGCCTAACTATCGACCCGCTTGCCGTCGGGATGGACCGGTCAGGGCGCCTGAAGCGCCTCAACGGCCTCCTGAATGGTGTGGAAGACCCGGTTGTCTCCCAACGCGGTCAGCAGCCCCGCTCGGCGCGCCGTTGCGACCACCGCAGCCGGACTTCGGCGAGCGCGATGTCGATGCCCGCCGCGTGGAGCTCGGTCACGAGCTCGATCACGGTCTCTGCCCCGGTGATGTCGAGGCGGTCGCCGTTGACGCCGGCATCCAAGATCACGGCGCGCGGTGTCGGATCGGCCGCTCCGACGAGCACCTTGATGCGGTTCCGCACGGGTGAGGCGTTCGCGTAGAACAGCGGCGCTTCGAGGCGCAGGACAAGGATGTCGGGGATCGGCGTGTAGTCCGGGTGGCGCCCGATGTCGCCATAGGCGCCGGGCGTGCCTGGAACCGCACCGAGGACGCTCAGGTGCGGCCGGCTGGCGTTGTAGACGACGAGCAGCAGCATCGAGACGATGCCGATGACGAGCCCCGGGAGGACGTCGAGCGTGATCACGCCGACAAGAGTCGCGAGCGCGAGCCAGAACTCGGGCCGTCGTTCGCCGTGGTAGCGCTTGAGCTCGCTCACCTTCATGAGGTGCGAGACGGCGTGGATGATCAGCGCTGCCAGCACAGCCTCGGGCAGGTTCTTGAAGAGCGGCGTCAAGAGGAGAACGGTGACGAGTGCCAGCAGCGCTGCAACGACCGGCGACATCTCCGAGCGCGCGCCCGCACCGTCGTTGACCGCCGTCTGCGAGAGACTTCCGCCGGCGGCCAGGCCACCCACGAGACCCGAGCAGACGTTGGCGGCGCCAAGGGCGATCAGCTCCTGGTTGGGGTCGATCTCGTATCCGTGCTTGGCAGCGAACGTCTCGGCTGCTCCGAGAGACTCGCTGAAGATCACGAGGACCATCCCGCCGGCGGCTGCGAGCAGCGCCAGCGCGTCTCCGGCCGCGATGTCCGGGATCCCGACCGACGGCAACCCGCTGGGCACGGTGCCGACGACGGCCACACCGTGGCTCGCGAGATCGAACGCCGAGCTCACCGCGATTCCGAGCACGAGCGCGACAAGGCCGCCGGGAAGCCTCGAGGCGAGCCGCTCGGCACCGAAGAGCAGCACGAGCGCGGCGCCGCCGACCGCCAACGTCGCGCCGCTCGTGTCATCGAGATGTGTGACCAGGTGCACGAACTGCCGGACGGTGTCGCCGTCGCCTTTCGCGATGCCGAAGAGCTTTGGCAACTGGCTCACCGTGACGAAGATCGCGAGGCCGAAGACGAAGCCTTCCATCACGGGCTTCGACAGGAACTGCGCGATGAAGCCGAGGCGGAGAAACCCGGCCCCCAGGAACAGCAGACCGCACAGAAGCACGAGCCCGGCCGCGAGGGTTGCGTACTCGGCCGGGTTGACCGGGCCACGATCGGCGACCCCCGAGGCGACCAGCACCGCGGCCGCCGAGGTGCCCGCGGCGACGACGTGGCGACTCGTTCCGAAGATCGCGTACGCGCCGAGCGTGACGAGCAGGGTGTAGAGCCCGGCTTGCGGCGGCAGGCCGGCGAGCGCCAGTTATATCGCCGGCGACGCGATCACCGGCTTCAGCAGCTGAGCGGGTCTCAGCCGGCGACGGGCAGACGAGCGTTCGCGTCGCGTGGCCCTGCGTCGACGCTAGGACGTCTGTTTCGGGCAGGTCCGGGGGACAGTCCCCCGGACACGTCCCGAGAGGGCAGGGCAACTCAGGTGCAGTCGCACAGCCGGATTGCGGCGAGTCGTCCAGCCCCGCGCGCACGGCCGACGCGCCTCTTTCGGACATGTCGTGGGGACAGTCCCCGAGACATGTCCGCGAAGGAGATGTCCGGACCGGCGCCGTCAGGCTCGAAGGGATCGGCCGTCAGGTCGCGCGGCGGGCGACGTGGAGGATCGCTTGCCAGTGCCGCCGCACGCGCGGGACCTCACGGCGGCCGATCCGTTGCCGGACCTCCCGGTACAGGTGCTCTCGCTTCGGTTCGTCCATCGAGAGATGGCCGGAGAAGGTGTCGAGCAAGGCGATGTACTCGTCGGCCGAGTAGTTCAGCGCCCAGACGTAGCGCCGAACCGTCACGTGGTCGAAGAGTCCGGTCGCCACGATCTCCTCGCTCGCGTCCGGAGCCTCGTCAGGCGCCGGCGGGGGCCACTCGCCGTCGTGGCTTTCGCCGATGGCGTCGTACACCTCCTGGATCTCGCCGAAGAACGGATCGACGTCCGCGGGGAAGGCGTGGAACGCGCCCCAGAACGCGAGGTGGCCACCTGGCCGCAACAGCGCATGCGCCTTGCGATAGCGGATCCCAGGGTCGAGCCAGTGCCAGGCGGTCGCCGCGTAGACGAGGTCGAAGCTCTGGGGTTGCCCCTCCCAGTCCTCAAATGTGGCGACGTCGACTTCGACCGGCCACCCCGCGAGGTTGGCTCGCGCCCGCGCCGCAAGCTCCTGACCCAGTTCGACGCAGACGATCGAGAACCCACGCTCGAGGAGCGGGCGAGTCGCCTTGCCGGTCGCGCAGCCGATCTCCAGGAGACGGTCTCCGCGCCGCAGGCCCGCGATCTCGACGAGATCGTCGAACAACTCGGCCGGGTAGGCAGGGCGCGCCGCGTCGTACCGGTCAGCGACCTTCTCGAACGTACCTCGAAGCGCATCACGTGACTCACCCATCCCCCTGATTGTCGCCTGGGCGGCATCCCCGTACGGAAGGTGGCGGTCGCCGGCGCGGCAGACCTACTACTCTCCGACGGATGAAAGTCGGCCTCGTAGCGGTGACGCTTGCGGCGCTCTTCCTCGCCCCCGCAGCGTTCGCCAGCAGCACGTATGCGAAGGTGATCGGCCCGAGTGGCCGTGTGCTTGCGGTCGGAAGCGACTCGGCCTTCAACTTTCCGAGCGACGGCTCGCTCGTGCACATCGGCAGCGCGATGACCTCCGCGACGGGCGCTTCGCTCACCGATATCCAGCTGCTCGGCGGAATGGTCAACGTGAGCGAAGTCGACGTGTTCGGCAACGGTCGGGACTCGCTCGGAACGATCGCGGCGGCTGGTCGAGTTCTCACCCCGGCGCCGAACAAGCTGATTCCACTCGGAAGCCTCGGCTACCTGATCGTCGACCAGACCGCGGTTTCGGGCGGCAGTGTCGGACGGGTCGCGCTACGGCTCGTCGTTCAGAGTCAGGCAACCGGCGCAGCGCCGGGAACGGAGATCCTCATCGGCACACCTGTCAACCGGGCGACAGCCGCACGGCCCAGCGAGCGGCCCGGAGCAGGCTCGTTCGATCCGCTCGCCGTCCTTGGTCTCTCCGCGGACGCCCCGGGTGCCGTCGACTTCGTGCCGCCCCCCGCTCTTGGCAAAGGCTCGATCGGCGAGCAGGCCGTCGCGATCGCAGAGCAGTACCTCGGAGTCCCATACGTCTGGGGCGGAGCCTCGCCGGTCACGGGCTTCGACTGCTCCGGCCTCGCGATGTACGTCTACGCCCAACTGGGCGTCAAGCTGACCCACTACACGGGCGCGCAATACTTCGAAGGGCTGCAGATCCCGCTCGCCCAACTCGCACCGGGCGACCTGCTCTTCTTCGACCAGAACGCGACACTTGGGCCCCAACACGAGGGCATCTACATCGGCGACGGTCGTTTCATCCAGGCCCCACACACCGGCGACGTCGTCAAGATCTCGAGCCTCAGCGACCCGGCTTACGGATTCTCATTCGTCGGCGCGGTGCGCCCCTACGTCGGCAAGCCCTAAATCAACTGGACGACGACGAGGGTCGTCGCGTCGCGATGCCGCAGAACCGCGTCAGCGTGCGGTCGACACAGACGAGACCGAGCAGGATCCCGTCGTCGTCGAGAACGACGACCCGGCGTTGCGGGTTCCGCGCGGTCATCTCGAAGGCAACCGCCGCCGTCTCGGTCGGCGAGATCGTCTCGGGACTCAGGTCGGCGAAATCGCGAGCCGGCGACTGCGGATCAGCGTTGTCGGGAACGTGCGCGATCGCGCCGCGAAAGTGCTTGCCTTCGGCGAGCAACAGCAGCTCGACGCTCGGTTTCGCCAGGATGTCGCGCACCTCCGCGACGGTGGCATCCCAGGGTACGGTCTTGGGGTCGCGGAGCATCACATCGGTCACGCGATCGCTCTCGGCGATTGAGGGACGCACCTCGCTCATCTGGCTTCGATGCTACCGGGATGGTCGCCACAAGAACAAACGAAAGGAGCGGACGATGAAGCTCAGCACGCGTAACCAGCTCGCTGGCACGGTGAAGGACGTGAAGCTCGGCACGATCATGTCCGAGATCACCGTTGACGTCGGCGGGCAGATGCTCACCGCCGCGATCACACGGGCAAGCGCCGAGGAGCTCGAGCTCGCGGCCGGCGACGACGTGACCGTCCTGATCAAGGCCACGGAAGTGATGCTCGGCAAGTAGACGCGCGACTAAGGAGTCAATGCAAACCAAAGGAGGTCAGCATGAGCACCATCGACGAGGAGATGGTCGTGGCCCACTTCATCGTTTCAGACGACGTCGAGCGTTCCCGACGCTTCTACACCGAAGTACTCGGCGGCAAGACGGTCATCTCCGGTGAGGCGAATGACGGGGTGACCTACGTCGCACTGGCCAACAGCTGGATCATCATCAACGTCGGAGGAGGCCCGACGGACGACAAGCCGACCGTCACGCTCGAGACTCCGCCGGACCCAGATCGGGTGAGCAGCTTCCTCAACATCCGAGTTGCAGACATCCAGGCTGTCTACACCGAGTGGAAAGCGCGGGGCGCCGAGTTCCTGACGCCGCCGAAGGAGCACGAGACCGAGATCCGCTGCTACATCCGCGATCCCGACGGCTACGTGATCGAGGTGGGTCAGACAACGCTGCCCCGAGGTTGGCGTCCACCGTCCTGACCCTTCGGCGCCGACTGTGCGATTCGGCGTTTGGAGCGGCGGGGGTGGTATTTGAACCCACGGACGGGTTGCCCCGTCGGCGGTTCTCAAGACCAGCCTCGTTCGCCTCTGCCAATGGATCTGAACCCAACTGCGCGCCAGTCGGCGCGCCAGCGAGGTAAGAATCGAGGAGGCCAGCGGCTGGGACGACAGGTCTCCCTCGTCGGCGAGTCGGGTTGACCGCTTCGCGAGAATGTGTCAGCGTTGGCCACGAAGTCCGGCGATTGCAGACATCTCCGACCGGCGGCTTGCGGCGACTCCAGAGGGAGACAGAGTGAAGAGACTCAAGCTGTTTTTGCTGTTCGCGGCGAGTGGGTCGGCAATCGCGCTGCTCGTCTACCCGGCAACGCTTTCGGCGGCAGACGGCAAACCGACGAAAGTCGCGGTCACCGACGACCAGCAGTCCTTCAGCTTCCGGGCGGGGCGCGTGTGCAGCTTCCCGCTTGCCGGGACGCCTGTGACGAACAACCAGTTCATCAAGACGTACCCGGCCGACGCAAACGGAGACGTCCGCGTGACGGTCGAAGGCGCTCTGAAGGCGCAGGTGACGAACGTCGATACTGGAAAGTCGCTGGTCGTCAACGTCTCCGGTCCGACCACGCAGCTATTTCATCCGGACGGTACTTCCGACCTGACGCTCGACGGCTCAGTCATGGTGCTCTACAACGCTCGGTTCAACCCGCGGGGGCCGGCGACGTTGATCTACACCGGGCACACGGTCTTGTCGGTCTCCGCTGATGGTGTCCTGACGCTCGTGAGTACGACCGACAAGAACCCGTTCGACGTCTGCGCTGCGCTGTCGTAGCCAAGCGTCAGGCGGAGGAGAGTGCGAAGTCCGCGACCTCGTCGAGGGTCATTGCCGCACCCTCGACCGAGGCCTGCTCCCACGTTTCGGGGTCGCAGCGGGCTTTCACGCGCTTCGATGACGTCCTGGTATTCGACGTACTCGGCTCCGTCAGGCGCGAGAAGCGAGAGCTGGATCGCACCTGCGGCGGCAAGCCGCAAAGCCTGTGCCGTGTCTCCCATGGCCGTGGCGATCCCGGCGAGGCCGAGGATCAGTTCCACCGCAGGTAGCTTCATCCCGAGCTCCTGCGCAAGGCGCAGGCTCTCCCGCGTGTGCGTGCCTGCGTCCTCCCATCTCTCTTCGCGGTAGGCGACCCGGCCGAGCCCTGCTAGCGCGAAGAGGATGTGTCTCTTGTCGCCGATCGCGGTGGCGATCTCGGCCGCCTCGGCGAACATGGCGGCAGCCTTTGCTGTCTCTCCTTCTTGGAGCGCCATCGCGGCAACGTTGGCGAGCGACAACGCGATTCGCGAGAGATCGCCGAGCCGGCGCCGCACGGCGAGGCTCTCGTCGAAGTAAGCCGCCGCCCGCTCGTTGTCTCCGAGCAGCGCCATCACCCCACCGAGGTTGTTGAGTGCGATCGCGAGCACGAAGTCGTCGCTTGCCGCGCGCGCGAGAGCGACCGCTTCCTCGCCCACGGCCACTGCCGCCCGACGATCTGACGTGCTACTGCTGGTCTCGGCCCGCATGGAGCACAGGACCGCCGCGGCGATCGCGGCCGTCGCGGATGCTCCGGCCTCCTTCGCGCATGCAAAGCTCGCCTCCAGGAGGGCGATGCCCTCCTCGTTCTCGTTTTGCTCGCAGGCGAGGTAGCCGGCGCCGTAGAGCAGGTCGGCGCGGGCCGCTGACGGGTCGTCCGGGGCGACGTCGAGCGCTCGTCGCATCCAGCGGCGGGCCTCCGTGACGTGGCCGTGCATGTACCAGAACAGCCACAGCGTCCCCGCCAGCCTCACCGTGCCCTCGACATCGCCGTAGTCGAAGAACCACTCGAGGCTCGCGCGGAAGTTGTCGTGCTCGTCCTCCAGGCGCTGCAGCCACGAAGCCTGCTCGGCTCCTTTCAGGTACGGCTCGGCCTCTTCGGCGAGCGCGAGGAACCATTCCGCATGCCGGCGACCGATCGCGTTGGCGTCGTCGGCCGCCGCAAGCTGCTCGCGGGCGAACTCCCCGATCGTCTCGAGCATCCAAAACCGTTCGCCGGTGCGCCGCACGAGGCTCTTGTCGACAAGCGACTGCAGCCCGTCGACGTCCGCCGCGACTATCTCGTCGGCCGCGTCGAGCGTGCAGCCTCCCGCGAAGACCGAAAGGCGTGCGAACAGCGGCTTCTCATCGTCGGCGAGGAGGTCGTGCGACCATTCGATCGTCGCGCGAAGCGTCTGCTGGCGCGCTTCAGCATCGCGTCCGCCCTTCAGCAGATCGAGCCGTTGGGCAAGCCGGTCCAGGATCTGCGGCGGCGTGAGCACCGCAGTGCGGGCCGCGGCGAGCTCGACGCCGAGCGGGAGGTTGTCGAGGCGGCGACAGAGCTCGGCCGTCGCCTCGCCCGGATCGAGTCCACTTCGCTCACAGAAGAGCGTCACGGCCTCGGGCTCGGCGAGCGGCGGGACGCGGTACTCGAGTTCGCCCCGCACGCGGAGGAGCTCGCGGCTGGTCACGAGCAGATGGAGGTTCGGGCAGGCCTCGACGAGCGAGGCGAGCTCGGCCGACGCTTCGACGACCTGCTCCAGGTTGTCGAGCAAGAGCAGCAGCTCGCGCTCGCCGATCTCATCGGCGAGGCCATCATTCGCCCCGAGCGTCTGCCCGACCGTCTCGAGGACAAGGGTCGGGTCGCGCACCGTCGCAAGGCCGATCCAGAACACGCCGGCCTTGAACTCTCCGACGAGCTCGGTTGCCGCCTCGATCGAGAGTCGCGTCTTGCCCGAGCCGCCCGGCCCGCTCAGCGTGACGAGCCGATGCCGGCGCACCAGCTCCGCAATCTCAGCCGTCTCCCTCTCACGCCCGACAAAGGAGGACGCCGGCCGCGGCAGGTTCGTGTTGGAGATCGTCTTGAGGGGTGGGAAGCGCACTTCGCCGAGCTGGTAGATCGTCACGGGCTCGGCGAAGTCCTTCAGCCGGTGCTCCCCGAGATCCGTCAGGTCTCCGTCGACGAGCGCGCGCGTCGCCTGCGAAACAAGCACCTGACCGCCGTGGCCCGCAGCCATGATCCGCGCCGTCTGATGCACATCCAGGCCCACATACTTCGGCGGCGCAGCCAGCGGCCGGCCCGTGTGCACACCCATCCGCACCCGAATCTCGTCCCCGTCCGGCCAATCCGTCCGCGCAAGCGCCTGCTGCCCCGCCGCCGCCGCCGCGACCGCCTCTTCAGCGCTCGCGAACGCAACAAAGAACGCATCGCCCTCGTTATCGACCTCGTACCCGGAATGCCGCCCAAACGCCTCCCGAAGAAGCAGCCGATGCAGCGCGAGCGCCTCCAGGTACCGATCAGGACCGAGCCGCTCCAACAACCTCGTCGACCCCTCGATGTCCGTGAACAACATCGTCACCGTTCCAGTCGGCTGCTCCGCCATCACACCCAACTATCGCGCCTTCGGACGGCGACGTCACCATCTCGGTCGGCCACGCTTCACGATGCCCGCAGGTTGGGAGCACCTGAAGGCAGAGAAGCCCGCATCGCCGCGGGGCTCCGGGGTCTTTCGA
>CAWJGF010000007.1:0-14911 GCA_963842335.1 uncultured Thermoleophilia bacterium | reverse complement strand
AGCGAATACGCCCCGTGGAACTGCGCTGGGCTCATGCCGGATGGCGTCACGGCAGATGCGAGCGGCTGGCCGGCGCTGTCCGTCACGACCTGTGCATCACAGGCCGCTACGCCTGCGGCTGGGATGTCGCAGGCCCGCTTGTACCAGTGACCGTGGTTGCCGTCACGCTTCGGGCCGTTGCCGTTCGGGCCGGCGGTGGCGGCGCCGCTGACGGCGAGGACGGCAGCGAGCATGATCGCTGAGAGGGCGAGGACATTCCTCAAGATGGGCTCCTTTAGGGGCGAGAACGCGAACAAGCGGTGTCGAGTTGCCTCTGATCTTAGGCCGACCTCGCCAGAATGGAAGAGTTCGCCCCGCCGCTGAAGGATCCTTGGGATGTCCTCTGAGCGCGACCGGTTTCCGCCGGCGGTCGTGCGGGGCGACTCCTCGTTGTTCTTGGCTTACAATGCCGCCTCGGGGCGCATAGCTCAGCGGGAGAGCGCTCGCTTCACACGCGAGAGGTCCCTGGTTCGATCCCAGGTGCGCCCATTCACATCGCAGCGCCACGGCCGCAACCGCATCATTAAGCCAGGTGAGCGATTCGTTCCAACGGGCGAGGTCGTGCTGTCCCCGGTGCTGTTCCGTAACCTAGACGCCGCCAGAGCCGATGATGATCAGGATCGGTCTCCAGCCCTCGACCCCGTCCTCACCACGGAGGTACGAGCGCGTCACGCGTACACGGGAGAGAGACGGCAACTTGCGCAGGAGGGTCGTATGCCGTTGCCGCGGCGTAAACTAGAGACGGTGTCGGCAAAGGACGTCGACGAGTATTTACGAGGTCTCGAGCAGTCGAAGCGCCGCACGCTCGAGAGTTTGCGGAGGACGATTCTTGAGATCGTCCCGGAAGCGGAGGAAGTGATCTCCTATCGCGTTCCGGCCTTCCGCGTTGGCGGCAAGGTAGTCGCCGGCTTCGCCGCGTTCAAGGATCACCTCAGCTATCTGCCGTTCAGCGGCTCGGTCATCGAGCAGCTCCCCAATGAGCTCGACCACTACACGACAACCAAGAGCTCCGTTCACTTCCCGATCGATCAGCCGCTACCTAAGGCGCTCGTCAGGAAACTCATCGAAGTACGACTCGCAGACATCGCACGCGGCATGAGCTCAAGGACGCCTCGCGAACCACCTCGCTGAACAGACTAATCTCGTGATGGCCGCCGACGATGTGGCGAGCCATTCACCGTCCGCGTCCCCATCGGCCCGCCGCGTGAGCATGGCCCCGCGGGTGGGTCGGCAAGCGCCCCGACGTCATGCTGAGCTTGCCGTTCAAGCCGTCGCCAGGGTGAGAAGCACCATGCCGGACGGTGCGGCACGTTGCGGGTGTCGGTGACAGTGAAGGTGCTGGCGGCGGCGCCCGCGAAGCGCTTGCGCCCCCCGCCCAACACGTCGGGCAGATCAGCAGCCAATACTCGTCGATCGGCCCGGCGGCGCGCAGCGTCTCTGTCAGCCCGCATGCGATTGGAGCTTCGTTTTGGCCGACGATAGGGTCACCGGTGTGGACGAAGCTACGAGTGACGAGAGGATTGCGGCGGCCCACGTCAAGCCGCCGGAAGCCCTCAACGGGCCGATCACCTTGGTCGACTACGACCCCGATTGGGCCGCTCTCTATGTCCGTGAGGCGGCACGCATCCGGGCAGCGTTGGGTGACCGGCTTCTGCTCATCGAGCACGTCGGCTCCACTGCGGTGCCGGGACTCGCTGCGAAGCCGAAGATCGACATCGTCGCCGTCGTCAGCGACTCCAGCAACGAGTCCGACTACGTCTCAGCACTCCAGGCTCGGGGATATGAACTGCGTATTCGAGAGCCCGATTGGCACGAGCATCGCCTTTTCGACGGCCCCGACACGGTCGTCAATCTCCACGTCTTCTCCGAAGGCTGCGAAGAGATCGAACGACTGCTGCGCTTCCGTAATCACCTGCGGAGAAGCGAAACCGATCGCATGCTCTACCAGAGGACGAAGCGCGCACTCGCACGACAGACGTGGAAGTACACGCAGAACTACGCCGACGCCAAGTCAGCGGTCGTCGAGGAGATCCTGGCGCGATCGAGCAATTCCGACGAGCACGACCTCCGGTTGCGCTAGAGCCGACGCCCAGTTCAGAGGCGGGCCTGTCGCCTCGGTGGTGCCGTCCACCGTCGTCGTAACTGCTCAGGCGTGAGGACGTTCGCCCAGACGAAGAGACAGCGTCGTCTACGAGACTTCGCGCACGTTCGCGCGGGCATTGAACAGCTGCCACTTCCCCTCGGAGACGACTTCGATGGTGCGACCGACCACTTTGATCGCCGTCTCGTCGTCGATTGCGTACGCCGGAACCGGCAGACCGGCCGCCCAGACCTCCGCGGCGGCCATCGAGTGGTCTGGCATCGCCTCGTGGTTCAGGTGCGGCAACATTGCGAAGTCGACGAGGCCCAGCGCTCGGTCGTCACCGCTGGTGACTGGGCTCCCAGAGACAAACCCCTGCCCGACCTGTGGCCCCATCACCAGGCTCCCGGCGCTGACTCCCACCCAGACCATGTTGCTCAGCGAGGGCAACAGGTCGACCAGTCCTGACTGCTGGATCCAGTAGCACAGGAAGAGGGGATCGCCACCTCCCACCAGAAGGGCGTCCGTCTCCTCGACCGCGTCGATCCAAATCGTCCTCGCGATGCTCGGCAGCGCGGTGAGTTCCAGCACTCCCAATGACTTCCAACCGAGCTCGCACAGGGGCGAGGCAGCGCGTCCGTTGATCAGCCGCCAGGCGCTGGCAGCACCACCGGGGAAGGCATACGTCGCGGTCGGAATGCAGAGGGCATTGGACTGGTCAATCGGTTTGCCCAAGAGGTCAACCAACGCGTCGTGGATGCTCGTGTTCTTGATGCCAGCCGAGGTGAGAAGAAGTTTCATGCCGCCTCTCGGAGTCCGTTGAGCAAGCTTGCTCTTGCCGTGAATCCGTGTGACGTAGAGACTCGCAGAACCCCGGAGCTTTCCGTCGCGACCATCCTCCTTACGGTGTGAGATGTGGACGCAGTTCCGTGGCCGATGCCCGCAATGCCGGCGGTAGTGATCCTCCTAATCCTGCTCGCGTCCATCGTGCGGGTGTCGATTTCAGTCATCGACCGGCGGCGTCGCGGTCGCCGGGTCAGGTGACATTCCCGAATTCTGGCCCAGCCGAGGGATGCTCACTTGACGAGAGACCAGACGCCAGTGCCTTCGTGCGATCTCGTCAAGACCCACACCCGTCGCCACAATGAGACCGCCGCCGAGCCACGACCATGCGAAGACGAGACCCGCAGTCGACGACGTGCCGTGCTACACGCCCACTCGGTCCACGCACGGAACGGTGAAGATCGTCGCGACGTTCTGCCAGCCCGAACGGTGGAGGAGGCCCCTTGGGGCCCCCTCCGTATGCAAGACAAAGAAGCCTCTGGTGGCGAGAAGTTCAGACGAGCTCTGGTTCGCTAAGTGCCTTGCGCAACAGCTGGCGTTCGTCTCAGCTCAGGGCGGCGAGCCGCTCGCGGTGGAGAGGTTGCCGCCTTCGTTCGAAACGGCAACGACCTCGTCGGCGAACCGCGTCGCGAAGACGCGCGGGCGATGACGATCGACGTCCGTCGCCGCGAGGCCTGGGGATTCACCGCATCGTCAGAGCAATTCGTGCTCGGTCGCCGAGCGCTCGAGGTTCTTGAGCGCCAGGTGCGTGTGTTCGATCGTGAACGCGAGCGACTCGGCGATGTCCGCATCGTCGATGTGGTCGAGCGCTGCTCGGGCGGGGTTCAGCCTCGAGGTGGCGTTCCAGGGGCCGACTTCCTCATGACGGACGCGAGCGACCTGCCCGCGCATCGCGGCGTAGGCCGGCCGAGCTAGATCGGCTACGTCGCCGGAGAAGACGACGGGCGGGCAGACCCGGTTCCCCTCCTCGTCGTCGAGACCGATCGACTCGACGAATCCGATCGTTGCGGCGCACCAGGGCAGGAAGCCCATGGCCACGTACTGGATCGTGATGCGGCCCGGCTCGAACACCGGTCGCGGAGGCGCGGCCGGAACGCCCCGGGCCGTGCAGTCGACATAGACCTCGCGCGGAAAACTCGCAACATCGTCCGTGTCGGTGGTGACCGCGGTGCGACCGATGCTCCGAACTCGCCTCGCTCGTACGACGTGCTCGATCGTGCGGACAGCGTCGATCTCGCGAGCGCTGACGGTAGCGCCGCGAAACGCCAGCGGCTCGACTGAGGAGTCGATCCGCAGGAACACCCCGGCGTCCTCGAGTCGTCGCGCGAAGTCGTGGCCGTCCTCGGCGGCGACGGCCGCCTCGACCCAGCGCGCCTGGAGCCGCATGTACGACCCGACCAGATCGAGCGGCTGCGTGAAAGTGCGGTCGATCTGCCACGGATCGCGGCCCCGGATCCAGCGGATACGGTCGGGGTCGACACCCGCCTCGAGCAGCCAGACGCAGGTGTCAATTGCCGTCTTTCCCGCCCCGATAACGGTGAAGCGGTCGGCAGCCTCGCCGAGATCGACGAGGCCGTTGGGCGGGATCAGCGTCACGCCCGGCTCGATCGTGAAGCTGGGAAGGTGACGCGACGGGACCTCCGACTGGACGTAGGTCGCGTCGACGGTCTTTCGTCGCGGCTTGACGACGGTTTCGGAGCCGTCGAGCAGCGAGACGACCAGGTGCCCGTCGCCGTTCCCGCCGCGGTAATCGCTCATGCCGAAAAACCGCACCCTGTTCGTCGGCAGCAGGTTCTCGTCGAGAACGCGCGAGTAGTAGTCGCAGATCTCGGCCGCACTCGCACGCTCGTAGAAGCCGGCGTTCGGACCGTGCTCGTCAATGCGGTCGTGACCGAGCGGCCGCGACTCAACGCCGTAATACGCCGAGGGCTGGTGGAGACGCACAAACGAATACGCATCCAGCCAGTGACCGCCCGGCCGGTGACGCCGATCGACCAGCACGACCTCCGCGTCCGTGTTCGCGGCCAGCGTGTCCGCGAACGCCATCCCCGAGGCACCTGCTCCGACGACCAGGTAATCGGTCTCGACTTCGCGCACGCCCTGAAGGCTACGCAGCCACGCTGCTACGCGCTACACCGCTCGCCGAAGGCCGTGTTGTGGCCGTCCTGAGTTTTACGACGGTGTTGCGAGAGTCGACTGTTCGGCGGCGCCGACGACGAATGCTGCGGCCTGTTCGAGCGAGATGAGGTCGGTGTTGACGACCAGGTCGTAGTGCGTCGGGAGCTCCTCGGCCACCTTGTAGAACCGCTTGAGATAATCGTGCCGAGCGGCGTCCGCCGCTTTGACCGTTCGTTCGGCTTTGGCGATGTCGAGATCATCCTGCTCGCTGATTCGAAGTGCGCGAGTCGCCGGTGACGCCGTAACGAGCACGCGGAGGATGTTTGCGCTCGGTTCGAGCGCGTGCGACGCGGCGTGTGCGGTGATGACTACGTCTCCGTGGGCGGCTGTCTGCTCGATAGCCTCGCGGATCAGTGACTGGATTTCGCTGCTCCCGAGCTCGTCTCCGGTCTTCATCGGCACGGAGACGCCGAGCGCCATCGCGCTGCTGCCTCCATCGAACATCGGTCCGAGGATGCGTGCCGTCAGCGACTTCCGACGCTCCTCGTCCGCGACGTCGCCGGGCGAGATCCCTCCCTGAGCCGCCGCCCTCGCAACGATCTCCTCGTCGACGTGCAGAAAGCCGAGTCGCTCCGCCACCAGGCGGCCGACAGTTTCCCCACCGGAGCCGGTTGCGCGCGAGATACAGATGACGCTGCGCGACACGACGACAACGTAGATCGTGGCCCAAGCGCCGTCAACGACTTCGTCACACCCGCGCCGAAGCAGAGCAGCTCTTCTGGCCATCGCGGAATGGGCCGAGCCGTTCCGGCTCTACGTTCCGGTGTGGAGTCCCTCAGGGCGTAACGCGATAGATCACGCCGCTCTGATCGCCGGTATAGATGCTGCCGCCGGCAGTGCCGAGAGCGATCACGGGTGCTGGGAACCCCGACAGGAAGGGTGTCGGCGTACCGCCGCCCGGCGGCATCGACACGACAACAGGGCCCTTGCCGAGGCCACCATAGAGCGCGATGTAGACCTTGCCGTTCAGGTAACCGAGCCCCATGGGGGACGAATGGGCCCGGAACTGGACGAGCGGTCGCGCGTAGTTCGCACAGGTACTCGGGGTCGCGGGGCAGGCGGGGAAGCCGTAGTTCGCGCCACGCTTGATCGCGAGGAGGTAATCACGCGGGCGGTTCGGGCCGAGGTCGTCCTGGTTGAGATCGGAGACGAGAGGGAGTGCGCGGCCGGGTAGAAAGAGTGGCTGCCACGGTTGGCGGATCCCGGTTGCGATGATCCTGCTCGCCCCGGTTGCCGGATCGACGGACAAGAACGAGTCGCTGGCGTTCGGTTTCGGTGGAGGCGGATCGGTGTTCGCTCCGACATAGATCAACCCGTCGGGCCCGACCGCCGGAGCCCGGAAGGTCCCGTAGCCATCCGGCGTCCTGATGACGCGTGTCGAATGAAAACGCGTGCCGTTCCAGCCGCTCAACGCGAGAAGTGCCTGGCTGGTGCTCACGTAGAGCGTCTTCTTCGCGGCCGCGAGGCCATACACATGCTTCGGCGAGCCTGGCACTCTGATCGCCTTGCCGCCGCCGAGGATGTAGACGCCACCCGCCACGTTTGTGTGGTTCTCGTCGCCGTAACCTCCAACGAAGACCCGGCCGGCAAGGACGGCGAACTCGGTCGGAGTCGGTATGCCGCGAGCGACGACCGTCACCGTCCGGTGCCCGGTTGCCTGCGGCAGCGCGGGAGCCTTGGCTGCCGCCCCAGTGGTGGTTAGTGCGATCGTCGCCGCAAGTGCGGCTACCCAGATCCTCAGCATTGGCGCCCCATCGAGTGCACCAGGGTACTGACTCGACCAAAGCGCTCCGTTGGCGGCGCTTCGTGATCGCCATCCTGCGTCTCCGCCCGCCGCCCCGCCGGCGAACCAGAACGTCACCGCAGCTTCAACTGCTCCAGTTCGTCATCAGGCCGCTTCCGGCGCTGGAGCGCGTTGCCCGACCTTCCACGTCGCTGCCGCAAGGAGGCCGACTGCGAGTGTTGGCACGACAGTCAGGAAGCGGTAGATCAGCGTCGCGGCGACGGCCTCGGCGTTCGTCGCGCCGAAGGCGACGAGGGCACCGGTCAGGCCCAGCTCGACGAAGCCGACGCCGCCCGGCGTAATCGGGATCGCGCCCAGAATCCGGGCGAGCGCCCACGCCGCAAACGCCTCGACGATTGTCACCTCGGCGCGCTCGACGCCGACCGCCCGCAGCGATGCGAGCAGGACGAGGAAGACGGTCAGATGTCCGGCGAGAGTCGCGGCCGTCAGGTACAGCCAGCGACGGCGGATGAGCACGATCGTCTCGGCGCGGAAGCGGACAAACGACGTCCCGTTCCACTTCACAGGCGACTTCCGAAGGAGGTGCTTCACGCGGCTCATCAAGCGGGCGGCGCGGTCACCGACGCGCCGCGCCAGGCGCGCGCTGGAGAGGCCGACGGCGAAGCCGACGACCGCCACCACGAAGACGATCAGCGCGATCACCGCCACGAGCTCGAGCGTCCGGTTCCGCCCGCCCTCCGCGGCCAGCGCGGCGACCGCGACGATCGGAAAGCCGAGAATCACGAACTGGTTCCAGATGCTCTGAACGACCACGGCGAGCCCGACCGGTCGCCCGCTGAAGCCCCACGCACGCAACATCGCGAATGACGTCGCCATCCCGACCGCCGCGCCGCCAGGGGCGACCGACGAGAGCGCGCTCGACGCGAGTGTGACACGCGAGGCGCGAAGGTAAGCGAGCCCCGGCAGCGCGGCGATGAGCGGCGGTCCGTACGTGACGAGGTTGAGCAGCGTTGCGAGCGCGAGCGTGACGAGCCACTGCCACGAGAGGGCCTGCACAACGTCCCAGACGTCACCGTAATTTGCGATGCGGGGCAGCGCGAACACGAAGACACCGGCGATGACGACGACGGACGCGACGATCCCGATGATCCGCGCGCGCCCGTGGCGGCGCTTCTGATGCGCCTCGTCGAGCTCGACCTGGACGAGCTCGTCCTCGGGATCGGGTGACAGGCCCGCGGCGAGCTCCATCGACGTCATAGCTCAGTATCGCGTCCGGCTTCGCGGCGCGTTGCATCGATAGCTACCGCGCGCGCGTCGCTGGACGCTCTGTCTCCGGGACTTGTCAGTGAGCGTACGCCTTCTCAGCCGTGATCAATTAAGTTTCACTGCAATGGGAGACATCGAACACCCGGCCGAGACGCCCGAGAGCATCGACCCGCCGCCGATGGAGTCGATGGGGCCGATCCAGATGACGAGCCTCGCGTTCCCCGGCAACCACTTCAAGGGCGAGATCCTGCCGGAGCTCGAAAAGCTGAAGAAGGCGGGGATCGTCCGCATCGTCGATCTGTTACTGGTGCGCAAGGACGAGCTCGGCAACGTGATGGTGACCACCGCGAGCGACCTCGACTGGCAGGAGGCGGTCTCGTTCGGCTCCTACATCGGCGCCCTCGCCGGCTACGCGGCCGCGGGACCCGCCGGGATCGAGAAGGGCGCTATGGCCGGCGCGGCCGAGCTCGCCGACGGCCACCTCTTCGACGAGGACGACGTCTTCCGGGTCACCCAAGCCCTTCCGAACAACATGAGCGCGGTGCTCGTGCTCTTCGAGCACCTATGGGCGAAGCCGATGCTCGACGCCGTCGACCGGGCCGGCGGTATCGAGCTCACGAATGATTGGATCCGGCCCGAGGAGGTCGTCTCCGTCGTGCATCGGGTAGGGCCACCCGCCGCGCCGAGCTGAGCTGGTCCACGGAAAAAGTGGAAGGCCCGTTGTGGGCCTTCCCGAACGACCTCTGTCAAGTCTTCGCAGTGTTGGGTGAGCTTGCTCTGCGGTCGTTACGAACACAGTCTCGCTTGCCGGTGTCTGTATGGCATCCGTACCGACTACGGATTCGATCTCTAGCAAGGGACTGGAAGTCCTGGCTCACCTTGCGTAATATTCGATCTTCGGCTCGTCACGAACGAAAGGAGGGCCGCAATGGATCACACAACCTGTGCAGCAGCCCTCCCGTTCGGCCCGGCCGCGCGCTGACCGCGCGCACGTAAGAGCAACAAGTCCTTGTCGAACGGTGGTGGCCGCTGCGTCCCCGTTTCCGTTCGAGAGAGGACTCCGGTTGAGAAAAGCACGCAAGCGTGGCGCCGTCGCGCAAAACAGACGCGTCACCGCACGGATCAACGAACAGATCGGCGACCAGCCGGTGCGGCTGCTCGCCGAGGATGGAAGTCAAGTCGGAATCATGAGCGCGGAGGAGGCGCGCGCGTACGCGTACGGACACGATCTCGATCTCGTCGAGGTCGCGGCGACCGCGGACCCGCCCGTCTGCCGCGCGCTCGACTACGGCAAGTGGCGTTACGAGGAGGAGCGCAAGCTTCGCGCTGCCCTGCGGAACCAGGTGCACGTCTCGCTGAAGGAGGTGCAGCTGCGGCCGAAGATCGGCTCGCACGACTACGCCTGGAAACGAGATCGCGCACTCGAATTCCTGCGGGACGGATCGAAGGTGAAGGCGGTGGTGATGTTCCGCGGCCGCGAGCGCGAGCATCCCGAACGCGGCCGCGACCTGATCGCCCGGCTCGCGGAGGACGTCAAGGACGTCGGCCGTCTCGAGGGGATGCCGGTTTCCGAGGGCAGGACGATGACCGCGGTGATCAGCCCGACGGCGGTGCGGCCATGAGGTCGCACCGCCGTCATCTCTACGCGCTCGCCGCGCTCGTCGAGCAGCACGGCGACATCGAGCACTGCCGCGACGAGTACCTGGCGTCGCTCGATGCCGACGATGGTCTCGTGGTGCTGCTCATCTCGCCCGACGAGATCCGGGAAGCCGCCTCTGCACGACGGGCACGTGCGCCGGACCGTTGTCAACGCTGCGCCGCGCGGCTGGCGGCAAAGCGACACCGGTGCAGCCGCTGCGGCCTCGCCCGTTGAGGCCTAAGGTCTGGGCCGCAATGACGCTGGGCCAGCGACGAAGGAGGCGAGCCGATCGCAACCTGCACGCTGAGGAGCACGCTCAGCAAGGTCTTCGTTCAGCCGAGGAGATGCGTGCGACGATGCGGTAGCCCGTGCAGAAAAAGCAGCGGCGGGCGGGCGTAGCCGATCACGAGCACTCGCCTCCCGGTCACACGGACACAAAGACGTTCACGATCTCGCGTGAGGACTGACCACAGGTGCTCGAAGGTGCGCCGCTGCGCGGGTGACGGCGAGCTCGCCGTCGCCCGCGCACAGCCCCTGACCAAGTCTGGATAATGCGTGCTCCCGAGCGGAGGACGGAGTGACCGAGAGCGCAGCTACTGACGAGTCGACGAGCACGATGAAGCGCGCCCTCGCGAGGCGCAACGCTCACCTGAGCGTCGATGAGCGCGTCGCGCGCGGTAAGAGCGCGCGCGATCTTGCTCCAAGGTCGAGCCATGGTTCCTGGAAGCCTGCGCCGGACCGCCCGGACCCGATCGCACTCCTGGAAGAGCAGGCCGAGAGCCGGGTCCCGGAGCTCGTCCCGATCCGGTACGGCCGGATGCTCGTCTCGCCGTTCACATTCTTCCGAGGGGCGGCGGGCATCATGGCGGCTGACCTCGCCCAGACGCCGCGATCTGGCGTGAACGTCCAGCTCTGCGGCGACGCCCACCTGTCGAACTTCGGCGCGTTTGGCTCGCCCGAGCGCGACCTGATCTTCGACATCAACGACTTCGACGAGACGCTTCCCGGGCCATGGGAATGGGATGTGAAGCGGCTTGCAGCCAGCGTCGAGGTGATGGGCCGCGACCGCGGCTTCGCCGCGACCGACCGACGCGACATGGTCACCGCCTGCGTGCGCGAATACCGGTTGGTGATGCGGCGGGCAGCCGGGCTCGGAACGCTCGCGGCCTGGTACGACCACATCGACATCGACGAGGTCCTGAACTGGGTTCGTACCGAGGTGGCCGAGAAGCGTCTGGGCAAGCGGGACGCCAAGCGGGCGAAGAAGGACGTCGCGAAGGCCAGGGCGCGCGACAGCATGCGCGTCTTCTCGAAACGAGCCGACGAGATCGACGGCAAGTTGCAGATCGTCGCCGACCCTCCTCTCATCGTGCCAATCGACGATCTGGCCGCTCCTCATATGACGAGCGATGACGCGGAGGCGATGATGCGCCAGCTCGTCAGGCGATACCGGCGGTCGCTGGCCGACCACCATCACCCCATCGAGGAGTTCGAGTACGTACACAGCGCCCGCAAGGTCGTCGGCGTCGGCAGCGTCGGCACCCGTGCCTGGATCCATCTGTTCGTCGGCCGAGACGACAACGACCCGCTGTTCCTGCAGTCGAAGGAAGCCGAGACGTCGGTGCTCGAGCGATTCGTCGGCAAGAGCGAGCACGCCCACCACGGGCGGCGCGTGGTCGTCGGCCAGCGGTTGATGCAGGCCGCGAGCGACATCTTCCTGGGTTGGATCCGCGTCAAGGGAATGGACGGAATGAACCGCGACTACTACGTGCGCCAGCTCCACGACTGGAAGGGATCCGCAGAGGTGGAGAGCATGCTCGTGCCCGGGGCGAACGCGTACGCGCGGCTCTGCGGGGCGACGCTTGCCCGCGCGCACGGGCGCTGGGGCGACCGGATCGCCATCGCCTCCTACCTCGGCGCGGGGGATCGTTTCGACTGCGCGATCGCCGACTTCGCCATCGCCTACGCCGACCAGAACGAGCGCGACTTCGAGGCCTTCGAGCGGAGCGTGAAGTCGCGTCGCATCGTCGCCGAGAGCGGCTTGTAGTCGACTCGTCGAACCTCGGGCGCGAGCTACCTGTTCTTGCGCACGATCACGTAACCGTCGCTCTTCGCGATGACGGTCTCGACGTCCGGAATCTCGTGCCCGGCAAGCACGACGAAGTCGCGTGGGGCTGCGTGCAACTGCGCAACCACATCAGGGGTCAGCCTGATCCCTTCCTTGCACACGGGGTTCCCGCACTCGCAGAGGTAGAGCGTGGCGGTGCTGCCGTCGAGCTGTGCGATCTCTTCATTGATCGCACGGAAGAACACCTCGGTCTGAACCATGCGCTCGGTGCGAGCTCCGCGCGAGAGCACCGGAGCGTGGCGGGCAAGCGCCCGAACGACCGCTTCGGGAGTCTCGGCTGAATCAACGATCGACTGCGCAAGGTCGTGAATCTTCACCTGGGCTCCCCGCGCGGCGTAACGCAGCAGGGCGAACGCACCCTCCATCTCGAGGCCGACCCGCTCGCTGAGAACACCCTTTGCCTGTTCGACGACGATTCGCGAGTCGAGTGCATACTGGAGCTGCTCGGCACGCTCACGCCAGTAGGCTTCGCCTTTTGAATCGTCCATCATGCAGCACCCTTCGATCGTGAGATCACGATCCGAGGAGGAGCTGGCGAACAGGATCAAGGCGCGCCGGCGCGGGCTCGGTTGTGCCGCCAAGGGTAGCCGCTTCCGGAAGGATCTGTTTTCTGCGCCAGAACCGCGTCACACCGTTCAGCGAGCTCGTCGCCGTTTCGGCCCGTGGCCTCGTTTACGGCAACCGAGGCTGCCTCCACGACGAGCTGGGCCGCATCCGGCGGCGCTTCAACGGCAAACGTTGGATCTCCTGTCAGCTCGAGTTCCGCGGCTGGCATCGCAGCCCGCTGCTGCAGCCGGGGAAGTTCACCGAGCTGTTCTTCCTCGACGAGGCGACGGCCTTCGCCGCCGGGCATCGTCCGTGCGCGCTCTGCCGGCACGTCGACTACAAGCGGTTCACCGCGATCTGGCGCGAGCTACACGCCGGTGGGCTCGGCGCCGACGCGATCGATGCCCGGCTGCACGCCGAGCGCGTCGACCACCGCACGCGCACGCAGCTGCACCACGAGGCGCCGCTGGACGAGCTGCCCGACGGCGCGTTCGTGCTCTCGGGCCAGGCTCCGTGGCTCGTGCGCGGCGACGAGTTGTTGCGCTGGACGGCGGCCGGTTACGACGAGCGCGTCCACCGTCCGACGGGCAGTCGAGCAGTCGTGATCACCCCGCCGTCACTCCTCGCTGTGCTGCGTTCCGGCTGGCAGTCGCTCGTGCCCGTCCTGCACCCGTCGGCCTTCTAGAGGCGCAGCGCGCTACCCTCGCAGCGAGTGGCTCAATGCCTGTTCCCGCAGGTCGAGCCACTCGTAGGACCGACGACCCGCGCCTCGCCGTGCGGGTCGTCGTCGTTAAGGTCGTCTGCATGGACGAGCTGACGCTCCTCGACTGGAAGCGACGGATCCTCGAGTTGTATGAGGAGGTCCGCAGCGCGCCCGACCCAGAACGCGCATGGCGACGCTGGCGCAACGTGCGCGACGAGCTCTTCCGCTCCCATCCCCAGACGCCGTTACCGCTCGAGCGGCGCGAGTCGTTCGACGGCGTTCCCTATTTCGACTACGACCCCGCGCTGCGTGTGCTCGGCGTGGTCGAGCCCGCGGAACGCGAACGGCGCGAGATCGCTACCTCCGGCGAGCAGCCGTACTCGTTCACGCGCTTTGCAAGTGTGCACTTCGAGCTCTCGAAGGTCGAGCATGCACTCGACCTGTACTGGCTCGACGGGTACGGCGGCGGCCTCTACCTCTCTTTCGCCGATGCGACGAGCGGTCAGCAGACGTACGGCGCCGGACGCTACTTGCTCGACACCGTGAAGGGCTCCGATCTCGGCGAGCGCAACGGCAAGCTGGTGCTCGACTTCAACTTCTCGTACAACCCGTCGTGCTCGTACGACCCTCGGTGGGTCTGTCCGCTCGCCCCGCCGGGCAACCGCCTACAGGTCGAGGTGCGCGGCGGCGAGCGCCACTCAACCGGCGTCGGCTGAACCGCCTAGGAACGCGACCTGCTCGGCGCGCGAGCGCCGGCCGATCTCGATCGGAAATGCCGTGTACGCGTGGATCCCTTCCGGCCATAGCGAGAGCGTCGTCTCGTTGCCGGCCTGCCGCCAGCGGGCCTCCATGAACAGCGAGTCGTCGAGTAGCGGGTCGGCCGTGCCGCACGAGAAGAGTGCGGGCGGCAGGTCGTGCAACTCGGCGTAGAGCGGCGAGACCGTCGGCGACCGGCGGCCCTCGTCGGCCATGCCCGGCAAGAAGCAGTCGGCGAACCAGTCCATCACGGGGCTCGAGAGCAGGAGCTCGCGATCACCCCAGAGGCGATGGCTCGGAGTGCCCGTCAGGTCGTAGACGCCGAAGACGAGGTTCGCCGCGGCGAACGTTCGCGGCGAGATCCCGTGCAGGTCACGCAGACGGAGCAGCGTCAACGCGGCGAGATGCGCGCCCGCCGACTCACCACCGATCGCCAACCGGCCCGTGTGATTCTCGATCAGCCAGAGGGCTGCGTCCTCGCAGTCATCGGGTGCCGCCGGAAACGGGTGCTCAGGGGCGAGTCGATACTCGACGCTCACGGCAGTGAGACGGGTGGCCTGGGCGATCTCCCACAGGAGCGTGTCCTGCCCGTCGGCCGAGCCGATCGTCCAGCCACCGCCGTGGAGGTGCAGATAGGCGCCGCGCGGTTGCTCGGGCTCCACGATTCGGAGAGAGATCTCGCCGGACCGGCCGGGAATCGACAGCGTGCGCGCGTGCTCGACGAAAACGAGCGGCGGGAAAACGCCTTTGCCGTCCCGCCGGGCCTGGCGTGTTTCCTCGGGCGGGAGCGTGTGGATCGCAGGCTGCGTCGCGAGGATCGCCTCGAGTGCCTGGTTGAACGCACGCGTCTCGGCGAGCATCTCGGCTTCGGTCATCGGGACTCAGTGTGACTGAGTCGCGCAAGGTTGGGGCGGATCCAGGAATCCCGCCCGGACCCGCGGGCCGGATCTGCTTGAATCGAAGCGTGACCGCCCTCTACCGCAAGTACC
>CAWJGF010000006.1:0-84173 GCA_963842335.1 uncultured Thermoleophilia bacterium | reverse complement strand
TGGATCCACACCCTTCGACTCTCGACTGAGCGCCATCGCGCTAGGCAACCGGGACCTCGACCGACTGTCCGCGATCTAGCTCCATGGTTGCCCATGTCGCATCGGATCGCCATGGCCTAGTTGAGTCATTGATGACGTCGAGCCGTTGCCAACTCGATCCGTATAGTCGAGCCTGTGAACCGTGCCCTCCCGCTCCTCGCGAGCCGTGACATTCAGGCGACCCTCGCGTTCTACAGCAGCCTCGGCTTCACGAGCAAAGGCGCTCCGCCCGAGGAGTGGGACTACCTGATCCTCGAGCACGACGGCTGCGAGCTCCACTTCGTCGGGCCCCTGCTCGGCGAGCGCGGGCCGGGAAGCTGCTTCGTGTACGCCGAGGACATCGACGCGCTCTACGACCAGTGGTGGACGAGCGCACACGCCTCCGCCCGCTTCACGCCGCTCGCACACACGAACTACGGCATGCGCGCGTTCACGATGTTCGATCCGGACGGCAACGAGGTCCGTGTCGGCTGGCCGCCGCGCTGATCTGCGCTTTTGAGGGAGCTGCGCAGCGCGCGCGCGCCAAGAGAAAGCCCCGTCTCCGGGGCCTTTTCGAGTAGCGAGGGGCAGGATTTGAACCTGCGACCTCCGGGTTATGAGTCATCCGTTGCCAGGTCGGATAACGTCCTCTCCCCCATCGTTCGGTCGTGTCAGATCGCCTTGGACCGGCTCGGGCCGCCTTAGATGGGCAAAGTTCGGCAACAGTCTTCGCCTGAGCGGACGACACGATGTCTTCTTTCAGGCGCAAGGGACGCCTCAACCGGGGCGGAGTGTGACTGAGCCGCGTGAGGCTGGGGCGGATCTAGCTCTCGGCTCCGAGCAGACGGAAGTCGTCCGTGACGAGTCCGGGGACGAAGGGCATCAAGAATCCCGCCCGCTCGTCACCTTTCCGGTCGATGAGATACACCGCGGTGCTGTGAATGATGTCGCCGGAAACTGGGTCGACCGTGATTTGGTAGGCGTTCCACACGGGCTTCAGCTGCGCATGGGTTCCGAGGAGCCAGAGCGTGTCGGCGGGTAGCTTCCACTTGTGGAGAGCGCGCGCGACGGTGCGGGGTGTGTCGCCGGCGGGATCGACGCTGACGACGAGCAGCTGTGGCCGCCCCGGGCCACTAACCTGGCGGATCGCCGAGGCGAGCATCCGCCCTTCGATCGGGCAGGACTCTTTGCAGAGCGAGTCGAGGAACGTGAGTGCGACCGTCCGCCCGGCCAGCGAAGCCAGCGTCACTCGTCGTCCCGTTTGATCACGCAACGCGAAGGCGGGCGCCGGGCGCTGCCCGGACGGCCACGTCGCCTGGCCGTGGAGCTGAGTGCGCACCGGCTCGGCGGCGGCGGAGCCTGTCAGCTGCTTGTGGAATGCGATGCCGATCGCGATGCCGACGATCGCGGCGGAACCAACCCCGGCAATGAACCACCGACGCTGCATCAGAACTCGTCCCGGCTTCGCGCGACGAACCACCAGTACAGCCCTACTGCAACGAGCAGGCCGAGAGGGATCAAGAGCGTCAGCAGCGAGCCGGTCAGGAATGAAGCGGCCATGGCATCCCCCTCAGTCGACAATTGTCAGTGCTCACCGGCGAGACCCCTCCGGCGCCCAGGACCCGTCGCCGGGTCGAGCCACCGCAACGAGGCGACCACGAGCACGATGCAGTAGGGCACCGAGCCCGGCACCCACATCACGCCGGCGGCAAGCTGCTGGTCGCTCAAGGCCGACAATCCGCCCGGCCGGTGCGCGAGCGACGCATAGGCGCCGTAGACGGGCTCGGGAGCGAGACCGAGCACGACCGCAAGCACCCAACTGACGGCGAGCGCCGCGGTGCCGTAGATCGCGCGGCCGCCATCCCCGAGCTGCGGCCGTCCGGACGCGCCGGGTACGAGGTGCACCCAGAAGAGGAGCGCTGTACCGAAGAACAGAGCGTGCTCGAGATCATGCATCGGCCCGTCGCGCAGGGTGAGGTCGTACAGGACCGGCAGGTGCCAGAGCAGGAGCATGCCGTTGAAAAGCGCGAACGCCGGGAGCGGTGTCGCGATCCAGCTGAGCGTTCTCCGTACGGGCGCGAGCGCCGGGCCTACCAGCATGCCGCGCGCAAGCGGGCGACGAAGACCGAGCGGCAGCGGGCGCAGGATGCGCGGCCAGGGACGCCCGATCAGGAGCAGCGGCGGGGCAACCATCATCAGGAGGACGTGTTGCACCATGTGGACCCAGAAGAGCTCCCCCGCGTAGGCGTCGACCGGTGAGCCCACCGCGAGCGCAAGCGTTACGAGGCCTGTGTAGAACGCGGCGCCCCGCCAGCGTTTCCCGGCGTCGCTGGCCGTCGCACTCATGCGCCCGCCGAGGAGGTAGAGCAGCCCGGCGATCGCGATCGCTGCGAGCGGCCACTCGACCGGCCAGTTCGACGAACGGATCAGAAACCCCATGGCTAGATCACGTAGAGGATGAACCAGGTGACGACGGCGATCCCCGCGAGGAAGAGCGCGAAGAACGACACGGCTTCGAGTTCGGGGCGGATGAGCGACACCGGGTCCGCAATGTCCGGCGCAGTGCGATCAGCGTCGCCTGATCCGTGGCCCTTCGGGAGCGACCCCCGTTCGGCGTTGCGGTACCGAACCGACGTCGCGAGCGTCGTCTCGACCCAGTATGCGAGACCCACCACGAAGATCGTCAGAAGCCCTGTCCAGCCCAGATACACGCTCGCGTAGGGGCCGTCGGTCGGCCCAAAGCCCTGCGTTGACCACTCGACGATCTGCAGGACGATCATGCAGACGAGCAAGACAAGCGTGCCGGCCCCTTTGATACGCCAGGCGCTACGTCTCTCCGCGCGATGGTCAGCGAGACCGAGCCGCAAGACCACCGCAGCCCCGACGAGCGCGAGCGTGGCGAGCGTTCCAAGTGTGAACGACGGATCGACGTGCTTCGGGCGCCAAACCGCCGACGAGTCGAGGGAGCGGAGATAGAAGTATGCGAAGAGAAACGCTGCGAAGAAAAAGGCCGCCGCGCTCGACCAGAGATGCGACGCGATCCGCAGGTTGCGCGCCATGACCTCAGGAGGCTCACTCTCGACGACGCTGTAATCAGTGGAGTGTGCTGCAAGCTCGGTCATACCGTCGGCCTCGCCGGCACGGTCGCGATGCGGCCAGTTGCGCCTTCTACGCCGTACGGGTACGGATCCGGGCCGAACGTCGGGATGCGGTCGAAGTTGTGGACCGGCACGGGCGAGGGCAACTGCCACTCGATCGACTTCGAGCCCCAAGGATTCGCCCCAACCGGCACACGGGCGAACACCTGTGACCAGGTGAAATTGCCGATGAAGACGAGCATCGACGCGCCAAGGAAGAACGCCGAGATCGATACCCAGGTGTTGCCACCGTGTAGGTACCCGGCGTACGTCACCGAGCGACGCGGCATGCCGAGGAAGCCGATCACCAGCAGCGGACCAAAGGTCGAGTTGAACGCGAGGAACATCGACCAGAAGTGGATCTTGCCCCACCGCTCATTGATCGCGAAGCCCGTCATCTTCGGCACCCAGAAATAGATTGCAGCGAAGAACGAGAAGAGCAGGCCACCCATGATCGTGTAGTGGAAGTGGGCCATCGAGAAGAAGCTGCCGTGCGTCGTCACATCGCTCGGGACGTCCGAAAGGAACACACCCGACAACCCGCCGATCAGGAAGTTGAAGAGCCAGGCGAGAGTGAACAACATCGGCACCGTCAGCCGGATACGCGCCTGCCAGAGCGTGCCGAGCGCACAGATGAAGATGAACCCCGTCGGCAGCGAGATCAACTCGGTCGAGAGCATGTAGAAGGGCCGCAGGTCGGCGTTGATGCCGCTGACGAAGAGGTGGTGCTGCCACACGAGCCATGAGAGGAGCGTGATGCCGAGCATGCCTGTGACGGCGAGCCGGTAGCCCCAGAGTGGCTTCCGGGTGAAGACCGGCAGGATCTCGAGCACGATCCCCATGCCGGGCAGGGCGAGGATGTACACCTCGGGATGGCCAAAGATCCAGAAGAGGTTCTGGTAGAGGTAGGGACTGCCACCGGCCTGATCGTTGAAGAATCCCGTCTGCGCCGTGCGGTCGAGCGCGACCATGAAGAGGGTTGAGATCAGGACCGGCGCCGCGAGCAGCATGAGGATCGCGGTCGAGATCACGCCCCACACGAAGATCGGCAGCCGGCTCCACGTCATCCCGGGCGCGCGCATCGTGATCACGGTCGCGAGGATGTTCATGCCGAGCAACGACATCGAAACGCCGACAAGCGCGAAGAAGACGATGTAACTGTCCATCCCCATGTTCGCCTGGACGTTCAGCGGCGCGTAGCCGGTCCAACCGGTCGGGAAGCCGCCGTAGCCGACGGTGGTCATCAAGATGACCCCCGCGAGCATCAGGAGCCAGAATGTCAGGGCCTCGATGCGGGGGAATGCCATCCGCCGCGCGCCGATCATGATCGGCACCAGATAGTTCGCGAACGGACCGAGGATCCCGCTCGTCATCATCCCCATCATCATCGTGCCGTGAAGCCCGACGATCGTGAGGTAGTTGTTCGCGTTGAACGCCTCCTTTGTCGGGCTGAGGAGCTCGAAGCGGATGAGCATCGCGTTCACGCCACCGGTGAAGATGAAGAAGCCGATCCCGATGAGGTACTGGATGCCGACGACCTTGTGGTCTGTACAGAGCGTGAAGTAGCGGCCCGGCCCGGCGGTCTCCTTCTCGCGAAGCGACGGCGGCTTGCCGAGCAGGCGCTGGATCGGATAGCTCATGAAGCCGAGTCCGAAGAGGAATCCGACGACACCGAGGATGTACGCGAGGAAGAGAGCGATGTCGTTCTGGCCCGTGTCGTCGAAGTACGCGAGGCTCGGGCCTGTGATCTGGTGACCGAGCCACCAGCCCACGTAGAAGCCAACGATCCCGAGCACGACCGCCGAGAGCAGGTTGTAGCCGAGGAGGCGGCGTGCCTTCATCCGGCACGATCCTGCGGGTCTGGCTTATAGGTCAGCGCGTACGGCGGAAGGTACTTCTCCACGGGCGTGAACTGCTTGCGCTGGGTTGCGATCCACGAGTTGAAGTGTGCGTTGTCGACGACGAGGCCGGTGTCGTACATGTAGCCGTGCCAAAGCCCACACAGCTCGGCGCACCGAATCTGAAAGTCGCCAGTCTTCGTCGCCTTCACGAACGCGATGTTGTCGACGCCGGGGTTCGCGTCGGCCTTCACCCCGAGCTCGTATGCCCAGAATGAGTGGATTGCGTCGAGCGACGTGACGTGGAACTCGATCTCGCGGTGGACCGGCAGCACGAGCTGCGCTGTCTCGACGCCGCCGTAGGTCGGATAGCGGTAGGTGAACTCCCACTGCTGGCCGATCACCTGGATCGGGAGCACTGGCCCGCCGGGCTTCGCGATCGGCCTCGGTCCGCTGCCGCCGCCCGAGCCGTTCGACGCGAAGAGCTCCGCCGTCCCGAAGATCGCCAGAAACAGCACCGCAGCGCTGGTGGCTGCGAGCCAGGCGATCTGCGACGGCGTGTGGCCACGGATGGGCGGCCCGTCGCGCAACTCCTCGCCCGCGGGCGCCCGGAAGGCGGCGATCGCGTAGGCGAGGTAGACGAGGATGAAGACGGTGAACGGGGTCATCACCACGAGCAGCACCGTGTTGTCGGTCACCTGCGAGCTCGCTCCGGTCGTGCGATTCCCCGGCGGCATGTTCGGCCCCAGCACAAAGATGACGAGCGGCAACACGATCGCCGTGCCGACGACTGTCAGCGCAGCGATCCGGCGAGCATGTGCGCGGCCGTTCATCGAGGCGCCTCAGACGACATCCACGAACCCATCCATGTAACCGATCGTCTGCATCGGCCCTCCGAAGCCATAGAGAAAGCCGGCCGCGCAGGGCACGAAGCATTGCCAGCGGTAATGGCCTTTTTTGCCGGTGCGGAACGTGAAGGTGATCGTGGTGTGCGCGGTCGACAGCGAGCAAGGCGCGAAATCGCACTGGTTCTTCGCGTCGTCGTCGACGCCCTGCAACGGCACGATCACACCGAGTGCCGGGATCGCAAAGGTGTGTGATGCGTCGTCAGGGTTGATCGTGCGCATCGACTTGCCGTTCACGGTGAACGTGCCACCGACGACGCCGCGCGCTTGTGACAGGAACGGATTGCGCAAGCCGCTCTTGCCGTCGAACTGGTACACGGTGACGTGGACAAGCGCGTGTGCCGGCAACGTCCAGACCGTGCTGCGATGCCACGTGCCCTGCTCGCGGACGAGGTACGACACCCAGTTCTCGTTCGGCGAGAGCTCCGGCCCCACTGCCGCCACGGTCTGAAGGGTGAGGTTCGCGTTGCGGGCGGGGGGCGCGGTCGGGACGTGATAGGCCGTCGGCCCGTCGGTCAGGAACGTCACGTAGACGCCGATCAGGATGGCCACGAGAAGCACGCCAAGGGCGGTGGCTGTCGCTTTCTTCGCTCGGAGACTCATCGCGCCCCGCTCCACACACCCATGAACGGCGGATATACAGCAGTCCGCGCCGATCGCCGGCGTAAGTGACGAGATTGTCACTTTCGTGTCACGTCTCGTGACGCCGGCGAGGTTCTCAGCAAGCTCCCAGGAGCGCCTCAGCAACCTCTAAGCGTGCCCGGGCACGATCGGGGCCATGACACTCACATCAATCATCACCCTGAACGCCGCCCTCGGGGCGGCCGTGGTCTACGCCCTCCATCACCTGCTTGTCCACGGCATTCGCGCAGGCCACGTCGAGCAACATCAGCTCCTGGCGCTGCCAGAGCAAGAGGTGGATCGGATCGCCGCCTGACACTCGATGGCTGTCACGCTCACGCGAGTTGAAAGGCCTGTTAGGGTCGGCAACCGCGACCCATGCGGATCCTGGTCATCGAAGACGAGCCCCGGATTCTCGGGTTCCTGAAGGTCGGGCTCGAGGCCGAAGGATTCGCCGTCGACGGCGCCGAAGACGGTGTCTCGGGACTCGCGCTCGCACTATGCGAACCGTACGAGCTGGTCGTCCTCGACCTGCAACTGCCACGCCTCGACGGTCTGCGCCTACTCGAGGAGCTTCATCGCAACCGACCCGAGCTGCCAGTACTGATTCTCTCGGCTCGCAACGACCTGCCAACGAAGCTGCGGAGCTTTCATCTGGGCGCGAACGACTACCTATCGAAGCCATTCTCGTTCGACGAGCTCGTCGCGCGCGTACGCGTTCAACTGCGGCACGGAACGAGCGAGGACGCATCGACGGTGCGGGTCGGAGGGCTCGAGCTCGACCTCGCGCGACGACAGGCCCGGGTCGACGACACCATCACCGACCTCTCCGACCGCGAGTTCCGCCTGCTCTACCACCTCGCTACCCACCCGGGGGAGGTCGTGAGCCGCGAGCGGCTCCTCTCCGAGGTATGGGGCTACAGCTTCGACCCCGGCTCGAACGTTGTCGACGTGTGCGTTCGACGACTACGCAAGAAGCTCGGGCCGGATTCTCCGATCCAAACGGTGCGGCATGCGGGCTACCGGCTGGCTCTCGCCTAGCGCCGCCCGGCATCTCGACCTGGCGTGGGCAGCGCTCGCCGTCGCATGTCTCGCAGTGATGGTCGCCTGGCCGTCCTGGGAGACGATCCCTTTCCACGTCATCTGGATCAGCCTCACCGTCCTTTACGGCTTCCGCGTTTGGTCGGTCTCCAAGACGTCGGCCATCCTCGCCGTGGTCGCGATCGCAACCGGGGCGTCGATCCTCTCCGACGCCTTCGACGGCCTGCAGCTCTGGGGCGAGCTCTTCGAGGTGCCGCTGATGTCGGCGATGTTCCTCGCAATGGTCTGGCACGCGAGACGCCGTGCGGACGCGCTCGAGACCGTCGCCGCTCTCGCGGATGAGCGAGCAACGCTGCTCGACCAGGAAGAACGACTGCTCCACGATGTGTCGCACGAGCTTCGAACTCCCGTCACGATCGCTCGCGGCCACCTGGAACTCCTGGAACGCCGCCTCGGCAGCGATCAGCCTGAGCTCGCGGTCGCCTTCGACGAGTTGCAGCGCATCGAGCGGATCGTCGAGCGCCTCCTCCTGCTCGCGCGCGCCGAGCGCCCCGAGTTCATCATGCCGACGAGCATCCGCCTCGTCCCGTTTCTCGAGGATGTGTTCATGCGCTGGGCAGAGGTCGCACCGCGTGCGTGGCGGCTCGGGAAAATCCTCGACGTCACGCTTCAGGTCGACGACACGTGGCTGCGCGCCGCGCTCGACGCGCTGCTCGAGAACGCAGTGCGGTACACCGACGAGCATGCACGGATCGAGCTCTCCGCACGAGGCGAGCGGCACATGGTCGTCATCTCGGTCGCCGACGACGGAGTCGGGATCGCGCCCGAATCGCTGGCGCGGGTCTTCGAGCGGTTCGCCCGCTCGGATGCTTCCCGCTCGCGCCGGGAGGGCGGTGCCGGCCTCGGGCTCTCGATCGTGGCCGCCGTCGCCCGCGCCCACGGCGGCACCTGCACCGCCTCGAGCGTCGCCGGCGGAGGATCCGTCTTCGAACTCAGTTTCCCCCTCAAGCACGCCGCCCACGCCGACCTGGAGTCGCCACCGGACCTCAACCACGAGACAGTTCCGGAGCTCCACGCAGGGCCTGCTTGAACGAGGAGTGAGCGTCCGTTAGCGCGAATGGCGGCCACTGGGCGCGAGCGCTTGAGAACCGACGGGAACGCGAAACCCGGATAGTCGATCTCAAGTCGCCATCTGGTCTTCGCAGAGGAGGCCTGGCGGGCAGCGTCTCATGGAGGTGGCGACGATAGCCTCACAAACCGCGTGAGCGTCGCTAGCTGAGAGATAGTCCGACTCCACGGTCTCACAGAGACGCCTGAGACTAGGCGCGCGGAAGAACGAGCACGAAGGTGCTCTCGCCGACGGTCAGTTCGTCGCCGGGCCGCACTGCCATGGGATCGGTGATTCGCCAGCCGTTCAGGAATGTTCCGTTCGTCGATCCCGCGTCCTGAATCACCCACGATGTGCCGTCGTGCTTCAGCAGCGCGTGCCTTGACGAGACGGTCTGGTTCGCGACGACAAAGTCAGCGAACGGGGAGCGGCCGATCATGACCTCTGGGCGCTGCGGGAGGATCATTCGCGGCAGCCGCGGCGACCGCCACGCTCGCGAAAGATCGGCTGACAAACCCGACCCCCACGCGACCGCGCTGAGGAGCAGCTTGCGGGCAACGGACGGCTCCGGCAGGTCGGCGACGAGCCGATCGAGCTCGGAACGCGTCCGCGCGGCGTAGACGAGATCGAGGCGGCTGACAAACGTCTCGGACGACAGCCTGTCATCCACACACGCACGACGAAGTACTTCCGCGACCCGTTCCCGATCTCTCCGCGTCGGCCGATTGTCCGTAGGAGACGCGAGGCTCGAACCCATCGAGAAATCATTGCCCGAAGCCGAGCCTGACGCAACCCTTCGCTGGGCAGGCGTTGCCGGGAAGGCCCCTCAAATGAACCCACCCCTGGAGTCGGCCAGCGGCGCAGCCGTGAGGACGCTCGCCCAAGCCAAATGTCGGCATCGTGCGATGATCTTTCCCGATGCGACTCTGGCGACTCACTCGAACGGAGCAGACTGCACTCGACGGCGCAGGAACACTGAGACATGGCGGCCGCTACTCGCGGCCCGGCGTACCGGTAGTCAACTTCGCCTCCCAGGCGGGGCTTGCGGTGCTGGTGGCCGTGCGATACCTGCCCGACAGTCCAGTCGACGCGCCAGGCGACTACGTCTTGGGCTGGACAGAGATCGATGCGACCCCCGAGCGGGTTCTCGACGCCGATCGCGACGATGCGATCCGCGAATGGGTAACCGCGTGGCTAGACGAACGTCGCAGCCTGCTAGCTGCAGTCCGCTCGCAGGTCCTCCCGGAAGCAGACGTCGTGTTGATGAATCCACTCCATTCCGGCGCCGCCAAAGTACCGGCGCTCGTCACGCGACCGTTCAGCTTCGCCGAGTGTTTCCACACTCCGCCGATGCTGTCGCGGTACTCCGCTCAGAGCGATCCAACGTAGGCCGCCTCAGGGTGCACTTGCGAACAATGGCGCAGGCGATAAGCCCACCGCCTAAGTTGATCGCGAAGCCGGATGTTCGATCTCGTGACGGAGCGCGGGCTCGATGGCGAGGATCCTGTAGCGGAGCCGACCCTTCGGCGCGTCGACGAGGGCGATCTCGCCGCTGCCGCGGCCGAGGATTGCTCGCCCGAGTGGGGACGCCGCGGAGATCTTGCCTGCGCGCGGATCGGCCTCGAATGAGCCGACGAGTTCGTACTCGACGTGATTGCCTGTCTTCAGGTCGCGAAGACGTACGCGCTCACCGAGGTCGAGAAGATCGTTTCCAGGGTCCGCTTCGGCGACTTGAATCGCATCGAGCCGCTGCTCCAGGCGCACGATCTTCGCTTCGAGCAAGGCCTGCTCCTCGCGGGCGCTCAAGTAGTCAGAGTTCGCGTTGAGGTCGGCGTCGGATGCTGCGGCCTGTCGCAAGCGGTCAGTGATCTCGTCCCTGCCGACCGTCTTGAGCCAGTCGAGCTTCTCGATCAGTCGTGTGAGTCCAGCCGGAGTGATCAGCGTCTCATTCATCACATCTCCTTCTCGGAGGCGCCCCGCCGGATGCGCGGCGCTGGGTGTGGAACGCACGGTGCCGCAGCGTTCTCGACTGTTCCATCAGGTCGAGCACCCATCTTCGGAAATGGGGCCACGCCTCCATCGTCAAGGCAGTCGTCGACGACGAAAGTGCGACCAGAACTACGCGCATGTCAAAGCATCGATGGAGGCAATCGGATGGGCGGGACGATCATCTGTGGAGTGAGCGACTCCGACGGAAGCCGCGTCGCGGCGGAGCTCGCCGCGGCACTTGCCGCGCGACTTTGCTTGCGACTCGTGCTCGTGCATGTCGCAGTCGACGCGTCCACCCGAGACGAACAGGCGCTCGAGGCGATCGCCCGTGGACTTGGCGGGGTGGAGGTGCGGATCGTCACCGGTGCCCGCGTCGAGGGGATCGTTTGCGTCGCCGCCGAGGAGGGAGCGGACGCAATCGTCGTCGGGTCGCGGCTGTGCGGGGCCTCCAGCCGCCGGTTGCACTGTTCGCTCGCCCACGATCTCGAGGCCGCCACGTCGGTGCCGATCGTCATTGCACCGCCGGCGACGCGAGCGCGCAGCGCGCGGCGGCTGGCGCTGGCGACGTCGCCGGTGCGTTAGAACTGACCTCGGCGATTGTTCACGATGGGAATTTCCCGGCTACCGCTGCTCTGGCGTGTCTTCGCGATCAACGCGGGGCTGCTGCTGCTCGGCAGCTTCGTGCTTGTGCTCGCGGCAGGGCCGATCCATACCTCGGTTGCGGTCGTCGAGAGCCTCGATCTCCTCGTCGGGCTCTGCGTCATGCTGATCGCCAACCTCCTGCTGCTCAGAAGGGCGCTTGCGCCGGTGGGTCGGCTTGTCGAGCGGATGCGAACGGTTGACCTGCTGCAGCCCGGACAGCGACTTGCTGAGGAGGGAAGCGTCGAGGTGGCGGAGGTCGTCCACGCGTTCAATCAGATGCTCGATCGCCTTGAGGCCGAGCGTCGTGAGAGCAGTCGCCGAGCGTTGGCTGCCCAGGAGGCTGAGCGGTTGAGAGTTGCGCGCCATCTGCACGACGAGGTCGGGCAGGTGCTGACCGGCGTTTTGCTCCAACTCGACGCGCTTGCGACTACCGGTGCGGATGATCTACCGCAGCACGTGAACGAGACGAAGACAGCGGTCAGAACGTCGCTCGAAGAGGTGCGACGGATTGCACAAGAGCTGCGGCCTGAGCTGCTCGAGCACCTCGGGCTGGTCAGCGCACTGACGCAACTGTCGCGCACGTTCAGCGATCAGAGCGGCATCGTCGTCGAGCGCCGCTTCGCTTCGAGCCTCCCGAAAGTCTCCGCGGAGAGTGAGCTTGCGATCTACCGCGTGACACAGGAGAGCCTGACAAACGTTGCGCGACACTCCCAGGCAAGTCGGGTTGAAGTGGCGCTCGAGGGTGGAGCCAACAGCGTTGTGCTTCGCGTGGTTGACAACGGCCGTGGGATGACTGAGGGGTCGCCCACCGGCGGCGGCCTCCGCGGGATGCGCGAGCGCGCGGTGCTCGTGGGTGGTGCGCTCGCCGCCAAGCCCGGTCGCGACGGCGGTTTCGAGGTCCGGTTCGAGGTCCCTGCGGAAGCCGCCTGATGCCGATCCCGCTCGTGACCCGGATCCTCGTTGCCGACGACCATCCGATCGTGCGGTCGGGCCTGGCGACGGTCCTCGACACGCAGCCCGACCTGCAGGTGGTGGCGCAGGCGAAGGACGGTGCCGAGGCGGTGAAGAAGGCTCTGTCCGAAGACGTCGACCTGGCGATTCTGGACGTGGCGATGCCGAAGCTGACCGGCATCCAGGCAGCCGCCGAGTTGCACAAGCGTAAGCCTGAGCTCAAGCTCCTGATGTTGTCGATGTACGACAGCGAGCAGTTCCTCTTCGAGTCGCTCAAAGCCGGCGCGTCCGGCTACGTGCTGAAGTCCGATGCCGACCAGGACATCGTCGACGCCTGCCGGCAGACGATGCGTGGCCAGTCGTTCCTCTATCCCTCGGCGATCGCCGCACTCGTACGCGACCAAATCGAGCGCGGTCGTTCAGACGACAAGCAGTTCGACGTCCTCACGCCGCGTGAGCTTCAGGTGCTCAAGCTGATCGCTGAGGCTCACAGCTCGAAACAGATCGCGCAGGAGCTCGTGATCAGCATCAAGACCGTCGAGCGCCACCGCCAGAACATCCTTGACAAGTTGGGGATGAGCGACCGCGTCGAGCTCACGCGGTACGCGATCCGGCGTGGGCTGATCCAGGCCTGAGGTTGGGGTCTTGACCCCATGGCGGGCGTGGCGCCGCCCGGGCACTCTCGAGGCATGAAACGTTGTTCTTGCGCGGTCGCGTGATGCAGATCACCCGAGTGTTTACCTGGCTCCTCGTCGGGCTGCTCGTCCTGATGCTCGTCGGAACGCTGATCCTCGGCGCGGCGGCTTGACGTGCCCACGACGACGACCGATCACCGCCGCGTCGAACAGGGCGGTGCACGGATGTCCCTCGCCTGCTCCGTCTGCGGCTACGGCATCGTGCGCTCGCTTCCACCGGAGCGCTGCCCGATGTGCCAACAAAGCGAACGTTGGCACCCCACACCCCGGGCAGCGGCGGGCGGCGCTCGCGAACTGCCGCAGCCGTAGGCTCAGGTGTTGTCGCCCGAGGGGGCGACCCTTGAGGGCTCGCGGGAAGGTAGAGCCGCAGGCGCAAGACCCGACTGTCGAAACCGTGAGGCGGAAGCTCACCCGACGAGTTCGGCGGAGAGCAGCGCCGCAGCGTCACCATTGCGCGTGTCTCGGAGTTCGCGGGCCATGGAGGAAAAGGGCGCTCCGTGGTTCGCGTGACTTTTCGTCGTCGTGTTCCTCCGGTTCTCTTGGTCTGCGTCTCCGAACGCTGGCCCAGCGGAGAGATCACTCGTCTGAGCCGCGAACGTCGAGCGGTGTCCCGTCGTACCAGACCAGAATCTCTTGTTTACCGCTGGCGTCTGTGTCCGGGCGTCAGGTGCTGATCTGGCCGAGGGTGGCTGATCCGCCGAGCGGCGGGCGGGCGCGGCTGAGGTCGCCGGCGGCGGCGCGCTGCTCGGGTTCGGGCTCAGCATCAGCCTCCGCCTCGGGGTCGCCGCCGAAGCGGAGGGAGTCGGCTCGTTCTTCGGCGCGCGCCTCGAGCGAGATCCGTCGGGTCGTTACCGTCGCGCGCTCCTGCAGCCGGTGTACCTCGACGAGGTCAGTGGACTGGAGCGCCGAGGCGCTCCGCTCGTATGCGCCGCCCGTGCTGAAGAGGTGGATGAGCTTGAGCAGGATCGCAACGAGGTCGAGGGCGATCAGGAAGGCCAGGAAGAACAGCACGTACTTCCGCACAGCCGGGTTCGCGCGCTCCACCCGCTCGAGCGCCGCCTGACGGGAGAGGAAGTCACGATCGGCTTTGATCGCGGCCGTCCGGCTCGCAAGCTGCGTGCTGGCGGCCGTTCGCCAGAGCGCGATCTTGTGCCGGTCGGCGGCGATGGTCGCCTCGATCTGCGGGCGGGCGCTCCTCAACGCAGCCGCCGCGGCCGCGGCGCGGCGCGCGTCGCGCTTGCAGTACGGCCCACATCCGAGCTTGTGGGTCTGCGAGCACCTCGTCTCGCCGGCCTCGCACTGCGAGAGGAACGCACTGTTCGTGACCTGCCGCTGCAGGCTCGCCTCGTTCGACTGAGCCGCGTCGATCTCCTTCTGCGCGGCGGCGATCCTCGCGTCGTAGGTGCGAGTGATGTCGGCGGTCGCCTGTTGGATCCGGGCAGTCGTCGTTTTGCTCACCTCGTCGTTGATCGATCCGCTGTAAATCACCTGCGCCATCGGAAGCCCGACGACGAGCGCGATCGCGAGCGAGAGAAGGAGACGCGGGATCGTCAGAACAAGGTTGCCGAGCCGACTCGTGCCGAAGCTCTTCAGAACGAGACGCTCGATCAGGCAGTAGAGCACCGCCCAGAGCGGGACCACCCAGAGGACGCTCACGATCGAGGTACTCCACCACTGACTCGCCGCGACCGTCATCGCAAAGCCGCTCACGACCGCCATCCCGACAACCCACATGCCGAGCCCGTTCAAGAAGCTCGCCTCGCTCGGCACCAGCGCGAGCACGCGGCCATCGCCGCCCGCAAACCAAGCCCACCCGGCGCCTGCACGCGGACTCCGCACCGTCCCCCCATCTCCGATTGAGACACCGCCCACTGACGAGGAAGATACGCACGACGCGGTGGACCTTGGCGTGCCCGCCCAGCTTCTTACGATCCTCTTAGGTGCCGCACTCCGATCCACTGTTCAAGTGGGAACAGAGTCCCGGGAACTGCGGCGGGCCGAGAGGTTCCGCACTCGTAGGTCGCCTCGAGTGACGCTTCGGTGGCGATCCGCTCCGGTGGGAACGCGAGGGTCAGGCAAAAGCCTGCGACCAGGCTCCGGACTAGCAATAGAGAAAGCCCCGTTTCCGGGGCTTTCAAGTAGCGGGGGCAGGATTTGAACCTGCGACCTCCGGGTTATGAGCCCGGCGAGCTACCTGACTGCTCCACCCCGCGACGCGGCGTTCAGTGTAGCACCCCGTCGCTCGAAAAGTGTTTCGGAGAGCCAGAAACCGAGGGCCATCACTGCGATTCCGGCGAGCGCGTCGAAGACGAAGTGATTGCCGGTGACGACAATCGTGAGCACGACTGCGATCGGGTAGAGGACACCGACGAGCTTCCAGAAGAGCGGTCGCGCGAACAGGATGAGGCCGACGCCGACACCGGCCGCCCACCCGGCGTGTAACGACGGCACGGCCGCCACGGGGTCGGAGAAGGACGACGACGTCGGCGAGCCGATATCGATGTTCGACAATTGGCGCAGTGTGTCCTCGAGGCCGATGCCGGCGAGCCGGGGCGGCGCGGTCGGGAAGGTCCAGTGGATGAAGAGCGCGATGAACGTCGCCGTCAGGAACCCGTTGCGGAAGCGCCTGAAGCCGTCCCGTGATCGGTGATAGAGCCAGAAGAAGAAGACGCCGGTGAGCACGAAATGGCCGACGAAGTAGAAGATGTTCATCGCCCGCACGAGGTCGGGCACGCGCAGGAAGGTCCGCTGGAGCCACTCCTCCCACTCGATGTGCGCGAACTTCTCCCACGAGACGACCTCGTGAGCGTGCTTCTCTGCAACGTCCCAATCGGGGACCATCAGATGCCGCATCAGCTCGTATGCCTCGACGCCGACCACGACGACGATCACCTGCAGAGCGCCGTAGTGACGTGCCGCGAGATCCCGCAATCTCCCCATGCGAGCCATCTTACGATGCGTGGTTACGATGGCGGAGATGGGAACCGTCACCTGGATCAGCGCCGTCGTCGCAGTCGTGGTGGTGCTCGGCACCGGCGCATATGTGGCCCGAAGAGCACTTGACCTCTGGCGCACGTTTCGACGCTTCTCGGGGGTCGCAGGCGTCGCCGCCGAACGCGTGGCGCTTGCCGCGAGCGTTGCCGAGACACGGGCGAACACCGCCACCGTAGGCGCCGAGCGGCTCTCAGCCGCGGCGGCCAGGTTGCGGCGATCGCGCGCACAGCTCGCCGTGCTGCAGGCGGCCGCAGGGGAGGTCACCGCCGCGCTCGCTCGCCTGCGTCGCGTGGTCCCGACGAAGTGACCCGCGTCGCAGCGGTCGACCTCGGCACGAATTCCACTCGTCTGCTGGTGGCCGACGTCGAAGGCGGACGAGTCGACGAAGTCGTCCGCCGCAGTGTCGTGACTCGGCTGGGCGAAGGCGTGGACGCCCGTCGGCGCCTGCTCCCGGTTCCGATTGCCCGCGTCCGCAACGTACTCACCGACTTCAGGCGCGAACTCGAAGAACTCGGCGCCGAGCGAACGCTCGCTGTTGCGACGAGCGCCGTGCGCGACGCCGACAACGGCGAAGCGTTTCTCGGAGAGGTCGAATGGTCGTACGGCTTTGCGACACAGCTGCTCTCTGGCGAGGAGGAGGCAGAGCTCACGCGCCGCGGGGTCGGCGAGACCGACGCGGGAACCCTCGTGCTCGACGTCGGCGGCGGCTCGACCGAGCTGATCACCGAGGGGTTGAGGGCGAGTCTCGACGTCGGCTCGGTTCGCCTGACCGAACGCTTCCTGCACGGCGATCCGCCGGCACCGGACGAGCTCTCCGCCGCGGCGCAAGCCGTCCGAGAGCTGCTGCCGCCGCTGGCGGCCGTACGCGCCGTCGGGGTGGCGGGCACGGTGGCGCAACTCGCGCTCCTTGCCGGGGCGACCGAGCTTCGGCTCGTGACGATCGAGGGTCTGCTCGACGGCCTCGCGTCGCAGACGCTGAACGAGCGCCGCCGCGTTCGCAACCTCGACCCGAAACGCGCGCCGGTCATCGTCGGCGGCGCACTGATCGTGCGCGAGGTGCTGCGTTCGTACGAGCTCACGCGCATCCGCTTCAGCATCCGTGACCTGCTCGACGGAGCTGCACTCGAGGCGGCCGCGCTGCCGCCGGCAGTCGAGGGCAGCGCTCCGCCCGGGGCTTACACGTGCTGCTGAGAGCTGCCGTCCTGGTTGCTCTGGGACTTGCACTGGCGGCGTGTGGCAGCTCCAAGCAGACGACTTCCACGCCGTCACACACCCTGCCGCCAGGCTGCACGGTCGACGAGGTCGACGGCATCGTCCGGTCGTTCCTCGCGCACCCTCAGCTCGCGCCGCCCGCAATGTTCCAGGTGTACGCAAGCTACGAATCCGACGGCGGCAGGTTCGTCACCCGCAAGCGCGCTGCCGCGCAGGCGCACCTGCGCGCACGCCAGTCAGCGGGCGAGAGGCTTCGTCTGATCGAGCTCCGGGTCAGGCCACAGGACATCAACCATGTGCGGATCACGTTCCAGGTGACCCGCTTTGCCCCCGATTTCGCCCCGCGCAAGCTCAACGGCCGTATCGCGAACGGCGCCGGGACAATCGACTGCGCCCACCAGAAGGTGGCGGCCTGGGTGCTGAAAGGGCCATAAAGCAGCAAGTTCCACGTCAGGTTTCGAGATACTTGCGGTCGCAACGGTTACCTGCTACGATCCTTGCGCAATCAACATTTGACTCAGCAAGGTTATGAGGAGGAACAACGGTTATGACAAGCACGATCGAGCAGACAACGATTCCGAGCGGTACCTGGCAGGCGGACACCGTCCACTCCAGCGTGGCGTTCGAGGTTCCCTATGCCGTCGCGACCTTCAGCGGCGAAGTGCCCGAGTTCGAGGCCAGCCTGGTGGACGGCAAGCTCACCGGCGTCGCGCAGATCGCGAGCCTCACGGTCAAGGATGAGAACCTGCAGGCCCACCTGCTCTCCCCCGAGTTCTTCGATGCCGAGCGCAACCCCGAGGTTCGCTTCGAGGGCTCGAACATCAAGCGCGACGGTGACAAGGTGACCGTCGAGGGCGAGGTCACGATCAAGGGGATCACGAAGCCGGCGACACTGTCCGGCACGATCACCGGTCCCGCAATCGATCACTTCGGCGCGAACCGCGTCGGTCTCAAGCTGGAGACGACGATCGACCGCACCGAGCACGACATCAAGTGGAACATGCCGCTCCCGAGTGGCGAGCCGGCGCTGGCCAACGAGGTCACGCTGAAGGCCGACCTGACCCTGGTCGCCCAGGAGGCGTAGAACATGCGCGTGCTCGCGATCAGCGGGTCACTCCGCTCCGAGTCGAACTCGACGGCCCTCCTTCGCGCCCTGCGCGAGGAGGCGCCGGCGGGAGTGGACGTGGTGCTCTGGAGCGGGTTGCGGGACATCCCGCCGTACGACGGCGATGACGACGTCGTACCGGGCCCGACCACGGTCGACGCGTTTCGCGAGCTGGTTCGCGAGGTCGACGCAGTGTTCTTCGCCACTCCCGAGTACAACTCGTCGATTCCGGGTGCGCTCAAGAATGCACTCGACTGGGCGTCACGCCCGATGGCGACGAATGCCTTTCGCAACAAGCCGGTCGCGGTGATCAGCTCGAGCGCCGGCGCCTTCGGTGGCGTCTGGGCAGCGGCGGAGCTGCGCAAGGTGCTCGCGGCGATGGGGGCGCGCGTCACCGAGGCAGAACTGGCCGTCGGCCACGCCCACGAGAAGTTCGGTGACGACGGGCGGCTGGCCGACGACGACGTCCGTGACGGTCTCCGCGAGGCCCTCGGCACCCTCGTCGCGGAGCTCTCCCCCACACTCGCCACCGCGTAAGCGGCGCGGTCTCAGTCTTCGGCGTTGGCCGGGGGATCATCCTCCGCCAGCCGGCGTTGCACGACCGCGCGCGAGAGCACACCGACGAGCTTGCCGTCCTCGAGCACCGGAACACGCTCGTAGTCCTGCTCCTCGAGCAGCGCGAACGCTTCGTGCAGGCCCATGCCTGAGTCGAGGGTCGCGTTCGGCTCCTCGGCGATCTCGCCGAGTGTCGTCGAGTTCGGATCGCGGCCGCCTGCCACCACCTCGCGAACGAGCGTTTTCCGCGTGACGACTCCCACGAGCCGACCGTCGTCGCAGACGAGTACAGCACGTACCGCATCGCGCGCCAGCGCCTCGCCGGCTGCCCGAGCCGACGCTCCGACGTCGAGTGCGAGCGGCTCGGGCACCATCGCGTCGCGAACGAGCTGGTCGGTCACGGGTAGACGCCGCGCGCTTCGAGCGCACCAGAGACTTCGCGAATGGCTGCGACGAGCGCAGCGTCGCGCAACGAGACACCCGTCTCCTCGGACAGGTCCCACACGCGGTCGAACGCGTCGGACAACTTGTCGGCGAGGCGACGGCGGATCTCGTCACGATCCCAGAAGAGTCGCCCGAGATCCTGTACCCACTCGAAGTACGAGACGGTGACGCCACCCGCGTTGGTGAGGATGTCCGGCAGCACCGGGATGCCACGCTCGCCGAGAATCCGGTCGCCCTCGACCGAGGTGGGGCCGTTCGCACCCTCGGCGACGAGCCTGCAACGCAGATTCGACGCGTTCGCACCGGTCACCTGATCCTCGCGCGCGGCGAGAACGAGCACGTCGCACGGAAGCTCGAGCAGCTCGGCGTTCGTGACGCGCTCGACGCCGGAAACGTAACCCTCGAGCGATCCGTTCTCGTCGACGTAGGCATGCATGCTCGGGATGTCGAGCCCGGTCTCGGCGTGAACACCACCAGAGATGTCGGATACCGCGACGACGCACGCGCCGCGGTCGTGGAGCTCCGTCGCGGCGATGCCCCCGACGTTCCCGAAACCCTGCACCACGCACCGCTGCTCGGCCAGGTTCCAACCGAGCCGGCTGCACGCACGCTCGATCACCATCACCACTCCCGCGCCGGTCGCCTCGTGGCGAAACACCGACCCACCGATCGAGATCGGCTTGCCGGTCACGATCTCGGGCACGGCGTACCCCTTCTGCATCGAATAGGTGTCCATCATCCACGCCATCGTCTGCTCGTTCGTCGCCATGTCCGGCGCCGGAATGTCGAGCTGCGGACCGATGAACGGTGCGAGCTCGGCGGTGAATCTGCGTGTGAGGCGCGAGAGCTCGGTCTGGGACATCGCGCGTGGGCTACAGCGGACGCCGCCCTTTGCGCCGCCGTACGGCAGCCGCAGGAGCGCGCACTTCCAGGTCATCCACATCGCGAGCGCAGCGCACTCCCCCAGGTCGACGGCCTCGTCGTAGCGGATGCCGCCCTTCGTCGGCCCGAGCACCGACGAGTGCTGCACGCGGTAGGCCGGGAACGAGCGGTACGAGCCGTCGTCCATCCTCACTGGCAGCGTGAGGATCAAGGCCCGTTCGGGGTAGCGCAGGCGCGTCGAGACGAAATCGGGAACGGCTGCAATCTCGAGGGCGTGATCGAGTTGCGTGCTTGCCTGCTGGTAGAGGGGAGTGTCCCACTCCAGCATCGGCGCGGGGTGCGCGACCTTGGCCACGGCCGGGAGGGTAATGGAAAAGTCGATCGGCGATGCGCCTCGGGTGAGGCCGCGAGGCAACCGGGGCAACCGAACGCTCCGAAAAAGATTAAGTGGGGGCCGAAGCTGCGGCACCTCGGCCCCCACTTCTCCTGGCCACGCCCGAGATGCGCGCAGCCAGTACGTCGGCTCTTCCCGTCACGGGAGAGCACAGGTCGCAAGAGGGTACCGAGATCACAACTTGCGGTCTCCGACTACTGGTCGACCCTCCATCGACCCACGCCGACAGGCCTCAGGGCTACGTCCCCTCGCCAAACGAGGGTTACAGAACTGCCACACGATCCACAGGCGCGTCTCCGCCCGGCACGTGCGGCCTTGGGGCGACCGACCGCCCTCGTATCCTTTACCTAGGCGCCTTCCAATGGACGAACCAATCCCCACTTCGAACCCGCCCAGCCAAAAGCTGCGACGCGCCTGGCTCGCGGGCTATCGCGTCGGCGACGTCGAGGTACTCCTGGCCGAGCTCAGGTTCAAGGTGACCCATCTGCGTGACGAGACCGAGCGCCTGACGGTGCGGCTCTCGGAGGTCGAGCGCCACCGTGCGGAGACCGGCGCAGCAGCAGCAGCAGCACAGCACAAGCCGTTACCGATGCTGTCCCCGAGGCGGAGCCCGGCGAAACCGTCGAGTCCGCCGTCGAGCCGTTCGTCGAACCAGTTGTCGAACCGGTGCGCGGACCTGAGCCGGCACAGGCCGCCCCGCCGGAAGCCATCCACATCGCGCAGTACAGTCCGGCCATGGCGAGCGAGCACGCTCTGCGCCGCACCCGGTTCGGGGGCTTCAGGCGCGGCGACGTCGAGGCCGCGCTCGCACACGACCAACTGATCGTGAGCAGGCTCGAGCTCGAGCTCCACGCCGCCACGCAGCGCGTGAACGCACTGCAGCTGGAGGTCGCCGAGCTCCAGGCCCGCATCGAGGCGGGGCGCGAGCGGGAACAGACGCTCGCGCGGTCACTCAACGACATCCAGGAGCGCCGCGAGCAGATCGACCGTGAGTCCCGCCACCGTGCGGAGCAACTGGTGCGCGACGCCGAGGACGTCGTCGCGTCGCTGAAGACCGAGGGCTTACGACAGGTCGGCGAGCTTCAGGGTCAGGTCGAGGCCCTGTTCGGCTTGCGGACCACGCTCACACACGCGATGCAGGGCTTGAGTGCGGATCTGGCCGCGGCGATGGCGCGACTCGCCTCGGCTCCGGCGACGGCGATCGACCTCCAGCCCGAGGACCAGCTCGCGCGCTGGGCTCAGTCTCAGGCACCTCAAGACCCCTAACTGCGAACGCACAAGGCGAACCCGGCGAGCCCGAGCACGTCGCGCCAGCCGTCGGGCACGCGGACGCGTGCGTCGGGATGCACCGCGACGGTGACCAGCACCTCGCCGCCGCGCGTGTACGCGCACACCCCAGCCCCGAAATCGAGGGCCTCATACGAACCGGCGAAGGCGGCGGGGCGCTCGGCGCGGAGCGCAAGCGTCCTCCAGGTCACGAAGAGCTTCTCCGTCTCTGCGCTCGGCGCCGCTCCCGCCAGCAGGCCCGCCAGCGCGGCGCGGCGTGCAGCCCAGTCGACCGGCCGCCGGTTGTCCGGATCGACGAGCGAGAGATCCTCGAGCTCATCACCTTGATAGATGTCCGGCACGCCCGGCGCGGTGAGCTTCAGGAGCAACTGACCGAGCGCGATCCGCCGTCCCACCTCGCGCACGCGGTCAAGAAACGGATCGCGTGCAATCAACTCGGCGGCGCGCGCGGCGTACTCCTTCACCCGGGCCTCGTGCTCGAGATTCGGCGTGAGCCAGTTCGTCGTCACTTTCCCCTCGCGCAGCGCCTTCTCGAGGTAAGCGTCGAGGCGTTCGCGCGAGATCGGGAGCGCACCGACGAGAGTCTGATAGACGAGCAGCTCCTCGCGCGCGTCGTCGAGGCCGCCGAGCTCAGCACGCCACGCGCGCACCCGAGCCGCCCACTCGTCAGCGAGCCACGTCAGCGCAACCAACCGCGAACGCACGTCGGGCGAGCGTTTCGTGTCGTGGGTGTACGTGGTCAGCAGCTGTCCCGGGAAGCGCACCGCACGCTTCGTGTTCCCGTCATGGAACTCGGAGACGGGAAGCCCAAAACGACCCGGGTTGCCGCCGACCTCGTTCAACGCAGCGAGCCGAAAGTAACGGTAGAACGCGGTGTCCTCGACGCCCTTCGCCATCACCGGGCCGGTCGTCTGCTGGAAACGCACCACGAACTCCTCATGACCCGCCTCCTGCAGCAAGAGGATCCGCCGCAGCTCCTCCGGGACGCCGGCCCGCCCGATCTCGTCGCGGTCGTCGTCGTCGATCACGCCGGCGTGCGGTTGGATGTAGGTGCGGTACACCTGGAACGACGCGAGCGCGGCCGGCAAGCCGTCGACTGCAGCCTCCTCGTGCAGTCGCCGCAGCTCCGGCTCGAAGATGTTGACGGCGACTTCCAGCTTCGCGAGGGCGGCGATGTCCTCGAAGCGGCGCGTGTCGCCGGTCACTTGCTCGTAGAGAGCGGTGAACGTGGTCTCGGCCGCGGAGTCGACGAAAAGCCCCATCACCTCGTTGAGGAACTCGTAGCCCGTCGTCCCCTCGATCGGCCAGTCGCGCACCTCCTCACCGGGCTCGACGATCTTCTCGGCCCACACATGCTCGATGCCCGCCTCACGCAGGCGCTCGAAATACTGCGCGGGATCCGCGAGGCCGTCGGGATGGTCGACGCGCACGCCGTCGACAAGTCCCGCGAGCACGAGCTCGATCACCTTCGCGTGGGTGGCCCAGAACACCTCCCAGTCCTCTTGCTTCAGCCCACCCAGCTCCCCGACGTCGAAGAAGCGCCGATGGAACCCCGTTCGCAGGTCGACGTCGAAGAACATCTTCCGCAACTCGGGATCGCGCCAGAACGGGCTCTCGTCGACCGCCGCCATGTGGTTCGGGACGATGTCGAGGATGACACCGAGCTCGCCGCCGGCGAGCTCGCGGAACTCGGCCTCACCACCGAGAGCCGGCGAGATGTGGCGCGGGTCGACGACGTCGTAGCCGTGCGTCGAGCCTTCGCGCGCCTGAAGCGACGGTGAGAGGTAAAGATGCGTCACGCCGAGATCGCGCAGATACGGGACGAGCTCGCGTGCCTGCGCGAAGCCGAACTCCGGCGTCAGCTGCAGTCGGTAGGTGGCCCGGAGATCACGCACGCCTGAAGACGGCGATCGAGCGCGCCTCGACATGGACGTCGCCACCCGGGACGTACCGGTCGCATTCGCAACGGCCTGTGGCGAGGATCAGGTCCCACGACGTGCCGAAGCGTCGAGCTGGCAGGCGGAAAGAAACGTCTTCGAAGTGCGCGTTGAACAGCATCAGGAACGTCTCGTCTCGCACCTCCTCCCCGGTCTCAGTCTGGGTGTTCAGCTCGTCGCCGTTCAGGAAGACGCCGATGCCGCGCGACTCGCTGTTGTCCCAGTCTCGACGGGTCATCCGACGGCCGTCAGGTCGCATCCACCAGACGTCGGGCAACTGCTCGCCCTTGCCCTCGAAGAACTTCGTCCGCCGGAACACCGGGTGGTTGCGCCGCAACTCGATCAGCTGTCGTACGAATGCGAGCAGCTCCTCGTCGCACGAGTCCCAGTCGAACCACGAGATCTCGTTGTCCTGACACCATGCGTTGTTGCTGCCCCGCTGCGTCCGCCCGATCTCGTCACCGCCGAGCAGCATCGGAACACCCTGCGAAAGCAGGAGGGTGGCGAGAAAGTTGCGCTGCTGGCGTGCCCGTAGCGCCAGAATCTGTTCGTCGTCCGTGGGGCCTTCGACACCACAGTTCCACGAGCGGTTGTCGTTGGTGCCGTCGCGGTTGTCCTCACCGTTCGCCTCGTTGTGCTTCTCGTTGTACGAGACGAGATCGCGCAGTGTGAATCCATCGTGGGCGGTGATGAAGTTGATCGATGCGAACGGACGCCTGCCATCGGTCTGGTAGAGATCGGATGACCCGCCGAAGCGCGAGGCGAACTCGGCCAGGGACGACCGGCCGAGCCAGAAGTCGCGCATCGTGTCTCGGTAGATTCCGTTCCACTCCGACCAGAGGATCGGGAAGTTCCCGACCTGGTAACCGCCTGGCCCGACGTCCCAGGGCTCGGCGATGAGCTTCACCTGGGAGAGAACGGGATCCTGGTGGATGATGTCGAAGAACGCGGAGAGCCGGTCGACCTCGTAGAACTCGCGCGCGAGCGCCGACGCGAGGTCGAACCGGAAGCCGTCGACATGACACTCGGTGACGAAGTAGCGCAGCGAGTCCATGATCAGCCGCAGCACAGTCGGGTGAACCGGGTTGAGGGTGTTGCCGGTTCCGGTGTAGTCCATGTAGTGGCGCGGGTCGTCGGGGACGAGCCGGTAGTAGCTCTCGTTGTCGACTCCCTTGAGGCTGAGCATCGGTCCGAGGTGGTTGCCCTCGGCCGTGTGGTTGTAGACCACGTCGAGGATCACCTCCATCCCGGCCCGGTGAAGCGCCTTGACCATCCCCTTGAACTCCCGCACCTGGTCGCCGGTCGCCGAGTAGAGCGAGTGCGGGGCGAAATAGCCGATCGTCGAGTAGCCCCAGTAGTTCGTCAGGCCTCGTTCGTGCAAGAAGCCCTCGTCGGCGATGTGGTGCACTGGGAGCACTTCGACGGCGGTGACGCCGAGCTCCCTCAGGTACGTGATCGCACTCTCGCTCGCGAGTCCCGCGTAGCTGCCGCGCAGGTCGTCACGCACATCTCCTCGCGTCTTCGTGAATCCCTTCACATGGACCTCGTAGATGACGGTCTGGTTCCACGGGATGCGCGGCCGGACCCACTCGTCGTCCTCCCAGTCGAACGCGGGGTCGACGACGACCGATTTGGGGACCGCCGGCGCGGAATCGGTCTCGTCGATCGTCAGATCGTCGTCGTCTCCGCCTGTCGGCACGTACGGCAGAACGTTCGCGACCTCCCAGTCGATCGCGCCGTCGATCGCCTTCGCGTACGGGTCGATCAGGAGCTTGGCGGCGTTGAACCGCTTGCCGGTCTTCGGGTCGTATGCACCATGAGCGCGAAACCCGTAGCGCTGGCCGGGGCCGACGCCGGGCAGGTAGCAGTGCCAGTTGAAGGCGGCACGCTCGCGCAGCTCGATCCGCTCCTCGACGTCGTTCTCGTCGAAGAGACAGAGCTCCATTCGCTCCGCGTTCTCGGAGAACACCGAGAAGTTCGTCCCCTGGCCGTCCCACACCGGCCCGAGGGGGAACGCCTCGCCCGGCCACACCGCGCGGCTCATCGGCGGAGCTCCAAAGTGTGCCGTGCGAAGTCGGCGACGAGCTCGACACCTCCGCGGCGCATCGTCAGTCGCGCGCCGTCGGCCGAGAGGCTCAGCTCGCGCGGAAGATGGCGCCGCAGCGCGATCAGCTCGGCGTAGAGCGAATCGACGGGACCGCCGGTGAGCTTCGATGCCTCGAACGTCTCGGCGGATTGAGGGTCGGGGATCGCCGTTCCCGAAAACGACGTAAAGGCTGCGAATTCCCGCTTGCGCCCGGCGCGAGTCGCGTCGGCGATGAACGGATCGACGTGATCCGTGAAGTACTGGAACGGCCGCGACTCGTTGGATTCCTCGCCCATGAAGAGGAGTGGTGTCGAGAGGGAAAAGAGCACGACGGCCAAGGCTACGCGGTGCGCATCCGGGGGCAACCGGTCACCCAGCGCGCGGTTGCCGATCTGATCGTGGTTCTGCGCGCAGACGACCAGCCGCTCGGGGCACGGGCGCGACAACTCGTGTATGAGACCGTCGAGCGAACCGAACCTCGCGTAGTAGCCGTCGCGCTCGCCGGTCAGAAGCACATGCAGCTCGTGGTGGACGTTGTCGAGCCACATCGCGTCGTGTCCCCACTCCTCGAGTGGGCGAAAGTCATCGAGTCCCATCTCGCTGATCACGAGCCCGGACACACGATCGCGCAACTCACGGAGAACGTGGATCCGCGAATCATCGAACATGGTGTGCACCGCGTCGATCCGTAAGCCGTCGATCGAGAATTCGCGCGTCCAGAGGAGCGCATTGCCGATCGCCCATTCGCGCACGCCGTGCTGCGAGTAATCGATCGCCGCCCCCCAGGCGGTCTCGTGAGCGTCGGTGAAGTACGGCCCGAACCGCCCGATCGCCTGCGAGCCAGGCCCGATGTGGTTGTAGACGACGTCGAGGATCACTCCGAGACCTTCCCTGTGCGCTGCGTCGACCAACCGCGCAAGGCCGGCCGGTCCGCCATACGCGCGATGCGGCGCGCTGATGTAGACGCCGTCGTACCCCCAACCGCGCTCGCCGGGGAATGTCGCGACGGGCATCAGCTCGATCGCCGTCACGCCGAGCTGGCGTAGGGCGGCGAGGCGCGGAATCGCCGAGTCGAACGTTCCGGCACGGGTGAACGTCCCCACGTGCAGCTCGTAGAGCACGAGCTCGTCGAGTCGAAGCACCGGCCCCGGTGAGATCTCGAAGCTCGCCGTGTCGACGACGCGGGACGGCCCGAGAAGGCCGCCGGGCTGCGACCGCGAGCAAGGATCGGGCAACGCATCGTGCCCGTCAAGGACGTAGAGGTAGTCGTCGCCTATCTGTGCGGCGACCTCGCCCGCGAAGACCTCGCCGTCGATCGAGTCGAGTTCGACCTCGACGCCGCCGACGCGAACGGCCACCTTCGCCGCGGACGGCGCCCAGACACTGAACTCGACCTTGTTCCCTGCGAGCGGAATGGCCCCGAGGGACCGCTGCCATGCCTGGTTCGCCATCTCGCGGCTAAACGGTTGCGGCCGGGCGCAGCCACAGCGCACCGAGGGGAGGCAGGGTCACCTCGGCCGAGAACGGAAGGTCGTGCCAGGGGTACTCCTCGGCTTGCACGACGCCCATGTTCCCAACACCCGTGCCGCCGTAGTGGGTCGAATCCGTGTTCAGCAACTCGGCCCACGCGCCGCCCGACGGCAGCCCGACGCGATACCGCTCACGCGGCACCGGCGCGAGGTTGACGATGCAGGCCAAACGCCTCGAGCGAGCCTTTGCGATGCGCATGAAGGCGAGCACGTTGTTGAGAGAGTCGTTCGGCTCGATCCACTGGAACCCCTCGTGCGAGAAATCGAGCTCCCACAGCGCCGGCTCCGCTGCATAGATCCGGTTGAGGTCGCGGACGAGATCGCGAATGCCGCTGTGGTCGGCATGTTCGAGCAGCCACCATGGCAACTCATCCGACGCCGACCACTCGAACGGGCTCGCCAGCTCACAACCCATGAAGAGCAGCTTCTTGCCGGGGTGCGCCCACATGTACGCATACAGCGTGCGTAGGTTCGCGAGCTGTTGCCACCGATCGCCGGGCATCTTCCCGAGCAGCGAGCGCTTGCCGTGCACGACCTCATCGTGCGAGAGCGGAAGGATGAAATTCTCGTTCCACGCATACACGAGCGAGAACGTCAACTCGTGATGGTGGAAACGACGGTGAATCGGATCGCGCTCGAAGTAGGCCAGCGTGTCGTTCATCCAGCCCAGGTTCCACTTGAAGCCGAAGCCAAGGCCACCGACGTATGTGGGCTTCGACACCCCGGGCCACGCCGTCGATTCCTCCGCCGCGGAGATGATGCCCGGCTCGCGTGCGTGCACGAGCTCGTTGACCTCCTTCAGGAACGCGACCGCATCGAGATCCTCGCGACCGCCGAATACGTTCGGCACCCACGCGTCTGCCGGCCGCGAATAGTCGAGGTAGAGCATCGATGCGACCGCATCGACGCGCAGCCCGTCGGCGTGAAACTCCCGCAGCCAGTACAGCGCGTTCGCGAGCAGGAAGTTCTGCACCTCTCTGCGTCCCAGGTTGAAGATCAGTGTTCCCCAGTCGGGGTGCTCGCCTCGCCGTGGGTCGTCGTGCTCGTAGAGCGCAGTGCCATCGAAGCGCCTCAACGCCCATTCGTCGGTGGCGAAGTGAGCCGGCACCCAGTCCAGGATCACGCCGATCCCGTTCGCGTGCATGTGATCGACGAAGAAGCGCAGGTCGTCCGGTGAGCCCATGGTCGAGACAGGCGCGTAGAACCCCGTCACCTGGTAGCCCCACGAGCCGGCGAACGGGTGGTGCATCACCGGCAACAGCTCGACGTGGGTGAAGCCGAGGTCCTTCACGTACGGGGCGAGTTGTTGCGCGAGCTCGCGCCAACCCAGGCCTGCGCGCCATGATGGTGCGTGCACCTCGTAGATCGAGAGCGGGCCGTCGAGCGGCTCGCGTGCGCGACGCGCCTCGACCCAGTCGTCGTCCGTCCATTCGTGCGTCGACACGGAGATGACCGATGCCGTCTTCGGCGGCAGCTCCGCCTCGAACGCCATCGGGTCGGCCTTCTCGACGGCCGCCCCCGCGACCTGGAACTTGTAGCGCTGGCCACGCTCGGCACCGTCGACGATTCCTTCCCAGATGCCGCTCTCGTCGATCGGCTCGAGCCGATCGACACCGGCGAGCCAGTCGTTGAAGTCGCCGACGACGCTCACGCCGCTCGCGTTCGGAGCCCAGACCGCAAATCGCACACCACCCTCGACCAGGTGCGCGCCGAGCTTCGCGTACAGCTCCTCGTGGCGCCCCGCCCGTGCGAGCCAGATGTCGAGCTCGCCGAACGCGGATGCGCGGCCCTGCGTCACGGCGAAGGCTCCTCTTCGAGGATCCGCAGGATCCCGGCAACCGGGATCTTCACCCATTCGGGGCGGTTGTTCAGCTCGTAGCGAAGCTCGTAGACGGCTTTTTCGAGCTCGAACACCGCCAGCAACCTGTCCATGGACGAGTCCGACGGCACGAGCGTCTGATCGATCGTCGTGCGGTACCCGGCCAGAAACTCCTTGCGTGCGCGCTTCTCCCACCCGGGCGGGGGCTCGGTTCCTCGCAGCAGTGACGTCGCCGACGCGACGTAGGCAAACGATCGCAGCATGCCGGCGACGTCACGAAGCGGACTCCGCTTGCGGCGGCGTTCGGGAAGCGACCGAGCGGGCTCGCCCTCGAAGTCGAGCAGCACCCAGTCGTCGTCGGCCCAGAGCGTCTGCCCGAGGTGGAAGTCGCCGTGCACGCGGATGACGCGGCCGATCGAGCCGACATGCGTCCACAACCGCAGACGGTCGCGCACCTCCTCCCCGCGGCCACGAATGGGCTCGAGGTCGTCGTTCGACTCGGGCAGCTCGAGGAAGATGCTCTCGATCTCGTCGTCGATCGTCGCCGTCAGCATCCCGAGCGACTCGGTGGACGGCTGCTCCGGCGAGAAGTTGGGATCGGACGAGTCGCTTCCGAGCAGCGTGTGCATCCTCCCCGTCACCGCACCGAGCCGGTGCAGCTTGTCGAGGAAGCCGTTCGCGGCCGCGCCACTCGACATCGTGTCGAGGGCCAGCTCCCAGCCGTCCAGGCCGCCCGCGACGAAGCGCTGCAGGACCCCGAGCGTCGCGGACATCGGGCGGCCGGAGTAGGCGTACCAGCCCGCGAGCTGCGCGATGTTGTCGAAGCCGCGTTCCGTGAGGAAGCGCAACAACTCCAGCTCCGGGTTGATACCGGCTTCGAGCCGTCGGAACACCTTCAAGATGAGCTCGTCGTCGAACACGATCGAGGTGTTCGACTGCTCGGCCTCGACCGGACGTGCCTCGCGCAGCGCCTTGCCGAGCGTGGGAATGCCGCCCGCGACCGGAGCGAACTCGACGGTCCCCTCACCCGCCTCGACTTTCGCACCGGCCCTGATCATCTGCACGAGCTCACGCACCTGCTGCGGATCGGCCAGCGCGTCGAGACCGTCGTCGATGAGCAGCTGATAGGTCTCGTGCGTTCCCGTGTCGAAGCGGATCTCGATGAGCTGGAGCTCCAGGCTCGGATCCCCGTCACGGAGGAGCACGCGGTCGATCACGCTGGAGTGACTGACCTGGCGCGTTTTCGAGCCAAACCAGCGCTGGCTCGTCACGAACTCGATTACCTCCTGCTCGCTCATGCTTCTTCGTCCTTCCGCAACTGGAACCAGAAGAACCCTCGCCCGGCGAGTGTCAGAAGATACGACAGCTCGCCGATTCGCGGAAACGCCGTCTGGCCGAACATCTCCACGGGGATCATCCCCTCCCAGCGAGAAAGGTCGAGCTCGACCGCCTGCGCCGACCGTGCCAGGTTGTGCACGCAGAGCACGATGTCGTCCTCGTAGGTTCGGACATGGGCGAAGATCCGCGGGTTGTCGGGGCGCAGCGCCTCGTAGGTGCCAAGACCGAACACGGGATGCTGCTTGCGCAGCGCGATCAACCGGCGCAACCAGCGCAGGAGTGAGTTCGGCTGCCGCAACTGCGCCTCGACGTTCACCGCCTGGTATCCGTAGACCGGGTCGAGCAGCGGCGGTAGGTAGAGCTGCGCGAAGTCGGCTCGTGAGAAGCCGCCGTTTCGGTCGCCCGTCCACTGCATCGGCGTTCGCACGCCGTCACGGTCGCCGAGGAAGATGTTGTCGCCCATGCCGATCTCGTCGCCGTAGTAGAGGACCGGCGAGCCCGGCAACGAGAAGAGCATCGCGTGCAGCAGCTCGATCTCCGCTCGTCCGTTGTCGAGGAGCGGTGCAAGCCGGCGGCGGATCCCAAGGTTGAGTTTCATTCGGGGATCCTTTGCGTACTCGGCGTACATGTAGTCGCGCTCCTCGTCGGTGACCATCTCGAGTGTCAGCTCGTCGTGGTTGCGTAGAAAGAGCCCCCACTGCGCGTTGTCGGGAATCGGAGGCGTGCTCTCGAGGATCTCGATGATCGGCAAGGCGTCCTCGCGCCGAACACCCATGAACATGCGCGGCATCACCGGGAAGTGGAATGCCATCTGGCACTCGTCGCCGTCGCCGAAGTATTCGACGACATCGTCAGGCCACTGGTTCGCCTCGGCCAGCAGCACTCGATCCGCATAGTGCGTGTCGACTTCCTGGCGCACGCGCCTGAGGAACTCATGCGTCTCGGGAAGGTTCTCGCCGTTCGTCCCGTCGCGCTCGAAGAGATAGGGCACGGCATCGAGCCGGAAGCCGTCGAGGCCGAGATCGAGCCAGAAGCGCAAGACGTTGAGCATCTGCTCCTGGACCTCGGGGTTGTCGTAGTTGAGATCCGGCTGGTGGCTGAAGAACCGGTGCCAGTAGTACTCGCCGCGCACGGGATCCCACGTCCAGTTCGACGGCTCGGTGTCGAGGAAGATGATGCGCGCTTCGCTCCAACGCTCGGCGTCGTTCCCCCACACGTACCAGTCGCCGTACGGGCCGGTCGGATCGGTACGACTCTCCTGAAACCATGGATGATCGCTGGAGGTGTGGTTCATGACGAGGTCGACGATCACGCGCAGCCCGCGCTGGTGCGCCTGGTCGATGAAGAGCATGAAGTCGTCGATCGTCCCGTAGTCGGGGTGGATCGCGAAGAAGTCGGCGATGTCGTAGCCGCCGTCTCGCAGCGGGCTCGGAAAACACGGGAGCAACCAGATGCAGTCGATGCCGATCTCCTGCAGATAGTCGAGCTTGTCCGTGAGCCCGCGAAAGTCGCCGGAGCCGTCGTCGTTGCCGTCGTAGAAGCCGCGAAGGTGAATCTCGTAGAAGACCGCTGTCTTGAACCACAGCGGTTCCCGCTCGAACCAGTGCGCCGCCTCGCTCATGCGAGTGCCTTGAGAATGTGAGCCTTGCCGGGACCGAGCTTCACGTAGTTGCGGCCGGCCCGCCACGTGAACTCCTCGCCGTGCAGCAGGTCGCGCACCCCGAACGCGGGCGGCAGTCCCAGCGCGACAGGAACCGTGCAGACGCCTTCTCGCTCCGAGAATGGATCGAGATTGACGACGCAGATGATCCCGTCCTTCACATACGCGACGAGCTGATCGCTCTCCGTCTCGAGCCAGTAAAGGTTGTCGACGCGCTGCAGTGCCGGCTCGGCTCGACGTACCTCGTTCAGGCGTCGCACGAGCGGCAAGAGCGGCCCGTCGAAGGCACGCGCCTTCACCTCGTACTTCTCGGAGTCGAGGTACTCCTCCGAACCCGCCCGCAGCGGCACGTTCTCGAACGACTCGAAGCCCGAGTACATGCCGTACGTCGGTGACAGCGTGCCTGCGAGCACGAGCCGCGCCTCGAACGCGGCCGGCCCGCCGAGCTGGAGGTACTCGTGCAGGATGTCCTGCGTGTTCACGAACGCGTTCGGGCGGTAGAACTCGGACCAGGCGAGCAACTGTGACATGTACTCCGCAAGCTCTGCCTTTGTGTTCTTCCAGGTGAAGTATGTGTAGCTCTGGGCGAACCCGAGCTTTGCGAGGGTCGTCATCATCGACGGCCGGGTGAACGCCTCGGAGAGGAAGATCACGTCTGGATGCGCCGTCCGCACCTCGCCGATCAACCACTCCCAGAACGCGGCCGGCTTGGTATGAGGATTGTCGACACGAAACACCGTCACACCGCGCCCGACCCAGTGGAGGACGACGTCCAGCAGCGCCTGCCAGAGACCCTGCCAGTCCTCGGACTCGAAGTTGACGTTGTAGATGTCCTGATATTTCTTCGGCGGGTTCTCCGCGTACTTCAGCGTTCCGTCGGGACGGCGGTTGAACCATTCGGGATGCTCGCTCAGCCACGGGTGGTCCGGCGAGCACTGGATTGCGAAGTCGAGTGCGATCTCGATGCCCACATCCTTCGCCGCAGCGATCATCGCGTCGAAGTCGGCCCAGGTGCCGAGCGCCGGATTGATCGCGTCGTGGCCGCCCTCCGCCGAGCCGATTGCCCACGGCGATCCGACGTCGTCCGCGGCAGCGAAGATCGCGTTGTTGCGGCCCTTGCGGTTCGTGACACCGATCGGATGAATCGGCGGCAGGTAGATGACGTCGAAGCCGAGCGCAGCCGCCTGCGGCAGCACCTTGGCGACGCCGCGGAAGCCGCCCCACGAGCGTGGAAACAACTCGTACCACGAGCCGAAGCGCGCGAGGACGCGGTCGACGTCGACCACGAGGGGGCGAGACCGAACCTCGCCGTGACGATCGCCCGCGGGCGCGGCGAGACCCTCCTCCGCCGTCAGGCTCGGGCGGCCAAGCAGCGCCGCGCCCTCCGAGAGCTCGCCCGCGAGCTCCTGCTGCCCGGAGTCGAGCTTGCGGCGAAGCTCGTCCTGCCAGGTGGCGACCCGGTCGGTCCAGGCGGCGACCGCGTACTGCCACCTGCCCGGGCGGTCGACCTGGAACGAGCCGGCGTACCGATCGTTCCCGAGCGGCTCGAGCGGCTCCTCGCGCCAGCGGCCTCCACCCGGCCCGCGCACGCGAATCGCGGCGCCGAGCGTGTCGTGCCCGTCCTTGAAGATGGTCGCGTAGACGGCGACCGTTTCGCCGACGGTCCGCTTGATGGGGTACCGGCCGCAGTCGACGATCGGCTCGATCGCCTGCAGCTGGATGCGTGACGGCGGTTGTGTGGTTTCGGGAAGGGGCATCGTGCGTGAGATTCTCAATCGTCGCATGCTCCTAAACCAGTGAAGCTCAAACGCGCCTCCGGCATCCTCCTCCATCCGACCTCGTTGCCGAACGGGGTACTCGACGAGCATGCCTACAGATTCGTCGACTGGCTGGCGGCAGCAGGCCAGCGCTGGTGGCAGGTCCTGCCGGTCGGGCCTCCAGAGGGGCTGACCGGTTCGCCGTACATGTCGCCGTCGGCATTCGCGGGGTCGCCGCAACTGCTCGCGGCGCCCGGCGCCGCGGTCTCGGCGGGCGAGGCGCGCGAGTTCCGGACCCGCAACGACTACTGGATCGACGACTGGCTCGCCTGGGCGGGCGAGAACGGCGGCGAAACCCTGGCTGACCAGGTGCGGTTCGAGCGCGAGTGGCAGGCGCTGCGGAGGCACGCCGCAATGCGCGGCGTCCGCATCTTCGGCGACATGCCGATCTACGTCTCCTACGACGGCGCTGATCATCGCGCCCATCCGACCCTCTTCCAACTCGGCGTCGTCGCCGGCGTTCCGCCAGACGCGTTCGCGAAGACCGGGCAACTGTGGGGCAACCCGGTCTACGACTGGCCGGCGATGCGGGCCGACGGCTACCGCTGGTGGACCGAGCGGTTTCGCCGCACCTTCGAGCTGGTCGACCTGACGCGACTCGACCACTTTCGCGGCTTCGTCTCCTACTGGGCCGTCCCGGAACGGAACACGACGGCTGTGAAGGGAACGTGGCGGCGCGGACCGGGCGGCGCGGTCTTCAGAGCTGCCGAACGTGAGCTCGGCGAACTGCCCGTCGTCGCGGAAGACCTCGGTGTGATCACCGAGCCGGTCGTGCGTCTCCGGCACGAGCTCGGGTTCCCGGGCATGGCCGTTCTCCAATTCGGCCTCGGCGGCGATCCGACGAACCCGCACGTGCCGGCGAATCATGAAGAGCAGTCGGTCGTCTACACCGGCACGCACGACAACGATACGACCCGCGGCTGGTTCGAATCCCTCTCGTCCGAGGACCGTGCGTGGGCCGACCTCGACCCCGCCGACCCGGCCTGGTCGCTACTCGAGGCTGCGTGGGCCTCGCGGGCCGCACTCGCGATCGCCCCTCTGCAGGACGTGCTCGACCTCGGCACGCAGGCGCGGATGAACCTGCCAGGCACCGAGGCGGGCAACTGGGACTGGCGCTACGACGCGAGCGACTTGACGCCGGCGCTTGCCGGCCGGTTGCGCTCACTGACCGAGAGCAACGATCGCTCTATCTAGGCTTCGCGCACGAACGGCCGCTGCTCGCGCGTTATCCATTCGGCGAGGAACGGCTCGATGATCAGGTATGCCCGGTCGTCGGCCTGGCCCACGAGCTCCTGCGCCACCAGCGTCTTCACGGCTCGCTGCACGTACGAGTTCGACGGGAAGCCGTAGCTCTCGCGAAAGTCGACCGTGTAGATGTTCTGTGGCCCGTCGACAAGGGCGATCAGCAGCAGGCGCTGATGCTCGGTCGCGTCCTCCCAGATGCGGCTGAAGTGCCGGTTCTCGGACCGCAGAACGCTCTCGATGGCCGCCTCGACGTGGTCGACGAACGCGTGCGCTCCGCTGGCCACCTCTTGCCAGGTGTAGTACGCGAGCTCCTGAGTCCCGTACGGATGGCCCTGGGTCGCACCGACGAGGCGGTCGAGTGCGTCGTCGGTGATGCCCTTGTCGGTTGCATCGAAGCGGTGGGCGATGAACGTGCGGAACTGATCCAGCGGGATCATCCCGATCTCCATTCGCTTCGCACTCCGCCAGAACGCCTGGTTGCGGTCCTCGAAGATCTTGTCGAGGATGTGGCGGCGGCTCCCGAGATAGATGTGTGAGACCTCGGGCTGGGTCTGGAAGATCGAGCGCATCATGTTCGGATAGCCGGGGTCCAGCTTCACGATCTCCTGGAACTCGTCGAGGATCAGCACGACCCGGCGACGCCGCTCACCGGCGATCCGTTGCGGCATCTCGAACAGTCGCTCGATCGTCTCGTCGATGTCGCGGCGCTGTTGCGCGGTGAAGGTGAAGGTCAGCGAGCCATGCTCGGGATCGAGCCCCATCTGCGGCACGATCCGCAGCCCGCGAAAGAGGCTCTGAGCTCGCTCGAGCATGCCCCCGGTCGGCGAGGCGAGATCGTCGAAGATCGTCTTCGCGAGGGCGGCGGCAAACCGTTCCTTCGTGGGCGTCTTCATGAGGTCGCAGTACGCCACCGAGATACCGGCGGCGACCGCTTCGTTCGCGGCCCGCCAGACGAGCGACGTCTTGCCATACCGGCGCGGCGCGTACAGGACGACGTTCTGCCCGTTGCGCATGTCGGCGACGAGCTCGGCGACGCTCGCCTCCCGGTCGGTGAACGCCTCGTCGAGCGCCAGATCACCGAAGCGAAACGGGTTCGGGCCGCTATACATACGAGTATTATACTACGCCGTATAGGGAGACTGCGCGACGGGCGCCGCCATATGTCTGCCACGGTCACCGTCCGCGTCGAACAAGGTTGGTGTCAGACACGCGCACGCACCCGTGCCATTTCATCCCCATCTGGCTTGAACTGGGCGCCTGCGGGGTGTCAGGCACGCGCACGAGACCGTGACGTCATGCGCACGGTCGCGTGACTGCCTCTCCACCTGCGGCTCGTGTCCATTCGTATACCCGCCTGTATAATACGCCTCTGTATAGAGAGGATTCGAGGCGGGCCGCGCGAGTGCCGGGGGAGGGAGTCGAACCCCCACGTCCCGAAGGACTCCCGGTTTTAAGCCGGATGCGTCTACCAGTTCCGCCACCCCGGCAGGGGCGGCAATTGTAGACAGAGATCGAGCCCAGATCGGTTCGAGCCCAGATCAGCTCGGACTCAGGTCAGTTCGGGCCCATCCCCTGCGCGTCGGCCGAGAGCGGGATCCCTTCCGGCCCGTGCCCGCGGTAGAGCTTGCGGAAGGCGGTGAACGCCGTCTCGGTCGCCGCGCTGTACCTCGGGCAGACCGCGAGATGGCCGAACCCGTAGTAGCCGTGCTGCTGGTAGTCGGCCGGATTACCGGTCCACGCGCTGATCGCAACCTTCGTCCCGAGCTTCGGGTAGGGCGTCCCGAACGATCCGGTCGGCTCCACGTTGTAGAACGCCCGCAGCTTGTCGACCGTCGCGCTCGGCACCTTGTTGCCCCACCAGAGGATGACGCCGCCGTGCTCTTCGTTGTGGACGACCATCCGTGGGTTCACGGGGTCTGTGTAGAACCCCCAGACCGCCCAGAGCGGATAGTGCTGGCCGTTCGACGGCGGGTCGGTGTTCCACGGCAGCTTCGCCGTCAGGCTGTTGACGTGAGTGCCTTGGCCGGCGGGAACGAAGCCTGGCACCGTCTTGTAGGTGCAGCCTGCCGCTGTCATCAGCGCGGCGACATGTTTCGCGCCGCCGGAGGAATTGCCGCCACCGAACGCAAAGACAGCGACGACGGCGACAAGCGCGACGACACCGAGGCCGGCGAACCCGTACAGAATCGCCCGCTGGCGCATCCCGAGATCGCTCGGCGCCATTTGCTGGCGTTTCTGTGGCGCCTGGACGCGGCGCGGCGGCGTTGGGGTGCGGGGCTTCTTCTTCGGAGGCACGGGCCGGGGTATTCAAGCGGATACGGCGACGTGGCCGCCGAAAAATGCGGCGACGGCCGCAGGATCCTCGGCCACCGGACAGCGCGGCAGCGCAGCGATGAAGGCACGGCCGTAGCCTCGGGTACGCAGGCGCGGATCGAGAATCGCGACCACGCCACGGTCGGCGTGGCTCCGGATCAGCCGGCCGAATCCCTGCCGCAGCTGGAGCATCGCCGTCTGCAATGCGTAGTCGCGGAACCAATCGCCCCCGAGTTGCTCGATCGCCTCGCAGCGAGCCTCGTGCAGCGGATCGCCCGGCGCGGAAAACGGGAGCTTGTCGATCACGAGCAGCGAGAGCGACTCGCCGGGCACATCGACGCCCTGCCAGAAGGTCGATGTCGCGAGCAGCACCGAATCGACCTCGACGCGGAACCGCTCGAGCAGCCGCTCGCGCGGCGCCTCGCCCTGCACGAGCACCTCGAACGGCACGTTTCCGCGGACGTGCTCGCGATAGATGTCTAGGGCGCGGTAGCTCGAGGTGAGCACCAGCGCCCGCCCTTCCGAGAGTGTGAGGAGCGACACGATCTCCTCAGCTGCACGCTCGCTGAACCCGTCACTCCGCGGATCGGGCATCGACCGCGGCAGGTAGAGCAAGGCCTGTTCGCCGAAGTCGTATGGCGACCCGACGATCGCTTCGCGTGCGTGCTCGAGCCCGAGCCGATTGCGGACAAAGCTCGCGTCCTCCCCGGTGGTGAGCGTGGCCGAGACCAGGATCGCGGTCGGCCCGTCCTCCCAGAGCCGCTCGCGCAGCTCCGTCGAGACGTCGATCGGCGCCCACACGAGCGCGTCGGGCTCGGCCCACACGACGCGCTCGAAGGAGCTCGGCTCGAGGCAGGCCTCGACCTGCAGAGCGACGGCAAGAGCCCGGCGCGAGAGCGCGTCGAGATCCTCGCCCTCGCCGTGCAGGGCCTCGGCGAGATCGTGGAGCGCGTCGACGAGCACGAGCGCCGGCTCAGCGGGCGTCTCACGCAGCCGACGGCGTCCCGACGGCGGCGCGACGGCCCGCAGCAGACGCTCGCCGCTGCGTTCGACCCGGTCGAGCGGCCGCGCGGGCACCGGCTTTTGTGCCTCTCGACAGGCGCGCTCGATGTCGAGCGCAAGGCGGCGAAGGCCGGGGCGCGAAACTCGGCCCCCGAGCCACGACGCCGCGGACTCCTCGAGCCGGTGCGCCTCGTCGAACACCACTGCGTCGTGCTCCGGCAGCACGCCGCCACCCGAGGCGAGGTGCGCGAAGTAGAGCGCGTGGTTCGCGATCACGAGGTCAGCCTGTGAGGCGCGCTCGCGCGCGCCCTCGGCGAAGCAGCTCGAGACAAAGGGACAGCGACGGCCGGAGCAGCGGTCGGCTCCCACGGCGAGCTCGGCCCAGAGGGCGTGGGACGGCTCGAGCTCGAGCTCGGCGCGATCGCCGGTCTCGGTCTCGTCCAGCCAGCTCTGCATTGCATCCCAGGCGGCGCCGTCGTGGCCGTCTGGCATGAGGAACGGCTGGAACCCCTGCAGCTGCCGGCGGCACAGATAGTTCTGCCGCCCCTTCAGGACGGCCACGTCGATCTTGCGGCCGACGGCCGCCGCGGCGACGGGCACGTCTTTCGTCAGCAGCTGCTCCTGAAGTGCCTTGGTCGCGGTGGCAACCACGACGCGCTGCCCCGACTCGAGTGCCGGAATCAGATAGGCAAGGCTTTTGCCGACCCCGGTCCCGGCCTCGGCGACGAGGTGCTGGCCCGTCGCCAGCGCGTGCTCGACCGCGCCGGCGAGCGCCGCCTGCTCCGACCGCGGCTCGTAGTCGGGAAGAACACGCGCGAGCGCGCCGCCGGGGCCGAAGTAGGCGTCCATCTGTTGCCTGCAAGCCTACGCGAGCGAACGGATGTTCCCCCACTCCACGCGCGAGCGCCCAAGCGGGGTTTGGCGAAAAGCTCGCACGTTGCGAACAACCGCGCCGCGCCCCCTTGACGGCTCGCGGGAGGGCCGGATACGTTCCGCTCCGTCGGATCCGGTAGCTCTTCGGAGTCGCTGGATCCGGCACTCAGCCCCGGTAGGTCTTCGGACTCGTCGGGGCTGATTTTTTGCGTTCACCGGTTCCGTCCGACGGGCGCTCTACTGTTCGTCGGCTCATGTCAGCCGTCTTCCTCATCGTCGGGCTTGCGGTCGGCGCAGGTGCCGTCTGGCTCTGGGCGCGAACGGCGCTCGGTGCGAAAGAGGCAGCGGTCGAGCGGGAGCGCGCCGCGGCCGCCGAGACGATCTCCCTCCTCGAGCGCACCCAGGAGCAGTGGGAGCAGCGCTTCAGGTCGGTCAGCGGCGAGGCGCTCTCGAAGAGCCAGACCTCCCTGCTCGAACTGACCGAGGCGAAGCTCGCGCCGATCAAGGAGACACTGCTGCGCTTCGAGACCCAGTCGAAGGCACTCGAGCAACAGCGGTTGACGGCCGTGTCGGTCGTCGGCGAGCAACTGCGCGCCGTGGCCGAGGGCCAGGAGCGGCTCCGCTCCGAGACCGGCAACCTCGTGACCGCACTGCGAGCGCCACATGTGCGCGGCCGCTGGGGCGAGGTGCAGCTGAAGCGGGTCGTCGAGCTGGCAGGGATGGTCCAGCACTGCGATTTCCATGAGCAGGAGAGCGAGCGCGACGACACCGGCCGCCTGCTTCGGCCCGACATGGTCGTGAAGCTACCGGGCGGCAAGAGCATCGTCGTCGACTCGAAGGTGCCGATCGACGCCTACCTCACAGCAGTCGGCTGCGACGACGTCGAGGAGCGCAAGCAGCACCTCGCCAGGCACGCGAGCCAGGTGCGCGACCACATCACGAAGCTCGGCGCCAAGCGGTACTGGCAGCAATTCCAGCCGGCGCCCGAGTTCGTCGTCATGTTCGTCGACGAGGGGCTCTTCCGGGCAGCACTCGATCAGGATCCGGCGCTGTTCGAGGCGGGAGCCGACTCGGGCGTCGTCCTCGCGTCGCCTTCGACGCTGATCGCGCTCCTGCGCACCGTCTCGTACGGCTGGCAGCAGGAGACGGTCGCCGAGAGCGCGCGCACGATCAACAAGCTCGGCCGGGAGCTCTACGAGCGGGTCGGCATCTTCGTCGGCCACTTCGCGAAGATCGGCCGCAGCCTCGACACGGCCGTCGGCGACTACAACAAGGCTCTCGGCTCGCTCGAGCAGCGGCTGCTCGTAACCGCCCGCAAGTTCCCCGAGCATGGCGTCAGTGCGCCCGAGCTCCCCGATACGCCGCAGATCGAGCGGACGCCGCTCAGCCTCTCCGCGCCTGAGACTCGTGCTCCGGAACCTGGGCTCTCGGAGACCGGGCTCTCCGAACCCCTGCGCCGCCACCCGGACGACGTGATCGCGCTGCCGCGCGCCGACGCCGACGCGGCCTGAGCCACGGCCTGATCGGTGGCCGGCGGGCCTGTCGCGCCGACAGACGTCTCCGTGCCGATTCGCACGAGCGTGCGGTGTGAAGCACGGGAACGAACAGCCGCCCTTTAGCGTTAACTATGGTGAAGAGTTTTTCTTGAAAGGAGCACTTTGAGCGACCAGAACGTGCACGAGCTCATCATCGTCGGCGGCGGCCCCGCCGGCTACACCGCAGCGCTCTATGCAGCGCGCGCCGACCTGGCTCCGCTCGTGATCGAGGGGTTCGCCTGGGGCGGCCAGCTGATGATCACGAGCGACGTCGAGAACTACCCGGGCTACGCCGACGGCGTCATGGGGCCGGAGATGATGTCGGACTTCCGCCGGCAGGCCGAGCGCTTCGGCGCGGAGTTCATCACGGATGACGTCACGAAGGTCGATTTCTCGGAGCAACCGCTGCGCGTCTGGGTCGGCGACGAGGAATATGCGGCGCGGTCAGTCGTCATCGCGACGGGCGCGAGCGCCCGCTGGCTCGACATCGAGTCCGAGGAGAAGCACAAGGGTCGCGGAGTCTCGGCGTGTGCGACCTGTGACGCATCGTTCTTCCGCGCGAAGGACGTCTACGTCGTCGGCGGCGGCGACTCTGCGTTCGAGGAGGCGCTCTTCCTGACGAAGTTCGCGACCCGCGTGCACCTCGTCCATCGTCGTGACGAGTTCCGCGCCTCCAAGATCATGATCGACCGCGCCGAGCAGAACGAGAAGCTCGACTTCGTCCTGAACGCCGTCGTCGAAGAGATCCTGGGCGACGTGTGCGTGCAGGGACTGAAGTTGCGTAACACCGCGACGGGCGAGACGTGGGAGGTTCCCGCCGACGGGCTCTTCGTCGCAATCGGCCACGATCCGAACACGGCGCTCTTCAAGGACCAGCTCGACCACGACGCGGGCGGTTACCTGCTCACGAAGCCGGGCTCGACGGAGACCAACGTCCCCGGTGTCTTCGCCGCCGGCGACGTGCAGGATCACACCTACCGTCAGGCAATCACCGCGGCAGGCTCCGGCTGTATGGCGGCGCTCGACGCGGAGAAGTTCCTCGCGGTGTTAGAGGGTCATCCCGGCACGGCGGCAACCGCGCCGCGCCCGGAAGCGGCCGAGGTCTAGGTTACGCTCGGGGCGTGGGAGAATCGCGCCCCGAGTGGATCGACCTGATCGATCCGACGGCGGAGGATCTGCAGAGGCACCTCCCGCCGACGATCCACAAGACCGCGCTGACGGCCTTGCTCGCACCCCACGTGCACGACCATGAGCCGCGTCCGAAGATCGAGTCGCACGACGACTACGTGCTCGGCATCTTCCTGCTGCCGGTGTCGGTCGCCGACGAGGACCGCGTCTATTACCAGGAGATCGATTTCATCGCGACGGAGGCGGTGCTGGTCACCATCTCCAAGACGCCACCCGGCGAGAAGCCGTTCGACCCGAAGCCGGCGAAAGAGGCGTGCCGAGTGCACGAAGAAGTCGGCATGTTCGTCTACCACCTCGTCGACGCGATCGGGGAGAGCTATCTCGATCTGGTCGACGACCTCGACGACGAGATCGACGAGCTCGAGGATATGGTCGCCACTGCGCCTGTCCAGAGGGTTGGTCGCCGGTTGCGCGAGTTGCGCCAGGACCTCCGTGGCATTCGCCGCACCCTCGCTCCGACACGCGACGCCGTGCACAAGATCGTCGACGACCGGGTGGAGCTCGTCGACGGGGAGCTCTTTCCACGTGGCGTCGAGATTGCATTCGGAAGCGCGTACGACAAGTTCCTGCGCGCGGCAGAATCACTCGATGCATCCCGCGACTCACTCGGCGGCGTCCGCGACTACGTCCAGGGGAAGATCTCGCTCGACCAGAACGAGGTGATGAAGCGCCTGACGCTGATCGCCTCATTGCTGCTGCTGCCGACGTTCATCGTCGGCCTCTACGGCCAGAACTTCATCCGCATGCCCGAGCTGCACTGGGTGTGGGGCTACTGGTGGTCGTGGGGCTGGATCATCGCCACGACGATCGGGCAGCTCGTCTTCTTCAAGTGGAAGCGTTGGATCTAGGCTGGGGCTGCTCGACGAACTTCAACTCGAACGAAGAGGAGCGGCGAATGCTGGTGAACGCCATCTGGGCGATCGTGCTAATCGGTTTGGTGGGCTTGGGAGGGTGGTTCGTCATTCGAGCGCTCAGTAGCCGCCGCCGCTAGAGATACCCGTCGGCGTCGTTCTGGTCGTTGCGATTCCGGGGGTGTGCCTCGCCTGGCGGCTCGGACGTGGCAAGGAGGCGGTGCCGGGCGGCTCAGACAGCGCACAACTGTTCGGAAGAACGAACGACCTTAGGTCCTCAGTAGTCGGGCTGGATTCACGCGGCTCGGCGGAGGACCACCGATCAGGTTTAGCCTCCCGACGCGTCTGAATTCGGACACCGTTCTCGCGAGGTGGAGGTTCGCATGCAATCGGTCAACATCTTCAGCGTCGAAAGACCAGAGGGCAGGGTCGACGTGGCCCAGAGGTTGGGCTCAACTGCCTTGATGATGTTCGTCTACGACCTGGATCCCGGCACAAGCTCGAGTCCCTACCACTACGAGTACGAGGAGGAGTGGCTTCTGGTGGTCGACGGGACGCTCGTTCTGCGCGCGCCCGACGGTGAGCAGACGCTGCAGCGGGGCGATCTCGTTCGCTTCCCGCCTGGACGGGAAGGAGCACACAAAGTGATGAACCGGAGCGACGCACCGGCGAGGACTCTGATGTTCTCGAGCTCGCGTGTACCCGCAGTCTCGGTCTATCCCGACAGCGACAAGATCGGAGTCTGGTCGGGCGACGAACCGGACGAGCTGATCTTCAAGCGCGCCACCGCCGTCCCGTGGTCGGAGGGCGAGGAGGGTTGGGACCTGGCCACGTGAAGCAGGTTGGTAGGCGCCCGCGGTTACAGACTGGTGAACCGGACCCGATCAGCCGCCGACAGCGGGAGCTCGTGCGCAAGCATCGCGTCGTAGGGCGCCGGAGATTACCGAGGCGCGCTTGGGGACGCCGGCACCGAGATTCTTGCTGACGTAGGTCGCCTCGGCCGCTCGTGGACGAGCTCGAGCCGGCCCGACGGCTCCAGATACCGAGCCACCCACGTCTCCAGCTCTTCTACCCGCACGGTGTCTACTCGGGAAGCCAGCCTTCGCGGTACCGAGCGCGCTTCCCCTTGGGGAAGCGCGCATAGGCCTCGCCGGGCTCGGTCGTCTCCCGCTCGACGCCGGCGCCGTGGCGCAGCGCGACTTCGTCCACGGGGTACGCGCCCCACTCGGGGCCGGTCGAGCGGTCTCGGGCACCGACGGCGAGGATCACGCACGGTCGTTCGCCGACACCGACGATCACGTGGTTCGTTCCGGCAGGACAGTGCACGAAGTCCCATTGGCGAAGCGGGCGCTCCTCACCTTCGACGATCGCCAGCGCCTCACCGGCGAGTACGAGAAAGTCCTCCTGGTCGGCCTCCCAGTGGTACATCGCCATCGGCTCGCCCGCGCTGAGAACAGTGAGGTTGATCCCGAGTTGCGTGAAGTCCGCCGCACCCTCGAAGCCTGCACCTTCGAACTCGCAGAGGACGCCGCGGCCCTTCCGTTCCCGCCACTGCGTCTCACGAGCGTTGACGACGAACCAGCCCTGTCCTTTTGGCACTAGTCCGTGCTCGGTCGACACGAGTTCCGACTCAGGAATCACCGGCTCAGATTGTCAGATCGGGGCGACATGCGATGCCACGAAGGCGTGGGTTTGGGGACACGGCATCTCAGACGTGCGCCAGCACGCCGTCGAGCGGCCGCGGAATGTGAGCCGCGTCGAGCGCCTCGACGAGGAGGCGGGCGTACCGCAGCTTCCGCTGATCGGCGCTGCCCATGAACCGCCGCAGTTGGCGGTCGACGCTCCGGTCCCGCCATGCTGGCTGCAGCTGGAAGGTGCGGAACGATCCGAGGTCGCCCTGGGAGTCGAGGACCGCTTCGACCCCGGCGGCGCCGAGCGCGCGGATCAGCTCGTCCTCCAGGTCCTCGACACAGACATGGAACCCGAGCCGTTCCATGTCGTGCCGCGTCAGGTGGGAACCGAGGCCGGCGCGTTCGAGGCTGCGCCGAAATACATCCTCCTCGCCGGCGTCACAGAGCCCAGCCAGTTTCCTGTTCTCCCCCTGTGGGCCGAAGCGATCCAGGAACCGCCCGATGGCGTGAGCGCCGCCGATCGGCACCACCGAGACTCCCTCGCTGTCGAGATCGCGGCCACGGCGCGCAGCGAGAGCGCCGAGCGCGATCTGGTCGCTGACGCCCTCGACGAGCACGATCACACGCGACTCTCCCACGCGCGCCTGATCTCTCTCGCCGTTGCCGCCGTGCATTCGCCCTCCGGGGATCTCGCTGATCGCGCAGTCGAGCTGAACGGTAACGGGGTCTGCGAGACGAGCTGCTCGAGAATCGGCGGCGTTCACCTGCGGGCCGTGGCTACTCTGGCCGCCGTGCCGCACTACATCTGCCCGAAATGCAAGGAACGCTCGGTCGACATCGACGCCCGCGAGGGCTTCTCGACCCAGGCACCGGCGTGCCGGCATTGCGGTTTCGGGTTTCTCTTCGAGTTGCTCGACGACTACTACCCGGCGCCGGACACGGGACTCGTCGTCACCGACCAGGAGCGCCGCGTGCTCGCGATCGGACGCGGCGTGTTCGAGCTGACAGGCTTTCCCGAAGCCGACCTGATGGGACTCGATCTCGTCGAGGTGCTGCAGTTCTCAGACGCAAAGCCCGTCGAGCTCGCGCGTGAGTGGGGCGTTCGCCGCCTCGGTGAGCATCTGTCGATACGCACCCGCGGAGGCAGTGAGAAGCGCGTCGTGGCCGATGTCTTCCCTGCGTACGACGACGACGGCGGCCTCCTGGTCGCCCTCACGCCGCACCGCGGCAACTCGCACGACTAGCTAGCTGTCGCTTCTAGAGCCGCGTCGACGGACAGAGGTCGAGCGCGAGCGGGCACTCGTCGCACGCCGGCTTGCGGGCGTCGCAGATCCGACGGCCGTGCCAGATGAGGAGGTGCGGGAAGCGCGCCCAGTCGGCGCGGGGCACGAGCTTCACGAGGTCGCGTTCGATCTTCACGGGATCCTCTTGCTTCGTGAGGCCAAGCCTCTGCGACAGCCGGCGCACGTGTGTATCGACCACGATTCCCTGCGGGCTCCCCCGCTCCGCGGTGACGACGTTCGCCGTCTTGCGCGCGACGCCGGGCAGACGCAGGAGTGCGTCGAAGTCTTCGGGCACCTCACCGTCGTACTCCTCGATCAGCATCGTCATCGTGCCGCGCAGCGCCTTCGCCTTCTGCCGGAAGAAACCGGTCTGGAAGATGTCGCGTTCGAGTTCGGCCACCGGCACAGCGAGATAGTCCTCCGGCCGACGGTATTTCACGAAGAGCTTCTCGGTGACGCGATTCACGTTCACGTCGGTCGTCTGGGCGGAGAGCATCACCGAGACGAGGAGCTCGAGCGGGCTCCTGAAGGTGAGCGCGATCTTTGCGTCCGCGTGCTCGACCGCCAGCCGTTCGATGATCGGCCTGATGCGCCCTTTCTTGGGGCCGACGCGCTTGCGCGCCTCGGCGACGTAGCTCCGCGGCATGGCTTCTAGACCGCGACGAGCCGGGCCGGCGCCTGGCGCAGCTTAGGCCCCGCACACACGAGATCGAGCGCCGGGCAACCACTGCACGTGAAGTCGCTCGGGGCCGGTACGAACTCTCCGGCATCGATGCGTGCGATCGCCGCCGACAGCTCGGCTTCGAGGAACGGCAGCTCCTCGCGGATGAACGGGGTGGCCACCACCGCGTCCGGCCGCTCGAGGAAGTGGTAGACGACCTCGACCTCGTCGGCGCCTGCGCGGAAGCACGCGAGCGCGTAGACGAGCCGCTGCAGCCGATAGTCGCTTTCGATGATCTCCTCGGGCGATCCTTCGGCGAGTGAGTTCGTCTTGTAGTCGAGGACGAGCGCTCGCACGCCGTCGCGCCAGAGCACATCCAAGCGCCCATGGAGCAGCACCCCGTCATGCTCGAACGCGAACGGACGCTCGGGCTGAGCACCGGGAAGGCTGGCAATCCGTGCCGCGAGCTCAGAGTGGCAGTACGAATCGACGAAGGAAGAGATGCGAGCGAGCTCCTCGTCACCGACCGCGGGGTACCAGCTGCGCACGATCTCGGTGTCGACCGGCGCGGGTGCCGCAAGGTCGACCAGCTCGAGCAACCGGTGCACCGCATCCCCGACCTCGGTCGCCTTCAGGCCCTTCGCGCCCGGCACCGTACCGCGCTCCTCGCGTAGGCCTGCGACTCGCTCGACGTAGTAGCGGTACGAGCAGCGCTCGAACAGCGCGAGCGCGGAGTACGAGAGCCGGCGGACACGGTGCAGCGGCGGAACGGGGAGCGGCACGAGCTCGGGCAGCCGGTAGCCGCGCGGCGCCGGCTCGGTCGGCAGCTCAGCGAAGAGCGCAAGCTGACCGGCGTCGTCGATCGCCAGCGGCTCGACGGGGTCGACGCGAGGGGCCCAGCGGTCGACGGCGAGAACGAAGCGCGCCTCACCGCGCTCCAGCTCGACCGGCGCTGCGGCGGCCCGCTGGACGTCGGCCTCGGCGCCGAGGCGTCCGAGCACCCAGCCGATCGGTGTCTCGCGATCCTGGGCGCGGTCGGGGTCGATCGCACCCGACACGATCAGGCGGTCGATCGCACGCGTCATCGCCACGTAGTAGAGACGTAGCCGTTCGGCCCGGTCGTCACGCTTCTCGGCTTCGCGCACGTCCTCGTACTTGAAGACACCCTTCCGTTTGCCGGAGGACGGATCGATGACGCGGAACCCGAAACTGCCGTCGGTGGCGACGAGGATCTCGTCGGTCGACGGTGCGCCCGCCATGTCACGGCCCGCATCAGCGACGATCACAACCTTGAACTCGAGGCCCTTGGCCGCGTGGATCGTCAGCAGTCGCACGGCGTCGGCGCCTTCCTCCTCGGAGACGGCTTCGAGTTGCGAGGCGCCAACGGTCTGCTGGTCGCGGATGAAGCGGACGAACCCCTCGATGTCCGCCCCACGCAGTTCCTCGTACGACCGCGCCAGCCGCATCAGCTTGCGCAGGTTCGCGTAGCGACGTTTGCCGTCCCATTGCGCGAGCACTGCGAGGTCGTAGTCGTGCGCCGAGACGATCTCTTCGCAGAGCCGCTCGAGCGCGAGGCGTGCCGACGCGGCGGCCAGCCGCTCATAGCGCTGCTTGAACGCTCGGATCAGCCGCTCGTCGGCCTCGGAAAGGGGGTCGGGCAGTGAGCGCTCGATTCCTGTGAACAGTGGGCGGCGACCTGCGTGCCGGCGAATGAGGACGAGCGCGTCGTTCGAGACGCCGACGAATGGCGACGCGAGCACGGTTGCGAGTGCCTCGTCGTCGTAGCGATTGTGCAGAAGGCGCAGGTAGGCGAGCAGGTCGACGACCTGCTGTTGGCCGAAATACCCGCGACCGGTGGCCCGGTACGTCGGCAGCCCGCGCTCGCGCAACGCCGACTCGTAGCGCTCTGCATCGGTACCAGCCGCGAAGAGCAGCACGATCTCGCCCGGAGCTGCCGTGCCGCTCTGCACGAGATCGTCGACGCGTCGCGCGATCGCCTGCGCCTCGCCCTCGCGCCAGTTCGCTCCAGCCTCGCGGTAGGTGCGCTTGTCGCTGACGAGCAGCTCGACGGGATGTCCGAACACCGGGTCGGCGAACTCACCCGAGGCAGCGAGCTGCTGATAGCCGTCGCCGAACTCCTCGCCGAACAGGTGGTTGACCGCTGCGAGCACCTCGGGCCGCGAGCGGTAGTTCCGCGCGAGCGGCAGCCGCTGCGCGGCCGACTCGCGCCGGTCGCGGAACACGGCCACGTCGGCGTGCCGGAACCCGTAGATCGACTGGAACTCATCACCGACAAAAAAGACGTCCGGTGCGCCCGGCCCAGCGCGGAGCAGATCAACGACGTCGCATTGCAGGCGGTTCGTGTCCTGGAACTCGTCGACCATGATCGCGCGGAAGCGCAGCTGTTCCGTCTCGCGAACGGTCGGGTCGTCAAGCAGGAGGTCACGGGCGAGCAGCTGGAGGTCTTCGAAGTCGAGCGCCGACTCGCGCTGCTTCGCTGCCGCGTATTCGGCTGCGAACAGGTCGAGCAGCTCCTGCAAGAGCTCGCTGTCGCGCGCGGCAAGCTCCTCGAGCGCGGCCTGCTGAAGGCGATCGCGCGCCGCGCGGAACTCGACCGCGCGGTCGCCGTTGGCGGGGAGCTGCAGGTCGAGCAGCTGCTCCGGGTTCGCGCCGAGCGCGAGCGCGGCGTTCGCCGAGGCGAGCTGGTTCTCGGTCGCATCCGGGTCGGTGGCGAGAATCTGCGCGGCCGCCTGCAACTCGACGAGCCGCTCGGGCACGCCTGCCTGCTCGCCCAGGTCGAGCTTCAGGTCGCGGCCGGCGGAGCGGAGCGTCTCGTAGACCCCCGTGAGCATCCGCCGGAGACCGCTCGCACCGTAGGTGGCGAGCAGGCGCAGCCGCTCGGAGTCACGCGAGGCGCAGAACGACGCGAGGGCGCGCTCGAACGCCTCGCCCCGAATCACGGCGCCGTGCTCGTCGTCGAGCTCGCGGAAGCGCGGGTCGATCCCGACCGAGAACGGATGTGTGCGCAGCAGGCGCGAGCAGAAGCCGTGAATCGTGGAGATCCAAGCGCCGTCGAGCCGCCGGGCGAGGTCGTGACGGCCGCGGGCGTGCAGCGCTGCACGGATGCGTGCGCGCAGCTCGCCCGCCGCCTTGCGGGTGTAGGTGATGACGAGGACCGACTCGACGTCGAGGCCCTGCTCGCACACTGCTCGCACGAAGCGCTCGACGAGCACGGTCGTCTTGCCGGTGCCGGCTCCGGCCGACACGAACACCTCGCCGGTTGCCTCGACGGCGGCCCGCTGCTGGTCGTTCACGGGCGCTCCACGCGGCACATCGTCCAGAGGTCGCACCACGTCGGGCACGTGCCGCCCTTCGGGTCGTGGCGCACGTCGCCGGCACGAATGCGCGTCGCGTAGTCGTGCGCGCGCGTGCGCGAGGTCTCCACGAGTGACCAGAACTCGTCGGCGGGCAGGTAGTCGCCCTTCGTGAAGCCGGGCAGATCCTCGGCCGCGCCAGCGTGCAGCAAGCCCCGTGAGGCGCGCGAGCCCGCGAGCGCCCGATAGACCCCGCCGAGCGGCTCGATGCCGACAAGATCGCGCAGCACGAGCATATAGAGCGGGACTTGCAGCTTCAGCTCGTCGTCGATCTGCTTTGCCGAGTGGACGGTGCGGCCCGACTTGTAGTCCTGCACGATCCCACGCGCGCTGTACGGATCGACGTCGATGCGGTCGATCTTTCCGCTGAGATAGAGGTTGTCGCCGAGATGCAGGCCGCGTTGCAGCTCGGGCGCGGAACGGTCGGAGCCGAACGACAGCTCGAAGCGCCGTGGCAGGAGCTGCAGCGGTGAGGCCGCCTCGTCACGCACGAACGCCTCCAGGTCGCGCCAGAGGCTCTCGTCGAGCTCGGCTTCCTGAAGGTCGGTGAGGTCGAGCCTGACCCCGCCTCGCATCGCGTCGTCGAGACAGCGGCGCAGGAAGCCGACCGCCGCCTCGAGATTCTCGGGCGTGACGCGGTCGTGCCCGAGCTCCTTCGGCAGGCCGGCGTAGAACTTGTGCAGTGTGCTGTGCGCGACCGACCCGCGCAGCATCGGGTCGACCTCGGCATCGATCGTGCGCGGCGAGACGATCCGCTCGTGCAGCCACGCCGACGAGCAATCCGCGTAGCGCTCGAGCTCAGTCACGCCGAACGTGGTCTTCGTCCCGAGCCAGTCGAGCAGCGCCGGGTTCGTGAGCCTCGTCTCGCGCTTGAACGCCCCGCGGGCGCGCGCAAGCCGGCGCTGCCAGTCGTTTGCGTCTGCGAGGGCGCGGGCGGCATCGAGCTCGTCCACGGAGAGCCGTGCGAGTGCACGAACGCGCTCGCGTTCGGAGGGTGCCGAGTCGAGCGCCCAGGTGAGCGCCGACAGCGGCCGGCGGGCGGTTGCGCGACTGACGTCCTGATCGTCGAAAACGGCGGCGACCTCCTCCCAGAACGGGCTCGGCTCGCGCGGTGCGCCGTCGTCGGTTGCCGCCTCGCGGACGAGATACAGGCGCCGCGTGGCCCGCGTACACGCCGTGTAGAAGAGGTAGCGGTCGCGGCTGACCTGGTCGGGACGCTCGAGCCGGCCGCCGAGCGCGCGGCGGGCGTCGTCGTCGAGGAACGGCGAGACGCGCGTGCGCCGCGGCAGCGATCCCTCCTCGAGGCCCAGCAGGAAGACCACCTCGAAGCGGCGGGTGCGGGCACGCAGCAGGTCGAGCACGGCGACCCGGCCCGCCTCGTGCGCCGCCCCCAGCCGCACCTCGGCCCGCTCGAGCCCCGAGATGAGGTCGTCGCGGCCAACCGGCTCACCGAGCGCGGCGAAGCCGTCGAGTTCGTCGAGCAGGCGCAGCGCGGCATCGTAGGAGCGCAGGTCGAGCCGCGAGGTCTCGCCGGCCGGCGGCGCCTCCGTCCCGTACGCGGCACGCAGCATCGAGCGAATCAGTGTCCGTACGCCGTCGACCGGCGCTTCGACGGCGCGCAGCTCGGCGAGCATCGGCACGGGCGCTTCACGGAGCTTTTCGGTCTCCTCCTCGACGCGACTCGGCGAAGCGATCGCGCGGCCGCGGAGCCGGCCTTCGACGTAGTCGACCGCCGCACGCCCGATGCCCGAGTACGGCGAACGCAGGAACGTGAACAGCTCGCGACGGCCGCCGTCGAGCCACGCGTATCGCAGGAACTGAAGCAGCGCATGACCGAACGGCGTGCCGCCGAGACGAACCCGCGACTCGACGGCGTACGGAATGCCGAGGCCGCCGAGCACGGTCTCGAGCGGCGCGCGCCACTGCTCGACCGACGGTGCGACGAGCGCGATCTGGTCGGGCGCGACGCCGCCGCGAATCAACGACAACAACTCCTCGCCTACGAGCTCGAGCGTGCCGCGGGCACCTGCGCCTTCGAAGAAGCGCACCGCCTGGTCGAGCTCCGGTGGCGGAGGAGGCGCCTCGTCGAACAGGACGCGCTCGAGATGCGCGAGCGCGGGGTGCGCGTATTCGGCGGACCGTGGAGCGAGCTCTTCGATGCGGCCGTCCGCGAGCGCTGACAGGTCGTCGGCTGTGCGGCGGAGGGACGCGAACGCGACTCGCGCGGGCTCGTAGGGCAGCGATACCTGCACCTCGGTGCGACCCGAGAGCGCCTCGAGAAGCGTCCACTCGGCGCCCGTCAGATCCTCGAAGCCGTAGGCGAACACCGGCTCGCCGTGCCACGCATCGAGCTCCGACTGGATCCGCTCGGCGGCCCGGCGGCGCAAGAGGTCGCGATCCCAGAGCCCGAGGCGGTCGAGCTCGGCCCGGTAGGCGCCGTACAGCCCCGCAAGATCGCCTTGCAGGTCAGTCGGATCGATCAGCCCCGACTCGAGCTCGCCGAGCGTCGCGAGCAGAGTGTCGGCGAATCCGCCGGTACGCGCCGAGCGGGCGAGCCCGTTCAGGGACGCCGCAGCGAGTGCGCGCCGCACGATCAGCGCACGCTGGGCGTCGGTCGCGACGGAACGCCCGTCCGGATCGCCGCGAACGAGTGTCCTGAACAGGTCGTCGAAGGTGCCGATCGAGCCGCTGAAGAGGCAGCCGCAACGGGCGAGCAGGTCGCGCTCGACACGGTCGACGTCCGATGCGTTCGGCACGATCAGATACGGGTCGTCCTCGAGACGCGCCAGATAGCGCTCCAGCAGGAGCGCGACTTTGCCCGCGTTTGCAGGCCCCGCGAGGAGGCTCAGTCCCACCTTCCCATCGTAGAGCGGCCGCAGGACGGTTCCCGCAGCCGCTTCCGATGGTTATCCGCTCTCTGCGGCTGTCTTGGGTCGGCGCCCGCGACGTGCCGCAGCGCGGCCCGGCATTCCACCGGCGCAGTCGTCGCAAAGGTCTGCGACTTTCGAGCCGCGGCGGGCGTCGACATATGTGACACGAAGTGTCGCGCCGCGCGACTCGTCGACTTCCTTCCCGCACTTGTCACAAACCAGAATGGTTTTCCGAGCCAATTTCGCCTCCCGAGACGGATTGTCAGCGCCAGTTTACGCTGCCGCGCGTCCCGCGCGAATTCGCCACGAGCGCAGCAGGCTCAATGTTGCCTGTTCCTCGCGGTCCAGGCCGACATCGCGTGCGCCGACGACCCGGAGTTTTCGCGGCCGGAAATCGTCGATCGTTCGCCCGTCGAGGTATTGCTCGACGACTGCCGGGCTGACGTACGAGGAGCGGGCAACCGCAGGCGTGTTCCCGAGCTTCTCCCCCACCTTGCGCATCACCGCAGCGACCCGGCGCTTGGCCTCCGTCTCGCTCTCCGGCGGGTCATGCTCGGCGAGCTCGATCGCCGCCAGGAGCGTCCCGCCCCACGTGCGGAAGTCCTTCGCCGTGAACTCCTCGCCGAGGTTCGCGCGGATGTAGTCGTTGAGGCGGCGCGAATCGAGATTGCAGCGGGCACCATCGAGCTCGAACTGAAAGAGCCGCGAGCCCGGCTGCGCGATGAGCTCCTTCATGGCGGCCGCAAGTTCGGCGTCGACGATCGCGCTGCGGAGCATGATGCTGTGCTTGCCGCGGTACTTGAACGAAATGCGGGCGCCGCGCACCGACACATGACTCTTGCGAAGCGTCGTGATCCCAAACGTACGCGAGCTCGTTGCGTACCGCTCGGTCCCGACCCGGAACCAGCCGAGGTTGATGAGCCGGACCGCGATCGCGGCGACACGCTCCTCCGGCAGGCCCTCGAGTTCGATGTGCTTCGCCATCGCTTCCCGAAGTGCAGGCAGCGCCTCGGCGAAGCGGATCAGCTTGGCGTACTTGGCGGCCTCCTGCCGGGCGCGGAATTCGGGGTGGTAGAGGTACTGCTTGCGCCCGGCGGCGTCGACGCCCGTCGCCTGGAGCTTTGCCCTGGCACTCGGGTTGATCCAGACGTCGCGCCAGGCGGGCGGGATCACGAGCCCGTGAATGCGCTCGAGCTTCGACTCGTCTTTGATCTCGCGACCGTCCGCGTCGAGATAGCGGAACCGCCGCTTCGGCCCGGTCCGCTGCCAGCCAATTCGTTTTGCCATACGGATGGCTTTCCGTTTGGAAGGCACCGCTAATCTTCGCCGCCGATGGAGCTGAAGACGATCGTCGTCCTCGAGGGCGACCAGACCGGGCAGGAACTGCTCGAGGAGTCGCTTCGCGTGCTTGCGCCCGAAGTGATCGGGGTTCAGATCGAGCTCCCCCGCTTTGACCTGTCGCTCGAACGGCGCCGGGAGACGGGGAACGCCGTCGTGCACGAGGCAGCCGCCGCGATCCGCGAGCACGGCCTGGGGCTGAAAGGGGCAACCGTCACGCCGGAGCAGCGAGACGATGTCGGCTCCCCGAACCGAATCCTGCGCGAGGAGATCAGCGGCAAGGTGATCGTCCGCACCGGCCGCCGCATCCCCGGGGTCGCCCCGCTCGGAGGCGTGCACGCACCCATCTCGGTCGTGCGCATGGCTGTCGGTGACGCCTACGGTGCGAAGGAGTGGCGCGAGGGCGAGGGCGACAACGAGGTTGCGTTCCGTACCGAGCGCATCGAACGGACGGTCTGCCGCGCCGTCGCGGAGTTCGCCTTCCGGGAAGCCGAGCGGGTCGGCGCGAAGGTGTTCGGCGGGCCGAAGTACACGGTCTCTCCGACGTACGAGGGGATGCTCAAGGAAGAGATGGACGCCTCGGCGGCGCGGCATCCGACCGTGCCGTACGAGCCCCAGTTGATCGACGCGACGTTCGCGCTCCTGATCGCCTCGGCGGGCGACCCGCTCGTGATTCCGGCGCTGAACCGCGACGGTGACATTCTCTCCGACCTCGTCCTGCCCCTCTTCGGCTCGATTGCCGGCTCGGAATCGATGCTTGTCGCCTTCGACGGGGACGATTTCGCGCCGACCGCGCTGATGGCCGAGGCCGCGCACGGCACCGCTCCCTCCCTGTTCGGCAAGAACGTCGCGAATCCGCTTGCAATGATCCTGGCCGCCGCAGCTCTGCTCACGCAGACAGATGACGAGCGCGGGCGCACCGCCGGTCGAGCGATCCGCGAGTCGTCGCTCGAATCCGTAGCGCAAGGCACGAAGACCGCCGACCTGGGCGGCCACGCTTCGACGACGGAGTTCACGGACGAGGTGATCCGCCGGACGCGGACGAAGCTCGAGGTGTGGGAGACGCTCTGACTCGCGCGCTCAGACGTCTTTGAGCATGCGCTTCTTCCAATACCGCAGCCCGAAGTAAATGGCGAGTCCGACCACCGCGATCGCGATGACCGCGTACAACCCGTACGTGCTGACCGCGTCGGCCGCCGCCTTGCCGAACTGGTAGGCGAGCAACCCGACTGCAGTGGCCCAGAGGATGCCACCGGCAGCGTTCCACAGCAGAAAGCGCCACCAGGTCATGCGGCTGATGCCGGCAAGCCATGCGCTCGTGACCCGCAGGAACGCGATGAAGCGTCCGAGGAACACGGCCTTCGCACCGTGCTTCTCGAAGAACCGCTCGGCGGGAGGGAGCGCCTTGTCCGAGTACCGCTTCACCGGCCCCCAGCGGCCGAGGAGGGCGCGGCCGCCCCGGCGCCCGAGCCAGTAGCCGATGTTGTCGCCGATGATCGCGCCCGCGGCAGCGACCGCGATGACCGCCGCGATCGAATAGTGGCTCTGCGGCGGCGCCGCGAGAATCGCCGCAGCGATGAGCACGGTTTCGCCTGGGACCGGCACCCCCGCCGACTCGATTGCGACCGCGGCGAACAGGATGATCAGGCCGTGCGCAAGCAGGAGGTCGGTCACGCGGCGCAGTGTAGGGGCCGTCTGTTCCGGTAGGTTCGCGCACGGTGCGCGTTGGCATTCCCAAGGAGACCGCGCCCGGCGAACGCCGGGTTGCGCTCGTTCCCGAGACGATCGGGCGGCTCGGCGACGGCATCGAGGTGATCGTCGAGCCCGGCGCCGGCGTGACGGCAGCGTTTGCCGATCAGGCGTACAGCGACGCGGGAGCCAAGATGGGCGATCCGTGGCGTGCCGATGTGGTCGCCAAGGTCGCCGCACCCTCGCCCGATGAGCTCACGCGGTTGCGCAGCGACCAGGCGCTGATCGCCTTTCTGCAACCTCTGACCGACCCGGCGGGGATCGAGCGCCTCGTCGCAGCGGGCGTGAATGCGTTTGCGCTCGAATCGATTCCACGGATCACCAGGGCACAGCCGATGGATGCCCTCTCGTCGCAGGCGACCGTTTCGGGCTACAAGGCGGCCTTGATAGCCGCCGACCGGCTCCCCCGGTTCCTGCCGATGTTGATGACTGCCGCGGGCACGATCCCCCCGGCGAAGGTGCTGGTGATGGGCGCCGGCGTCGCGGGGCTGCAGGCGATCGCGACGGCCAGGCGCCTCGGCGCTGTCGTCTCGGCGTTCGACGTCCGTCCCGCCGTCCGCGAGCAGGTCGAATCACTCGGCGCGACCTTCCTCGACCTCGGGGTGACGGGCGAGGAGACCGAGGGCGGTTATGCGCGTGAGCTGACACCCGAGCAGCAGTCGGCGCAGCAAGCCGAGCTCCAGGCGCGCATTCCACAGTTCGACGCGCTCATCACCACCGCTGCGATTCCCGGGCGTCCTGCGCCGACACTCGTCACGGCGGACGCGGCGCACGGCATGCGCGCGGGCTCGGTGATCGTCGATCTTGCGGCGGACTCGGGCGGAAACTGTGAACTGACGCGGCCGGGCGAGGAAATTGTCGACGGGGGCGTCACGATCGTCGGCGCGGTGAACCTGCCGGCGACGATGCCGACTCACGCAAGCCAGCTCTTGTCCCGCAACATCGCGTCGATCGTCGGCCTGCTGGTCCGCGATGGAGAGCTGGCGTTCGACTGGGACGATGAGATCCTCGCCGGCGCCTGTGTCACCCGGAGAAAGGAGGCACCGTGAGCCACACCGTCACGGTTGTCACTGAGCTGACCGTGCTCGTCCTCGCGATCTTCCTCGGCTTCGAGGTGATCTCGAAGGTGCCGACGATGCTGCACACGCCGCTGATGTCGGGTACGAACGCGATTCACGGGATCGTCATCGTGGGCGCGATCATCGTCGCCGGCTCGAGCCACCAGGACAGCTTGATCCGGGCGATCGGGCTGGTTGCGGTTGTGCTCGCCTCGGCCAACGTCGTCGGCGGATTCCTCGTCACCGACCGGATGCTCGAGATGTTCAAGAAGCGCGAGCCACCCAAACCGAAGGACGAATGAGCGCCGCCGGCATCAATCTGCTCTATCTCGTCACGATCGTGTGCTTCATCCTGGCGCTGCGATTCCTCTCATCGCCGGCGACAGCGCGACGTGGGAACCAGATCGGAGCGGTCGGCATGGTGGTCGCGATCGTCGCGACGTTGTTGAAGCCCGATGTGCACCTGAACTGGGAGATGGTCGTCGCGGCGCTGATCGGCGGCGGGTTCGGGGCGATCGGAGCCCGCCGCGTGAAGATGACTGCGATGCCGCAGATGGTGGCGCTCTTCAACGGCGTCGGCGGAGGGGCGGCTGCGCTTGTCGCGCTCGCCGAGTTCCACAAGCTCGCGCCGGCCCTGGGGCGAATCCACGGCGACGTTTCGATCGCGATCATGCTGTCGGCCCTGATCGGGTCGATTTCGTTTTCAGGCTCGCTGGTCGCGTTCGCGAAGCTGCAGGAGCTGATTCAGGGACGGCCGATCACCTATCCCGGCCAGAAGGTCGTGAACGCGGCGCTCTTCCTCTCGCTGGTCGCGATCGGTACCGCGATCGTGGCGGGCACTGAGCGCCAGTGGCTGCTTTATGTCCTGGTGGCGGGTGCGCTCCTCTTCGGTGTGCTCTTCGTGTTGCCGATCGGCGGCGCGGACATGCCGGTCGTGATCTCGCTGCTGAATGCCTTCACGGGCCTTGCGGCAGCGGCAACCGGCTTCGAGCTCGAGAACAACGTGCTGATCGTCAGCGGCATGCTCGTCGGCGCGTCGGGCACGTTGCTGACGCTGATGATGGGGCGCGCGATGAACCGCTCGATCACGAACGTACTGTTCGGCGCGTTCGGGCAGGTGAGCGCAGGGGCTGCCGCGGTCGCGTCGGGCGACGGCGGCGCGGTGCGATCGACGACGGCAGACGATGTCGCCGTGATGCTCGCGTATGCGAGCAAGGTCGTCGTCGTTCCCGGCTACGGCATGGCGGTTGCGCAGGCCCAGCACGACGTCCGAGCGCTGGCGGACATTCTCGAGGCGCGCGGGACCGAGGTGACGTACGCGATCCATCCCGTTGCCGGGCGAATGCCGGGGCACATGAACGTCCTGCTCGCCGAGGCGAACGTTCCGTACACGCAGCTGAAGGAGATGGACGAGGCAAACGGCGAGTTCCCTCGCACGGATGTCGCGCTCGTGATCGGTGCGAACGACGTGGTCAATCCCGACGCGCGCGCGAACACGAGCAGCCCGATCTACGGCATGCCGATTCTGAACGTCGACCAGTCGCAGGCGATCGTCGTCTTGAAGCGCTCGATGAATCCAGGCTTCGCCGGCATCGAGAATCCACTGTTCCTGAATCCGAAGACGGTGATGCTGTTCGGCGACGCGAAGGAATCGGTCGGCAAGCTCGCCGTGGGTGTGAAGGCGCTGTGAGCGGCGTACCCGTCTTCACCGCGCGCCACGTCGAGCAGGCTGTGTCGCCGGATCGGGCCGTCGACGCCGTGCGGGATGCGTTCATCGCGCACGCCCGCGGCGAATGGACGATGCCGCCGAAGGTCTACGTCACCAACTACCCGGCCGGCGACTTCCGGGCCATGCCCGCGCTCGGCGGCGGCCACGCGCTCCTGAAATGGGTGACGTCGTTCCCCGGCAACCCCGCGCAGGGCCTGCCGACCGTCACCGGCGTCGTGCTCCTCTCCGATGCGGAGAACGGCCAACTGCGCGCCGTGCTGGATGCCGGGACGGTGACAGCGCTGCGCACCGGAGCGGCCGCGGTGCTCGCAGCCGAGACGCTCGGCCGCCGAGGCGCACGCACCGCGGCTGTGATCGGCGCAGGCGTGAACGGCCGGGCCGCCGCACGAACCTTCCTCGCGCGCGGTCAGTCGGTCAGCATCTGGGACATCGACGCGGGGCGCGCCGAAGCGGCGGCGCTCGAGCTCGGCTCCGCCGTCGCTGGGTCGCTCGAGGAAGCGCTCGCCGCGGATCTCGTGGTCACCGTCACCCCGGGCCACGAGGTGCTTTTTCCCGAGGGTTCGTTGCAGCGCGGCCAACACGTCTCGCTGATGGGCGCCGACGGCCCGGGCAAGGCCGAGATGGCAACCGCCGAGCTCGAGCGCAGCAGGGTGTTCTGCGACGACTGGGAGCAGGCAAGCCACGGCGGAGAGCTCGCCCATGCGGTCGAGGCCGGGGTTCTGAACGCGGAAGACGTCGGCCGGCTCGGCGCAGTGCTCGCGGGATCGGCAGCCGGCCGAGGCACCGCCGACGAGATCACGGTGTTCGACTCAACCGGCCTCGCAATCCAGGACCTGGCGATCGCACTCGCCGCACTCGAACGAGCCGACGAGATGCCTCAACTCGCTCGGCTCGAACTCGACTAGACACGAGCCGTCACGTGTTCGGGGGGTAGGAACCGTCGCACAACCCACGCCTCTGTCGCCTGATTGGCAGCGCCTGAGTACGTTTGGCGATCGGGCGAGCCCTGTGCGCGCATCGCGGCCTTGACATCGGCTTCGCCGCGCTGGTTACTCCGACGGGCGCCCGGGTCAGAGGATCCCCGCCCCCGCCACCCTCGGCGCATCAGGTCGCCTCTGATGCCGCCCGCAGCGGCGGGGATCTCGTCGGCAGGAGGGGGTCGGGTATCCGGTTTCCGAGTCGAAGGAAGACGACTCCCGTCAGTGCCAGCGCCAGGGCGCCGCCCCACCAGATGGTGTCGGGCGACGTTCCGAGCAGCACGCCGCCGACCGCCGGGCCGAGAGCCACGCCGACCGTGAAGCTGAGCTGGTAGAGCGACATGTAGCGGCCGAGCAGATGCGGCGGCGCGATTTCCGCGACTAGCGGGCCGAGCACGATGAACTGGCCACACTCAGCGATCGCAATCAGGATCGCGACGCCGGCCAAGACGGTGGTAGCGGCGAGCGCCGAGTGCGTGAGCGTTGCGAGCAGGACCGCGAGCAGACCGACTGCGAATATGGCGCTGGTGGCGAACAAAGCGTGAGTGCGGCGCATCCGCGCCACCACCCGTGTCGCCGGTACCTGCGCTACGACGATGAAGAAGGTGTTGATGAACACGACGACGCCGATCCCAACCGGCCCGACAGGTGTATGCGCCTCCGCATACGGCGGGAGGATGAAGGAGAAGAACGCGCCGCCGATCATCACAAGCGCGAGGTTGCCCGCGATCAAGGCGAGCAAAAGCCGATCCCGAGCAACAGCTCGAAAACCCCGTGGGTCCTCACTCGCCGACGGAGCATCCGCGAGGCCAGGATCCGGGATCCACACGAGCACAACCAACGCGAAGACGACGAACGTGACTGCGTCGAAGAGGTAGAGGCCCTGGAACGCCTGGAGGTGATGATGGGTGGCCGCGACGATGAAGCCCGCAACCGTCGCGCCGAGGCCGAGACCGAAGTTGCCTGCGACTCGTCGGAGCGCGGTCGATGCGGCGCGCTGCTCCGCCGGGACCAGGGTCAACGTCAGGACTTGGCCGGCGGTCCCCACGAATCCGAAGCCGGCACCGCCGACGGCTGAGCAGACGAAGCCTTGCCAAGGACGGTCGACAAACGCCAAGCCCCCGTAGCCGAGTGCGTTCACAACATTGCCCGCGATCAGGATCCGTTTCGCACTGAAACGATCGAGGAGCGCACCCGACGGGAGCGTTACCACTGCGGCCGTGCCCATGACCGTCGCCAGCACCAGCCCCGCGGTCGCCGTCGAGAAGCCGCGGACCGCGTGGAGGTAGATGATCTCGAAGGGAAGGATCAGTCCGGTGCCGAAGTAGTTGACCGCGTTCCCGCCCTGAAGAACGAGGACAGGCCTCGGTAGCCCCGTACGCCAAACGGCGAACACACGTGCGAGCGCGCTGCTCACTTTGCGGGCACCCAACGTTGCTTCTGCATCAGCTCATCTCCGATTCGCGGTTGTGCGGACGTCAAAGACACCGCGATGCCGCGAAACGGACCGCCGGTCCGTTTCCGACAAACCTGGTGTCATGGATGCGATGACCGTCGATCTCGAGCGGGCCAAGGGAGGCGACGAGCGCGCGTTCGCGTCGCTGGTCGAGCCGTTCCGGCGCGAGCTTCAGCTGCATTGCTACCGGCTACTCGGCTCCGTGCAGGACGCCGAGGATCTCGTCCAGGAAACACTCCTCGCCGCCTGGCGCGGGCTCAACGGCTTCGAGGAGCGGGCGTCGCTGCGCTCCTGGCTCTACCGAATCGCAACCAACCGGAGTCTCAACGCAATTCGCGAACGCGGGCGCCGCCCCGCCACGGAGAAGACCATGACACCGTCAAGAACCCGCCGCGCCGTCGAGCCCAGCTGGCTCGAGCCTTACGCGGACAGCGCGCTTCCGGATCCCGCTCCCGGACCTGAAGCACGCTACGAGCAGCGCGAAGGGATCCAGCTCTCGTTCATCGTCGCGCTGCAGCAGCTGCCTGCAAAGCAGCGCGCAGCGCTCGTGCTACGGGACGTGCTCGGCTTCCACACCAACGAAGCCGCCTCGATCCTCGAAACGACGCCGCAGTCGGTCAAAGCCGCGCTCCAACGCGCACGCGCAACGCTCGACTCGTGCACCGTCGAACGCCAGCAGGCGCCGCTTCCCGACTCGCCGACCGAACGGAACCTTCTCGCCACCTTCAGCGACGCCGTCGAAGCCGGCGACACGGCGCGCCTCCTAACTCTGTTGAGCTCCGACGCTCGTGTGACCATGCCGCCGCAGCCGCTCGAGCTCATTGGACACGAAGCGATCGGCGTGTTCCTCCACGACCGCGCCGAGGTTCGCGGGGCCCCACTACAGCTACGCCCGACCCGCGCCAACGGCCAGCCGGCCTTCGGCTACTACCTGCGCTCGCAGCCTCGGGGCATGATGGTGCTCACCTTGAGCGGCAGCAAGGTCGACGAGATCACCTTCTTCGCCGACCCCGCGCTGCCCGGCCGCTTCGGTCTTCCCGAACACATCTAGCCGACAAGGATGAGTTCGACACCTAATGGAAGCGCGCCGTTCAGGGGTCACTCCCGAACACTGGCCCAGCCGAGGGTTCGCCTCGGCGTTAGCGTTCGCACGGTGAGAGTCCGCAATCTCAACTGGGGCCAGCTCGAGGCCTACCTGCGTCGAGACGACCGGATCGTCCTCCCCGTCGGCTCGACCGAGCAGCATGCGTACCTCTCTCTCGAGACCGACAACATCCTCGCCGAGCGCGCGTCAGTCGAGGCTGCCGAACCGCTCGGGATCCCAGTGCTGCCGGTGCTGCCATACGGGGTGAACGGCTTCACCGAGTACCCAGGCAGTCCCACGCTCCGGGAGTCCACACTGGTCGCCCTCCTCTCGGACATCGTTGACTCCCTAGCCGGTCAGGGCTTCGCGCGGATCCTCGTTGTCAACGGTCACGGCGGAAACACCGAGTCGGGTTTGGCGTGGACAGAACGCCGGCCCGACACGGTGGTTGTCTGGCATGAGCTCTGGGAAGGGCGACCGGACGAGATTGCCGCCGCAATCGACCCCGACTACGACCACGCGTCGTGGTCGGAGAACTTCCCGTGGACGCGGCTTCCGGGAGTAGCCATGCCTGCGCATCGCAAGCCGCCTGTCGTCTGGCCCGAGGACGGAAATCCCAAGACGTGGAGGGAGGCTCTCGGCGACGGCTCGTTCGGCGGGCTGTATCAGCGGTCAGCGGAAGACGAAACCCTGCTCTGGGAAGCCGCCGTTCAGGCGATCCGCACGCGTCTCGAGACTTGGGAAACATAGGCGAGGCGGCTACGACCCTCAGGGGTCTGTGAGACTCGGTTGGTCGGTCCGTCAGGGGCCGTTGCCAGCCTGTGTCGTTCGTGCTTGTTTGTGACTCATCAGGGGTCGGGCCGCTTGGTTGTGTGCCTTGCGAATGAATCGTCCGAGCATGCGCGGGCGACGCCGGCCTGGCGCCCGCTGTTGGCTTGATCAGGAGCTTGTCCGCCCCGTGGGGCGTGACTCATCACAGACCTGCCGCGCGGTTTCCCTGCTCCAGACCGGCGTACCGGACCCTACGAACGGAGGATCGGTCGGAATGCTTGCAGACGAACTGGATTACGTCGTCGGTGTTGATACCCATCGCGATCAGCACGTGCTCGCGGTTGTCGCTGCGCCGACGGGCGCGTTGATCGCTCAGCGCTCGGCGCCAACGAACGCTCGCGGCTATGGCGAGGCGATCCGCTTTGCAGAGCGACACGCCCCAGGCGCACGCCTCTGGGCGATCGAAGGCGCAGGTCACTACGGCGCTGGCTTGGCCCGAAGTTTGGCCGCTCGCGGCGAGATCGCGCACGAGAGCGGCCGCAGGAGCCGTGCCGAGCGGCGGCTGCACGGCAAAGACGACCCGCTCGACGCGACTCGTGCAGCCCGCTCGGCGCTGGCAACAAACCAGCCGACACTGCCGCGGTCGGGGCAACGCGCACCTGGAGATCGACGTCACCGCTGGTCAGGAGTCCGGGAACCGAACTCCCACCAACATGGCGCACCTCGACGTTCGGTAGCCGCTCGTGGATCCGACGGGCGTGCTCGTTGTACGCCGCTTGCGCTGTGTGTGTGATGAGGTCCGAGAGGAAGAAGCGCATGCCCACCATCGACGGAAGCCTAGGCGACGACTCAGCGTGCGCCCGGGAACGCTCGCACCGTCGATGGCCCGTTCGACGGAGGGCCGCTGTCCGGGTTAACGGCTTCCGGGTCGGACGAGGCCCGACTCGTAGGCGATCACGACCGCTTGTGCTCTGTCGCGGAGGTCGAGCTTGGAGAAGATCCTGCCGATATGGGTCTTCACGGTCGCTTCGCTGATGAAGAGCTCGCCTGCGATCTGCGCGTTTGATCCGCCTCTGGCGATCAGCTTGAGGACGTCGAGCTCACGCTCGCTGAGCGCACCGAGATCCGGCGGACGCGTACTGCTCGGTGCGGGTCGCTGCACGAAGTCTTCGATCAGCCGACGGGTTATTGCCGGTGCCAACAGTTGCTCGCCTCGGGCGACGATTCGGACAGCCGCGATCAACTGGTCGCGTGGGGCGCTCTTGAGCATGAAACCGCTCGCGCCGCTCTTGAGGGCCTGGTAGACGTAATCGTCGTTGTCGAATGTCGTCAGGACGAGCACCCTGACGTCGGCGTACGAGCCCAGTAGTCGACGCGTGGCCTCGAGCCCGTCGAGCTTTGGCATACGGATGTCCATCAGCACGACATCCGGCTTCAGATCACGTGCCTGTTCGACGGCGGTGGCGCCATCCGCGGCCTCTCCGACGACACGGATGTCGGCCTGTGTCTCGAGGATCAGCCGGAACCCGTCTCGCACCAGGGCCTCGTCGTCGGCCAGTAGGACGCTGATCATCGACCCACCGGTTCAAGCGGCAAGACAGCCCGCACGCTGAACCCACCGGTCGCTCGCGGCTCAGCCTCGACCGAACCGCCGTAAAGCGCGACGCGCTCGCGCATTCCGATCAGGCCGTGGCCACCGCCGTTGAAAACGGTTGCGCCTTCGCCGTAGTCCCGAACATCGACTGTCACTGCGGCGGCCCCGAAGTGGACGACGACCTCGGCGGAAGCGGCCCGGCCACCGTGCTTGAGCGTGTTGGTCAGCGCCTCCTGGACGATCCGATAGATCGCCAGATCGACCCCCGGCTCCAGGGCGCGCTCCTCGCCGTCTATCTCGAGGGAGACCGGAAGTCCAGCCGCACGGACCTCCTCGACGAGCGCCCCCAGTTCGGCAGCGCGAGGCTGCGGCGTGAGCTCGAGTCGCTCGCCTTCGCGGAGCATCCCGAGAAGACGCGTCATTTCCCCGAGCGCCTGCCGCCCGGTGCGCTGGATCGACATCAGCTGGTCGCGGGTCCGCGCAGGTTCCGAGTCGAGCACGGCGTCGGCCGCCTCCGCGTTCAAGACCATCACCGACACGGCATGCGCGACCATGTCGTGAAGGTCTCGCGCGATCCTCGCCCGCTCATCTCTCACTGCCGCGCGGGTCGCCTCCTCCCGGTCGCGCTCGAGCAGCGCCGAACGCAGCTCAAGCGCCTCGGCTTTCCCTTCGCGCCGGTGAACGGCACGGCCGGCTAGCCACGGCACCGCAACCAGGGAGAGCCCGAAGACGAAGCCCTGAACGCTCCGATCAACTGCTCCCATTTCATCGATCGCCGCGCCGATCAGACCAATCGCGAGCGCCACCAGCGCCCGCCTACGTGGTAACGCAGAGCCTGCGGAGTAGAAGAGGACGATCCAGGTGATGATCAGCCACAGCGCTTGCGGTGACGACGCCAGAAGCGTCTGGACGATCACAGCTGCCATAGCAATCGCGACCGCGGCGAGCGGTGCACGTCGACGCCAAGCGACAGAGCCGGCGATCACGAGGCCCGCCGGCGCCGTTACCGCCTTCGGCCCAGCGGCGGCGCCCGACCACACATGCACCTCGGCCAACACGACGAGGACGAGCGCGAGGGCAGCGTCGACGACGAATGGCCGCTCCAGTTTCCGGCTCATGTACCGAAGCTAGCGTGCCGCGCCCAAACCCGCATCCGACCACGGGCCGGTCTTTTGTACGCGAATCCGACCACGGTCGGACATCGATCCGACCGCTGTCCGACGACACGGTTGAACCAGCTTCCTATCGTCGAGAACGTCAAGCGCGACTCTCACGGAGGTCAGCAAATGCTCACATCTCGTCTCGGCGGCAGGCTCCTTGTTCTCGCCGCTCCCGTCCTTCTCGCGGCGGAGCTCGTTCGGTCCGACCACTCGCAGTCCAGCTACGCAGCGCAACTCGCAGATGTGGCCAACGCGCGCACGCCCGAGCTGCTCGCAGCCGCCCTTTTCTTGCTCGGCGGCCTACTGCTCATCCCGGCTGCGATCGGGCTGGCACGCACCACCTCCGAGCGAGGCTCTCATCTGATCACGGCAGGCAGTGTCCTCTTCGGGGTCGCTGCGATCTGGATGTCTGCCGGACGCGCGATGTTCGCACTCATGCTCTACACGCTCACCCAGCCCCACTTCGCGCGCGACACCGCAGTCGGCGCGCTCACGCAGATCGGCGACTCCTCCGCTTTCGCGATCTTCCTGCTCCCCCTGCTGGCGCTGCTCCTCGCCCCGATTGTGCTCGGCCTCGGCCTGTGGCGAGCGCGACTCGCGCCATGGTGGCCTGTCGCTGTCTGGCCGATCGCAACCGCCGCATTCCTCGCGCTCGAGAGAAACACGCTCGGCGACCTCATCACATTCGGTGCCATGACGGGCGTCATCGCAGCGATCGGGGTCGCGGCAAGCCGGACACCATCTCGACCCGCGAACTGAGGCACGCCCCCTCAAGCGTCCAGGCGTTCTTCGACAAGACCTCGCGACGACCGCCAACTCCGCGAGGGAGCCATCCCGACCGCTGACGCCCGTCAGGAGTCATTGCTGAGCCCGGCGCAGGCACGCGCCTACGGCTCGCTGGCCTGCGCGCGCGAGTGCACCATCCAGACGTTCGGCTCTAGATAAAGGCCTTCGTCGCGCTCGCGGTCGATCTCGATTGGCGCCAGCGCCCCGGGCACGACGTAGGCGCCGCTCTCGGGAGCGCCAGTTCCGTCCATTCCTCCCACTCCGCCACGGTTCCCGAGACCCGCATCGATTCCGGGGCGACCTTGACGATGTCTGCGCCGAGCCGCTCGTGCGTCCGCAACCACGGGTCGACGTGTGTGCCGTCCTGCCGTCGCCACGAGAGATAGCGCTCGATCGGCGTCAGCGGATAGCGTTGCTTCAGCGTCGGCCGCACAGGTGCGATCAAGGTGTCGAGTCCATGGCCGCGGCCGATTTCTGCCATCCGCTCGATCATGCGGCGGCTCAAACCCTGGCCGCGATACTCGGGGGCGATCAGGATCTGCAGCGCACAGAGCACGTTCGGCTTCGGCGCGCCCTCCGCAAACCTCGCTTCGACAACAGCGTCGATACCCCCATCCGGAAGATTCGCGATCACCCCGTCCCACGCTGCGGGAATCGCGTGACCACCGCCCACGACCTCCTCGCGCTCGTCGTCCCACGCGTAGAAGAGGAACTCCGGGTACTCCGCGACCACGCGGCCAAAGAGGCGGTCGAGGACATCGTCGTGGTACATGAATTCGGGCCAGACCTTCTCTCCGAGGCTGGCAATATGGGGCTGCTTGCCGGTCCGCTCGGCACGCGTCGGAAAGTGCAGCGTCACGTCAGAACGGAGCCTCGCACTTCCGAGCTCGCCTCGCCACCACGGCCGAGATCTCTCCCCGCAACCTTGTTTGGTCTTGGACCAGGTTGCTGAGTCTCGGCGCTCGTGGCACTTCCGAGCATGACCTAGACTTCACGCGTGGCGAGCCCTCGAAGCTATTGGAGGTGGCTCGGTCACCGGCTGCGGCTCTCCCAGCCCGGCCGAGTGTTCTTCACCGTTGCGCTCCTCGTCGCCGTTGCCGAGATGGTCGTCGCACGCGCTCACGGCGACCGGGAGGGCGGCGCACCCCTCGTCGTGCTCGCGCTTTTGTTGGTCGGCGTGGTCACGCTGGACTCCATCGGACGCGGAATCGTCGCTGTTGTTCGCCGTCTCATCTTGGAGGGTGGGCTCAGGCGTCGTTCGTGAACACTCCGCAGCGAACCGCGTTGTAGTCCGGCGGTCGTGCACTTGATGACCTCCGCGAAGATGTAAGGCGTGGGATGGGAGGCACTTGATCAGTGGGGTGACGACGTCACCCGTATCGAACCGCTCACCGGCGGAGTTGGCGTCAACGAGGTGTGGAGCGTGCGCGTCACCGGGCAGCTTGCCGTCGGTCGGCTCCGCAACCGCACCGACGCCGACCTCTCGTGGGAGACCGAGCTCTTGCGACACCTCGACCGTGAAGGGATGACGGTGCCGGTGCCGATCCCGACCATGGACGGCCGGTACTTCAGCGACGGTCTGGTCGTGATGACGTACATGGAGGGCGGACCGCCCGAAACGGAGGCCGACTGGCGTCGCGTCGCCGACACATTCCGCCAGCTGCACCGACTGACGCACGGCTGGCCCCAACGCCCGGGCTGGCGATCATCGACCGACCTCATGCACGCGGAAACCGGGACGAAGATCGACCTCGGCACGATGCCGCCTGAGGGCGTCGTTCGATGCCGAGCAGCGTGGGCGCGGCTCGCCGGACGAGAGCAGTGCGTCGTTCACGGCGACCCCAACCCTGGCAACATCCGTATGACCGCGGATCGGGTCGCGCTGATCGACTGGGACGAGACGCACATCGACGTCCCCGACCTCGACCTGGTCTTGCCATACAACGCCGCCGGACTGGACGACGACACGCACGACGCTGCCGCGCAAGCATGGGCCGCATGGGAAGCCGCTGCCTGCTGGGACCCCAGCGGGACCGACAAGTTCGCACTCGAGCGGCTCGCAGAAGTTCGAGCGGTCTGACCAGCAGCTGCAACGAGTCGCCACCAACGGACTCCGGTCTGGTGTGACGCTCGCACAGCGCCGCGACCTCGTCAGGGGGTCACTCCGGACCGCTGGCGCATGCGATTGACTTTAGCTCCGAAGTGGAACGAGGATGTTGTGACGGAGACAGCGAGGGTGGCGCTCGTCGCGGGCGCGACACGCGGCGCCGGTCGGGCGATCGCGGTCGAACTTGCCCGCGCGGGCTTCTTCGTCTACGCGACTGGCCGGAGCAGCCGGAGTGCCGGGCCTTCCGAAATCGGGCGGCCCGAGACGATTGAGGAGACCGGCGAGCTGATCGCAGGCGCTGGAGGGGAAGGCTCTCCGCGCGTTGTGGACCATGAGGACCCCGTGGCGGTGGCGGAGCTGGTCGCAGACATCGAGCGTAATCAGGGCCGGCTGGACGTCCTCGTCAATGACATCTTCGGGGGCGACAGGTACATGGAGTGGGACAAGCCGGTCTGGGAGCACGACTGGGCCGGCGGCTTGCGGATGCTGCAGATGGGGGTGCACACGCATCTCATTACCTGCCGGGTGGCGATCCCGCTGCTGCTGAAGAGTGCTGAGGATCAGAGGACCTCTGCTCTAGTGGTCGAGATGACGGACGGCACGTCGGACGCGAATGTGGAGTTCCGGCGCAACGTCGGTTTCTACTACGACCTCGTCAAAGCAAATGTCGAGCGGATCGTGAAGGGGCTCGACGCCGAGCTCGGCGGCCTCCCCGTGACGGTCGTCGGCGTCACACCTGGCTGGCTGCGCTCCGAGAAGATGCTCGAGAACTTCGGTGTCACCGAAGCAAACTGGCGTGACGCCGTGCAGACGCGCCCCGGCTTCGGGATCTCGGAGTCGCCTACCTACGTGGCGAGAGGTGTAGCCGCGCTCGCTGAAGCTGATGACGCCGACCGCTGGGCCGGAACGATCGTCAGCGCACGCCAGCTCGCAGACGCGTACGACTTCACCGACACCGACGGGAGCCGACCCGACTGCTGGGGCCACATCGCCGCGTACGGGTGGGAGCACGACGACAGCCGCAGCATCGACGAGTTCCGGTAGATCCGAGCTGCAACACCAGCAACAAGTCGCGCAGCTCTCCCGTCACGGTCATGGCTCAGGCATCGTCCCTAGCCGGATTCGCTTGCCACCGGGCTGGGGGCGAAGAGCTTCCAGTGCCCCTCGGAGATGACTTCGGCGGTGTCGTCGACCACTTTTATGGCGGTCTCGTCGTCGATTGCGTATGCCGGATTCGACAAACCGGCCGCCCACCGTTCTGCCTCGGCCATGGTGTTCTCCGGCAGATCCGGGTGATCCACGTGCGGGAAGATCGAGAAGTCGACGACTCCCAACGTTTCGTCGCTGCCGCTCGGCGCCTTCCAGCCGACGAAGTCCTCGCCGATCCGGGGGGTCAGCACCATGCTCCCGGCGCTGAACCCCACCCAGACGCTGTCGCGCAGCGACGGCAGGAGATCCGCGAGACCGGATTCCTGCATCCAGTGGCACAGATACAGCGCGTCGCCGCCGTTCACCAACAGCGCGTCGGTCTCGCGGACCCATTCGACCCAGCGGTCTGAACCCACGCTGGGAAGCGCTGTCAGCTCGAGCACGCCGAGCGATTTCCAACCGAGCTCGGTCATCGGCTGGTCGGACCGACCGCTGAGGAACCGCCACGGGCCGGCCGGGGTGCTGTAGGAGCTCCCGTACGCAGCAGTCGGTATGCACAGAGCATTCGACTCGGCGATCGGCTTGCCCAACAGGTCGACGAGTGCATCGTGGATGCTCGGATTCTTGATGCCAGCGGAAGTGAGCAGAAGCTTCATGCGGCCTCCTGGGAGTCGTTTTCCTGCAGGGCGAGCACGATCTCAATGCCGACAAATCCGTACGCGGTAGAGACTGACAGTCCACCGAGAACTCATCGGCCTCGGTGAAATCCAACCTCACTTCTAGGGGCGGCCCTCCGGACAACTCACCCGACGCTCGCGCAATCTGGTTGCGCCTTTGAACCAGGATGCTGAGTCTCGGCGCTCGTGGCGCTGCCGAGGAAATCCACGATCCCGGTTGAGCAGCGAACGACGATCGAAGCTCGGGCGTCAGTAAGCTCATCCCTGTGGCCCTCCCGCTCCCTCGTGGAGCGGCCGGTGAATTGAATGAAGACGCTTTTCAACATTCTCTGGCTCGTGTTCGCCGGACTGTGGATGGCCCTCGGGTATCTGATCGCGGCCGTGTTGCTTGCGGTCACGATCATCGGCCTTCCGTTCGCGAAGCAGTCACTCAAACTCGGCGGTTACGCGCTCTGGCCGTTCGGCCGGGCGCTCATTCAAAGCCCGACCCGACACAAGAGCCTGAGCGTCATCGGCAACGTGCTCTGGTTCGTCCTTGCCGGTTGGTGGCTCGCTCTCGGGCACCTGCTCACGGGGGTAGCTCTCTGTCTGACGATCATCGGAATCCCGCTTGGCATCGCTGACATCAAGATGGCAGGAGCCGCGCTGGTGCCGTTCGGACGGAAGGTGGTGAACGCCCGAGAACTGAACGCAGGATTGATCGCTGCGTCTTCGACCGTGACGATGCCGGACTAGGCGGCCCGAGGTCGCCACGGCTCGTGCTCGTGCGCGAGCCACACGAGCTCTGGGTCGAGCGCCCGTACCCGCAGCTGGCCTTCGGTGTGCGGCTCGTCAAGCTCGCCGAACCAAACTGCCACGTCACCGCCGACGACGACCGGACGCCCGCCAGTCTCAACGACGACCACCTGCATGCCGCGTGTGTGGCCCGGCGCGGGGACGAGCCGGAGCCCGGGAAGTAGCTCGAGCTCGCCGTCGACCGGCACGTACCGCACGCCGGGCGCGTCGACCCACTCGCGAATGGTGTAGTCGTCCTCGCTGCGCGCATCGTCGAGCTCCCGACGCTGGACGTAGATCGGCTTGCCGGCGAAGAGGTGGTTGCCGCCGCAGTGGTCGAAGTGCAGGTGCGTGTTGACGACGATGTCGATGCCCGCGAGGTCGAAGTCCTGCTTGCTCAGTGGACGGAGGCGGGGATCGAGATCGGCTACCGCGGGGTGCAGCTCCGTCATGCCCGTGTCGACCAGCACGCGTGCATCGGGATGATCGATGACGTGCACGTAGACCGGCATCCGCTCACCCTCGGCGAGCAGGTCGGCAATGCAAACTGCCGTAACTGTGGCTGAGGCGGGCGCATTCATCGTGCCGAGGTGAACAGCTTCCAGTGCCCCTCGGAGACGACCTCGGCGGTGTGGTCGACCACTTTGATCGCGGTCTCGTCGTCAATCGCGTACCCCGGTACCGGCACACCGGCGGCCCATCTCTCTGCGTTGGCTATGGAATGGTCCGGCATGGCCTCGTGATCGAGGTGCGGGAACATCGCGAAATCGACCAAACCGAGCGCTCTGTCGCCACCGCTGGTGGGCGGACTCCCGTAGACGAACTCCTCCCCGACATTGGGGGCCATCACCAAGCTCCCGGCGCTTACTCCCACCCAGACCATCTCGGGCAGCGATGGGAACAGGTCAGCCAGTCCCGACTGCTGAATCCAGTAGCGCAGATACAGGGGATCGCCACCTCCCACCAGCAGGGCGTCAGCCTCCTGCACCGCAGTTGTCCAATGTGCTTTCTCGATGCTGGGCAATGCGGTGAGCTCCAGCACCCCCAGGGACTTCCAACCCAATTCGCACAACGGGCTCGCGGCTCGTCCGCTGATCAGCTGCCACGCACTGCCGGCACCTCCGGGGAATGCATAGATCGCGGTCGGAATGCAAAGGGCTTTGGAGTCGGCAATCGGTTTGCCCAGCAGATCGACCAGCGCGTCACGGATGCTCGTGTTCTTGATGCCAGCGGAAGTGAGAAGAAGCTTCATGCTGCCTCCGGAGTCATTGCTGTGGGCCAGGACGGTACTGACGGATCCGTACGCGGTAGAGACTGGCGGACCACCGAAAAATCATCGACTCCGGCCTCGCTCGACTCGCGCACCCTGCGTCACCGCATGGCCAATGGGTCTCTGCGCTGCGGAGCTAGCCGAGTCGCAGTATGGCTTACCGCACGCCCAGTTTTGCCCTCGGTGAAGGCGCTGTTACGGTCGTCCGAGGGAGAGGGAAGCCAAGCTGGAAGAAGGCGAGCTGCGGCTAGGCACTCAGCAGCAACTCTGGTGTCAAGACGGCCCCGGGAACGTTCCGGGGCCGTCGCTCGGCCCTGAGAATGGCCGGCAGAGGGAAGAATCGCGTTGTCGTGCATCGTCTAGTGACGACACAGGCTTTCTGCGGCGAGCCCTTCTCGAGGGAGGTCGAAATGAAGACCAGATACAGCCTCGCCGCTGTCTTCGCATTGCTGGCACTCCTCATCGGCGGCGGTGCTTCCGCGAGCACGGCCCGCGTCGAGCTCGTCAACGTCGCGACGAACCTTCGCGCTGACGTGATGTGGGCCTCAACACAAGACGGACAACGCGTCTTCCTCTGGCCCAACAACACGAGTAGGTCGCAGGAGTTCGACCTGCTCCCGATGAGCGGCGGCTTCTTCCAGATCCGCGCCCGGCATTCGCTCAAATGTCTGATGCTGGAGCGGGCGCCCACGTGGGGGAACGGGGCGCGGATCGCGCAGTACCCGTGCCCGGGACCCGGCCAGCAGTCGGCGCAATGGTCGTTCAAGATGATGGACCCGCTCTGCGATCCCAACGCGCTCTGTACCGAAGTTGGCTGGCGCGTCGTCCAGAACCGCTACACGGGCAAGTGCATCGACACGGCAAACCCGTCGGGGAAAAAACCGCCGCAACAAGCCGTACTGCAGCAGTGGACGTGCATCTCCTCGCCGAACGCCTGGAATGCCGACAACCAGATCTGGAAGCTCGTAGATCCCGCGACCCGAAAGACGGTGTACCCAGGGTGACCTCTGGAACACACCCGGGCTAGGTCGGCGGCATTGTCCGTGAGCGGCGGCCGGCATTGGTGCTACGGGGTGAACAGTTTCCAGTGCCCCTCGGTGACGACCTCAACGGCGCCGTCGGTCACTTTGATGGCGCTCTGATCATCAATCGCGTACGTCGGAACCGATCTTCCAGCGGCCCATATTTCCGCGTTGGCCAGAGAATTCTGCGGTGACCTCTCGTGATCCAGATGCGGAAAGAACGAAAACTCGACCAGTCCGAGCGCTCTGTCGTCTCCGACGGGCAGATCACTTGCCGGCGGCTCGCGACAGAACCAGTCGTCGTAGGGCTCTCCGAAGTTCGGGGTCAGCACCATGCTCCCGGAACTCACTCCCACGTAGACCGTCTCGTGCAGTGACGGCAAAAGGTCCGCAAGTCCGGACTGCCGCATCCAGTGGCACAGATACAGGACATCGCCGCCCCAAACCAGCAAGGCGTCGGCGTCCTGGACCAGGGGAACCCAATGCTCATCTTTCATGCTAGGCAGTGCGGTGAGCTCCAGCACTCCTAACGACTTCCACCCCAATCCGCACATTGGGCTGAAGGCCGATCCACTGATGAAGCCGTACGCCATTGACGGTCCCAGGCTGCCCGCGCCATACGCCGCAGTCGGAATGCACAGGGCGTTGGATTCGGCGATCGGTTTGCCCAGTAGATCCACCAATGCGTTGTGGATGCTCGTGTTGCTGATGCCACTCGAAGTGAGCAGAAGCCTCATGCCGCCTCCCGGAGTCAGTACTGAGATGAGAACGTTCTCGTTGCGAATCCTTACGCGGTAGAGACTGGTAGGCAGGCGATAACTCATCGGCTCCGCTTGCCTTGTCCAGCGTTTTCGACGGAGGTGAGGGTATCGTCGGCGCCGATGGCGAGTCTCGAGATTCATCCGCTTTCGGAGCTGCGCGGCGAGGCCGCAGCGCTGCTCCGAGAGCGCTTTTTCGCGCAACGTGCGAGGGAGCCGCTGCTGCCGGAGGTCGAAGACTTCGAGCCCTACGTGCCTGCGGAGGGGCACGTCGCGACACGCGGTGGCGGCCCTGTCGCCTACCTCGGCGGCGCCGTCGACGCCGAAACACCGATGGCGCGATGGCTCTTCGCGGGCCACGCCGCGCGCGAGCCAGAGGCCCTTCGCGACCTGTTCGCCGTCCAGACAGCGGAGATGGGCGTCTCGCGCTTCATGCTCACCGTGCCCGCCTCCGCGCCGGAGTTGATCGACGTTTGGTTCCGGCTGGCGTTCGGCTGTCAGGCCGTCTGGGCGGTGCAGGAGGTCTCGCCCGCCGAGCCGGTTGACTTCGGCGGGACGATCCGTCCGGCGACGCCGGATGACATCGAGGCGTTCGTCGATTTCGATGTGATCCTTCATGAGCACCAGGCGGCGGCCCCGAGCTTCTCGGAATTCGCGACGCCGTCGCGGGAGCAACTGCGCGAGGAAGTCGCCGCCGCGTGGGACGGCTCTGAGACGTACGTCCCGTTCATCGCCGAGAACGACGGCAATGCCGACGGCCTGTTGGGGCTCTACCGGCGACCCGCGGGTGACCTTCGGGTGCCCGCGGACAACATCGATCTCGCCTTCGCGGCGACCCGGAGGCAGGTTCGCGGAGCCGGCACCGGCCTCGCGCTCACCGCATTCGCGATGAACTGGGCGCACGAACACGGATACCGCTCGATGACCGTCGACTGGCGCTCGGTGAACCTACTCTCATCGCGCTTCTGGCCGAGCCGCGGCTTCCGGCCGCAGTACCTCCGGTTGTACCGCGCCATTCCCTAGCCCTCCCGGCGCGGCCCACGTCGATGCGACGGCCTTAGAAGTGATTCGTGTACGAGAGGAAGCGCCAGCCGTCCGGAGTGGCGAGCAGTTGGTAGCTCGTCCGCGTGTCCCGGAGGACCTGACCGTCCGCATCGACCGCGTTCCAGTGCAGGGGTCGCAAAGACGGAGTGCTCGCCGAGTTGGCGAACATCGATCTCGATCGGCGTCCACGTCAGGACGCCCGTGGTCACACGGTAGGCGACGATCGCGTTGGCGAAGTGGTCTCGAACCGCGCGCGGTCTGGCAAGTGGATCGCTACACCGAATTCCATCGAGCCACTTGCCGCGGGAGCCTACCGAGCACGCTCACTCGCCAAGATGCCTCTCGTGCAGCACCCAGCCCATCACCGGCCGCATGCCAACACTTTCGTACAGCTGGAACGCCCCCGTCGTGTTTTCGGCGTCGACGCCGAGACCCGCGCTCGACTCGCCGCGATCCCGGAACTTCCCGAGCGCATCGAGGAGCAGCGCCCGGCCGACGCCCTGCGCCCGCCAGGGCCGCCGCGTGAAGAGGACCGAGACCCAGCCACCGCCGTAGCGGTCGGCCTCGCAGATCGCACCGGCCGCGACCTCGTCACCCGCTCGCACAACGCGCCAGAGCGACGCGTCGAAGCGTTCAGTCTCGACGTGCAGCTCTCGCCACCGCTCTAGGTCACGCGGACGGAATTCCCAGTGATCGGCGAACGCCTCCTGCTCCGCCGCGTGGAACGCCGCCACGTCGCGGACCGCGTCGAATTCGTCCGGCACGAGCCCGTCCGGCCACTCCGGTGGCTCCGGCGCGGCGTCGAGGTCGATTCGCATCTCACGAAAGGCTCGCACCCGCCGGTAGCCACGCGCGGCGAGCAGACGATGTCCCGCCTCGTCCGGCTCTGCGACGCCGGTCTGGATCCGTCGAGCGCCGCGCGATGCGGCGGTCGTCTCGAGAGCGTCGAGGAGCTCGGTGCCGACGCCACGACCATGATCATCGGGATGCACGTAGCCCTCGATCCGCCACAGCTCGCCACGGTCGTCGAGCGACCCGAAGGCGACGATGCGCTCGCCGTCGAACGAGACCAGCGCGTCGCGCGCGAGGTCGAGCGACTCCCATTCCGCTTGGAGGTCGGCCAGCGAATAGTCGGTCTTGGCGTACAGCGAGCGCTCGTACGCGATCACGAGCTCGGCGACGGCAGCGGCGTCACCCGCAACCGGGGCTCGCATGCTCGACGTCAAGGCTTGTCCGAGTACCACTGGTTCGGCCAGTACACGACCTCGGGCCTGAAGCCGTCAGGGTCGAACACGAACGGCGCCCAGTAGCCCGGCTCATCGCGATCCTCCTCAGGCGCAAACTGCACGTCCACGCCCAGCTCGAGGCACCGGTCGTGAACGCTGTTCAACTCCTCGAGCGCCGTGCGCGCGTCGCTTCCACTAGCGCACGGTTCGTGCCTGCAGGAACGCCCAGATCGCGGCAGCCGCTGCGGCACCGAAGATGATCGCCAGCACCCAGTGGCCGCTGGCCAGGAACAGCAGGGCCAGCAGCACGAGAACACCCGCGATCACGGCCGCCCGCCGCAGAACGCGCTCGCGGGCGCGGCCCCTACCGCTGAGGGTCATCGAGTGACCAACATGGTCGATCTCACGGAAGACATCTCACCACGATATCGCCAGACACGCTGATACTGGGGAGGCCTCCCGCGCTTGGGGCTGACATAGTGGCACCCGAGCACGCCGGGCCAAGCCGACCGGAGGAGAAACAAATGTGCGCCAGCACGCCCCTCGAGCCAACCGAACGAAAGGACCGAACATGACAACCCTGATCGGATACCACGAGGTGAAGGACACGCAGCACTGGCTTGCCTCACCGAAGCGCGAAGAGGTGTTCGGCCCGCTCGGTGTCACGAACATCCGGACGTTCGTCGACGAACAAAAGCCGACCCGTGTGGCGGTGCTGATGGACGTCGCCGACGTCGATGCTCTCATGGCCGCGATGCAGACGCCGGTGATGGCCGATGCGATGCAGCACGACGGCGTGCTTCCCGAAACGCTGGTGATCCTCACTGAGGCCTAGCTGTTTGATTCGCCGACGGATCGACTTTCGATGCCCGCCGTGACAGACTCGACTTGACCTGACCGCCGGAAGGGCGGCAGCGCAACCGAAGGAGCTGGCATGCACGGGACAGTAAGGGTCTACGGCGGCGGGGAGCTTGCGGACCGGCTCGTGCAGAACGAGGGCGCGGTCAAGGACCTGCTCAGCGGGATCGAGGGCTTCAAGGCCTACTACCTGATCAAGACGGCGGACGGAACCGCCTCCGTGAGCGTCTATGAGAGCGAAGCAGGAGCCGCCGAGTCGAATACGGCAGCTGCCGCCTGGATCAAGGAGAACCTGCCGGACTTCTCGGTGTCTGCCCCGCAGATCTTCGCCGGTGAAGTAGTGATCGACGCCTAGCCGGAGCTTCGGGCGCGAGCAATAGCTCCCCTGCCGCCGTCAGTGAGACGCGGCCGCGATCGATCTGAATGAGGTCGTCGGCCAGAGCGTCTTCCCAGACAGCGAGCCGCGGGCAGGAGGTCTTCCAGATCTCGATCGTCTCGGCGTAACTTCGCGACTGCTCCGTGAGCCAGACGAGCAGTTGCATTGTCGGGGCGTTCACGGTCGGCACTGGTTCGTCCCTTCTCGCGCCGAGATTCTCACATCGAGCGACGCGTCTTCTCACTGCGCGTCGCAACGGCCTTTCCGTCAGAATCGCATAACGCTGGCCTCCAGCGGAACCCCCACGAAGGAGAGGTCATGGCCGAATTCGCTCGCGTGGTCACGTTCGAAGCCGACGAGGCAGCTCTCGATGCGCTGCTGAACGAGATCAACTCGTCCGGCGGCCCGCCCGAGGGCATTGCCGCCACGCGGATCACCGTGCTGGCCGATCGTGCCGGCGGGAAGGTCGTCGTGTCCGTTCGATTCGGCTCCGAGGAGGATCTGCGAAAGGGCGCCGAGGCCTTCGAGGCGATGAGTCCGCCCGACGCCGGCAGCATGCGCCGCGTCTCGGTGGATGCGTACGAGGTCGTGCTCGACCGAGCGGCCCCGTAGCGAAGGACCGGAATCCTGGAGCGGCAGTGACGGCGGGGCAGCGCACCCAGCCTCTTGCGGGGATCCCGCAGAGCGAGTTCGCAACCCGTCGCGAGCGCCTGCTCGAGCACGTGCGTAGCCGCAAGCTGACCGGCTACGTCCTGTTCGAGCAGGCGTACATCCAGTACTTCACGGGCTTCTGGTTCCTCTCGAACGAACGTCCCGTCGTCTTCGCGCAGAGCGCGAACGGCGACGCTGCGGTCTTCGTGCCCGAGTTCGAGGTCGAGCGGACGCGGGCCGAAACTCAGTTCGAGCGCATCGAGTCGTATCCGGAGTATCCGGGGCTCGAGCATCCGATGCTGATCCTGGCGCGCGTACTGGCTGACCTCGGCCTCGTCGGGACGGTTGCGGCTGATGCGGACGGCTACCCGGGCATTCTGGGCTACCGCGGGCCGCCCCTCAGCGAGGTGACGGGCGCGACCGTCTCAGTGGTCTCGATCGAGATCGAGAAGATGCTCAGCAGGAAGAGCGAGAACGAGATCGCCCTGATCCGGGAGAGCGGGCGCTGGTGCGCGCACGCGCACGCGCTTCTGCAGAAGTACACGCGCCCCGGCGTGACCGAGGCCGAAGCGAGCCTGCGCGCCGGCCACGAAACGACCCTCGCCATGCTCGAGGCGCTCGGCGATTCCTTCGGCGGGCAGCTCGGCTCGTCGGACGGGGCGCAGGCGGGCTACCGCGGACAGATCGGACAGCGCAGCTCGTGGGCGCATGCGATCGCGCACAACATCGAGTTCCGGGCAGGCGACATGCTCGTCACCGAGACGGGGGCGCCGGTCTGGGGATACAACGCAGAGCTCGAGCGGGGAATGGTCATCGGACGACCAAGCGACGAGCAGCGACGCCTCTTCGACCACACCGTCGCGGCGCAGCAAGCGGCATTCGATGCGTTCCGGCCCGGCGTCACGTGCGCCGAGGTCGACGCGGCGGTGATGCGCTACTTCGAGCAGAATGACCTGCTGCCGTACTGGCGCCAGCACACCGGCCACGCAATCGGATTGCGCAACCACGAGGCGCCGTTCCTGGACGTTGGCGATCACACGCCGGTCGAACCTGGCATGGTCTTCACGATCGAGCCGGGGCTGTACCACTCAAAGCTCGGCGGCTTCCGTCATTCGGACACGGTCGTCGTCACCGACGACGGCATTGACATCCTCACCGACTATCCGCGCGACCTCGACAGCCTGACGCTGCCCGAGCGCTGAACGCGCCGCTATGGCGCCGCTATGGCACCGACGTCGGTCGCCGCTCGGCGAGCAGGCCGACGACGTGTTGCAGCAGCTTCCAGGTGACGTCGGGATTCGCCATCGCGAACTCCCGGAAGTCCCAGAAAGGGATCTCCAGGCAGCGCAGCAGGGTCTCTGCGGTCACGGTCGCTGTGCGTTCGCTCTCGCTGATCAGGGCGAGCTCCCCGAAGTGATCGCCCGGGCCGATCTTGCTGACCGTCTTTCCGCCGACACTCACGACCGCCTCGCCGTCCGTGATGACGAAGAAGCCGACGCCGCTCATACGGTTCTCCTGAACCACGGCGGTGCCGGGCTGGAGCTCCCGTTCCCGGAAGTGCCGCCCAAGCCCCTTCAGTTGCCGTTGGTTGAGGCCGCTGAAGAGCGGAACCAGCTTCAGTTGATCGGTGACGCTTGAGATCGTGTGATCCTACTCAGGCGCCGGCCCGGACACTTGGGAAGCAGAACCGTCTGCCGTCCGATCAGGCGGCGGGGGCTGGAGCGACGGCCGCGCCGGCTCGAAGAGCGCCAGCTCGGGCGGCGTCTCCCCGAGAATCGCGCGGGCGACCAGGTCGCCGCACGCGAGCCCGAGAACGTTGCCGTGCCCGGAGTAGCCGCCGGCGACCCAGACATCGTCCCGGCCGGGAACCCGGCCGGCGAGCGGAATGAGATCGGGCGTCGTGCCCCAGATGCCGGCCCAGCGGCCGGTGACGGCGGGCCGGCCGCCGACGAGCTGTTCGAGCAGCTCGTCGAGTCGGCTCTGAACGAGCTCTGTCGTCTCCACCACGCCCGTCTCCTCGGTCGCGAACGATGCGTCGCGTTTCCCGCCGAGCACAAGCCTGCCATCGGGCAGCTGCTGCCAGTAGTCGTAGCCCGCTCGCGCGTAGTGCGGCCGGTCGTAGAGATGCGTGGGCAGCGGCTCGGTCGCGAGTACTTGGCCGCGGGTCGCCCGCACCGGGAGCTCGGGCAGCAGCGTCGGGATGAAGCCGTCGCCGGCGACGAAGATCACGTCCGCGTCGAGCCCTTCGACCGTCACCGCCTCGCGCTCGCGGATGTCCGCTCGGGCAATCGCCGCGTGCGCGGCGAGCCGGCGCACCCACCGGGCCGGGTGGATCGCGCCGTCGGAGGGATGCAGGATCGCGCCGCGGTAGAGCCGGTCGAGCGGCGGGTGCAACTCGTCCACCCACTCGACTTCGAACCCGTGGTCGGCGAGGGCGTCGTGCTCGCGCCGCAGCGCCTCGCGCTCGCCGTCGTCGAAGGCCAGCCGCAAGCTGCCGACGCGACGGAATGCGTCACCGGCGAGCGACTCGAGCCGGTCGAGTGAATGCTCGGTCAGCTCCATCAGGCGCCGAGCCTCTTCGTCGCCGAGGTCGCGCCGCGCCTCGTCATAGGGGACGGCCGCACCGCGCAGCGCAAAGCCGCCGTTCCGTCCGCTCGCGCCACCGGCGATCTCGCCGGCCTCGTAGAGCCGCACGCGCACGCCCCGCTCGGCGAGTGTGAGCGCACACGAGCAGCCGGTCACACCGCCGCCGATCACAGCGACCTCCGCTCGTCCCTCGAAACGGGAGCGCGGCAGGTCGGCGCGCGGCTCCTGGAGCCAGTATGAGGTCGTCGTCACCAGCCGATCCTACGTTCAGCTTCCCGTTCCCGACCTCCTCGGCTTCGACGCCGCGGCGGACGCGCGGTACACGCCTTCGCCCTCGTCGACGAGCCCCAGGAGCTCGAGCTCGGCGAGGGCGCCCGCCACCGTCCCGGCGCTCTGGCCCGTCCGCTGCGCGATCTCGTTCACCGTCGCGACAGCATCAACGACCACACCCAACACCGCTTCGAGACGTGGCTCGAGCCTCGGCCGCTCGGGTGCGGGTTGCGCCTCCAGCCCGATTGCCTCGAGAACATCGGCGACCCCGGTGACGGGCACCGCGCCGAGGCGCAGCAGCGCGTTTGCCCCCCGGGAAAGTGCCGACGTGATCTCGCCCGGCACGGCCAGCACCTCGCGGCCCTCGTCGAGTGCGAGATCCGCCGTGATCAGCGCCCCGCTGCGCTCGCGCGCCTCGACGACCACGGTTGCGCGGGTGAGGCCGGCGACGATTCTGTTCCGGGCAGGAAAGCGCCACGGTGCGGGCTCGACCCCCGGCGGGTACTCCGACACGATCAGGCCGCGCCGCGCCACCTCGAGGGCGAGCTGGGCATGCGCACGGGGATAGTCGCGGTCGATGCCGCAGCCGAGCACGGCGACGGTGCCCCCGGCGGCAGCTGCCCCGTTTGCGCCTGCAAGTGCACCGCGGTGCGCCGCGGCGTCAATCCCGCGCGCGAGGCCGGAGACGACGAGTAGGCCTGCGGCGGCAAGCTCATGGCCGAGCTCGGTGGCGACGGCCGTGCCGTACGCGGAGCACGCCCGAGCGCCGACGATCGCCACCGACGGTTGCCAGAGTCGGTCGAGCGCGCCCTCGCCCCGAACGAAAAGCCCGGGCGGCGGGTCGTGGATCGAGCCGAGGAGCTGCGGAAAGGCCCGATCGGAGCGCGCGACCCACCGGAAGCCGCGAGCCGCGAGCCCGCGCCGGAACGCCGCCTCGTCGAACGTGCTCCTGAAGCGCTCGAACCGGCGACCACGGGGCTCGTCGACCACATGCGACTCGGTCGCGGCGGCGAAGGCCGCAAGGGCAAGCTCGCTCATCGGGTCAAGTGGCTCATCGGGTGAAGTGGCTCATCGGGAGTGAAGTGGCTTCTTGGGTGAACTGGCACTGGGTGAGCGGCGCACTGTGGGCAACCGATTCACTGCGTCAGCTCCGCGGGTGGCCGGTACGAAAGCGCCTCGCCGAGGTGCGGCACCTCGACGAACTCTGCAGCGGCGAGGGCCGCGATCGTCGTCGCGACCCGAGCGACCCGTGCACGGCCACGGCCCGAGAGCGGCGCTCGTTCGACCGCACGGGTGAGCAGGAGCTTCGCCTCGTCGGTGAACTCGAGCCGCGACGCCGCGAGCCGCTGCCGTGCGCCCACGACCCGCTCGCGTACGTCCTCCGACGGCTCGGCCGGTGGGCCAGCCAACTCCTCGCCACGCGGGCGCGGCACTGTGAGCGACAGGTCGAAGCGATCGAGCAGCGCGCGCGACAGCTTCTCGCGGTAGCGATGCACCCGTTGCGGTGTGCAGGCGCACTGCGCGCCGGGATCCCCACGCGCCCCGCACGGGCAAAGGTTCATCGTCGCCACGAGCTGGAAACGAGCCGGAAAAGCGGCCCGACCCGCCACCCGCGCGACCGTGACGACCCCGTCCTCGAGTGGTTGCCGGAGCGCCTCGAGTGCAGCGCGCGGGAACTCGGGGAACTCGTCGAGGAAGAGGACTCCTCCGTGCGCGAGGCTCGCCTCACCGGGTTGCGGGCCTGTCCCGCCGCCGACGATCGCCGCGGTCGAGGCCGAGTGGTGCGGCGCGCGAAACGGTGGCACGCGAACGAGGCCGCCACCGGGCGGCAGGACGCCTGCGACCGAATGGATGCGGGTCACCTCGAGCGCCGCGTCGTCCTCGAGGAGCGGCAGGATTCCCGGCAACCGACGGGCGAGCATCGTCTTTCCCGTGCCCGGCGGGCCTGCGAGCAGCAGGTTGTGGCCACCTGCGGCCGCAACCTCGAGCGCGCGGCGCGCACGTTCTTGACCGCGCACGTCGGCGAGATCGGGCGCAGCGTGCACCCAGCCTCCGTCGTCCACGTCGATCACCTCCGGCGGATCGCGCTCGCCGCGGAGATAGGCGACTGCCTCGGCCAGGTGGTAGACGCCGACCGGCTCGATTCCCGCCAGCGCGACCTGCGGCGCCGACGCGGCAGCGCAGAGCAACCGCTGGATGCCGGCGCGCCGCGCTCCTTCCGCCGCGACGAGCGCACCGGCCACGGGCCTCAGCCGGCCGTCGAGCGCAAGCTCACCGAACGCGGCCAGCCCGTGCAGGGAATCGGTGGGCAACTGGTAGGAGGCGGCGAGGAGCGCAAGTGCAATCGGAAGGTCGAATCCGGACCCCTCCTTGCGCAGCCCCGCCGGCGCGAGGTTGACGATGATGCGGCAACCTCGTGGCCACTCGAGCTCGGCCGAGGCGATGCCGCTGCGAACCCGCTCCTTCGCCTCCTGGCAAGCACGGTCGGCAAGCCCGACGATCGCGAACGACGGCATACCACGCTGGAGGTGGGCCTCGACCTCGACGCGACGCGGATCGAGGCCGACAAGAGTGTGAGTCACCGTTCGGGCGAGCACGTTGCCACACTAGGCGACACAATCGTACGTGTCTGTGACGACTGTGTGACGATTCAGGCGCGGCGCGCGACCAGGACGTCCTCGAAGTACTCCCCTGCCCGGCGGCCCGTCCGGCGATTCACGTGGCGCTGGTAGCGCTGCTCGAGCTGGAGCCCCGAGCGCTCGAGGATCTGCGGATACAAGTCGCGACGATCGTTCACGACGATCACGACCCGCCCGCGCGGCCGTAGGGCACTCGCGCACGCCGCGAGCACGCCTGCGATTCCATCCGTGTAG
>CAWJGF010000005.1:0-33325 GCA_963842335.1 uncultured Thermoleophilia bacterium | reverse complement strand
TACGATGATCGCGCGCCCGGATATTCCCGGATGATGCAGGGAGCGGCCAGCTTCAACCCGGTCGACTGGGGCGTACGCGCCGCGCGCGAGGTTGTCCTTCCCGGCACATCTTGGAGCACCGTCGCCTTCTATCTCTCGCTACTCCTCGCGCTCTCCGCCGTCACTGCCGCGTGGGCGACGTACACGTTCCGCGCCTACCAGCGCTCACTCTAGGGACGCCGTCATGGGCCGTCAGGAAGGGTCTCGGGCCTCCGGCGCGTAGCTGTTAGCCTCGATGACGAGCAAAGGGGGGTTAGATGGCTGAGTCCGCTCGCACGCCCATCTTCTCGCGCGACAGCAAGGTGCTCGACTACTGGCTCGTCCACGCGAAGGGTCTGACCGTTCAACCCTCGGGTGCCGTGGTCGAGAAGGTCGTCACGGGCCCAACGGGTCGCGCCGAAGTCCTGATCGTCCGCTCGCGGACGATGCGGCGACGGAAGGACATTCCGGCCGCGTCGATCGCCGCCTTCGTGCCGTCGACGGGTCGCCTGCTCCTCGACGCGCGGGCACGCCGCAGCGTCCCGCGGGTCCCGCGTCCGTCGCCGGCCCGGATCGCCGCGACCCGCGCGCTGACGGTGCGCACGGGTGCAAGCGCGCGCGGTCACGCGCTCACGGCCGCAGACACGGTGCGTTCGGGCACACGATCGGGAGTCGAATGGCTACGCCCGCGTGCGGTGCTGGCCGGCGCGACGATCGCGCAATCGAGTCGATTCGCCGCGGCGCGGACCGCGGCGGCAGCCCAGTGGCTCGCGCCGCGTGTCGTCGCGTCGAGCCGCACGGCCGGTGCCGCCGTGGCGCGTTGGACCCTCGCGGCGAGCGCGCTCGTCGCGCGAGGCACGGTCCTTGGAGCGCACGGCCTCGAGCACGCGGCGGCGTCCGCAGGTCGCAAGAGCAGGGCATCGCTCGAGGCGCGCCGCATGGAGCGGCACCGCGCCCGGCACGATTAGCTGTCGCCGGCGGTGATCGTGCAGATCGGCTGGCCGGTCGTGACCGGCTGTCCCGCGCGCACGGCAACGTCGGTGACAGTGCCGGCTCGGTGGGCGGCGACCTCGTTCTCCATCTTCATCGCCTCGACGATCGCGATCACCTGACCACTCTCGACGGTGTCGCCCTCTGCGACCTTCACGGCGAGCACGGTTCCCTGCATCGGGCTCGAGACGAGCCCCGACCCGGCGCCACCGGCGCCGGCCGCCACGCGCTCGCGGCGTCTGCGGGCGAGGTCGCGGTACGGCGGTTCCGGCACGAGGACCGTCACGGCCACGCGCCGGCCTTCGACCTCCGCGACAGTCGTGCGTTCGAGCGTGCCGCCCGCGCCCGGCACTCCTCCGCGGACCGGCTCGGCCGACAGCTCGGCCGCGCGCAGGGCGAGCAGCTCGGACTCGACGACCCCGTTGCAGGTCTCGCCGGCAGCGAAGCACGGGTGTGTGAGCAGCGCCTTGTGGAAGCCGATCAGCGTCTTCACGCCTCCGATCTCGAACTCGCCGAGCGCCCGCAGCATGCGGCCGATCGCGTCTGCGCGATCGGCGCCGCGCACGATCAGCTTGGCGATCATCGGGTCGTAGAGAGGCGAGATCTCGGAGCCCTCGGCCACGCCGGAATCGACGCGCACACCAGGCCCTGAGGGCTCGCGATAGACGGTGATCCGCCCCGGCGAAGGCAGGAATCCGTTCGCGACGTCCTCGGCGTTGATGCGGCACTCGATCGCATGGCCTTGCAGACGGATCTCGTCCTGGGTGAACTCGAGCCGTTCACCGGCGGCGATCTGCACCTGCGCCCGGACGATGTCCACCCCGGCCACCATCTCGGTGATCGTGTGCTCCACCTGGATGCGGGTGTTCATCTCCATGAAGTAGTAGGAGCCATCGGGCGCGAGCAGCCCCTCGATCGTCCCCGCCGAGCGGTAGCCGGCCGCGCGCGCCGCGTCGACGGCGATCTTCCCGATGCGGTTGCGCAACTCCGCGCCGACCGCAGGCGAGGGCGTCTCCTCGACGAGCTTCTGGTGGCGGCGCTGGATCGTGCAGTCGCGCTCGCCCAGATGAATCACGTTCCCGTGCCCGTCGGCCAGGACCTGCACCTCGACGTGCCGCGGATCCTCGAGGTAGCGCTCGACGTACACAGACGCGTCCGCGAAGTACGCCTGCCCTTCGCGCTGCGCGGACTCGAACGCTTGCGCCGCCTCGTCAGCCCCGCGGACGACCTTCATGCCCTTTCCGCCGCCTCCCGCGGCCGCCTTGATCAGCAACGGCCAGCCGATCTCCGCTCCGAGCTCGGCGACCGCGACGGCCGAGACAACGGGCTCGGTGGTGCCGGGAATGATCGGCACTCCGGCGGCCTGCATCGCCTGGCGGGCACGGGTCTTCGAGCCCATCAATTCGATCGCGCTCGGCGGCGGCCCGATCCAGACCAGGCCTGCGTCCTCGACCGCCCGGGCGAACGCCGCGTTTTCGGCGAGGAACCCGTACCCCGGGTGGATCGCTTCGGCGCCCGACCTCGCCGCCGCGTCCAGGAGCTTGTCCACCACGAGGTAGGTCTCCGCCGAGGTGCTGCCGCCGAGCGCCAGCGCCTCATCGGCATAGGCCGTATGAACCGCGCTCCGGTCGACATCGGAATACACGGCAACCGAGCCGATCCCCATGTCCCGCAGGGTGCGGAAGATGCGAAGCGCTATCTCGCCCCGATTGGCGACAAGGACTTTGGCGAACACAAGCCGTATTCTCCTTGCGGATGAACCTTGCGGATCAGTTGACCGTCGCCCGGGCCGTCTCGGTGCCGATCGTGATCGCCCTGTTTGCGATCCCATTCCCGAACCACGACTACTGGGCGACGGGCGTCTTCTGCCTCGCGATGGCAACCGACTGGTTCGACGGCCGGATCGCACGCCGCGCCGGGAGCACCTCGTCGTTCGGCTCGCTGCTCGACCCGGTCGCCGACAAGCTGCTCGTGATGACGACGCTGATCGTCCTCATCGACCAGGGCGTGTTCCCGGCGTGGATGGTCGCTGCGATCGTCGCCCGCGAGCTCCTGATCTCGGGGCTGCGTCAGGCGGCGGTCGAACGCGGTGTCGTGATCGCCGCCCGTGATCTCGGGAAGCTGAAGACGTGGTCGCAGGCGGCCGCGGCGGCGATCGGCGGGCTCGCCGCGGCCGGCGCGTGGCGGGATGACATCGCGTGGTGGGCGCTCGTCGTCGCGCTCGCGCTCACCTGGATCTCAGGCCTCGACTACGCGCGCGCAGCGCCGCGCGTGCTCCGCGGGCGCCCCGTCGTCGCTCCGTAACCCACCCTGGATGGATCAGGCGGCCGCCGGCGCGTGGTTCGCGCACCACGCATCGAACGCAGCCCAGGCTTCGAGGTACGCGGCGAGCCGTCGCAGGCCGTCTTCGACCTCGAGCTGAACGGCGAAGATGCAACTCATGCAGTAGGGCCGGTGGGGCGCGATCTCGTGTTCGTGACACCGGATGCACATCACACCTGTGCAACGGCGGCGGCGACTGGGCGGTTACGCCTCGAGGATCTCGTCGATGCCGGCCTGCCACCACGGGTCGGTGCCCGGCTTCGCGGAATCAGCCGCTCGCAGTAGCTCCGCGACCGCCTCCGCGACCGACGGCGGCTGCTCGGGGATGAGCTGGAGTTCCATGCGCGAGGAATCTATTCGAAGTCCCCCGTTGGAGGGATTCGGCTCGGCGAAAAGGTTTCACCCATACGGGTGATGCCTGTACCCCGAGTCGTGATCGAGAATCACGACTAATGCGGCACACGGTTTGGAGGAACCCTTTCATGCTTCAGTGGAACTCGAAAATCACGAGTCTCGTCCTGGTGGCCCTACTCATCGGCCTTGCGGTCGTGTTCGGCAACTTCACCTGGGACGTCACGAACTTCACCTGGTAACGACGTCTAGATGAGCGGACGGGCGCTTCCACCCGCAAGACTTCTTGCAGTCGTTGCGCCCGTCTCGCTGGTCGGCGTCGCCGCGTACCTCGCGGCCACCTATTCCTTCCTGACGAACCCCGGCTCGGTCGGAACGATCGCCGGCGTCTTCGCCTTCCTTGTCGCGTCGATCCTCGCCGAGCGGTTTCCCGTGCCGGTCGAGGGCGCAGACGCAAATGGCCTCTCGCTGGGCTTTGTCTTCGCCGTCGCTGCACTCGTCCTCTTTGGCTGGGCGCCGGCGACGTTCATCTACGTCACCGCACCCACGCTGGTGCAACTCCTGCAGCGCAAACCGCTGATCCGCACGATCTTCAACGCGGGACTGTTCGGGATCGTCGGGACGATTGCCGGCTCGGTGCTCACCCATATGACCGGCACCTCGCCGGGTGCGATTCTGGCTCAGGTCGTCGTGACGGCCGCGATCCTCTACGCCGTCAACCTCCTGCTCGTGACGGCGGCGATCTCGGCCTCGGGATCGGAGATCGGGTACGTGCGGCTGATCCGCTCGAACGTCCGCTGGACAGTCCTCCCGTTCACCCTGATGGCATCGAGCGCGCTGATGCTCGTCGTTCTGTGGCAACGCACCCCGTTTCTCTTCGTGGCGCTCGCGGGCCCGCTCGTCGCCATCTCGCTGTATCAGCGCTCGACCCATCGCGCACTGAACGCGATCAAGCTCGCCCTTACCGACCCGCTGACCGGGCTCGGGAACCACCGCCATTTTCACGAACGGCTCCAGCGCGAGCTTGCAGTCGCTGAGGAGAGTGACGGGGTCGTCTCGCTGTGTTTTCTCGACATCGACAACTTCAAGCGCATCAACGATCAGTTCGGCCATCCGGCCGGCGACCGCGTCCTCTCGCAGGTCGCCGCGCGGCTGCGCCAGGGTGGCGAAGCATTCCGGCTCGGCGGCGACGAGTTCGCGGTCCTGCTGCCCGGCACCGAGGACTCGATCGCACTCGAGATCGCACAGTCGATCGTCGCGCGCATCGGCGAGAGCGACCTCGGCCCCATCGGCGCAATCACGGTGAGTGCCGGCGTCGCGAGCTTCCCCGAGCACGGGCGGGAGCGCGACTCGCTGATCAGGCTCGCGGACGGAGCGCTCTACTGGGCAAAGGAGCACGGCAAGAACCAGGTCCGACTCACCCGCTCCGAGGTCACCGAGCTCTCGGAGTTCCGCCGCGTCGCGTCAGGCGTCGACCGGGTCGCGCGCTTCCGCGCGGCAGCCTCGCTGGCGCAGTCGGTCGACTCGCGCGACGCCTACACCGGCAGCCACTCCGAGCGGGTCGCGGCGCTCTCGGCGAGCATCGCCGCCCGGTTGGGACGCTCGGATGACGAAGTCGAGCTGATCCGACTTGCCGGCAGTCTGCACGACCTCGGCAAGCTCGCCGTCCCCGAGGAGATCCTTCGCAAGCCCACGGCTCTCACCGACACCGAGCGCCTCGTGCTGGAGCGTCATCCGCAGATCGGATACCGCATGCTTGAAAGTCTCGGCGTCGAGCCGATCGCCGACTGGGTGCTGCACCACCACGAGCGCTGGGACGGGACCGGTTATCCCGACGGTCTGGAGGGTGAGCAGATCCCCGTCGGCGCTCGCATCATCTTCGTCGCGGACGCATTCGACGCGATGACCTCGAACCGCCTCTATCGAGTGCCGCTCACCCATGAAGAAGGGCTTCGCGAGGTCGAGCGTTGCGCGGGGACGCAGTTCGACCCGGAAGCCGTCGAGGCGCTCTTCGCCGTGGTCGGCGCACGCGAGCCCGTCGGCGTCTGACCTCGAACGAGGGATCTGCCGCACCCCCATAAAGGGGGTCGACGCGGGACTCGCCGACGGCAATGGTGGCCCGTGTGAAGCGTGTTGCACTGACTGCGGCTGTTGGACTTGCTGCGCTCATTTCCGCCCTCCCCGCGTCGGCAGGCGAAGGTGTGTCGGCCAGAGGCGTCGTCACTTCCCTCTCGACGACCGGCGTCTCGGTCAAGGGCGCGCACCACACGATGAGGTGTGCGCTCGGCCACCGATCTCCCTCGCTCGCCGGCTTCGCAGTGGGAGACCGCGTGCAGGCCCAGTGCCGGCGCTCTGCCCGACATCTCGTCCTCGCGAGGATCCGCCACCTGACGGCGCCCGCCGAGAGCCCGAGCCAGGCTGCGCCGGTGAAATTCGGTGGCGCTGTCACCGCACTCTCGTCGACGTCGATCAGCCTGCATGACGGCGACCGCAACCTCACGTGCGCACTCGGTGACTCATCGCCTTCGACCACCGGGCTGAAGGTGGGCGACCATGCCCAGGTCGTCTGCCAGAACAGCGTCCTCGTCGCCTGGGCGCCCGTGACCACGGCCGACTCGGCGCACGTTTACGAAGGCGTCGTCACAACGTTCGACTCGAGTTCGATCTCGGTCATGAGCGGCGACCACGTCTTCACCTGCACGCTCGGAGACGGCTCACCGAGCCTCGGCGACCTGGAGGTCGGCGACCGTGTGGCCGTCGGCTGCCGGGTCGGCTCGAACCTGCTCGTGCTGCTGAAGCGACTCCCTGCTCCGACGACACCGCCTCCGCTCCCGCCCGCGCCGGATCCGACACCTCCGCCTCCGCCCCACGTCGATCTCACGACGTTCGGCGGAACCCTGACCGACCTCGCGACGGCGTCGGTGACGGTGCACTCGGACGAGCACGGCGACTTCAGCTGCCGCGTCACCGACGGGTCGCCCAAGCTCGGCGACTACCACGTCGGCGACCACGTCAGCGTCGGGTGCGCCGACGGCGTGCTGAAGCAGATCGCAAAACACTAAGGGACGTGAACGGTTAAAGCGGGATGTTCCCGTGCTTGCGCGACGGCGTGCGCTCGCGCTTGGTGATCGCCGTCCTCAAGGCATTGATGAGCACCGGCCGCGTGCGCCTGGGCTCGATCACGTCATCGACGTAGCCGCGCTCGGCAGCCGTGTACGGGTTGGCGAACCGCTCCTTGTAGTCGGCGATCAACTCGGCGCGGCGCGCCTCCGGGTCGTCCGAGTCGGCCAACTCCTGCCGGAAGACGATGTTGACCGCGCCCTCCGGCCCCATGACGGCAACCTCAGCTGTCGGCCAGGCGAAGTTGAAGTCCGCGCGCACGTGCTTGGAGCTCATGACGTCGTAGGCGCCGCCGTACGCCTTGCGCGTGATCACGGTCAGCTTCGGGACGGTCGCCTCGCAGTACGAATAGAGCAGCTTCGCGCCGTGCCGGATGATCCCACCCCACTCCTGGGCAGTCCCGGGCAGGAAGCCGGGCACGTCGACGAACGTGATCAGCGGGATGTTGAACGCATCGCAGGTGCGAACGAAGCGCGCGGCCTTCTCCGACGAGCTGATGTCGAGCACGCCGGCAAGCGCCTTCGGCTGGTTGCCGACCACGCCCACGCTGTAACCACCGAGCCGCGCGAAGCCGCAGACGATGTTCTCGGCAAAGAGCGGCTGGATCTCGAGGAACTCGCCGTCATCGACGACGGCGGAGATCACGCTCTTGATGTCGTACGGCTTCGTTGCCTCGTCGGGTACGAGCGTGTCGAGCTTGGGCGCCTCACGGTCGACCGGATCGCTTGGCGGGTCGTACGGCGTCGGATGGGCGTTCGATTGGGGCAGAAAGCTGAGCAGATAACGCGCGTCCTCCAGCGCAGCCTCCTCGGTCGGTGAGGTGAGATGCGCGACTCCCGACTTCGTGGCGTGCGCAAGCGCACCACCAAGCTCCTCAAACGACACTTCCTCACCGGTCACGGTCTTCACGACGTCAGGCCCGGTGATGAACATGTACGACGTCTCCTCGACCATGAGGACGAAGTCGGTGATCGCCGGCGAGTAGACCGCGCCGCCCGCGCACGGGCCCATCACGAGCGAGATCTGCGGGATCACTCCCGAAGCCTGGACGTTGCGCCAGAAGATCTCGGCGTAGCCCGCAAGCGAGACGACTCCTTCCTGGATGCGCGCGCCCCCCGAGTCGTTGATCCCGATCAGCGGGCAGCCGTACTTGGCCGCCATGTCCATCACCTTGCAGATCTTCTCGGCGAAAACCTCACTCAACGAGCCGCCGAAGACGGTGAAATCCTGGCTGAAGACGAACACGCGCCGCCCGAAGACCTCGCCGTAGCCCGTGACGACCGCGTCGCCGTAGGGCCGGCGCTCGAGCATCCCGAAGTTCGACTCGCGGTGACGCACGTACCGGTCGAGCTCGACGAAGGAGCCGGAGTCGCACAGCTTCTCGGCGCGCTCACGCGCCAGGAGCTTCCCCTGGTCACGCTGCTTCGCGACCGATTTGGCCGATCCGGCGTGCCGCGCCTCGTCGCGGAGCTCAGCCAGCCACTGCAGCTTCTCGGCGGTTGTCTGGTGCACAGGCTTCTCGGTCCGCGCCACGCCCGTTACTAGATCAGAATACGGAGTGTGAGCCTCAAAGCTGCAGCTGACGACTTGCGGGCCGCGATCGAGTCGGCGCCGGATCTCGACGATGCGACGTTCGCACGCCGGGCGCGAAACGCGATCGCCCAGGCTGTGGTCGCAGCGGCGTTCGCCGCGGACGAGACCCTGGCGCCGCCTGCACATCGACCGCCGATCGAGGACCTGCGCGGGCGGGTCGGCCCGGATCTTGCAGCGGAGCTCGCCGCGGTCTACGACGGCGCGCCGGGTTGGACGAGCCACGCGATCGACGCCCTCCAGCCGTTGCACGCTCTCGCCGCGCGGTGACGCTCGATATCGAGCGGCTCCGGGCCGAGACACCGGGGTGCGCGCACGTCACACACTTCAACAACGCCGGCTCATCGCTGCCTCCCGAGGCCGTGCTCGACGCCGTCGTCGACCACCTTCAGCGGGAAGCCGAGATCGGCGGCTACGAGGCGGCGGCCGAGCGGTCGGACCGACTCGAGCACACGTATGACGCACTGGCTCGGTTGGTCGGCGCCCAACCCGATGAGATCGCCGTGATCGAGAACGCAACACGGGCGTGGGACATGGCCTTCTACGCGTTCCCGTTTTCCCCGGGCGATCGCATCCTCACCGGCCGGGCCGAGTACGCCTCCAACTGGATCGCGCTTCGCCAGGTTGCCGACCGCACGGGCGCAGTCATCGAAGTGGTGCCGGATGACGAGGTCGGCCAATTCGACGTTGTTGCCCTCGAGCGCATGCTCGACGAGCGTGTGAAGCTGGTCTCGCTCGTCCACGTTCCGACCCAGGGCGGGCTCGTAAACCCGGCGGCGGAAGTCGGACGCGTGACGAGGGCCGCCGGCGTGCCGCTGCTCCTCGACGCGTGCCAGTCGGTGGGCCAAGTCCCGCTCGATGTGGACGAGCTCGGCTGCGACATCCTGTCAGCGACCGGGCGCAAGTTCTTGCGCGGCCCACGCGCGACCGGTTTCCTCTACGTGCGGCGACCTCTTCTCGAACAGCTCGAGCCGCCGTTCCTCGACATGCACGCGGCGGAATGGCAGCCGGACGGCAGCTACACGATCCGCAACAACGCGCGCCGGTTCGAGAACTGGGAGACGTACTTCGCCGGCAAGATCGGGCTCGGCGTAGCGGCCGACTACGCACTCGCACTCGGCGTCGACGCGATCTGGGAGCGCGTGCGGGCACTGGGCGCAACGCTGCGCGCCCGGCTCGCCGAGCTACCGGGAGTGAGTGTGCGCGACCACGGCCGCGTGCTCGGAGCAATCGTCACCTTCACGGTTGACGGCCGTTCGGCCGCCGAGGTGCAGCAAGCCCTCGCGCGCCGCAACGTCAACGTGTCGATCTCCGAGGCCGCGGCGGCGCGCCTCGACCTCGACCCTCGCGGCATCACGGCGCTGATCCGCGCCTCGGTGCACTACTTCAACACCGAAGCCGAGATCGACCTGCTCGTCGAGACCGTCGCGGGCATCTAGCGGTTGATCGGTAATGCGAGTGCTTTCGGGGATCACATGGATCAAGCAGGTCGACCAGGTCACGATCCGTGGGTGCTCCAATTACCGATCAACCATCTACATTGGTGATCCGTGACAAGCGTTGATCGCAACACCGTCTGGCCCTACGACGAGGCGGGTGAGCCTGGCGCCTTCATCTATCAACGGTATGCGCACCCGACGGGCACGGAGGCCGAGCGGCAACTCGGCGAGCTCGAAGCCGGCGATGCGCTGCTCTACGCGTCGGGCACCTCGGCCGTGACGGCGTGCGTCCTCGCCTTCTGCCGCCCCGGCGCGAGGGTGGCGCTCGCCGAGGGCGCGTATTTCGGCACCGGCGTGACCTTCGCGCAGTTCGAGCCGTGGGGGCTCCAAGTGGTGGAGTACGACCAGACCGGCGCGCCACCTGCGGACGCGGACATCATCTGGGTCGAAGCGCCCGCCAACCCGATCCTGACCCAACCCGACTGGGATGCCGTGCGCGCCCATGACGCGCTCGTCGTCTGCGATGCGACGCTCTCCACGCCCGTCTTTCTCCGCGCGCTCGACGAAGGGGCCGACGTCGTCGTGCACTCGGCGACGAAGTATCTGACCGGGCATTCCGACGCGATGCTCGGCGCAACCGTGACGCGCGCCGCCGAACAGACGCGGCGGCTCTACGACGCGAGGATGCGACTGGGACTCGCTGCGGCGCCTGACGCGGCCGCGGCGTTGTTGCGCGGGCTCCAGACCCTCGAGGTTCGCGTGCGGCGCCAGACCGAGACGGCGCAGGAGCTCGCGCGGCTCCTGACAGCCCACCCAGGTGTGTCGAGAGTGCGCTATCCAGGGCTCGGCGGGGTGATCTCGTTCGACGTCGGCGACGACGATGCACGCACGGTCGAGACCTCCCTGAAGCTGATTCGCAATCAGACGTCCCTGGGCGGCGTCGAGTCGTCGCTCGAGAGCCGCCACCGTTGGGAAGGCGACCGAATCCCGCGGGGCCTGTTGCGACTCTCCGTCGGCCTGGAGGACGGGGACGCGCTCTGGGCCGACCTCGAGCAGGCACTCGCCGCACCCGAGTAGCGCGAGAGGAGAGGAGGAGGAGCCGGAGGGGGGACTCGAACCCCCGGCCTGAGCTTTACAAGAGCCCTGCTCTGCCAACTGAGCTACTCCGGCGCACTCCAATTGTAGGCATCACCCGTGTTGTCTGTTTTGGACACGGCCTGCCCGAGGCCACATGCACTCTTCATCGAGGACGTCATGACGGGACACCACGCCTCGTTGAGAGTCGAGGCGACCCGAAACGGCCAAGTGAAGAACATCCGTCTCGCGGCGACATACGAGATCGCGCGGACCGATGTTTACTGACGCGTTGTGCCTACTGAAGAACCTGACGCGTCTCCTGATGCGTCAGGATCTTCCGCTTCACGCGCTGCAGGGCGTTGTCGATCGTCTTCGTGTCGCAGCCGAGGTCGTCCGCCATCTGCTCATAGGACGAGCCCTCGAGGTAGTGACGCAGCGCGTCGGCCTCGAGCGGCGAGAGCGTCGACGAGAGGCACCCGACGAGCGACTGGAGCTCCTCGGTGGAGATGACGCGCACGGCCGGGTCGTTCACGTTCGGGCCTGGGAGCGCATCGCCGAGGGTGCAGTCGTCACCGTCCTGGCCGGCCGGGGTGTGGCTGAACGAGACGTACTGGTTCAACGGGGCGTGCTTGAACCGCGTCGCCGTCTTGATCGCCGTGATGATCTGGCGCGTCACGCACAACTCCGCGAACGAGCGGAACGACGTCTCCTTGTCGGGGCGGAAGTCGCGCACGGCCTTGTAGAGGCCGACGAGGCCCTCCTGAATCAGGTCTTCCGAGTCGCCGCCGGCGAGGAAATAGGAGCTTGCCTTCAGTCGGACGAACGACGTGTAGCGCCGCATCAGCTGGTCCATCGCGATGGAACTGCCGTTGCGCGCCTTCAGGACGAGCTGCAGATCCTCAAGCTCTCGTTGAACCTTCTGCGGCGACTTCGGAGCGGTTGCGGTGCGGACGGACACGGTGGATCCCCTTTGTTCGCAGGCGTTTTGTGGGATCGACCTCCGTCCTGAACCACCGAAGTCTCACCCTGAGGTTGAGGTGAATCTAGCACCGGTGTGCAAGGAGCACAAGCCCCAATTGCAGTGGACCCGCTTACTCGCCTCGGCGGAGGCGCTCGAGGCGGGCGCGGGTCGCCTCGTCGAGCTTCCCCTCGAGGCCGCGCGGGTGGTCTTCCCGGCGGCCACCCGGTTCGAGGTCGCGGAAGAACCCCTGGGAGGAGAGCTTCGTCACCTGACCGCCCGAGGCAGCCGCAACGGTCGAGTCGCTCGTCACGAGCAGCACCTGCTCGCGCCCCCGCTGCTCGGCCGCGAGCCGCTCGAGCAGCGTGTCCGCGTGCGCCGCGTATCTGACCTGAAGCGGGCCTCGTGTCGCGTCCTCGCCGACGCCGTCGAAGACGACGATGCCCCGTGCCCCGCGCAACGCGACGAAGCTCGCGAGCGAGTCGATCAGCTCGCTGGCCCGGTCGAAGGGCCCGGCGTGAAGCAGGTTGTAGCCGTCGAACAGGTAGAGGGAGGGATCAGCCATTCGCAGTGCGTTGGCGCCGCGCTTCGTACAGGAGGACGGCAGCTGCGACGCTGACGTTCAGCGACTCGACCTGACCGGCGAGCGGAATCGAGACGAGCGCGTCGCACGTGCGCCGCACGAGCGGCCGCAGTCCCTTCCCTTCCGCGCCGAGGACAATCGCGACGCCGCCGGTGAGATCGGTCTGCCACATGGTCGGCGTTCCCTCGCCGCCTGTCGCGCCGAAGATCCAGAGGTCGGCGCCTTTCACCTCTTCGAGATAGCGCGCAAGGTTGCTGACGACAGCGACTGGGACGTGCTCCACCGCCCCGGCCGACGCCCGGGCGACGGCCGGCGTGACGACGGCCGACCCGTGTGCCGGGACGACGACGCCCGTCGCGCCGGCGCCGTCGGCGCTCCGGCAGACCGCGCCCAGGTTGCGTGGGTCGGTGACGCGGTCGAGTACGGCCAGCAGCGGCTTCTCGGCGGCTGCCAGCGCGTAGGCGTCGGCATAGCGAAACGGCTCTACCAGAGCCAAAACCCCCTGGTGATCCCGTGTTTCGGCCCGCTCGGTGAGCTCCCGTTCGGCCTTCGCCTTCGGCCGTTGCTCGGCCAGCCAGTCCTCGGATTTCACGGCCCGCTCGGTGGCCCAGAGCTCGAGCACCTCCCGATGCCCGCGCAGCGCCTCGCGGACCGCCCGCCGCCCGTAGACGAGGTCGGGGGTCATACGTCACGCCGGACGAGGGTGTGCCCGCCGCCCGGCTCGTCGCGCATCTCCCAACCCCGCTCCGCGAGCTCGTCGCGAAGCCTGTCCGACGCTTCGAAGTCCCGTTCCGACCGGGCGGACGCGCGGCGCTCGGCCAGCTCCACGATCTCGGCCGGCGCCTCCTCCCGCACGGCGAGCGACTCGAGTCCGAAGACGGCGAGACCCCGACGGAGCAGCTCGAGCCGGCGGGTCGAGGCCCATTCGTGCAGGACGGCGAGCGCAGCGGGGGTATCGAAGTCATCGTCGAGCGCGGCCGCGAACGCCGCCCACCCGCTCTCGTCATGCTCGGCAGCGGGAAGGGTGAACGCGTTCTTCAGCGTGTCCCGGCGGGCAACAGCCTGGGCCATCGTCTCCTGTGAGAAGTCGATCGGCTTGCGCCAGTGAGCGGTCAGGAAGAAGACCAGCACCGCCTCGCGCCCCCACTCGTCGATCGTCTCGCGAATCGTCGCGACGTAGCCCGCCGACTTCGACATCTTCTCACCCGTGAAGCGCAGCATTCCGTTGTGCGTCCAGATCTCGGCGAACGGATGCCCGAGCGCCCGCGACTGCGCGACCTCGTTCTCGTGATGGGGGAAGACGAGGTCGAGGCCGCCGCCGTGGATCTCGAACGCCGGGCCGAAGATCTCCTCCGCCATCGCGGAGCACTCGATGTGCCAGCCGGGTCGGCCCCGCCCCCACGGAGCGTCCCACCACGTGTCCTCGGTCTCCGGCTTGTTCGCCTTCCAGAGCGCGAAGTCGCGTGGATCCTCCTTCAGCGCGCTCGGCGCCTCGCCCTGCTCGACCTGATCGGGCCGCTGGCCGGAGAGCCGCCCGTACTCGGGAAAGCTCGCGACCCGGAAGTAGACGTCGCCCTGCACCGCGTAGGCGTTGCCGTGCCCGATCAGCTCCCCGATGAATGCCACGATCTCCGGCACCGACTCGGTCGCCCGCGGCAGGTGGTCCGGCATGCCGAGCCCGAGATCGCTCGTGTCCTCGAGATACCAACCGGTGGCCCGCTCGGCCAGCTCGGCGCTCGCGCCCGGCGCGGCGTCATAGATCTTGTCGTTGATGTCGGTGATGTTGTGCACGAGCTGCGCCTCGTAGCCCGTCGCTCGCAACCAGGCGCGAAGCCACATGCCGACGACGAAGGGACGTGCGTTGCCGATGTGGGCGCGCGCGTAGACCGTCGGGCCGCAGAAGTACATCCGAATAGGCCCGGGGGCCGGCGGAAGCTCGACGAGCGAACGCGAGAACGTGTCGTAGAGGCGCACGGGTCTCTAGGCTAGATGGTCGATCGGTACTGGAGCACCACGGATGGTGACCTGGATGCGCGCATCTCGCCCAGGTCGGGCTTGAACGTGGACACCGCTATGCCCTGCGCCCGACCTGGGCGACCTGCTTGATCCAGGCCATCCCCGAAAGCACTCGAACTACCGATTAACCATCCAGTTCGCGGTTCGCGCGGCGCAGCGCCTCGTCACGCGGTAGAGCACTCAGCACCGCCCAGAGCTCGGGCCCGCGCTCGGCTCCGGTCAACGCGAGCCTCAGCGCCTTGAGATTGCCGCCGACCGCCTTCAACTCGCGCAGCAAGGTCTTCGCCTCGTCCTTCTCGAGCGCCTCGGGGAACTGGGACCGGAGCTCGACGAACCGCTCGAGCGTCTCCGGAGACTGAGTCGTGTCCACCAGCTCCGGCTCGAGCACTGACCGAGCGAGCGCCCGGCCCTCGACGAGATCGTGCGCCCCGCGCAGCAGCGGCGCGGCCTCGACGGGAACGCCTGCGCGCCGCGCCAACTCGGCATCGTCGAGACCCGCGAGGACGTCGACGGAGAGCGAACGGATGCGCGCCAGATCCAGGTGGACGTCGTGCTTCGGGAGCCCGAGCTCCTCGAGGTAGGCCCTGACCGCCTCGGGCGGATAGCCGTCGTCGCGGAGCGCGGCGACCGTTGCCCCCTCCGCTCGCTTCGACAGCTTCTTGCCATCGTCGCCGACCACGAGGCCGTGGTGGATCACCTCGGGCGGGTCGACCCCCAGTGCGCGGAAGAGGGCGGCGTGCAGATCCTCATTCGGCCGGTGATCGGAGCCGCGGATGACATGTGTGATGTGAAAGTCGGCGTCGTCGACGACGCTCGCGAGGTGGAACGTCGGCGAGCCGTCGTCGCGCCAGAGCATCACTCCGTCGAACCGCTGCGGCAGACCGGCGGCGTGCGCGGCCTCGAGATGACGCCCGGCCCGCTCGCTCTGGCGCACCGGGCCCTCGTCCCACTCGATCCCCAGCCAGCGCAGGTCGTCCAGGATCCCGCTCTCCCCGTCGGCGACGTTGCGCTCGGGATCGGTGTCGTCGATGCGCAACAACATCCAGTCGCCGAAGCCGCGGTTCGCAACAGCACTCAGCGCGTTGCCGACGTGCAACGTGCCCGTCGGACTGGGAGCAAAGCGAACGCGCGTCACAGCGCAGGACCTTAGATGGTCGCCCGCCGGCCCGACCGGCGATCGTCCTCCCGCTCTGGATACCCCGGCCCGAACGTTAGTCTCGTCAACGTGGCCGTCTTCGTCCTGCGCTTGCGTGCGGTTCCGGCATTTCTACGGGCGCATCCCCTCCTCGCGAAGGGACTGCAGCTGGCGCTCGTTCTGGCGACCATCGGCTTTTGCGCCTGGGCAGTGCGCAGTGAGTGGTCGAAGGCCGCGCCGCTACTCGAGCACGCGAGCCCTGCCTACATCGCATTGGCGCTTGGCTCCGTGACGATCTACTACCTCGTCTTCGTCCTCGGCTGGATTCGCATTCTCGCCGCCTGGGAGATCGACGTCACCTATCGCGTCGCACTCGAAGCCGAGATGGTCTCGATGCTCGCGAAGTACATCCCGGGTGGGATCTGGACGCCCGCAGCGCGCACGGTGGCACTGCGCCGTTCGGCAGGCGTTACCGAGACGCCGAAGGTACTGGCATCGATCTTCGTCGAAGCCGCGCTATCGGCCATCTCCGGCGTGCTCGTCTTCGTGGTCAGCCTCGCGTGGGTGAAAGGGGTGGACGCGCCTCTGCTCCCGCTCGTCGCCTTCGGCTTCCTCTGTGCCCTGGGTCTCCACCCGCGCATCTTCCGGCCGCTCGCGAACAAACTGCTGCGTCCGTTCGGTGCCGAGGAGATCGACCCGCTGCCGTTCCCGGAGATGCTCGCGCTGCTCCTCTTCTACTGCGGCACATGGCTGATCAGTGGCGTCGCGGTGTATTTCATGCTGCGGAGCGTCGGCTCGAGTCCGGGGCTCTCGACGATCCCTTTCCTCGGGGGAGTCTCGGCGGTCGGCGCGATCGTCGCAGTGCTGACGGTGTTCTCGCCGTCGGGTCTTGGTGCCCGCGAGGCGTCGATGTACGCCCTCCTGCTCGCGGTGACGACGGCAGGTCCCGCGTTGAGCGTCACTGTCATCAACCGGCTTGTGATCACCGTCGTCGAGCTCACTCTCTTCGGCGTCGGCGTTGCCGCGTGGCGCGCCACGCGGCGCTGGTCGCAAACGCACGCGCCGGGCTGAGGACGGCGGCGCCGTGAACGTCGTCCAGCTCGATGCGAACGGGATCGCGAGTCACTCCGGCCCGCTTGCGCAGCTGCTGCTCGACGCGCACGCCGCGGGCATGGCGCTGGGGCTCGCACCGAACCTCACTCATGCCGGCGCGGAGGATGCGTGGCGCAAGATTGCGTCCCTGCTCGAGCCCAGCGAGCACGTTCAATGGGCCGCCTTCGAGGACAACGGGCTCCTCGGTGCCGTCCATCTCGCCCGTGCGACCGCTGGCAACGGCCGGCACCGCGCCGAGATCCAGCGGCTCGTCGTCGCCGCGGAGGCGCGCGGACGCGGCGTCGGCCGGGCGCTGCTGGACGTCGCGGTCGAGCACGCACGGTCGCTCGGGCTTCGTCTCCTGTGGCTGTCGACCCATGAGGGAACCGACGCCGACCGCATCTACCCGCGGCTCGGCTGGACGCGCGCCGGAGTGATCCCCGACTACGCGTCGCTGCCGAACGGCGCCCTCGCAGGGAACGCGTTCTACTACCTTCAGCTCGCAGAGCGCTAGGAGCCGAACGCCCAGCGCAGGCCGTCGTCGAACTGCGCGCGCCACTCGCCTTTCTTCGACCGGTAGAGGCGCAGCGTCGTGGCAAGTCCATCACGGTGAGTCTCGCGTGCGAACGCCACGGTCTCGCTCGGGCGGAACCAGTGACTGTGGAAGGGGCCGCTCGAGAGGAAGAAACGCGTGTGTGCGAGGGCCGATTTGTCGTGCGCGATGAGTTGCTGCGGATCGTTCGCTGCGAGCACGCTGCGTGACGCGTTCTTGAACGGTCCATCGTGCAAGGGCCGGAAGTACCCGCTCCAAGACTCGATCGACCCGAAGACCTGCGGATGGCGAATGCCGATGTCGACCGCGCCGTACCCGCCCGCGGACAGCCCGGCGATCACCCGCCCCTCGCGATTGGCGATCGTCGGCAGCGACGCGTCGACCCACGGGACGATGCGCCGGACGAGCGCGCGCTCCCAGGGTCCCGCCCACTCACCGTTGTAGTCGCGGCTCGAGCCGGCAGCAGGCGCCACTGCGATGAACGGCAGCAGCGCGCCCGACGAGATCCCGTCGTCGGCGAACGTCGCGAGCTGGGTTCCGTCGAGGTACTCCGACGGCGAGCCCGGCATGCCGTGCAGCAGGTAGACGACGGGATAGCGCGTCGACGGCTCGAAGCCAGGCGGCAGATAGACGTAGCCGGCACGCTCGGTCCCGGGGAACGTGCCACGGAGCACCTGCCCACCGGTCGGCCCGACCGCGAACGGCGTAAAGCCTGGCAGGAAGGCGGCTGCGGTCAGGGCAGCGAGGACTGCCATCCCGCGACGATAGCGGCGGCAGGTAAATACTCTGTTGTCGTCCGATTGAGATTGCCGGGTGCGGGGAGCATCTCTCTTAGCCGCCTGCAAGTTGCCCATGGCACAGTCAAGGTGCTGCTGCTGGCACCGTGTTTCGATGCGCTACGTCCTCGCCACCACCGTCGCGGTCGCGCTCGTCGCCACGACGGGCGTCATCGCCGCGCGGCTGACTGAGAGCCGCGATCTCGATGAGGGAATCACCTCAGTCGCGCTGAACGGCCGCGTGCATGCGCGTGTTGTCCTGCCGCCGGGGTACAGCGACAACAAGAAGCGGTATCCGGTGGTGTACTTCTTGCATGGCCTCCCCGCCGGCGGTAAGTCCTACCTCGGCAACGGCTGGGTGATCGGCGCTCTCGAACGGGCAGGCCCCGCCATCCTCGTCTTTCCGCAGGGAGCACGAGATACCGATACCGATCCCGAGTATCTGAACTGGGGCTCGGGACGCGAGTGGGAGACGTACGTCGCAGAGGAGGTCCCGCGTTATGTCGACGCCCACTTCCGGACGATTCGCTCGCGAACCGGCCGGGCGATCGTCGGTCTCTCGGCGGGCGGGTACGGCGCCACCATCCTTGGCCTGCATCACCTGGGGTCCTTTGCGGTCGTCGAGTCGTGGTCCGGTTACTTTCACGCGACCGACCCGACCGGAACCCGGTCGCTTGCGCGTGGCCCGGCGACGAACGCCCACACGTTGATCACTGAGCTCCGCACCTCGCAGAAACGTCGGCCGACCTTCTTCGCGTTCTATGTCGGTCGCGGCGACAGCCGATTCCGATCCGAGAACGTGCAGTTCGATCGAGAGTTGAGCAACGCCGGTGTGCGGCACGTCTTCGAGCTCTACCGCGGCGGTCATCAGATGTCTCTCTGGTCGTCGCATGCGACGGCCTGGCTGCGGCTCGCGCTCGCTCACCTCGCCAAGCCGGCGACGTAACCTTGGCTTAACCGCTCCGTCAGCTTTCGTTCAGGTGCCGTGCCCTACAACCGGGTGCGTGACTGCACCCGGACTCCCACTGCCGGGCCGAACCTGGGCCACCGCCGCTGCGCTCGGGATCTTCCTCGCCGTCGGCGTCTTCGGCGCCTATCGCTACGTCGAGAACTACTGGGCCTTTCGCGGCTTTGCCCCACCGCACGACGCGCCGTTCGTGAAGGTGCACGGGACGCCGGTTCGCTTCACCGTTGTAAGCCCCGCGCTCGGCGGCCGCCGTCAGCCGGTCGATGTCTATCTGCCTCCCGGGTACGGGACGCACCCCCTTCGGCGCTACCCCGTCGCGTACCTCTTGCACGGCTTCCCGGGGCGGCCCGGGGCGTTTCTCGCAACCGTCCGCATGGGAGTCGTCGAGGACGAACTGGTCGCACTGCGGCGCGCGCGCCCGCTGATCCTCGTGATGCCGTTCGGTTCAACCGGGTCCTTCACCGACAAGGAGTGGGCGAACGGCATCGGCAAGAACCAGGCCTGGGAGACGTTCGTCTCCCGCGACGTCGTCCGAGCGGTCGACGACCGGTATCGCACGATCAGGCGCGGCAATGCACGCGCACTCGTCGGCCTGTCTGAAGGCGGTTACGCGGCCCTCAACATCGGCATCCACCATCCGCAAGAGTTCCACGTGCTCGAGAGCTGGTCGGGGTATCAGCGCGCCGACGACATCGCAGCCATCTTCGGCCATCGCGCGGCGCTCCTGCGGCACAACAGCCCGTCGGTCACGCTGCCGCGCGCGGCCGCTGCACTCCGTCGTGCCGGCACCTACATGTGGTTCTACAGCGGGACCGACGACCACTTCCGTGGGCAGAACGCCGGGTTCGCCCAGGCGCTCGACCAACTTCACCTGCCGCATCACTTCTTTCTCGTCCGCGGCGGTCACAACTGGGCGCTCTGGCGCGGCAATGCCGCCCGCGCGCTGCTCGCGCTCTCCCGGAGGTTGCATGCGTAAGGTCGCGACGTTCCCGATTCTCGTCGCGACGGCGTTCGCCGCGACCGGCTGGCTCTACCTCGTCCGGCCGGCGCTGCCCGGCCCGAGAATCGGCGAGGCGCTGCCGCTCGACGAGCTCGCGAAGCACAGCTCTGCACCGCTTCTCTGGTTCGGCGGAATCTGGCTCGTCGCGGCAATCGCGCTCGGCCTCTATGCGCGCAGCGCCGGCTTCGAGCGGCTCACGTCGGCACTCTTGCTCGGCGTCGGCATCGGCCTCTTCGGCTACCTCCAGACCGGCATCTCGATCGCCGTTGTCCGCCAGGTCTCCCTCCGCGACGCGCTCGACTCGGCGGCGCGAATGCAAGCGGTCTATTTGCCCGCCGCGTTCGTCGCGCTCGCCGTTGCCGCACTCGCGCCCGCACGGAGCCGCGGACGGCGGGCTCCGCTGCTCGTCGCGTCGGTCGTCGCCGTCGGCGCCGTCCTCAATCTCGTGCACACGATCCTGCCCGGAGACGACAACGGCCTTCTGCACTCGTTCACCCCTGACGCGGTGGGACCACTCGCGCGCGCCGCGGGCGCGCTCGCGGCCGTCGCGCTGCTTGTCGCGGCTCGCGGACTTGCACGAAGGCGACAGCGGGCGTGGCAGGTGGCAACCGTCGTCGCCGGAGCCTCGACCGCCTTGCACGTGCTGAACGGGCTGAACCACGGCACGCTCGCGTCGGCGATCGTGCTCGTGCTGCTCGTTGCGCGCCGTCATGATTTCGACCGCCCGGGCGACGCGTCGACGCGTCACATGATCCTCGCACGCGTCGCCCTGGCATCCGCCTCGATCGCGCTCTTCGCAGTCGTTGCCCTCTGGGTGAACCAGACCGCCGCCGACCAGCCGCTGACGCTGCAGTTCACGCTGCGCGAGACGCTCGGCGGCCTGCTCGGTCTCAACCTCCACGGCTCGCCGCACCTCTCGGGCTCGTTCGGCTACTGGTTCCCGCTCTCCCTCCTGCTGCTCGGGCTCGCGGCAACCGCGTGGATCGTCGCGGGGTGGCTCGCTCCCTGGCGTTACCTGGTCGGGCAACAGGAGCGGGAACGCGCGATTGCGCGTGCGCTCGTCCATGCTTGGGGCGTCGACACGCTCGCGCCGTTCGTCCTGCGTGCCGACAAGTCGTACTTCTTCAACGCCGACGAAACAGCATTTCTCGCCTACCGAGTCGTCGGAGGCGTGGCAATCGTCTCCGGCGATCCCATCGGCCCGCGCGAGCGACTCGACGACCTGGTCTCCGCATTCGTCGAGCTCGCACACGCGCGCGACTGGCGCGTTGCGATCCTCGGCGCGTCGGAGGGATTCCTACCGCTCTACGCCGCCCGAGGGCTGCATGCGCTCTACCACGGCGATGAAGCCGTCGTCGAGACCGCGTCATTCGCGCTCGACGGACGTGCGATCCGGAAGGTGCGGCAGTCGGTCCACCGCCTCGAGCACGCGGGCTACACCGCGCAGGCACTCCGGCCGAGCGAGCTCGACGCACCGCTGCGGGCAGAGCTCGAGGCCGTCGCGCGAGCCTGGCGCGGCGATGCGCCCGAGCGTGGGTTCGTGATGGCTCTCGACGCCCTGTTCGGTCTCGGCGACGAGGATGCAGTGTTCTTCGTCGGCTTCGCACCGGACGGTGAGGCGGCCGGCTTTCTCCACTTCGCGCTCTCGCCGGCGTCAGCGGCGCTCTCGCTGTCGTCGATGCCAAGGCTCCGGTCGACGCCGAATGGATTCAACGAGTGGCTCGTGTGTGAGACCGTTGCGTGGGCGCGCACGCATGGATATGAGCGCGTGTCTCTGAACTTTGCTCCCTTTGCGGCGCTGCTCGCGCCCGAGGCTGCGCTCACCGGCCTTCAGGAGGTGCAGCGCCGCGCACTGTTGACGCTCAAGGGGCATTTCCAGCTGGACAACCTGCTCACGTTCAATCGGAAGTTCTTCCCGCAGTGGGAGCGACGGTTTGTCGTCTACGAGCGTCGGCGTGACCTGCCCCGCGTCGGGATCGCCGCGCTCGCGGCGGAGGCCTACCTTCCGTTCCAGGGCGAACGGCGGTGAGCACAGGCGCCGGACTGACGCTGGCACTACTTTCGGCGTTTGCACTCAACTGGGGCTGGGTCGCCCAGCACGGCGCTGCGGCCGAGTTGCCCGCGCTGTCGCTGCGCCGCCCAATCGGAGCGCTGCGCGCGCTCTTCGGAGATACGTCGTGGCTCGTCGGCTTCAGCGTTGGCCTCCTGGGCTGGGCCCTCTATGTCGCCGCGCTCGCCTTCGCGCCGCTGTCGCTCGTGCAGGCGACCTCGGCCGGGGGGATCGGCATCCTCGCTGTCCTGGCGCAGCGACGCGGCGATCGGCTCGGGCGCCGGCAGTGGATGGCCGTCGCGATCGCCATCGGCGGCCTCGCGCTGCTCGGGGCATCCCTTGCCGGCGGCGCGGCATCCGGCGCGACTGCGGCGCCGGGAGCCGTGCTCGCGTGGCTCGTGGCTTCCACTGCGTTCGCCGGGATCGCCGCCCTGTCGGGAGCGCGGCTTGCGCCCGGTGCGGGGTTGGGGATCGCGGCGGGGGTTCTCTACGGCACGGGGGATGCCGCGACCAAAGGCGCGGTCGGCGGGGGCGCGTGGCTGCTCCTCGTCCCAGTCGTGCTTGCTGCCCACGGAGCTGCATTCGTCGCGCTGCAACTCGCATTCCAGCGCGGCGGCTCGCTGACGACCGCCGGCACTGCGTCGCTGTTCACGAACGCGCTCCCGATCGCAGCGGGGCTGGCGCTCTTCCACGAACGCTTGCCCGGCGGCGCGCTCGGAGTCGTTCGCGTCGTGGCGTTCGCGTCGGTCGTGCTGGCCGCCGCGCTACTCGCGCGGCGCGAGCCCGAGCGCTTGCGTGCCGCGAGCGGAACCGCCCACAGTCGCCGGGAGGCGCCGCGGCCGGCAAACCTGCAGGTGCTTAGCGAGGAAGCACGTGGCTAGCCAAGGCCGCTGTCAGGCAATCGAACTCCACTTGTAAGGCGTACCTGACATAGCCTGGTGAATGTCTACAGTGCCGGGATGACCTGGTCGGGCACACGTCGCCGGCTGTTCCTGTTTGCGGGAGCGGGGGCCGCCGCATCGCTCGGCCGGCTCGGCCGGATCGGGCCGGCGTGGGCTGGAACGCCGCTCCTGTCGGGCTTCCGGGTGGACAACAGGGGCAGGCCGTTCGCAGGCGACACGGAGCTCGTGACGACGCTCGGCGCCGTCGCGCCACGAGTGGAAGCCCGGCTCCGTTTCCAGCTCGCACGCCGCTCACGCGTCACGCTCAATGTGCTGCAGACCGGCCAAGGCGCGGCGTCCGAGCAGCCTGTTGCGGTTGCGGCGTCACCGCTCGCCGAGCGGCAAGTCGAGCTCGGGCCCGGCGAGCACGAGCTCGCCTGGCGCCCCGATCCGAAACTGGCCGCCAGGACCTACATCCTGCGCGTGACCGCCACGCCGCTCGGGGGCAGCGCACACCCGGCGACCGCCCGAGCCGTCGTCCGGATCCTCGGGGTCGATGCCGGGTTCGGGGTCCGGAGCGCCCGGCCCGGCGATACCGCAACGCTCCTCGTCCGCACCGACGCAGCACACTTGTCACTGCAGATGCTGCACAGCGGGCCGGAGACGGTGCCGACATACGCCAACGGACTGATCAACGGCATCCCTGTCGGTGCCGCACAGGTGATCGACTGGCGTGCACACCGCGATCATCCCGCCCCGGTCCCGGTGCAAATCGGGACCGACTGGCCGTCGGGCGTCTATGCGGCGCAGCTGACCGCCGACGACGGCCGCGTCGGCTTCGCCCCCATCATCATTCGGCCGGCCGCACCCCAGCATCGCGTCGCGGTCGTCATGCCGACCACCAGTTGGCAGGCCTACAACTTCTACGACGCGAACGGCGACGGGTGGGGCGACACCTGGTACGCGCACTGGAAGACGAACCACGTCGACATGACACGCCCGCATGCCGGCCGCGGCGTGCCGTATCGCTACCGGAGCTACGACCTCAGCTTCCAGCACTGGCTCGCCCAAACCGGCAAGCAAGTCGACGTCTACGGCGACGAGGACATCGAGCGATTCTTGACGCCGGATGCCCTGCGGGCGGCCTACGACCTGCTCGTGTTCCCTGGTCACACCGAGTACGTGACGTCCGGCCTCTACGACCTCGTCGAGGGCTTTCGTGACCGTGGCGGCAACCTCATGTTCCTCGCCGCGAACAACTTCTTCCGCCGTGTCGACAGGCGCAGTTCCCGTGCCACGTTGATCGACGAGTGGCGCGACCTCGGGCGTCCCGAGGCGGCGCTCCTCGGCGTGCAGTACGTGGCGAGTGACCGTGGTGAACGGCATGCGCCGTTCACGGTCGCCGCGGCCGACACCGCCTCGTGGGCGTTCGCGGGCACGGGCCTCACGAACGGTGCGCAGTTTGGTCTCTATGGGATCGAGATCGACGCTCGCTCGCCGAATTCACCGCCTGGGGTGCAGGTGCTTGCGACGATCACCGACCTCTTCGGGCCGGGCCGCTCGGCAGAGATGACGTACTACGAGCATCCGAGCGGCGCAAAGGTGTTCTCGGCAGGGGCGCTGAACTTCGGCGGCCAGGTCCTGCTCTGGCCACAGAGCGCCCAGTTGCTCGAGAACGTCTGGCAGCGACTCGCCTGATTGCCCGGCTCGGCGGCGGGGGTAGAAAAGGTGGCGATGGACCAAGACGAGATCAGGCACAGCACCGGCATCCGCCTCTCCGGCCTTGCCAAGACCTACGCGACCCCGACCGGCCCGGTGCCTGCTGTCCGTGGCATCGACATCTCGATTCCGGCCGGTGAGACCGTGGCGTTGCTCGGCCCGAACGGCGCGGGCAAGTCGACAACGATTGACATGCTCCTCGGGCTGCTGAAGCCTGACGCGGGAACAATCTCGATCTTCGGCGACACGCCCAGCAATGCGATCGCGGCCGGCAAGGTCGGGGCGATGCTGCAAGCGGGCGCCGTCCTGCGCGAACTGACCGTGCGGGAGTTGATCGGGATGATGGCCTCGCTCTTTCCGACGCCGATGGACATCGACCGCGTGCTCGACCTCGCCTCGATTCGCGAGATCGCGTCGCGGCGAACCGAGAAGCTCTCGGGCGGCCAGACGCAGCGGGTGCGATTCGCGGTCGCGCTCGTGAGTGACCCCGACCTGCTCGTACTCGACGAGCCGACGGTGGGGATGGACGTGGGAACACGCCACGCCTTCTGGACGACCGTCCGCGAGTTTGCCGCGAGCGGCAAGACCGTTCTCTTCGCAACGCACTACCTCGAAGAGGCCGACCTCTACGCAGATCGCGCGATCCTGGTCGCGGCGGGAACGGTGATCGCCGACGGGCCGCCGACCGAGATCAAGGCGATGGTCGGCTCGCGCACGATCAGAGCCACGCTGCCCGACGTTCAACTCGAAGAGCTCGAACGGCTGGACGGGGTCACCAGCGCCGCGCGCCGCGGCGAGGCGATTGTCCTCACGTGCTCCGACTCCGACCTCGCGATTCGCGAGCTGCTCGCACGGCACCCAAGCGCACGCGACATCGAGATCAGCGGTGCAGGGCTCGAGGAGGCGTTCCTCCATCTGACAGCCGATGGGGAGGCGGCCGCCGCGTGAAGCCGGCCACCTACACCCGCTACGAGCTGCTGCGCACCTTTCGCAACCGTCGCTTCTTCTTCTTCTCGCTCGGCTTCCCGCTCGTTCTCTACTACGCGATCGCGGGGCCGAATCGCAACTCCGAGAGTCTCGGCGGCTCGGGGATTTCTGCTCCGCTCTACTTCATGGTCGGCCTCGCCGCCTTCGGCACGATGAATGCCGTCCTCGGATCCGGAGCGCGCATCGCAGCCGAGCGGTCGGTCGGTTGGAACCGTCAGTTGCGGCTGACGCCCCTGAGGCCGCGCACGTATTTCGGCGCGAAGGTCCTGACCGCATACGCCATGGCGATGGTCACGATCGTCCTCCTTTTCCTTGCCGGCATCTCGCTGGGCGTTCGGCTCTCAGCAGGGAGCTGGGTGGCGATGACCGCGTTGATGCTCGTCGGCCTCATCCCGTTCGCCGGCCTCGGGATTCTGATGGGGCACCTCGTCAGCCCGGACTCGGTCGGCCCCATCATGGGCGGCGTCACGGGGTTGCTGGCCCTGCTCGGAGGCGTCTGGTTCCCAATCACCTCGGGCGCGATGCAGAAGGTCGCCGAGACGCTCCCGTCGTACTGGCTCGTGCAGGCGAGTCATGTGGGCCTCGGCGGCCGGGCCTGGGGCGTCACGGGCTGGGTCGTGATCGCAATCTGGAGCGTCGCCGCCGGGGTGCTCGCCGGCCAGGCCTACCGACGCGACACGAAGCGCTACTGACCGGCCGCCGACCGTCCGGGTGCACGGATGTTCAGCACGCGCGCAGCACTGGAGGCGGTGTTGCGGAGCCCGTGCGCGGCCCCGGGCGGCGCGCACAGCCACGTTCCCGGACCGGCGTGAGCGACCTCTTCGCCGTCGACGGCGAGCTCGACCTCACCCTCCAGCACGAAGAACGAGTTGACCTCGTCCGGGTGGTTGTGCTCCTTCACAAAGCCCGGTTGCAAGCTGAGCTCGATCGCGGTGAGTTGCGAAGTGTCGCCGACGACGCGCAATCCGTGGCTTTCGCACTGCAGCAGCTCACCATCGCCCATGGGGGACACGACCACCCCGTCCGCCGTAGACAGCTGCCCGGCCGCCGGAGCGTCGACGCTGTCGAATGCGTCACCGTCACCGCGGACGTAGGCCAGGAAGCCGGTGCTCGGAGCGTGGAAGTTCAACCACGTCGCCGACGCCGTACTCTGGTTCGCAAAGGTGTGAACGACAAGCGGTGGAACGAGCACAAAGGTGCCCGCGCGCGCCCGAACGGCTGCCAACTCCGGCCCGACGTCGAACTCGAGCTCACCCTCGACGACGAAGAACGCATCGACGTGCCGACGGTGAATGTGCGGGCCGGGCCCGCGCTCGCCGGCGGCGTAGCGCGACCACGTCACGTCGATCAACTCGTTCTCGCACAGGACGCGGATGGTTCGGCTGGAGCTGTCCAAGACAATCTCGCCCTCCGTCGCGAGGAAGACCGCTGTGGATTCACCGCCCTGCATGCTCAGCGGATTCTAGGATGGCCCGATGGATCACCTGCGCATGCTGAAGCCGGCAGCCGGGGTGTTTGCCTTCTACGACGGCCGGGTTGAGGGCCATCGGTTCGACGACGACCCAAACTGGGTCGACGACGGCGCGCTTTCGCTCGGCATCGCGAGTTACGCAATCGTCTCCGGTGAAGCTGCTCTGGTCTACGACACGCACGTCTCGGTCGATCATGGACTTCGGATACGAGCCGTCCTCGAAGAAGCAGGTGCGCGGACGTTCACGGTCGTCCTCAGCCACTGGCACCTCGATCACGTGGCCGGAACGGAGGCGTTCGGCGACTGCGAGATCATCGCGTGCGAGCGAACGGCGGAGCTGCTTGCCCGCTCGCGCGAGGCAATCGAAAGCGGGTCGCTGGAAGGCCCGCCCGCGATCGCTCCACTCGTGCTGCCGACGACGACGTTCGCAGGCCGGCTCGACCTGGAGCTTGGCGAGCTGCGGCTCGAGTTGCTCCACACAGACATCCACAGTGACGATGCGACGGTCCTCTGGTGGCCGGAACGAGAGCTCCTTCTTTGCGGCGACACGATGGAAGACACCGTGACGTATGTCGATGCGCCCGAGCGGCTGCGGATCCATCGTGCGAATCTGGAGAAGCTGAGCGGGCTGCAGCCGAAGCGGATTCTGCCGAATCATGGGTCCTCCGAGGTGATCGCTGCGGGCGGCTACTCGAACGGGCTGATCACAGCGACGGAGCGGTACATCGACTTCCTGCTCCGTTCGCGCGATGACCCGTCGCTCGCGAAGTTGACGCTGCGCGACGTGGTGGCCTCCGTCGGGAACGCGGACGTCCACTACTACGCGCCGTATGAGCGCGTGCACCGCAGCAACCTCGACGCGGTGACACGCTAATCGTCGGCCGGTTCGCGTTTCCGCGGCGTTCGCCCCGGCGGGTGCTCGCGTAGGCTGGCTCGCGTGAGGGAACCGCTCTTGGCTTGGTACCAGCGAACCGGGCGCGATCTGCCCTGGCGCAAGACGAGAGATCCATACGCAATCCTGGTAAGCGAAGTCATGCTGCAGCAGACACAGGTCGACCGGGTGATTCCACGCTGGCACGCCTGGCTCGACCGCTGGCCGACCGTCGAGGCGCTCGCGGCCGCTTCGCCCGCGGAGGTGATCGTCGCGTGGCAGGGACTCGGTTACAACCGGCGGGCGGTCAGCTTGCACCGCGCGGCGGGCGTCGTCGCGGACCGCGGCTGGCCCGACGACCTCACCGAGTTGCCCGGCGTCGGACCGTACACCGCGGCCGCCGTCGGCAACTTCGCCTTCGGACGCGACGTCTTGCCGGTCGACACGAACGTCGCCCGCGTGCAGGAGCGCACCGGCGAGACGTTCGACGGCGAGTGCGCGCAGGCGCTCTTCGATCTCGGTGCGACCGTGTGCCTCGCACGGATCCCGCGCTGCGGTGTCTGCCCCCTCGAGTCGGTCTGCCCGTCGCGCGGCTCGCGGTACGAGCCGCTGCGCAAGCAATCGGCGTTCGAAGGCTCGTTCCGGCAAAGACGCGCCGTCGCCCTGCGCGCCGTCGCCGCAGGCGAGCAACCGTCCGACGGCGACGCGCTCGTGTCGCTCGAGCGCGACGGACTCGTCGTGCTGCGCGACGATGGCGCGGCAAGCTTGCCTGGCTCGAGGGTGGTTAGTTAGCCCGATCGCACATCTTCATCATTGCCGCAGCGCCGGAATGGAACTGGAAAGGTCGCCGTTTCGATGGACATGGCACTCGAGCGCTGGCTGCGCGTTGAGCTTCGACATCTCTTCGCGCTCGAAGCGGTGACGGAGGAGGGATCGTTCAGCGCGGCCGCGGTGCGCCTCGGCTACGTGCAGTCGGCGGTGAGTCACCAGATCGCTGCGCTCGAATCGATCGTCGGCCACCGCCTGTTCGAGCGCACCCGTGGCACGAAGCCCGTCGCGCTGACCCGAGAGGGACAGCTGCTTTACGGGCACGCCACCACCATCCTCGCCCGCGTCCGCGCCGCAGAAGCCGACCTTTCCGGCGCCAACGACTCGAGGACGCTGGTCGTCGGCACGTTCCAGGCGATCACATCCCGCATCGTCCCGCAGGCGCTGAAGAACATGGACACGGACGTCGAGGTCCGGCTGGTCGAGCAGGCGACCGATGTCGGTCTGCTCGAGCAGCTCACGGCCGGCGTCGTCGATGTCGTCTTTGCCGAATTGCCGCTACCCGAAGGCCCGTTCGACCACGTCGTTCTCTTCGAGGACCGCTACGTCCTCGTGGCGCCAACGGAAAGCGACGTGGCACGCTCCCGCGGCGCGCCCACGCTCCGCGACCTCGCGCGGCTCCCGCTGATCGGCCACTCCGGCGAACGCCCCCGCCTCGAGAAGCATCTCGACGCACACGACCTGCAGGCTGCGTTCGTCGCTCGATCCGACTACAACACGACGATCCAAGCACTGGTACGCGAGGGAATCGGCTATGCGGTGGTTCCTCGGCTGTCGGTCGACGAAGCGGACGCCGATGTCGTGCTGGTGCCACTCGACCCGCCCGACGCAATCGAGCCCCGCCTCATCGCGCTCGTCTGGAACGCGGACCGCGTACTCGACCGGCCGATCGAGGAATTCGTCGCGGCGACGCAAGCGGCCTGCCGCGACTTGGGACTCGCGCCTCCCCGTCTCCTCGAGCCTCCCGGTGCAGTAGGCGCATGAGTGAGCCGCAGAAGTCGGTCGCCGTTCCGGCCGGAGCGAACGGCGGAGGCACGGACTTCGATTTCTGGCTCGGCGCGTGGCGCGGCGGGTGGCGCGGCAATCGCCCTGGCGAGGCGACCAACATCATCACGAAGGACTTCGGCGACAACGTGATCGTCGAGCAGTTCACGGCGGAGCCGCCGGACACGCTGCGCGGGATGAGCATCTCGGTCTTCGATGCTCGCGAAGGTTGCTGGAAGCAGACGTGGGTCGACGACACTGGCTCCTATCTCGACTTCCGTGGTGGTCTCCACGGGCACGAGATGCACCTGAGCCGGGAGTTCATCCAGGACGACGAGGAATGGCTGCAGCGGATGATCTTCTGCAACATCGATGAGAGCCGCTTCGACTGGCTCTGGCAACACACGCGTGGGAACGGCTCGTGGAGAACGCTCTGGGAGATCTCCTACGAGCGGCTTCCCGACCGGCACTGACTCCCGGCTCCGCGACGTAGCGAGTCGCCGCATACGGTCATCGCCGACCTGCTCAAACGCCGAGCAGCGGCGGGCGTCTACCTGAGCGGGAAGCAGATGCTTCCCGCCGCGGGCTCGCGGCCGAGCGACAAAGGAGTCGATCTTGCAGAACGTCAAACTGGCGATCAGCGTGCTGGTACTGAGCGTCGCGCTCGGGATCACGGCGGCTGCGGCCGCCGCAGCCGGGTCGCAAGCGCATGCAGCGAAGGGCGGAACGCTCAACGTCGACCTGTTCACCGACACCGACTACACCGATCCGGCACTCGACTACTACGCCCCCGGCTGGGAGCTGGAGTACGCGACCGCGTTGAAGCTCATGAACTACGCCGACAAGACGGGGCCGGCGAGCTCCCAGATCATTCCCGAAGCCGCTGCCGGCTTCCCGAAGATCTCGGCGAACGGCAAGGTCTATGACTTCACCGTCAAGGCCGGTTTCACGAAGTTCTCGAACGGCGAGTCCGTGACGCCGGCGAGCTTCGCGCGTGAGATCAACCGGCTCGCAAACCCGAAGCTGCAATCGCCGGGACAGAGCTTCATCACCGACGTCGTCGGCGTGAACGACATGCTCGCCGGAAAGGCGACAACCGCGAGCGGCGTACGGGTGAAGGGCAACCACCTCGTGATCACCCTGACTCATGCCGCCCCCGACTTCCTGGCTCGGATCGCGATGCCGTTCTTCGCGGCCGTCCCCTCCAACATCGGGAACGACCCGAACGGCGCACTGACGCCGGCCTCGGCCGGGCCGTACTACATCGCGTCGCGAACCCCGGGCAAGTCGATCCTGCTGAAGGCGAACCCGAACTACCATGGCCCCCGACCACACAACGTGGCCGCCATCAACTACACCGTCGGAAACAGCCAGGAAGCGATTCGTCTCCGCGTCGAGCAGGGCGCCTCGGACTACGCCGCGGACGGCGTTCCCTCCCCGGCCTATGCGGAGCTCGCGACCAGGTACGGCATCAACAAGAGCCAGTTCCACGTCGAGCCGAGCCTCAACGTCCGTTACGTGGCCCTCAACACGTCCCGGCCGCTCTTCAAGGGCAACATTCCCCTCCGAAAGGCGGTGAACTATGCCCTCGACCGTCACGCTCTCCTGCTCCAGCTCGGATATCTCGCGGGCAAGAGGGATGACACGATCTTGCCGCCGGCGATGCCGGGCTACAACCCATACAAGGTCTACCCGCTCAGCGCGCCGAACCTGCCCAAGGCCCAGGCCCTCGCGAAGGGGCACCAGGGCGACGGCACGGCGGTTCTCTATACCTGCAACAACAACGCCTGCCTGAATCGCGCACAGATCATCCAGTTCGACCTGAAGCAGATCGGGCTCAGTGTCGATGTTCGGCCGTTCCCGCGCGGCGTGCAATTCGGGAAGGAGGGCAATCGTGGCGAGCCGTTCGATCTCGCAGACGAGAACTGGGGCGCCGACTTCGTCGACCCGTCCGACTTCATCAACGTCCTGCTCGACGGCAACAACATCCACGATCAGAACAACAGCAACTTCGCGTACTTCGATGACCCGCACTACAACAAACTGATCCAGCAGGCGGCGTTGATGTCCGGCAACGCACGCTTCATCAACTACGGAAAGCTCGACAAGGACATCATCGCGAACGCTGCGCCCTGGGCGCCGCTCTCACACGCGAACCTTCGGCTCTTCACCTCGAAGCGATTTGGCTGCTTCACCTACAACAACATCTACGGCGTCGATCTGGCCGCCGGCTGCGTGAAGTGAGCAACCATCCGCGAGTGGGCGTGCATTTCACATCAAGCCTCTAGCGCGACGCATACAGCCGGAAAAGGGCGGGGGCCGCAAGCCCCCGCCTTTCACACGCCGTGGCGCAGCCAGACGTTCGGCTCGACGTGCACCCCGATCCCGTCACGTACCTCGAGCGGTGCGAGCATCTCCGGCACGATGTACGTGCCGTCGCCCGGGAAGCGCATCTCCGTCCACGCCTCCCAATCCGACACAGGCGCTTCGATCAGCATCGACCTGGGTGCAGCCTGCACGATCGTCGCGCCGGCCCGTTCGTGCACGCGGATCCAGGGATCGAAGTGCGAGCCGTCGTCGCGGCGCCACTCGATGTACTGCTCGATCGGAATCAGGGGATAGCTGGACTTGAGCGTCGGGCGAACTGGGGCTATCACCGCCGTGAGTCCCGCCTTCCGCGCGGCACCGCGTGCCGCGTCGATGAGCGTGCCCGCGAGGCCGCCTCCGCGACGATCGGGTCGCACAGAGATGGCGAGCAGGCTGAGCACGTTCCCGTCGCCGAGTTCCATTCCACGCTCGAACGCCTCGTCCCAACCGGCGGGCAGGTCACCGTCGACGCGCACCGGCAGCGCGTGCACCTCCGCAGCCAATTCACCGCCATCCTCGAGGGCCAGCTGGAAAGCCGGGAACTCGTCGTAGAGCCGGCCCCAGTAGCGACCGCCCATCGCGTTGTGGTTCATGAATGTCGGAAAGGTGTTGAGCTCGGCGCTGCGCCGCTCACGGAGGTCGGGCCGGTCGGCATAGCGGACGATCGTCATCTCGACTCAGGCCGATTCGAGCAGCGCGACCGCGTGCGCGGCGAGCCCTTCGCCGCGACCCGTGAAGCCGAGCTGGTCGGTGGTGGTCGCCCGGACGTTCACCTCGCCGCCGCCGACTGCCTCCGACAACCGCTTTCGCATCTCCCTGCGATGGGTCGCGATCTTCGGCCGCTCACCGATCAGCACGCAGTCGGCGTTCACGAGCTTCCAGCCCGCCTCGAGCACCTGCCGATACGCCTCGCGCAACAGCTCGACGCTGGAGGCGCCCCGGAACTGCTCGTCGGTCGACGGGAAGAGCGAACCGATGTCGCCCAGCCCGGCTGCGCCGAGCACGGCATCGGTGAGCGCGTGCGCGAGGACGTCGCCGTCGGAGTGACCGGCGAGGCCGCGGTCGTAGTCGAGCCGCACCCCGCCAAGGACGAGCGGCACGCCGCGCTCGAGCGCATGCGCGTCGACGCCGATGCCGACCCGCAGGCTCACGCGAGCACCTCGACGAGCTCGTCGAGGGA
>CAWJGF010000004.1:0-328178 GCA_963842335.1 uncultured Thermoleophilia bacterium | reverse complement strand
GCTGACTAGCCGTGAGGGCCGCCGTGCGAACGGAGATGACGGTGGCGGCCGACCGGCCGACGCTGACCACGCGCTCGGCGGAGACGACGGTGGACACCGCATCAGCTTGGCGGCTTCGGTCAGTCAGCTTCGAGTGCCGCCTGAGCGGTTCTCAGCGGTCGCGCTCCAGGTTACGCGCGATTTTTGCCGTCCAATATTCGGGGTTCGTCCGCGGGCGCGTTCCGTGGTCTGGACACGCGTGCCAGAAGCATCCGTCGACGAAGACAGCTACACGAGCGCTGCGGAACACGACATCAACTCGACACCGGATCTCTGGCTCGGGTTTGGCGTCCTTCCGGAATCGCAGTCCACGACGGTGGAAGGGAGGATCGGAGAGGGATTTCCGGACGCGTGTCGCTCTTCCGGTTGCCACGCATGACTGCGCGCACGGCGTCCGACGAAGCCGGTGGTGCAACGGGCAACACGCGGCGATCATCCGCGCGCTTCATTCAACGATGTCGACCTCTGGATAGCGGCCGGGCGGCGATCCGAACGCCGCGGCAGCTGACACCGACCCGGCCGCCCTAGACGTTTGCCGGTATCGCGTACTCGCGCAATTGTCTGTTGCGACCATGGCTACGACACCGGCAGGCGAGGGACCGATCAGTCCGCGGGCCACGCTAGATGCACCGTCTCACGATCGGCATCGGCGATGACACGTCCGCCAAGGTGACGGCGTGCGGCGGGCTCAAACCAACTTTCATGGACGCGTCTGAAGCGCGGATAGAAGTGGCGAAAGACGAAGTCGACAAACCGATACGGGTGGATGGGAGCAACGCCTGCGACCCGGCAATCCGCGCTGTTGATGCTGAAGTGCGCGGCGGGGTGTCCAGCGCGAGCTGAGGCTGGATCGAAATCGAACCGCACCGGTGTGCGCATGGTGACGGTAGACGCGTCACCGAGGTACAGGGCGACCACATCTTCGATCGGCTCGCCTGCGCCAAGCCAATCCTCGTCGACCACGACCGGGCACGGAACGTAGGCGAGCCGATGGCCGACGACCAACCCAGACGAGATCTCGTAACTAATCTGCAAGAGGAAACCGTCCGGAGAGCCGCGGAGTACTCACCGGCTCTGAGCCACGCAAGATACTGGGCCACGTTCGCTGGGCCTCGCGTGACCAGGAACCCTGATGCGGTGCCGTTCGTCGCCCCGAACCAGTCGCGTCGGGCTCAAGGCGACCTGATTCGTGTAGAGCGCAAGCTCTGACTCGCCCAGGAAGTCGAGTGCGTTCTGAATGTCTGTGTAGAGCGGCCTAGCCCTCATCGACGAGGTCGTCCGGGAAGCGGGCGGCGAGGCGCGTGCGGATCGCCGGTGGCAGATCGGCGAAGTCGACCTCTCCACGTTCAAGGGCTTCCAGGAACGTGGTGAGCGCATCCGTGGTCGTCTTGATCACTGCTTCCGCCTCAGCAGGGCGATCCCGATGGAGATGCCGCAGCGTGGCCAACTCGCCGGGAGTTGGAATAGCGAACTCCAGGCGGAAGTTGGCGTCCTTGATCCTCGTAATCTCCTCGCCGATTGCTATGGCCTCCCCGCCCCAGCCGGTCACCCGAATCCAAGCTCTGCTCCGTGTGATGGCGGTGAAAAGCGTGTTGCGGCGTGTGACCGCGTTGAACGTGTGGGCGCCGTATTGCAAATCGAGCGCGTAGACCATCGGGGCCTCGTTCCCCTTCGCGCGGTAGATGTGCGCGATCGCGACGGAGCCGGGGATGAAGACCTCATCTACGCTCGAATTAACGCCGACGAGGTGCGCTCGGATTTCGTGGCGAGCAAGCGCGCCGAATTCGCGCGGCGCCCGGCCCTTGGCACGGTATGCCTCGGGCAGCACGATCAGATGCCGTCGGCTTCGATTTCGTCGTCGGTGAGATTCGTTGCGATCTGGTCCGCGACCCACTGGTCTTGCTCATGCTCCGTGTCGAACAGCTCCAAGACCACAGCGTCGTCGGCGTGGATCAAGTCCGGAAAATAGGGCGGGTAGCTGACAGACGACCGCTCTAGCGTGACCTGCGAGCCCGGCTCAAGGTCACCGTGTACCACTTCGTAGCCGATGTCTTGCCAGATCGACGGTCGTCCGGATGCTGGAGAGCCGCCCCCCGGTAGACGCCCGAACCAGCGCATGCGCCATGGCGAGCGCCCATCGCGTGTTGCGATAGCAGACGGGCAGAACGATGTCTCTTCGCGGCGCGTCGGCTGCGCTCTCCAGGCTAACGAGGGCCTCGCCGCCCTCACCTGTTCCGAACAGCTCCTTCGTGTCGGGCATCGCCGCCTCCGAGAGGCGCTGAAGCTCGTCATACCCCCAGACGATGCGCTTCGGATCGCTCGTGAAGCGATAGACGAGCTGGAAGAACTCCGGAGGAGGTCCTGCGCCTCGTCGATCAAAACAGCGTCGAATATCGGCGAGACCTCCTGCGACTCAGCGAGCCCGAGCAGTTCCTGGCACACGCCCTGGAAGGCGTTCTCGTAGCCGTAAGTGCCTCGGGCGTAGACCCAGTCACGGGGAGTCGCGCCAAGGGCCTGCGCGATCAAGCTATAGACGCCGGGCGGCTACTCGCGCCCCACGAATGAACAATCCTGAGGTAGTTCGGATCTGGCCGGTCATTGCTGCGCTCGAAGGTGAACCGCGTGATCAGGTCATCTAAGCTGTTGGTACAGCGAGCGCGTGTGGAACGTTACGGCGATTCGCCAATCCGGGTGTTGCGTGTGCCAGTACGCCGCTTTCAGCGCCAGAACGACGGTCTTGCCCGAACCGGCGAGCCCGCGGATGCGCTGCGGCCCGTCAGGACTCTCGATCGCGGCGGCCTTTTGCCAACGATCCAACTTGGCAATCTCTCTCTCAATCTCCTTCATGACCGCGCCGCGTGAGTCCGTGCGCGCGACGGATGCGCGGCGCTTCCGTGGCTTGATCGTCGTGACGCGCTGAAGCGCCGCCTGGACGGCCCGCTCAACCCCTTCTTCGATCGGGTCGAGCGACTCCACCCACTCCGCGGCCTCCTGAAGGTCGCCGTAAAACCCCTCAGCGGTGGCTGGTTGTTCGCCGGGCCCCGCTGCGAAAACAGTTCGGCGGTCTGGAGATCGATCGCGAGGTGACGCCCGCGACGCAGAGCGTCATGCCGCCCAAGATGACTTTCGAGAACTGCGTAGAGCCTGTCCTGAGCCTCGATAGCGTCGGTCCACTCGGTCTCGTCGCTTGGGACGCCCTCGCCGATGAGAAACCCCACAACGCCGTGATCTCGGCTTACGAGTAGCGCGTCGACCTTCGACCCGCTCGTCCGCGGTCGCAAGCACGGGGCAGCCGAGATAGATCGTTCCCGTGTCGACCACGCGACCGAGCACGTCCGCGAGTGCGTTCGCCGCAACGCGATCGCGCGTCTGACCGTGAATGATCTCTAGTGCCATCCGCCTCTCCTCTCGCGACCGACTCAGCCGCTGGACGGCGGCGGAGGGAAGACTCTACCCAGCTGCGGCAGCCTGCTCCTTCGATTCAATAAGGTGAGGCGCGGCTCAGAAGTCGACCATCGCCAGCTCGCCCGCGCGCACCCGGCGCGCGACAGTGGCGCGACAGATCGCCCCCTGGTCAGTCCCCCTTAGGCGGCGTCGGGCGGGATCTTCCCCAGGATCGCAACCCCTACCGCCGCCTGTCCCGTTGGACGGATGGAGTCCCTTTTCTACGAGCCGTTATCGACCGATCCAGAGCGGCGGGGGTGGGATTTGAACCCACGGACGAGTTGCCCCGTCAGCGGTTTTCAAGACCGCCCCGTTCGACCGCTCCGGCACCCCGCCGCGGCCAATGTTCTACCGGTTTGCTTGCTCGACCGGTTCGACCGGGTGGGCGGCCGCTACTGCTTTGCGACTCGCGCCGCCCCGAGGCGGGCGGGCGCACCGAACTCCGTCAACGGCTGCGGCACGGTGACCGAGCCGTCCTCATGCTGGAAGTTCTCGAGGATCGCGATCATCGCGCGCGCGGTCACCGCCGTCCCGTTGAGCGTATGGACATGCTCCAGCTTCCCGTCGCGTCGGAAGCGAACGTCGAGCCGGCGCGCCTGGAAATCCGTCGTGTTCGAGGTCGACGTGATCTCGCGATAGCGCGACTGGCCCGGGAACCACGCTTCGATGTCGTACTTCTTCGCCGCCGACGATCCGAGATCGCCCGCGGCGATGTTCAGCACGCGGTAAGGCAGCTCGAGCTCCTGCACGAGCTCTTCCTCGATTGCGAGCAGCCGCTCGTGCTCGTCTCGTGACACCGCCGGGTCGCAGAAGACGAACATCTCGACCTTGTCGAACTGGTGCACGCGGAACATGCCGCGCGTGTCACGGCCCGCAGCGCCGGCCTCGCGGCGGAAGCAGGTCGAGAGCGCCACGTACCGCAGCGGGACCTCGTCGAGCTCCTCACCCGCGTGAAATGCGGCGAGCGGCACCTCGGAGGTTCCGACGAGAAAGAGGTCGTCTTCGGGCGCCTCGTAGAAGTCACCCTTGTCCGAAGGGAAGAAGCCCGTGCCGTACATCGGCTCTTCACGGACGAGCACCGGCGGCAGCATCGGCACGTGCCCTTTGGCCACGATCCGCGCGAGCGCCCAGCGGTAGAGCGCAGTCTCGAGCAGCGCGACGTCCCCGACCCGGTAGACGAAGCGTGAGCCCGAGACCTTGGCCCCACGTTCGACGTCGATCCAACCATGGGGGGCCGACAGCTCGAGATGATCCTTCGGTGTGAACGAGAAGCTCGGGGGCTCGCCGACGAGCTTGACCACGGCGGCGTCCTCTTCCTTGTCGCCGTCGGGCGTATCCTCCGCCGGCGGGTTCGGGACCCGGTCGAGTAGCTCCTGGACGCGCCCCCAGGCCAGCGCCAACTCACCCTCGAGCGGCTGGAGCTCCTCCTTGATTGCCTTCATCTCTTCGAGTTGCGCAGGCGTCGGCTTGCCCTTCAGCTTCGTGCGTGCGCGCAGCTCGTCGACGCGCTGCTGCAGTGCACGCCACGACGTATCGGCAGCGAGCAGAGCGTCGAAGACATCGGCTGCGCCCTTGCGTACGAGCGCCGCGCGAAACACGTCGGGGTCGTTGCGGGCGGCGCGGAGATTGATCACTGCTTTGAATCTACAAGCGCTTCCAGCACCTGCGCCACACCTTGCTCCTCGGCCGACGGGCAGATCCAGTCTGCGATCGCCTTCACACGGGGATGGGCGTTCTCGACGGCGATCCCGTAGCCGGCCCACTCGACGAGCTCAACGTCGTTCTCGCCGTCGCCGAAAGCGATCGTCCGTTCAGGCGTGAAGCCCATGTGCTCGGCAAGAAAGTCGAGGCCTGCGCCCTTCGTCACGCCGGCCGCGGCGAACTCGAGGAAGTACGGCAACGACTTCGAGATGTACATCCGCTCGCCGAACTGCTCCTTCATGCGGATCTCGACGCCGTCCAACTCGCTCGGCTCGCCGACGCATACGAGCTTCGTCGGCGGCTCCGCGAGCCATCCGAGCAGGTCGCCGACCTCGTGGATCTCCAGGCCCTGGAAGCCGGCATAGTTGCGCGCTTCCTCGGTGACGCGCGACACGTAGAGCTCGTCGTCCACGTAGACGTTGAGCCCGAAGCCTTCGGTCTCGACCGCGGCGATCGCCTCGCGGGCAAGCTCGAGCGGAATCGGCTCGTGGCGCAGCCACTTCCCGTCGGCGTCGGCGACGACGGCGCCCTGGTAGCAAATCACCGGCTCGTTCAGGCCGGCCGGCTCGAGGTAGCGACGAACCGACTGCACCATCCGCCCCGTCACGACGATCACATCGAGACCGGCGGAGCGGGTCGCGCGGAGCGCGGCGAGCGTCCGGTCGTGCAGACGGCCGTCTTCCCACACGAGCGTGCGATCGAAGTCCGTCGCGACGACGTCGACGTCGCGCGGCCAGTCAGGAGGTAGCGCGATCAGCCGTTCGGGTTGCCGCCGGACGCCTTGACGACGTACGACGTCACGTCGGCGATCTGCTTGTCGGTCAGCTGGCCCTTGAACGACGGCATCGCATTCTTTCCGAGCGTCACGCGGGCAACCGCGGTCGAGAGCGACGGCTTCGCCTGGTCGAGGTTCGGCCCGACGGTGCCGTGAGAGTTCGCATCGGCGAGGGTGTGGCAACCGACGCAGCCCGCACTCAAGAACACGGCCTTGCCGGCGACCGGGTCGCCGTTCTTGTACTTCGCCGGCACTGCCACCGCGACCGTCGTCGTCTTCGGTACGGCGCCGGTGACCTTCGTCGGCAGCGGCAGCACGACCCTGCCCCCTGGCTTCGAGTCGGAACAGCCGGCGCTCGCGATCACGACCACGAGCAGCAGAAGCGCGATCGGGGCGAGGCGGCGCACGAGGGCGAGTCTATACAGCGCGGCGCAGGCCGACACCGCTGATCGCGCCCCAGAACAGCACGTCCTGAGGTGTGTCGTTTGCCACGATCGAGACGACGATCCCGACGAGAAACGCGTCGACGAGCCGCGCCCGAGGACGGCGGGTCGCGACCCATGCAAGCGCGACGATGCAGAGCGCGCATTGCAGGGTCCGCCCCCACGTCGCGGTGGCACCGTGCCACGAGACGACCCAGCGATGCCAGATGTCGTGGACGAGGCCGCCGTGCAGGACGGCGTTCGTCACGTGGCTCGACCCGCCGGTTGCGGCGTCGAGCACGACGAACAGAACCCCGGCCACGACCGCGACGGCGGCGGCAACGACGAGCCGCCGCGGCGACACGCCCAGCACGAGCACGACGTACGACGAGAGCAGCACCAGTACGCCGCCGCCGTCTGCGCCGGCGCGGCTCCAGCCGAACGTGAGCAGCGTGAGCGGCGCCGCCAGCACACCAAGCACGAGGGCCGGCGCGAGCAACAGTGTCTCGAGCTCGTTCGAGATCCCGTAGAAGCGCCCCGCGCCCCACGGGTGGGGGCCGATCAGCGCGAGCGACTGCGTCTCGGGCGAGACGACGAGCACGACGAGATAGACGGCGAAGAACAGCCAGAGCGCGCGCCACGGCGCGAGCGAGCCGACGAGGGTCAGGAGCGCAAAGAGCGTCAGGCTCGTGGATCCGAACGCTGAGAGCACGAGCGCCGCGGTCACCGCAGCCGCACCTCCGACGACCGCGCGCCGGGGCGCGAAGAGGGCGAGCGCGATGAGGATCGCTGCCAAGAGGATGCGCGTCCGCAGCACGTTCGACCTCGTATGGTCGAGGCGCACCTTCAGCTCCGCGAGGTTCGCGTGCCCCCCGCCGTGCAGATCGCCGCTGCGCAACTCGGCCGCGCCGACGAGGCCGCCGACCCGGGACTCATGAGAACGGATCGTCCCGCTCCAGCCAGGCCCGGTGACGGTCAGCGCGTGCAGCGGGCCGCCTCGCGGATCGACCCAGAACGTCGTCCGGCACGGCCTCGTGGCGAGGGTCACATGCTCGAGGACGCTGTGGTGTGGACGAGCGACGACGAAGCCCTTTGCGCCGCCGGCATGGGTTCCCGCGACGATGCAGGTGCCGGAGCGCAGGGCCGTCGAAGCCCGCGCTGTTGAGACGCCGTTAAGTGCCAGCGGCACAACCACCAGCAGCCCTACAATCAGCCGCATGAAGCGCAAATCGTATGGACGCGACGCCGGGCTCACCCTGCGGATGATCTTCACGAGCGGGCTCCTCGGCCTGCTGTACGTGATCTTCGCCGTCGTGCTCTTCCAGGTGCTGAACGTCGGGCTCGCGCCGATGATCGTGATCGTGGTCGGCTTTGCGGTCTTCCAGTACTTCACCTCCGACAAGCTTGCACTGGCGGCGGCCGGCGCGAAGGTTGTGTCGCGCGAGGAGCAGCCGGCGCTGCACGACATGGTCGAGCGGCTGTGCGCGATGGCCGACCTACCGAAGCCAAAAGTCGCGATGATGGATACGCCCGTTCCGAACGCGTTCGCGACCGGTCGGTCGCCGAAGCATGCGGCCGTGTGCATCACCACCGGTCTCTGGGAGCGCCTCGAGCCGAAGGAAGTCGAGGGCGTCCTGGCGCACGAGCTCTCGCACATCGCCAACCGCGACGTGCTGATCATGACGCTCGCGAGCTTCTTCGCGATGCTCGCCGCCATGCTGACGCGGTTCGGCCTCTACGCGGGCATGTGGGGCGGCGGTGGCTTCGGCGGCGGCGGGAATCGTGACAACAACAACGGGCCGCCGATCTGGCTGATCGTCTTCGTCGTCTCGATCGTCGTCTACGCGGTCAGCTACATCCTGATCCGAACGATCTCGCGCTACCGCGAGTACGCCGCCGACCGCGGTTCCGCTGTCATCACCGGCTCGCCCGAGTACCTGATGAGCGCGCTCCAGAAGATCTCGTCGCAGATGACACTGATCCCGAACCGCGACCTGCGCCAGGTCGAGGGCATGAGCGCGTTCTTCATCATGCCGGCGCGGGTGAAGGGCATCGCGTCCGAGCTCTTCATGGACCATCCGCCGCTCGAGAAGCGCCTCGCCGCTCTCGCCGAGATCGCGCGCGAGATGGGCCGGCCGGTCGCGTAGCGATCGTCGAATGGGCGTACGCGACGTCCTCTTCGGGCGGAAGAAGCTCTCCGAGCCACAAGACGACCGCCTCTTCGCGCTCACCACGGCGGCGGTGACGCTGCAGGTCGATCTCGGTCTGACGACGGCGGGCGTCGGCGCAATCTCGTTCAAGCCCCAGTCGTCAGGCGAGTTCCGCAGCGCGTTCGACGACATCGACAAGCTGACCGAGGCAGTCGCACAGTCGTCGGGCTCGACGATCGAGCGCAAGAGCGACGAGTACGGCTACGACTGGGTGATCGTGCACGATCCCGACCTCGAGGACATCGTCTCGAGCGTGCACGGGATCTCGTCCGGCTTGACCGAGCAGGGCTTCGGCCCGCAACTGCTCGCGGCAGCGTTCAAGTTCGACGGCGGTGAGCATCCCGTCTACTGGATCTATGGCTTCAAGCGGGGGACGTTCTGGCCGTTCGTCCCTGCCGGTGAGCAGACGCGCGACAACGCGACGGAGCTGCAGCTGAAGGCGAAGCTCGAAGGCGAACTTCCGGTCGAGCAGGACCTGACGCGCTGGCTCGCGCTCTTCAACGCGCCGATCTAGCGGTTCGACGGGCCTGTTCTAGGGTGACTCGTCCGGGCCGACCCGAACGAGCATCTTCCCGGTGTTGTCGCCCCGGAAGAGCCCCGCGAATGCCGCCGGGACGTTCTCGATCCCCTCGAGCACCGTCTCGCGGCTCACGATCTTGCCCTGCGCGACCCACGGACCGACCTCGGTGACGAAATCGCGGAAGCGATCGGTGTGGTCACTGATGATGTAGCCCTCGATCCGCAGGCGCTTCGAGACGACGAAGCCGAAGTTGCGTGGACCAGGCGCCGGAGCTGTGTCGTTGTAGCGTGAGATCGCCCCGCAGGCGACGACCCGGCCGAACGGCCTGATCGCTCCGAGCGCCGCCTCGAGCTGGTCCCCGCCGACGTTGTCGAAGTACACGTCGATGCCGTCGGCGAGCGCCTCTTTCGCGGGGGTGGTGTTGTAGTTGAAGGCGTCTATCCCGAGTGAGCGCAGCCAGTCGACCTTCTCGTCGGTGCCGGCGCTGCCGATCACGCGCAGGCCCTTCAGCTTCGCGATCTGCACCGCGGTGCTGCCGACAGCGCCGGCAGCGCCGGAGACGTAGATCGTCTCGCCTTCCTGCATGCGGCCGACCTCGACGAGCCCGTACCAGGCCGTCAGCCCGGTCATACCGAGCACGCCGAGCGCTGTCGACGGTGGCGCGAGTGACGGGTCGAGCTTGCGCAGGTGGTCGCCCGCGACCACGCCCTTCTCACGCCAGCCGAGCATCGAGTTGACCCAGTCGCCCTCGACAAAGCCGTCGTGCCTGGACGCGACGACACGCCCGACCGCGCCACCGCCGATCGGCGCGCCGACCTCGTACGGCGCAACGTAGGTCTTGACCCCCGACATGCGGCTGCGCATGTACGGATCGACCGAGACGAAGACGTTGCGCACGAGCACCTCGCCGTCGGCCGGCGCTGCGTCCGCGGCGTCACGCACCTCGAAATCGGCTGCCTTCGGCTCACCGTGGGGATGCGCGACGAGGACGATCTCCCGGCTCACGAGACCCCGGGCAGGTCAGGAATCAAGCCTTCGCCGGAGAGCAGCTCGTGTGCCTCCTCCAGCGACAGATCCTCGGGCGGGATGATCGCGTCGGACGGCGAGAGGTCGTCGTCGGCGAGCTTCTCGCCGTTCTCGCGCACCACATCGGCGAGTGCCTGGAGTCCCGACCAGAGGCCACGCTCGTCCGACGCTTCGACCGCGCGCGCGACCTCGGCGTCCAGCTCGTTCAGACGGGTGAGCAGCGAGTCGTCGACCCGGTACTGACCCTCGCCCATCAACCGGACGATCATTTCGCGGGCTCCTCACCGCCGGCAGGAATCTCTTTCACGGACTCGGCGGAGCCCGGGCCGAGCTCGGCTTTCATCTTCGCGAGCTCATCGTCGACCTGCGACCCCTGGGAGATCTGTGCGAGTTGCTTGTCGATGTCGTCGCCGCTCGCGGTGTAGTCCTCGAGGGCGCCCGACGCAGTGAGCTCGTCGATCGCGCTCGCCCGGGCCTGCATCTGGTCGGTCTTGTCCTTCGCGCGCTCGATCGCGAGGCCGACGTCGGCCATCTGCTCGCCGATCCCGGTCGCAGCCTCGCCGATGCGCACCTGGGCCTCGGCGGCGGAGTACTGCGCCTTGATCACTTCCTTCTGCGTGCGGAACGCCTCGATCTTCGCCTGAAGGGTCTTCTGTCCTTCGATCAGCTTCTGCTGCTGAGCCTCGAGCTGCTGGCCCTGCTGCATGATCCCGTCGAGCTGCGCCTGCACGGCGGCCTTGCGAGCGAGCGCCTCGCGGGCCAGGTCTTCGCGGTTCGCCTTCAGCGCCGCGCGTGCCTGGCCGTCGAGCTTCTCCACCTGCTGCTGCATGCTCGTGTACTGGAGCTCGAGCCGCTTCTTGGCGGTCGTCACGTCCGCCACGCCGCGCTTCACGTTCTGCAGCTGGCGGAGCTGCTCCTCGTAGGAATAGTCGAGCGTTTCGTTCGGATTCTCCGAGCGATCCAGAAACTTCGAAAACTTGGCTTTGACGATCAGGGTCGCGCGTCCCATCAGGCCGGGCATGGTCGAACTCCTCAGGTCGGGTTGTCCGGTTAGCCTAACGACCATGGACATCACGAACCCCCGCGTCGAGGAGTACGCAGAGCGGCTGACGACGCCACACGACGCCCTGCTCGCCGAACTCTCTGAGGAGACGGCACGCACGCTGGGGTCGGAGGCGATGCTGACCGGCCCGGTCGCGGGGCGGTTTCTTGAGACGCTTGTCTTCATCGCCCAGCCGCAACACGTGCTCGAGATCGGCACCTTCAGCGGGCACTCCGCGCTTGCGATGGCGGCGGCGCTCCCCGAAGGCGGCCACATCGACGCGTGCGAGATCGATCCGGACCGCGCGGCGTTCGCTCAGCGCTACTTCGACCGTTCGCCACACGGGTCGAGGATCACGCTCCACGTCGGGCCGGCTCGAGACACGATCGACCGCCTCGAGGGCGAGTTCGACCTGGTGTTCATCGATGCCGACAAGGGCGGTTACGTCGAGTACTACGACGCCGTCGTCCCGCGCCTCTCGGCGCACGGCCTGATCGTCGCCGACAACACGCTGTCGAGTGGCCGCGTCATCGACGGCGAAGGCCCGATCGTGGAGTTCAACGAGCACGTCGCGCAGGATCCGCGCACAGTGCAGGTGCTGCTGAGCGTCCGTGACGGCCTGACCCTCATCCGCAAGGCCTAACGGCTCCGCGACGGCGGGAAGCGCTCCTCTCCGTTTCGGACATGTCTCGGGGACTGTCCCCCGGACATGTCCGGAGGAGCCGCGCCGGCCGTCCGCATGAGGCTCGACGCTCCGGCCCCGATCCGGCTCTCCAACTGCACCGGAGCGGCTCCGGGAGAGACACGCCACTTCGAGACATGGCTCGGGGACTGTCCCCCGGACATGTCCGAAACGGACGGTAGGTTGACGCGATGCGCCTGATCGTCGCCCGCTGCGAGGTCGCCTACTCCGGCCGCCTGAACGCATTCCTGCCCGAATCGACACGGCTGCTGATGCTGAAGGACGACGGCTCAGTGCTCGTCCACGCGGACGCGGGCGGGTACAAGCCGCTCAATAGCGACTTGCTCTTAGAGCCCACCGGGCGGACATGGGCGAACTGACGGACACGCTGCGGTCCTTCCTCGGCGAGCGGCGTTACGCAGTGCTCGCGACCCACGATCCGGACGGCGGCATCCACCTTACGCCGATCTGGTTCCTGTTCGAGGACGACTGCTTCTATTTCGCATCGCCGTCCGGAAGCCGGAAGGCAAGAAACGTTCAGCGGAGCGTCTCGGCGTCGGTCGTGGTCGACGCGCGCGAGCCGGGACGGGAGCGATGGGTCTCGGCGTCGGGCCCGGTTCAGATCCTGCGCGACGAGGAGGCGCAGTCGATCAACGCCCGCGTCAGACGGCGGTACCTCGCGCCGGAGGCGCTCGACGGGCCGATCGAAGCCGCGCTGAAGGTGGCGGACGACGTCACGCTCAAGCTGGCGCCGACGACGTGGCGATCGTGGACCGCGCCGATCGGGGAGTCGCCGGAGCGGTGGTTCCTAGGGGTCGACATCTAGGGCTATGCGTCTCATCGTCGCCCGCTGCGAAGTTCGATACACCGGCCGGTTGAACGCCTTTCTGCCGGATTCGACCCGCCTCCTGATCCTGAAAGAGGACGGCTCCGTCCTGATCCACGCTGACGCCGGAGGGTTCAAACCCCTGCTCTTCGACGGCGAAGCCCGATCGTGGAGTTCAACGAGCACGTCGCGCAGGATCCGCGCACGTGCAGGTGCTGCTGGCGTCCGTGACGGCCTGACCCTCATCCGCAAGGCCTAACGGCTCCGCGACGGCGGAAGCGCTCCTCTCCGTTTCGGACATGTCTCGGGGACTGTCCTCCGGACATGTCCGGAGGAGCCGCGCCGGCCGTCCGCATGAGGCTCGCGCTCCGGCCCCGATCCGGCTCTCCAACTGCACCGGAGCGCTCCGGAGAGACACGCCACTTCGAGACATGTCTCGGGGACTGTCCCCCGGACATGTCCGAAACGGACGGTAGGTTGACGCGATGCGCCTGATCGTCGCCCGCTGCGAGGTCGCCTACTCCGGCCGCCTGAACGCATTCCTGCCCGAATCGACGCGGCTGCTGATGCTGAAGGACGACGGCTCCGTGCTCGTCCACGCGGACGCGGGCGGGTACAAGCCGCTCAACTGGATGACGCCGCCCACCGTCTTCGAGGACCTCGGCGAGTCGATCGTTGTGCGCAAGCGCGCCGGGCGCAGCGAGGACCGGCTCGAGATCAAGCTGATCGAGGTGCTCTCCGACGTGACGCACGACATGGGCGAGGCTGCCGGGCTCGAGAAGGACGGCGTCGAGCGTGACCTGCAACTCTTGCTCGCCGACGATCCGACGCACATCGACGCGACCCTTCGCCTCGTCAAGCGCGAATGGCCGACCGACGTCGGCCCCGTCGATCTGATGTGCCGGGACTCCGACGGCGGGTGGGTCGCAGTCGAGATCAAGCGCGTCGGCACGATCGACGCGGTCGAGCAACTCACCCGCTACCTCGACTGCATCCGCGTCGACCCGTCGCGTTCGGCCTGTCGCGGGTTCCTCGTCGCCCAGTCGATCAAGCCGCAAGCCGTCGCGCTCGCCGAGAGCCGCGGGATCGCGTGTGTCGAGGTCGACCTCGCCGTCCTGCGCCGCGAGCGCGAGCCCGAGCTCACGCTCTTCGCGCTCTAACCGGGCGAGCGATAAAACGCGAGCAACCGCTCGCCCTCTGCTTCAACCTCCCGTCGCGCCCGAATGGGAAGCGGGGCGAACGGATCGAGTGCGAGCTTGTTCCTCTCGATTCGCCATGCGCCGGCGACGAAACCGTCGACCGTGAACGTGTTCTTCGTCGTCGCGTTCTTCTTGTTGATCACAACCTCCCGGTAGTCGTCCGGAAGAATCCGGGTGCGATCGCGATGCGCAAGAATGATCGAGTCGAATGCCGGCAGGAACCGCACGGGTGCCGGCGCGTCGGCTGCCGCAAGCGGCGCACGCGGAACGTCATAGAGCAGCACGCCCTGCTCGTCCTCGAACGTTCTCAGCCCATCGAGCGCCGGATCGATCTGGCGGAACTTGAAGAACGTGTACTGCGCGACGTCATCACGCGACGCCGGACCGTAGGCGGCCAGATACTGATGCACGATCCGAATCGCGCTGTCCCGCGCGTCGGGCAGCGGCTCGCGCACGAGACGCGACGGCGATGGCTTCGTGTGGGGCCACTCACCAACCGGAGCCGTGCGCACGAACGGCAACGCTCGGCAGGCAAAAGCGACCGTCCAGACATCGTCGGTTCCGAGCACGCGATGACCGAGCTCGGTGAGCTCCTTGGCCGACAACGGTGTGTCGGGGATTTCGTTGCGGAGCGCTTCGATATCGACTCCGAGTCCCTCGGTGCGGCCGCGCTGTGAATCGATATACGCGGAGATCAGAAAGGGAAACTCGGCCCCCGCCATGACGTGCAAGGTCGTCCGCAGCGCACCCGCCTTCACGATCGTGCCGTTGCTCAGCCCCATCGTGAGGTGCTCCTTGCGAAAGCCCGATACGCGCGACCACAGCGCGACATACGGCGACGGTGCGTATTGCGCCTGCAAGGCCACGAGCCGTCCCACGGCTTTCACCATCGAGACGCGCTTCCGATCGAGAAGCATCTGGCGGCCAAGCAGTGTTCGATTCAACTCCCGGAGCGAGAGCTCCCTCACGGGACGACGGCGGCCTTCAGCAAGTCACGCGGTGGATCGGTAAACAGACCCGGCAGACCCTCGAGACCGACCCGGTGCGTGACGAGCTGCTCCCACGGATAGGCACCGCTCGCGAGAAACACGAGGGCCGCGCGCACGGTCGCGGGAGTGTGATGGAACGAGCCGCGCATTGTCAGCTCCTCGTAGTGCAGCCGATACGCATCGATGGGCGGCCGCACCTCGCGCGGCAACCCGCCGAAAGCGACGACGGTGCCGCCTGGACGCACGAGCGCGACTGCATCCACCCACCCTTCTTCAGTGCCGACCGCCTCGATCACGACGTCGGCACCTGCGCCATCTCCCACCTCCGCCCCGAACACCTCGACGAGCGCCTGCCGCTCGGCGCGACCGCCGACGACCACCGGCCACCCACCCGCATCCGCGACGCACGCGGCGAGCATCAGGCCGATCGGTCCTGCCCCGAGGATCGCAACCCGGTCGCCCGCGACGATCCCGGCTCGGTCGACGCCGCGCAGGCAGCACGCAAGCGGCTCCACCATCGCCGCGACCTCCGGCACGAGTCCCCGCGGCACGGAGTGCAGATTGACGGCTGCGATTCGCTCGGGCACGACGATCCACTCCGCATACGCGCCGGCGAGAAAAACGAGGGCCTGACACTGCTCGCCGCGTGCGCACCCGTCGCACTTCCCGCATGGCGCCGAGTTGGCCGCGACGACGCGCTTGCCGTCGACGAGACCGCAGAACTCGTGCCCGAACGGCGCCGGCGACTCGCGCGCGAGCAGCGGATGACCGCGCCGGAACGTCTTCAGGTCGGTCCCGTCGGTGAGCGCGACCTCGACCTCCACGAGCACGTCACCCGGCCCCGGCACGGGCCGCGGCACCTCCTCGATCCGAAGCTCTCCGGGCGCGTAGAGGAGCGCCGCCTTCACGGGGTGAAGACGACCTTCAGCGCCTCGCCGCGGCGATACAGCTCGACCCCCTCAACGAACCGGTCGAGTGGAAGCGTCGTGACGGGCGGCAGGACGAGCGAAGGCAGCACATCGATCGCGAGGCGGAAGTAGGCGGGTGTCGCCGAACGTGAGCCGACCACCTCGAGCTCGTTGCGATAGATGGTGTCGAGCGACGTCGGCACGATGTCCTCCGCGGCTGCGAAGACGAGGAGGGTCCCGCCCGGAGCGAGCCGCCCGAGGGCATCGTCGAAACCCGCGGGCGCGGTCAGCACCGCGGCCGCGACGGGTGCGTCATCCACCGCGGCGCCCAGATCACGCGCACCGGCGAGGCGGTCCGCGCGCGCGTCGGTTGCGACCACCGAGTCGCCGCGCGCGATCAGCACCTGCACCCAGAGCCGCCCGATCGCGCCGCAGCCGACAACGAGCACTCGGCCGTGCGGGATCAGCTCGGCCGCGCGCAACACACACGCGAGCGGTTCCACCCAGACGCCGTCGAGCTCGCCGATCGAATCGGGAAGCGGAACATAGTGTGTTGCCCGGAGCTGCTCGGCGAAGCCGCCCGGCGAGATGCGCAGCTCGCGGAACTCGTCGCAGGTCGACTGGTGACCCGCCAGGCAGCGCTCGCACTCGCCGCACGGCACGCGATGCATGACGGTGACGCGATTGCCGCTCTCGAGCTCGCCCTCGACCTCGTGCCCGAGCACTGTCCCCGGCGTCGGGCGCCCGAATTTCTCGACGTCCGAGCCGCAGAGCCCACAGCCGCGTACGCGCACGAGCACGCCGGCGCCCGTGGGCTCCGGCAGGTCGGCGAGCTCGGGGAGCCCGTTCGCGTCGAGAACGACCGCGCGCACCGCCCCATCGTAGGGCGGCGCGCGCAGGTCGCTTCGGTTGTTCGACTAGCCGTGCAGGTTGACCGGGAACGACACGAGCCGGCGCGTGGAGATGCCGGCCAGGAGATCCTCACCGGACTTGCGGGCACGGACGAACACGGCGAGCAACTGCTGCCGCGACGAGGCCGGGAACCGGCTCGCCTTGTGCAGCGTCACTGTCCCCCAACCGTCTGCACCGGTTGCGGCTTCGGCGGGCACATTGAACTGCTCGAACGGCACCGCCGTCGCGTAGATGAGCGCACCCTGGACCGGGCGGCCACCGCACGCGGAGACGTGGAATCGCAGAACGAGATCCGAGGTCGACGACGTGACGACCGTGGGAGACGCCTGCTGACCGTCGATCAAGAGCCGTGCCGGCAACGAGAGAGCCGAGACGGCGACGCCGCCGGTTCCGGTCGGGCAACCCGTCGCGGGCGGCGGCGGAGTCGCCGCCGCGATCACGGCGGTCTGGGCCGACTCGACCTGAGCCGAGCCGTCGGCGTTCTTCGCCGTCACACGCACGCGGATCGTGGAGCCGCGATCGGCGTTTCTCAGAGTGTGTGTAGACGTGTTCGCTCCGCCGATGTTCGCGCAGCTCCCACCGCCGGCGCCACAGCGACGCCACTGGTAGGCGTAGGTGATCGGCGTCGTGCCGTTCCATGAGCCGGAAGTCGCCGTGAGGAGCGAGCCGACCTCGGCGGTGCCGGAGATGGTCGGCGGTGTTGCGTTCGTCGGCGCCGCGGTGTTTGCTGCACTACTCGTGCCGAAGCCGCCGAAGACGGCGCCGATCACGAGCGCTGCGACGGCCATCAGTCCGGCCGTCACCGCGCGTGTGCCGGGTTTCTTGCGTGGTGACATGCGATACCCCCAATTGACAGAGTTGTTGTGAGAACGTCATTCCCGGCCTGTCCTCGTTTAACGCACGTGGGGGTAAGGGTTCCGTCAGGGTTTGTAAGCCGAAGCCTCGCTACACTATGAGCCGCCCGGGGCTATAGCTCAGCTGGGAGAGCGCCTGGATCGCACCCAGGAGGTCGGCGGTTCGAGCCCGCCTAGCTCCATCGCCAAAAGACCCGCAAACGCGGGTCTTTTGCCTTCCGGAACCCATTTGGCCGGGAAGGCAGAACGCCGAAGAGCGCCTCGATCAGGCGCTCCTCGACCCCTGGCACACGAGCCCCGCGCCCCCACGCGGACGGCCCGCATGCCTCGTTGCCGCACTTCACGTTATCGGCGAACGTCGACCTGACTTGAGCGGAACATGGAAGCGCGGGACGGCTGGCCCGTGTGCACATGGCCCGAGACTGACTGCGTCTGACCTCGCAGGCTGACCGTCCCGCCGGGCGAGGTTGTCAGGTCGCGCAGCAGGCGTCAACAGAGAACAGGCGCTTCGGGGTTGTGTCCCGCCCTCAACGCACTCGAAGCCTTACCGACGGTTTGGCCTGCCCAACCTCATCCGTACACCCGGGTGCTCCACCTTCAATCGTCCTCGCAGGATGAAACGCGCTCGCGCTTCACTCGAATGGGGGCTTGGAGATTCCGGGGTCGCGGACGATCCTGCTTGTGCGAGTCGACCTCTCCTCGTCTCGTCACGGTGCAGGCGTCGCCGCAGAGGCCTGCATCACCCCTCGCACGAGCGCTCCGTTTCGCCCTTTCAGGGCGAACGGTCGCGCGCCGTGAATCGCTCTTGACGAACTTTTGGCGAGGTTCTATATTCACGCCGTTTCCACCGCCGAGACCTTGCGGTTCGCGACAATTTCGACATTCGGAGGTGCATGATGGATGCCGATCACTCGTTGGAGAAATGGGTCCAAGTGGATGAGCTCGAGACCTGCCCGGACTGCGGCGAGCAACAGCTCGTGCCGCCGTCGCCGACCGCGCTGATCCGCCTTTGCCTCGCGTGCGGTGTCGTACCGAAGCCCGGGTCACCGTCCGAAGCGATGACCACGTAGCCCGCCTTCGCATCGCCTAACTTTCACGCGACCTGCGAATCGAACAACCCTGGGTGCTGCCGTTGGGAGTCACGACCCCTCCCCGACGGCGCGCCCTTTTTCGGTTCGGTGCAACCCGCGCGGACGGGGCGAGTGACCGCTCGTCACCCGGGCGCGGGTCGGCTGGAGACGCATTCCGAACGCCGGACCTACGCCGTGATGATGACCGGTGTGCCTGCCGGTGCGAGCGGGAACAGCCGGCTCATCACGTCGTTCGCGACGCGGACGCAGCCGTGCGACGCAGCCTGGCCGATCGACGAGGGCTCATTCGTCCCGTGGATGCCAATCGGCCCGTCCTCGACCCAGACGTCCTTCAGCGCGTCCGAGTGCGCGGAGATGCCGAGCGCGTCCGGGCCGAAGGGGCCGCGCGCGTCGGGAAGCACGTAGCGCTCGTCGACGAAGTAGCGGCCGAGCGGAGTCGGTGTTGCAGATGCCCCGACCGCCACGCGTGTCTCGAGCGCCAGTTTCCCGGAGCGGAAGAGGCGGAGCCGGCGCTGCGAGACGTCGACGACGATCCGAGAGTGCACTCGGTAGGTCTGGACGGCCCAGGCCCGCACCCATCCGGTGGTTCCGTTCGGCAGAACCGGCAGCTCAACGCGATACCAATCGGCCTTGCAGGTCGAGCCGGTGTGGACGCCGAGCACGGCGAGCACCTGCCGGAAGCCGTTGACGTTGGCGAGCTCGGCACGCCCGACGACGGACGAGCGACCCTGCGGCTGCTTGCGGATCACCGTGTGGCGCTTGACGAGAGCTGCGTAGGAGACGCGAGCCGAGCCGAGCGGCCGAGCGGCGGCGGCGCACCGACCCCGAGCACCGACGTGGCGGTCGGACACCGGGATCGTGGCGAGGTTCCGGACGGCGATCTGCGAGATGCCGGGGCCGGCGGTCGCGACGCCGAGGCCCGCGGAGTACGCGACCTGGTGGGAATGCTCGGACAGCTTGACCCGCTCCGCGCTTCCGGGCGCCACGACAAGGATCGCCGTGGCAAGGAGACCGAGACCGACCGCACAGCACGTTGACCTCAGCCCACGAGGCATGCCCCTACACCTCTCCGGACGAGCGCAGGACCCTCATCTGCGCATGTTACGTCGATTTTCGGGCTGACGGTTCGTCCGAAGAGGCGTCGCGGGCAGGTAACTCTTCTTGCCGGGACGGGTCGAGTGCGTCCACGAGATCGTCCCGCTCAGGCGGTCCCGCGACCTCGGGCGCGTCCGGAAGATCGTCCACATAGCGGTAGATCCCCTCGCCGTCAGGCTGCCAGCGCTCGCCGAGCTGACGCGCGAACCATTCTCCGCGCGCGTCATCGACCTCCTCCCTGGCCCCTTCTTCCGGAGAGTTCTTCTTCATTGCCGCGCGATCATTTTACCCTTTGGAAAGCAGTCAATCGCGACCGCGACGGTGGTCGCAGTAGGCTCCCGTGCCGCGACGATGATGAACACCATGCAGATGCCCGAAAACGCCGCCGCCCCAGGAGCGGTGGTCATCGGCGGCGACTACCAGGGCCTCGGGATCGTCCGAAGCCTCGGCCGGGCCGGCGTCCCCGTCTGCGTGATCGACGATGAGCACTCGATCTCGCGCTGGTCGCGGTACGCGACGATGTCCCTCCACGTACCGAACCTCTCCGATGAGCAGGCGATCGTCGACACGCTTCTCCAGGCGGCGAAGCACCATCCGATCGACGGCTGGATCCTCTACCCGACCCGCGACGAGATCGTCGCCGCGATCTCGCGGCACCGCGAAGCGTTGCTCCCGCACTTCCGGATCCCGACCCCACCGTGGGAGACGATCCGCTGGGCGGTCGACAAGCGCAACACGTATGAGTTGGCCCTCGAGCTCGGGATCCCGACGCCCTGGACCGCGTGGCCGAACGACGACGCCGAGCTCGAGGCGCTCGACGTTCAGTTGCCCGCAGTCGTCAAGCCCGCGATCAAGGAACGGTTCATGAAGGAGACCGGTGCAAAGGCGTGGCGCGTCGACACTCGCGACGAGCTCATCGCACGCTTCCACCAGGCCCAGCAGATCGTGCCGGACGGACAGGTCATGCTCCAGGAGCTCATCCCAGGAACCGGCGAGCGGCAGTATGCGTATTGCGCCCTCGTCAAGGACGGCATCGCGTTGGCGTCGATGAGCGCGCGACGGCGGCGACAGCATCCGTGGGAGTTCGGACGCGCGAGCACGTACGTCGAGACGATCGACGAGTGCGGACTCGAGGCCCACTCGCTGCGGTTTCTCTCGAGAATCGGGTACTACGGCCTCGTGGAGGTCGAGTACAAGCACGATGCGCGCGACAACGCTTTCAAGCTGCTCGACGTCAACCCGCGGACCTGGGGCTACCACACCCTCGGCGCCGCGGCCGGCGTCGATTTCTCCGCCCTGCTCTATCGCGACCAGACCGGCGAGAATGTCTCGAGCCAACAGGCCCGGGCCGGCGTCAACTGGCTCCGGCTCCTCACGGACCTCCCCACCGGCGTGCTTGATATCAAGGCGCAGCGGATGAGTCTTGCGTCGTACATCAGGTCGCTGTGCGCCACCGACACGGAGGCGGTCTGGGACCGTCGCGACCTGAAGCCCTGGCTGTCGGAGCTCGCGCTCGTGCCCTACCTGATCGCCCGGCGGGGGTTCTAGGTTGAGGACCTTCGACTCGAACGCGGTCGTGGTCGGGGCTGGGCCCTACGGATTGACCGCCGCGACTCAATTGCGCCGCGCCGGGGTCGCCGTCGATGTGTTCGGATCCCCGATGTCGTTCTGGCGCGCGATGCCCGCCGGGATGCTGCTGCGTTCGAACTGGAGCGCGTCGAGCATGGTCGAGCGTGAGGGGCCGCTCTCGCTCGACGCCTTCCGTCGGGCGAGCGGCCTCGACTTCGGCCAACCGGTCCCGCTCGAGGCGTTCGTCGCCTACGGCGACTGGGTGCAGCAGACAGCGGTTCCGGACGTCGACCGGCGGTTCGTGGCGCACGTCGAGCGCCGGCGCGAAGGCGGCTTCCTGGTGCGGCTCGCCGACGGCGACGAGCTCACGACCGCGCGCGTCGTGATTGCTTGTGGGATCGCCCGGTTCGCGGCCCGGCCGCCGGTGTTCGACGGGCTCGAAGCGCCGTTCGTCTCGCACACGTCCGAGGTCTCCGACCTCGGAGCCTTCGCCGGCAAAAGCGTCGCCGTCATCGGCGGCGGACAGAGCGCGCTCGAGACCGCGGCGTTGCTCGCGGAGGCCGGCGCAGCCACCGAGGTGATCGTCCGCTCCCCGGACGTCGTCTGGCTGCGGGGGCACACGGTGATCAAGCGCCTCGGGCGCCTTGGACCGATCGTCTATGCGCCGACCGACGTCGGGCCGCTTTGGTACAGCCGGCTCGTCTCTCAGCCCCATCTGTTCACGCGCCTCCCGCGCGAGTCGCAGGAACGCATCGCGCAGCGCTGCATCCGTCCTGCCGGCTCTCACTGGTTGCGGGCACGGCTCGAAGGCACGCCGCTCACGTTCGGACGCGCCGTGTCTCGTGCGGAACTGCTGAACGGGCGTGTGGAACTGACACTCGACGACGGGTCGCACAGGAGCGTCGAGCACGTGCTGCTCGGCACGGGCTTCCGCGTCGACCTCGCACGGATTGGGCTGCTCGATGACGACCTACTCGGCGCCGTCCAGCGCGCCAACGGCTACCCGGTGCTCGGCCGTGGCCTCGAGTCGTCAGTGCCCGGCCTGCACTTCCTCGGCGCACCGGCGGCGCGGAGCGTCGGGCCGATCACGCGCTTCGTCTCGGGGTCGTGGTTCAGCGGCCAGGCCCTGGCTTCGCGGATTGCCGGCGAGGCGAGACGCAAGCCGCGCAAGACCCGGACGACCGTCTGATGTTTGTCGCGTCGCGCCGGATCGGTCTCTTCGAGCGGTATCGCGTTCCGTACACCATCGATCCCTCGACGGCCCACGACAAGGTGATCCGCATCGCCCGCGCCGATGGCCGCGGCGCCGAGCTGCTGTCGGTACGAGCCGCACTTGACGCCCCGGCGCGCCCGTTCGTGCTCGACGGCGCCTTCCTGCATGCACCGGTGGCCGATACGGAGACCGCGGCTCGTGCCGCCGGCTCGAACCGTGACTGGACCGACGAACTGCCGATCGTCGACCAGTTGGGAGTGACGCGATCCGCAGTCGGCCGCGGCGCCGACGGCAGCGTCCTGCTCCCGTTCGACATCGATGCGCCTCTCGATGCGCTGCTCGAAGAGCGCTACATCCTCAAGCGCCACGGCGTGCGCCAGGTGGCGACCCGCGGCTACTACCGCGCGCGGCGTGTGATCCCTCGCCAGCTGCAGATGAGCTTGCGTAGGCGCTACCGGGCGATTCAGGAGCGATCACCGTTTCCTGCTTGGCCGACGGAGACCTCATTGCACCGCCTCGAGGCGGCGATCCTCGCGCTCGTCGAGGGCATCGCGGGCGAGCCGCTGCCCTGGATCTCCCAGTGGCCGCAGGACTATCGGTGGACACTCGTCCTCACTCACGACGTGGAGCGTGCAGGCGGCTACCGGCTCGTCGAGCAACTCCACGCGATCGAGGCGCAAAACGGGCTCCGCTCGGCCTGGTATTTCGTCCCCGAGCGCGATTACACGGTCGAGGAGCCGCTGCTCGCGCGACTGCGCGACGCGGGTTGTGAGATCTGCCTGCATGGGCTCCATCACGACGGCCGTGACATGACAGCGCGTGAGTTCCCCCGGCGACTCCCGGCGATGAGACGCTACGCCGAGCAGTGGGGGGCCCAGGGCTTCCGCTCCCCGTCCACGCACCGGGACGCGACGCTGCTCCGTGAGCTCGGCTTGCAGCACGACTCGTCGTGGTCTGACGTCGCGACGTACGAGCCGGAGCCGGGTGGAAGCTGCTCCTGGCTGCCGTACTTCATCGGCGACGTCGTCGAGCTTCCGATCACGCTGCCGCAAGATCACACGCTGTTCGAACTGCGAGGCGAGCGCACCGAGCAGCGCTGGCTCGAGAAAGCCGCGTTCCTGCGCGAGGAAGGTGGCATGGGATTGCTGCTCACGCATCCCGACTACCTCGTCGAGCCGGAACGGCTCGCGCTGTACGAACGATTCCTGGCGGCGCAGGCAAGCGATACCTCGGTGTGGCACGCGCTCCCTCGGGAAGTGGCCGAGTGGTGGCAGCGGCGGTCGAACTCCTCGTTGCAGCGCTCCGGTGAAGACTGGACCGTCACCGGGGCCGCGGCCGCAGACGGTCGCGTGCGCCTCGGCGCGCCGAGGCTGCCTCAGATCTCCCCGGACAACTCGCGCGTGTCCGGGCTCGCACCGGAGAGCTGAATCACGCCGCACGCTGGGCGAGCGCCAGCGCCGCGATTCGCTGCCCGATCACGAGAGAGGCAGTCGCGGCAGGCGAGGGCGCGTTGAGAACGTGGATCGCCCCGCGCGACTCCTCGATCAGGAAGTCGTCCACCAGTGAGCCGTCGCGCCGAAGGCACTGGGCTCGAATCCCCGACGGCCCGAAGCGCACGTCACTCGACGTGACCATGGGCAGATACCTGCGCATCTGGGCGAGATACGCGGGCTTCACGAGATCGCGCCACAGCTCAGCGGCTCCCGCCTTCGCGTACTCGCGCGCGAGCCGCCGGAAGCCGGGGAAGCGAAGCGTGTCGAGCAGGTCGGCCGGCCGCAGCGACAAGCGGTGGTACCCCTCGCGCGCGAGGGCGAGCACGGCGTTCGGGCCGGCGCGCAGGCCGCCGCCGATCCCGCGGGTGAAGTGCACCCCGAGGAATGGAAACGACGGGTCGGGGACCGGGTACACGAGGCCCTGAACCAGGTTCTCGGCGTGCGGCAGGAACGAGTAATAGTCGCCGCGGAACGGAACGATCCGATGCTCCCCGGTCGAGATCCTGGTCAGCTCGGCGAGCCGGTCGGCCTGCAGGCCCCCGCAGCAGATAACGATCCCGGCGTCGACTTCGACGTCGGTCGTCTGCACGATGCGGCGTCCACCACTCTCGGTAATCGCAGTGACAGGGTGACCAAGAAGAATCCGCCCGCCACTCTCGGTCAGGGTGTCCTGGAGCGTCGCCGCGACGCGTGCGTAGTCGATCACGCCGCTCTCAGGGATGTGCAGGGCGCGGACGCCGATCACGTTTGGCTCGATCTCACGCAGCTCGGCGCCCTGCAGCTCTCGTAGCGCGAGCCCGTTCGACCGCCCTCGGTCGGCGAGGGCCGCCAGCCGCGGCAACTCCGACTCGTCAGCGGCGACGACGAGCTTTCCGCATGCTTTCCACGGGATCCCGTGCGTATCGGCGAACGCGATCATCGCCTCGCGCCCGGCCTTGCACAGCGTCGCCTTCAGGCTCCCGGGCGCGTAGTACAGACCGGCATGCAGGACGCCCGAGTTGCGTCCGCTCTGGTGGCTCGCGACCCGCGGTTCCTTCTCGATCACTGCGATCGTCAGACCGGGGTCGCTCTCGAGGAGCGAAGCCGCGGTCGCGAGGCCGACGAGGCCGGCGCCCACCAACGCCACGTCAACGCGCTCAGCCAAGGCCCCCGACTCTAGATGGTTGATCGGCAAGACCGGCGCTCGGCATCCCCTCGGTTACCATCGGCTGACTCGATCCCTCGTCGCGTCCAACCGGGACGCCCTCGAGCCGGAGCCAGAGCCCCACCACGTGCAGCCCGTCAACTTCGTCGACCTGAAGCGTCAATACGCGTCCATCAAGGACGAGGTCGACGCGGCGGTCCTCGACGCGATCGCCTCGACGCAGTACATCCTCGGCGAGGAAGTGACGCGGTTCGAGTCGGAGTGGGCCGAGGCCTGCGGGGTCGACCATTGCGTGGGCGTCTCCTCCGGCACCGCCGGTCTCGCGCTCGCGTACGAGGCGGTCGGGGTCCGCGCCGGTGACGAGGTGATCGCTCCGGCGAACACATTCATCGCCACGATCCTGCCGCTCGTCCGCCTGGGCGCACGTGTCGTCCTCGTCGACTGCGACGAATACGGCCTGCTCGACGTCGAGCAGGCACGTGCGGCGGTGACCGCGAAGACAAAGGCGGTCGCGGGCGTCGATCTCTTCGGCCATCCCTGCGATGCCGACGGCATTCGCGCACTGTGTGACGAGCACGGGCTCGCCTTCGTCGAGGATGCCGCGCAAGCGCACTTCGCGGGGTATCGCGACCGAACCTGCGGCTCACTCGGCCGCATTGCCGCATTCAGCTTCTATCCCGGCAAGAACCTCGGCGCCTACGGCGATGCCGGCGCGATCACCACCGACGACCCCGATTTGGCCGAGCAGATCCGTGTGCTGCGCGACCTCGGGCAGCGCGCGAAGTACGAGCATGTGGTGATTGGCGGGAACGAGCGTCTCGACACACTGCAGGCAGCGGTGCTCCGGGTGAAGCTGCGGCACCTGGCCGACTGGACCGAGCAACGACGCGCCCATGCCGCGTCCTACAACCGGCTGCTCGAAGGCTCCGTCACGCTACCGCCCGTCGCTCCGTGGGCGAATCCCGTCTGGCACCTGTACGTCATCCGCGCCCAGAACCGGGACGACCTCCGCCAGGCGCTCGGCGACGAAGGGATCGCGACGGGCATGCACTATCCGCTGCCGCTCCACCTCCAGCCCGCACTGGCGAATCTCGGCCACGCAGCCGGCGATTTCCCCGTGTCGGAGGCGTGGGCCGGCACGTTGCTCTCGCTGCCGATGTTCGCCGAGCTCGAGCCCGAGGAGATCGAGCGGGTCGCAGCGGTGGTCACGCGCGTCGCGGTGCCCCCGGCCTGACGATGGCGTCACAGCCCGCGAACGACGCCCCGCACCGTCTGATCGATGACGTCGAGTTCGGAGACGGCGTCGTCGTGCAGCCGTTCGTGAACCTGTACGGCTGCCGCATCGGCGACGGGACGCGCGTCGGCCCGTTCGTCGAGATCCAGCGGGGGGCTGTGATCGGCGCGCGCTGCAAAGTCCAGAGCCACACCTTCATCTGCGACGGCGTCGAAATCGGCGACAACGTCTTCGTCGGCCACGGCGTGATGTTCGTGAACGACAAGTTCCCGCAGGCGACGAACAGCTCCGGAGCGCTCGCACGCGAGGACGACTGGACGCTGCTGCCCATTCGCGTCGAGAGCGGCGCGGCGATCGGCTCGGGCGCTGTGATCCTCGGCGGCGTGACGATCGGAGAGCGCGCGCTCGTCGGCGCCGGGGCCGTGATCACGCGCGACGTTGCCGCAGGCGCCGTGGTGGCCGGAGTCCCGGCGAAGCCGCTCCGCCCGACGCCCTAGCGGGGCGCGCGCGCTCCGCGCAGCACCAGCGCGGCCAGCTCGTCGTCGAGGTGTGGATTGCTGACGAGGGGCGAGAAGCCGTTCGACCGCGCGAGCCGGATGTCCGCGATGTCCTGCTCCGAGGCGAGGAGGGTCGCGCGCCCGATCGCCGCGAGATGACGATCGACGGCGCCGAGCCGGCTGCCGAACAGGCTGAAGGCCGGGACACCGAGATAGGCGGCCTCACGCAGCATCGTGCCGCCCGACGTCAGGACCGCGTCGACCGAGCGCAGGAGCGTCAGGAAAGGCAACGGGCGGTCGAGGACGATCGGCTCGTTCACGAACTGCAGCCCCGCCAGGTCGTCGCGCTGGCGCGGGTAGCGGGGAGACAGCACGACGACCGCGTCATCCTGCGCTGCGAACCGGCGCAGGGCGGCGAGGTAGAGCTCTTTCGAGCGCCCCTTGTAGTAGTGGCTGTCCTCCGCCGGGGGCCGGACGAGCACTCGTAGGTGATCGTCGGTCTCCAGTCGCAGGCGCTCGATCCCGTCGAGATCCACGCCGGCGAACGTGAGGTCCTCCTTCAGGCCGCGAAATGCAATCAGCCGACGTGGGGAAATCCCGCGCGACCGATACGCGGACGTGTCGATCACGTCCGGGAACATGATCGTCGACCTCGCCCAGCGAAAAACCGTCAGGTTGGCGTGCTCGTAATCCGACACGAGGAACGAGGGCACACGAAGGCGCCGGGCGGCGAGCACCGCGGCGCGCGAGGCGCACACGAGGACATCCGGCACGCCCTCACGCCGCAGCAGCGCACTCAGGGCGCGGCCGCGGGAGATCAGACCTTGAACCTTCGCCGGCTTCGACGCGCCGTAGGCAGCCCCCACCGGCTCGTACGGGACACCCCGGTTCTCGAGGAGCTCAAACGTCGCTCCTGAATTGCGAGCGGTGACGAACGTCTCGGCACCGCTACGACGGCAGGCCTCGAGCAACGGCAGCAAATACTGGACCTGCGGCTCATTCTCGATGTCCGCCCAGAGCCGCATCGCCGCAGCTTGACACTTCCCCCGGTCGGGCCGGGGCGAAGCGTCACTCCGGTGCGATGCGTAGTGTGACCGCACGTGATCGTCCGACGAACCTGCGGGGCCTGCCGATGAACGACTCGACTGCAATCGCATACCTCGTCGGCGCACGGCCGAACTTCATCAAGATGGCACCGCTGATCGCGGCGATGAAGCAACGTGCCCCCGGCCTAGAGCACGTACTGATCAACACGGGTCAGCACTACGACCGTGAGATGGCCGGGATCTTCCTCGAAGAGCTCCAGATCACCGCGCCCGACCACGAGCTCGCCGTGGGCTCCGGCAGCCACGGCGCGCAGACCGGCAAGGCCCTGGAACGAATCGAGTCGGTTTTGGACGACCTCCGCCCCGCGCTCTTCGTGGTCGCCGGGGACGTGAACTCGACCCTCGCCGGTGCGCTGGCCGCGGCGAAGCTCGGCATCCCGATCGCGCACCTCGAAGCCGGGCTTCGGAGCTTCGACCGCACGATGCCGGAAGAGATCAACCGCGTGCTCACCGATCAGTTGAGCGACTGGTGCCTCACCCACAGCCCCGAAGCCGAGAACAACCTGATCCGCGAAGGGGTGAGCGCCGACCGGGTTCACTTCGTCGGCAACACGATGATCGACACGCTCGTGCGCATGCGTCCCGCGATCGATTCCTCGACCGTCCTCGATCGGCTCGGACTGGAGGGAACGCCGTATCTCCTCGTCACCTTGCACCGCCCCGGCCTGGTGGACGGTGACGACTTCGGCGAGGTTCTGGCCGCTCTCGCGCGGCTCGCCGACTGGGCGCCTGTCGTTTTTCCCGTGCACCCGCGGACACGAGCGCGGCTGGATCCGGCCGCCGCGCACCCGAGGCTCCACCTCATGGAGCCGGTGGGATACGTCGACTTCCTCGCGCTGCAGGCAGGCGCCCGAGGGGTGATCACGGACTCCGGCGGGGTGCAGGAAGAGACCACCTTCCTCGGGATCGCGTGCTTCACGATGCGAGCCGGCACCGAACGACCGGTGACGGTCTCCGAGGGCACCAACCGCATCATTGGCACCGACCCGGCGCTGCTCGCACGGATTCCCGAGTGGCTCGCCGGCTGGTCAGCGCCGGCGGCCGGAGTACCGGGCTGGGACGGTCACGCGTCCGAGCGCGCCGCGCGCGTCCTGCTCGATGCGGTCACCTCGCCGGCCGGCGCCGCTTGACGACCCTTTCGTAGATCGCAAGCACCTGTTCGGCCGCACGACGGCGCGAGTACGGTTCGACCCGCTCCCGCAAGGCAGCAGGCTGCCGGTCCTCGAGCGCTGCGAGGATCGCAACGGCGAGCGCCTTGGGCTCGCGCTCGGTCACGGCACAGCCGGGCAACCCTGCGATGAGCGCGGGGATGTCGCCCACCGCCACCGAGACGACCGGCGTGCCGCACGCAAGCGATTCCTTGATCGTCACCGGAGATCCCTCGGAGTCGGAGGTCATCACGGTGACGCTCGCCGCGTTCAGGGACAGGGCGACGCCCGACCTCGGAAGGTGTTCGAGCGTTCGGCTCTCGAGCGCCGGGCAGCCCGCGCGAGCTTCGCGCACGGCCGCGTCGAACAGAACGGCGCCCTTCACCGGGTTCGCGCGTGCGCCGGGCAGCAGCGCGACCGGCGCGTCGATCCCCCAGCCGAGCGCCTGCCGTGCCTCTGCCTGGTCGATGGGGCGGAAGAGGTCGAGGTCGACCCCGCACGCGATCACGTCCGCGCCCGGCAGCCCGAGACGGGTCGCGCCGTCCTGAGTCACGAAGATCGGCGTCGAGATCCGGGCGACGACGCGCGACACCCACCCCTGCCACCGCACATACCCCGTGTCGCTGCCGTGGAAGGTGGTGACGACAGGCACGCGCCGCTGCATCGACGCCACGACGCCCGTCAGGCCGTAGTGGGCGTGGATCACGTCGAACCGCTCGCGCCGCACGCGCCGCCGCACCTCCCGGGCACCCTCCAGGTACTGGCGCTTGCCCAGCCTGCCGCGAATCACGACCAGCTCGACCGAGGCGCCGAGCGCGCGCAGATCCTCGACCTGGTCGGCGACGACGGCACCGACGCCCGGCGCCTGTTCGCTCGGATACATGTTCGTGACGACGAGAACCCGCATCAATCCTCCGGTCGGGGCTGCGAGGGTATCTGCCGTGCGACACCGAACGTTGTCCACTGAAGATCGACGCGACGACCGAGCTTTCCCGCACCGCTGCTAGGCTGATTCAAGGCTTCCCTTGCGTCGGCCGATGTCTTAAAACCGCCTATGACGCCGAACATGACACTTGACGACTACTTGTCGCTGCTGTGGCGGCGCAAGTGGATCATCCTCCAGGCGGTAATCATCGTTCCTGTGGTTGCGGTGGCGCTTGCGCTGCGGCAGAGCCCGGTGTACCAGGCGTCGTCCGAGGTGCTCCTGAGCCGGCAGGACATCGGCAGCGAACTGCTCGGGCTGCAGAACACCAACCTCTATACCGACCCGATCCGGTTCGCCGAGACCCAGGCCGCGATTGCCAGCACTCCGCAACTCGCGCAGCGCGTCGTCACAGCGACGAAGGTGAACGAATCGGCCGGAGCCCTCCTCGGAGCGTCGAATATCACCCCGAACCCTGGTGCCGACCTCCTCAACTTCAATGTCAAGAACGGTGATCCGGCGCTCGCGGCGAAGCTTGCCACCGCCTACGGGCGCCAGTTCACCGTGTATCGCCGCCAACTCGACACGGCTGCGATGCAGTCCGCCCTGACCCAGGTCCAGCATCGTCTCGGTGAGCTGCGCAAGCTCGGCGGCACCACCGGCAGCGAATATTCGAGCCTGCTCACCCGCGAGCAGCAGCTGAAGCTGTACGTGAACCTGCAGACCTCGAACACGTACCTGATCCGCCAGGCGCAGGGCGCCGTCCAGATCAGCCCCCGGCCGCGCCGCAACGCCCTCCTAGGACTCTTCGGAGGCCTCGTCCTCGGCGTCTGTCTCGCCTTCATCGCGGAGGCGCTCGACAAGCGCGTCCGGTCGATCGACGAGATCGAGGCGACCCTTCGCCTTCCGCTCCTGGCCCGGATTCCCGAGCCGTCGCGCGAGCATCGCCGCGCCGACGAGATCGTGATGCTGACCCAGCCGTCGAGCCCGGAGGCCGAGGCTTTCCGCGTGCTCCGGACGAACCTCCAGTTCTTGAATGTCGACGAGCAGGCCAAGCTCATCATGGTCACGAGCAGCGTGGCCCGCGAGGGCAAGTCGACGACGGTCGCGAGCCTCGCGATCTCGGTCGCACGCGGCGGCGCAAGCGTCGCTCTCGTCGATCTTGACCTCCATAACCCCGCTCTCGGCCGGTTCTTCGACCTCGCCGACCGGCCCGGGTTCACCGAGGCGGCTCTCGACCTCGCCCCGATCGACAAGGTCGTGCACCACATCCCGATCTCGGTCGGCGCAGCGAACGCGAAGCACCTCAACAACGGCCACGGCGTGGCCCGGCTCGACGTGATCGCAAGCGGCGCGCTGCCGTTGAACCCCGGCGAGTTCGTCGAGAGCGCCGCGGCCGAACGAATCCTCGCCCAACTCAGGGAGCGCTACGACTTCGTCTTCATCGACGCACCGCCGCTTCTACCGGTCAGCGACGCGATCTCGCTCAGCGCCAAGATCGACGCCATGATCGTCCTCGCGCGGCTCGGGCTCGTGGAGCGCGCCAATCTGCGCGACGTTCAGCAGATTCTCGCGCGGTGCCCGGCAGCGAAGCTCGGCGTCGTCATCACCGGAGCGCCCGCCCAAACGCAGTACTACTACGGCGCGCCACCCACCGCCCCGTCCTCCTCGCGCGCCTCGGAACGTCGCGCCCGGCTCGTCTCGTAGCACCAAGAATCGCGGCCGCCGTGTCCGCCTTCTCGAGGCCCGATGTCCTCCCGGCTCGGAGCGCCTTCTCACTGGGCCTCGGTGACCTGGCGAATCGGTCCAGACTGCTCGTCGGCGCAGGTACGTCGATCTTCGTCATCGCGCTCGCCTCGTCGCAGGGCGGCTACTTCCCGACCTCCTGGGGTTGGGGGGCGCTGCTGCTGCTCGCGCCCACGATCGTCGCGTGGGCGCTCGGCCGGACGGAGACGCTGACCGCCTGGCGGGTTGCCATGGTCGCCGCCGTCTCCGCGATGGCAATCTGGACCGCGCTCTCGATCTCGTGGTCGACGGTGCCGGACCAGAGCGTGCTCGAAAGCGAGCGCGCGATCCTCTATGTGGCCGCAGCACTTGCCGCGGTGACCTTCATCCGCCGGAGCACAGTCCCCGTGTTCGTGGGCAGCGTGCTGGTCGCAATCGTCGCCGTGGCGACCTACGCACTTGCCACGCGGCTCTTCCCCGCTCGGCTCGGTGTGTTCGAGCCGCTTGGTGTCTACCGGCTCGCCGATCCGCTCGGGTACTGGAACGCGCTCGCCCTGTTCGTCGCGATCGGCTTGCTGCTGGCTCTGATGTTCGTCGCGCGCGCCCGGAACCTGTGGAGCAGATGCGCCGCTGCAGCTGCCGTGCCCGTGCTCGTCGCGACGTTCTACTTCACGTTCGGCCGTGCCGCATGGCTTTCGCTCGGCGTCGCGCTCGTCGTCGCGCTGCTGCTCGACCCACGGCGCATCCAGCTCGCGGCAGTGCTTCTGACGACCGCCCCTACGGCGGTCCTCACGATCCTGGTCTGCGAGCACGGGCGCGGTCTCACGCACCGCGGAGCGGCGCTCCATGTCGTGGTCCGCGATGGCCACGCGGCCGCCTGGCGCATTGTCGCGCTCGTGGCGCTCGCTGCCGGTATCGAGGCGTCGCGGTCGCTCCTCGTGCGGCACGTCGCATTCCCACGCGGCGTGCGCGTCGCCTTCGGCCTCGTCTGCCTCGCGGTGGTGCTCGCTGCTGCCGGTGTCGCGCTCGCGCACGAGGGCGGGCCGGTGAACCTCGCGAAACGAGCCAAGGACACGTTCGTCTCCAAGCCAGTGCCGCACAGCACCAACCTCAACCGGCGCCTCTTCAGTTTCTCCGGGAATGGCCGAGCCGACCTCTGGCACGCCGCCTGGGATGACGCGCGCCTGCACCCGTGGCTCGGTTCGGGAGCGGGCACCTACGAGCGCTACTGGCTGCGCAACCGGCCGAACGCGGCGAAGGTGCGCGACGCCCACAACCTGTACCTCGAGACGCTGGCCGAGCTCGGGCCTGTCGGCCTCGTACTCGTCATCTGCCTGCTCGGAGTCCCGCTCGCGGCCTGCGTCCGGGCTCGGCGCTCACCACTCGTGCCCGGGCTCGCAGCGGCGGTCGTCGTCTACGCGGTGCACGCCTCAGTCGACTGGGACTGGGAGGTGAGCGTGCTCGGAGTCGTGGTCATCGGCCTGGGAGTCGCCGCGATCGCCGCCGGCGAGAGCACGCGCCTGCATCCGACTGCTCCGTCCGGGCCGCTGCGCATTGGCGTTGCGGGCCTGGCCACGATCCTCGCCGTCGCGGCGCTTGCCGGCCTCGCCGGCAATCGAGCCTCGGCGGAGGCCGACTCCGCCCTCGCTGCGAACCGGCTGCCGGCGGCAGCCGACGATGCGGCGCGCGCGCAGCGCTGGATGCCGTGGTCGCCGGAGCCTTGGTCTCAACTCGGGAACGCGCAACTCGCGGCCGGAGACGTGGCCGCGGCGCGGGCAAGCTTCAATCACGAGCTCCGGCTCGACCGCACGAATTGGAGCGCATGGCTCGACGTCGCCCGCGCTGCGCCGCGCCGCGCGCGAGCACGCGATCTGCGGATCGCGACTCGCCTGAACCCGTTCTCGCCCGAGATCGCGGACTACAAGGCCTCGCTCCAAGGGGGCTCCTGATGCCGTCCCGCGATCCGCTCGCCGATCCGACCCCACTGATCCGGCGTGTCTATTCGTTCGTGGCCTTTCACGTCGGCCACGGCGCCGCGGCCGAGGACATCACGAGCGACGTCTTCGAGCGGGCCGTCCGCTATCGAGACAGTTACGACCCGGCCAAGGGATCGCCCGTGACCTGGCTCCTCGGGATCGCCCGCCGGTCGATGGCCGGTGCACGACTCAACACCTCGGGCGCCCACTCCGAGCTCGACGACGCCGCCGACGGCCGCGATCTCGAGGAAGACACGCTCAGGCGGCTCGAGCTGTCGGGCGCGCTCGCCCGGCTCGATGACCGTGAACGCGAGCTCCTGGCACTCCGCTACGGCGGTGGGCTCTCGTCGCGGGAGATCGGAGCCTTTCTCGACCTCGAGCCGAATGCGGTCGACGTCGCGCTGCACCGCGCACGGACCCGTCTGAAGGCCGATCTGACCGACAGCAGCGGAAAACCTGTCCGCCCTGCCGGCTCCCGGAGCGGCGCTCCGGCCCAGAGCTAGACCCAAGTCGGGGTTTCATCACCAAACGAATGGGTTCTCGGCGCTGGGCATATCTTTCTTACAAGCGTGACTTACAATCACTGAAGGGCCCGCCGGGCGGCGGCCCCTAACGCGAAACGGACTCGCGTTTCAGGGAAGAAAAAGCGGTGAGGGGAGCGGAGGGTACTCGTGGGTCGCGATGCGGCAGAGATAAGAACGGCGGCACACATGACGCATGTCACCTGGCAACCGGGCGCGCTCGCTCGCCCTTTTTGCGGCGCCAAGAAAGCACGCGTCTCATGAGCCTCGCCGAGCGACTTCTGCCGCAAATCGTGGGCCGGACGTCCGAGGCGACCACGGCCACGGCCGCGCGCCGCGGCCACGGGCGCGGGTGGCTCGTCCGCAGGATGCTCGCTACGGCCGACGTCGTCGGCCTCAGCCTCGCCTTCGGGATCACAGAGCTTGCCTTCGCCGGAAACGCCGGGCTGATCTCGAGCGTCGGGGCCGGCTTCGAGGCGCTGGTCTTCATCGCGACGCTCCCGATCTGGATCCTTGGGGCCAAGCTCTACGGGCTGTACGACCGCGACGACGAGCGCGCCTACCACTCGACCGTCGATGAGATTGCGAGCGTCTTCCACCTCGTCACGGTCTGTGCCTGGGGATTCTTTGCCCTCTCGTGGCTGACGGGGCTCACCGATCCCAACCAGAAGAAGCTGGCGACGTTCTGGCTTCTCGCGATCGTGTTCATGATCCTCGCCCGGAGCACCGCTCGCGCGATGGCCAGGCGCCTGCCGCCCTACGTCCAGAACACGGTCATCGTCGGCGCAGGCACCGTCGGCCAGGTGATCGGGCGCAAGCTCTTCCAGCACCCCGAGTACGGGATGCGGCTGCTCGGCTTCGTCGACACCGGGCCGAAGGACCAGCGAGGCGACCTCCGGCAGCTGAAGATCCTCGGCGGGCCGGACGATCTGCCGCGCCTCGTGCGCGAGCGCAGCATCGACCGCGTGATCTTCGCGTTCTCGAATGACCGGCACGACGAGGCGCTCGAGTCGATCCGCCTCCTGCGGGAGTTGAACGTCCAGGTCGACGTCGTGCCGCGCCTCTACGAGGCGTTCGGCGAGCAGGTCGTCTTCCACTCGGTCGAGGGACTGCCTCTGCTCGGGCTGCCACCGGTCGGTCTCTCTCGCACGTCGCGCCTGCTCAAGCGCGCGATCGACGTGATCGGCGCCGCGGCCGGCTTGGTGCTCATCGCTCCCCTGTTCGCCGGGATCGCGATCGCAGTCAAGCTCGATAGTCGCGGGCCTGTGTTTTTCCGGCAGAAGCGGCTCGGGATGCATATGCGTGAGTTCACCGTCTTGAAGTTCAGGACGATGAGAGCGAACACCGACGAAGCCCCGCACCGCGAGTACATCGAGAAGCTGATGAACGGCGAGTCGGCGCCCGAGGAAGGCGGCCTCTACAAGCTCGGTCGGCCGAACGAGATCACCAGGGTCGGGCGTTGGCTGCGCAAGACGAGCCTCGACGAGCTGCCGCAGCTCCTGAACGTGCTCTGGGGCGACATGTCTCTCGTCGGCCCGCGCCCGTGCATCCCCTACGAGACCGACCACTTCGAGCCGCAGCACTTCGAGCGCTTCCGCGTGCCTGCGGGGCTGACCGGGCTGTGGCAGGTCACGGGACGAGCGCACACGACCTTCGCGGATGCACTGCAACTCGACGTCACCTACGCCCGCTCGTGGACGCTCGGGCTCGACCTCCGCCTGCTTGCCCGGACGCCGTTCCTGATGCTCCGCGGCGACAAGGAAACCGCATGACCCCCGTCCGTGTCGCCGTCGTGGGTGTCGGCTACTGGGGGCCGAACCTCGTCCGCAACCTCTTCGAGCTTCCCTCCGCAGAGCCCACCTGGATCGTCGACCCCAACCCCGACGCACGAGCGCGCGTCTCGCTCCGCTACCCCTCGGTGCGCGAGGCTGCACAACTCGAGGACGTCCTCAACGACGACAGCGTTGACGCCGTCGCGATTGCGACTCCCGTGTCGACGCACTTCGAGCTTGCGGCGCAGGCCCTGCGCGCCGGCAAGCACGTTTTCGTCGAGAAGCCGCTCGCCGCGTCCTCGAAGGAAGCGGCCGAGTTGATCGGGATCGCCGAGACCCGCGGGCTTGTGTTGATGCCCGGCCACACGTTCCTGTACAGCCCACCCGTCGTGAAGATCAAGGAGCTGATCGACTCGGGTGAGATCGGCGACATCCTGTTCGTCACGACGAGCCGCGTGAATCTCGGCTTGCATCAACCGGACGTGAGCGTCGTGTGGGATCTCGGCCCGCACGACTTCTCCATTCTCCGGTACCTCCTCGAGGAACTGCCGTCGAGCGCATCTGGCCTGAGCCGCTCGTGTGTGCTCCCCGACATCCCGGATGTCGCGTTCATCAACCTCACGTACCCGTCGGGAACGATCGCCCACGTCGAGCTCTCGTGGCTCGCGCCGAGCAAGCTTCGCCGCACGGCAATTGTCGGGAGTCGCAAGATGGTGGTCTACGACGACACCGCGACCGAGCCGGTTCGGGTCTTCGACACGGGCGCCGATCTGCCTGACCCCGGCAGCTTCGGCGAGTTCCGCCTCACCTATCGCAGCGGCGACATCGTCTCGCCCCGCGTCGCTGCCAGCGAGCCTCTGTCAATCGAGCTCGCGGAGTTCACCGCCGCGATCCGCGAGGGGCAACCGCTTCGCTCGTCGCCGCAGGTCGGGCTCGACGTGATTCGCACGATCGAGGCCGTCGAACGCTCGCTCGCCGAGGGCGGCCGGCCCGTGCCTCTGCAGGAAGACCCCACGGACAAGGTGCGCGTCTAGTGTCCTCGCTTCGCGATCCGCTCCCAGCTGAACTCGACCGGGCCGAGGAGCTCGCTGAGGCTCCGCGCGTGCTGGAGATCGTGCCGGCGCCGTCCGAGACCGCTCCGGCCGAACTAGGCCCTGGCGAGGTCGTCCACCTCCCCCTTCCGCTCCCCGTCATCGAGGAGGGCGACCCGGCCGCCAAGGCACGCACCGGTCGCCTTTCGCTGATCGTTCCGGCGACAGACAATCCGAAGACGCTCGCAGCCTGCCTGGCGGCGATCAGGGCTTCGAACGACGCCCCTGCCGAGATCATCGTCATCGAGTCCGCCGCGGGGCCCGGCGCCGGCCTCGCGCGCAACCAGGGCGTCGCAATCGCCACGGGCGACATCCTCGTCTTCGTCGACGCCGACGTCGTCGTGCATCCGGATGCAATCGGTCGCCTGCATGCGGCGCTCGAGGCCCGGCCGCAGACGGCTGCAGTCTTCGGCTCCTACGACGACGCGCCGCGCGGATCGGGAATGGTCTCGGGCTTCCGCAATCTCTTGCACCATCACGTCCATCAAGGATCGGCAGGTCCCGTCGGGACCTTCTGGGCCGGCCTCGGCGCGGTACGCCGCGAAGCGTTCGAAGCGGTCGGTGGATTCGATCCACAGCGGCTTTGGCTCGAGGACATCGACCTGGGCATCCGCCTCACTGCCGCGGGCGAGGAGGTCATCCTCGACCCGACGATCCTCGGAACGCACCTCAAGATCTGGTCGCTTCGAGAGATGGTCAAGACCGACTTCCATCATCGGGCCGTGCCGTGGATCGACCTGATCATCCGCCACGGTCACGCGTCGACCGATCTCAATCTGAGCTGGCGTCACCGCATGAGCGCACTCGCGGTGATCGCGGCGGTGTTCGCACTGCTCATCGGGACGCTGGCGGCTGCTGCTCTCGCGGCCGTGGTCTTCGTCGCTCTCAACTTCCGGTTCTACCGGGTCCTGCGTCGGCGCCAGGGGGTCGTCGCAGCCGTCTGCGGCGTGTTCCTGCACGCCCTCCACCACGCCGTGTCGATTGCCGCCGTCCCGTACGCGATTGCGCGGCATGCCCGCCGCCGCGTCACGATCTAAAAAGCGACACCCGCTCTGTGGCGACGCCGAGTGCGGCGGCCGCCTGTGCGACGAGCACGAAAACGCCCACCGCGGGGCCTGCGCGAAAGCCGCGCCGCACCAGGTCGAGATAGAAGGACGGCGACGCGAGCGGGCGTTCGTACCGCGCCCTAAACCTCAGCGAGCCACGCCCGTAGCGCACGTGCTGGCGAACGAAACGCGTCAGGCTCAGATTGGGCTGATGATCGACCAGCGCACCTGCCACGAACACGATCGCAAGGCCGCGCGCGCGCAGCTGCAGGCACCACGCTCGATCTTCGCCGGCAGCCTCGCCAAAGGCTTCGTCGAACGGGATCTCCTCCATCACCTCACGCCGGCACCCGAGGTTCAGGGTGGGAGCGAACGCCAGCGACCCCTCGTCCGACCCAGCCGCCATGAGCTCGTCGGCGATCACCTGCGAGGCGCGGGTGAGGGCGTTCGCATCGGAGGTCGTCCGCCCCGCCACGACGGCCGCGCCATCCGACAACGCGGAGACGAGCCGCTCCGCCCAGTCCGCCGCCGGCAGGCAGTCGTCATCGGTGAAGAGCACGAACGGCGCGGTGGCAAGCCGGGCTCCGGCGTTCCGGGCCGACGCAGGCCCGCGCCGCGCATCTGTCTGGACGACGCGGACGCCCGGCGGTGCGGGCGCGGTCTCGGCGGGGCCGTCGTGCACCACGATCACCTCCAGCGCCGGCCACATCGATTGGCGCTGCAGGGCGTCCAGACAGCGCTCGAGCGCGGCCCGGCGACCGTACGTCGGCACGACAACCGTGGCTCGCGCAATCGCGTGCGGGTCGATCACGGGGTTAACGTAGCCTCTTGATCTCCACACCAGCCGCTCAGCTGCAAGCTGAATCGTCCAGCGCACGAGGGATCTTCGCGCGCGTCGACGTGGTGTCCGTCGCGGTCGGTGTCGTCCTCGTCGGCGGGGCGCTCCTGCGCATCAGGGCATATGCGACCAATCGCTCGCTCTGGCTCGACGAGTCGTTCCTTGCGCTCAATCTCATCAGGCGCGGCTGGAGCACGATACTCGGCCAGCTCGACTTCAACCAGGGCGCGGCGCCGGGCTTCCTGCTGCTCGAGAAGGGAGCGGCAACGATCGGAACGAGTGAGCTGACCCTCCGTGCGCTGCCACTCCTGCTCGGCCTCGCGACACTCGTGCTCATTGCGCCGGTGGCGAGGCGCGTGTGCTCGCGGACGGCCATCCCGCTCGCGTGCGGGTTGACTGCATTCTCACCGTCGCTCATCTACTACTCGAGCGAGTTGAAGCAGTACTCGGGCGACGTCACCGCCTTCTTGCTGCTCGTCTGGGTCGGTCTCAGGGTGCGCGACGGCGTCAGCCGGCGCGAGGCGGCAGTCGCCGCGGCGACGGGTGCCCTGGCCATCGTGATCTCGCAGCCTGCCGTGTTCGTCGCGGCCGGCATCGGTGCAGTGCTCCTTGCCGCAGACCTCGTGCAGTGGCGCCGGCTCCGGCCGGGGACGGCAGCCGTCGTCGGCGTGTGGGCGGTCGCCGCCGGAGCTGTGCTCTTCCACGCACTGCACTCCTCCGCAGGAGTGCTTCGCTCGTACACGGGCAGCCCCTCGCTCGGCGGATCGGGAGGGAGTGGAAGCAACGGGTCGAGCATCATGCATTCGATCTCGAAGTTGCCGACCTCGGTCGCGGCCGATCTTGGCTTGCCGACCTCGGGGCTCGAAATCAGGCTCATCACCTACGTCGTGGGTGCGATCGGGATCGTCGGCGTGCTCGCGCTGATCCGACGCCGCCCGTGGCCGACCCTGCTCGTCGCGACTCCGATCGTCGTCACGATCGGAGCATCCGTCTTCGGCCACTACCCGATCTCGGGCCGAACCGTCCTCTTCGTCGTCCCCGCGGCAGCCCTCTTCGTCGCCGAGGGCGTCCTCCTCTGCGCGAAGCGGTTGCCGTGGAAGCTCGGGGTCGTTCTCGGACTCGGACTCGTCGTGCTGGCACTGGAGGGGGGTGTGCGTGCCGACGCCCGGACGGCGATGCACCCGACGCACCGGGAAGAGGTTCGATCGGTTCTGCGCTCCGTCGCGAAGCTGAAGCACCCCGGCGACCGGCTGTTCGTCACCTATCCCGCCCAGTACGCGTTGGCCTACTACGGCGCGTGTCACTGCGCCGGCGTGACTCCGTGGCGCCTCACCGACGCGCCGGGCGGCACGAGCCAGTGGGCGCCTGCGCTGCGATCCGGTTCGAAGGTGGAGATCCAGCCATACCTCGGCCGGGATGAGAACGCCTACCTCAAAGCGCTCCGCGAACTCCCGGCCGGACGGACCTGGGTCTTGCTCTCGCATGTTGCTGATGCCCGGGAGAAGGCGTTCCTCTACGGACGTGTCCTGGCCGAGCTCGACAAGCGCGGACCGCGACTCACGTCGGTTCGCGCGCCCGGCGCACTCGCAGTGCTCTACGACCTCCGCTGAGACGGCCGGGGGTTGACAGGCTCGTATGCTTCGAGAGGTGTCTGCGACTGAGGATCCCCCCGGCATGGTCCGGATCGCCCGCTGCCGGTTCTGCGGCGGCGCCCTGTCGACGACCTTCGTCGATCTCGGGATGTCTCCACTGTGCGAGAGCTTCGTGCCTGCCGAGCGGCTCGAGTCGATGGAGCCCTTCTTCCCGCTCCACGCGCGCGCCTGCGACGACTGCCGGCTCGTCCAGCTCGACAGCTTCGTGTCGCCAGATGAGATCTTCGTCGAGTACGCGTACTTCTCGTCGTACTCGACGTCATGGGTGGAGCACGCCCGACGCTATGTCGAGCTGATGATCGAGCGACTGTCGCTCGACAGCTCGAGCTTCGTGGTCGAACTGGCCTCGAACGACGGCTACCTGCTCCGCCATTTCCTCGGGACGGGGGTTCGAATTCTCGGCATCGAGCCGGCGCAGAACATCGCTGCTGCGGCCGAGGAGATCGGGGTTCCGACGCTCTCGGAGTTCTTCGGGGCCGCTCTCGCCCGTCAGGTCGCCGCAGAGCACGGCCACGCGGATCTGATCGCCGGGAACAACGTGCTCGCCCACGTGCCGGATGTCAACGACTTCGTCGAAGGTGTCGCGATTCTGCTCGCGCCGGACGGGACCGCGACCTTCGAGTTCCCCCATCTCCTCCGGCTCGTCCAGGGACTTCAGTACGACACGATCTACCACGAGCACTTCTGCTACTTCTCGCTGAAGACTGCGATCCGCATCGTCAATGCGCACGGCCTGGACGTCTACGACGTCGACGAGTTGACGACACACGGCGGCTCGTTGCGCCTCTACGTCTGCGCGACCGGAGAACGGCCGCGCGAGGCCGCCGTCGCAGAGCTGCTCGAACGCGAGGATGCCGCACGGCTCGATGAGCTCGACACGTACGGGAGCTTCGCTGAGGAGGTGCGTGAGTCGAAGCGCAGCCTGCTCGACCTGCTCGTGCGCCTTCGACGCGAGGGCAAGCAGATCGTCGGCTACGGCGCTCCCGGCAAAGGGAACACGTTGCTGAACTACTGCGGCGTCCGAACCGACTTTCTCGACTACACCGTCGATCGCAACCCGTACAAGCACGGGATGTACACCCCGGGCACGCATATCCCGATCTTCCCGACGGAGCAGATCGCGCTGACGCGGCCCGACTACGTGCTCGTGCTGCCGTGGAACCTCATCGACGAGATCGCCGAGCAATTGGCGTACATCGCCGACTGGGGCGGCAAGCTGATCGTTCCGATTCCGAAAGCGACCGTGCTCGACCCGGCGAGTGCCGAAACGACCGCCCACTCGGTCGACCTCGCGTAGATGCAGCCGTTCTCGCTGAGCACGTCGGGCGCCCAGCCCATGCGCGTCCTTGCGATCGGCTGTCACGCCGATGACATCGAAATCGGCTGCGGCGGCACGCTGCTGACGCTCCTCGAACGTCGGCCGGAGGTCGAGGTGACGTGGGCCGTGCTGAGCGCCGACGGGGAACGTCGCGCCGAGGCCGAGGCGAGCGCACAGCTCTTTCTCGCGGGCGCCGCGAGCATCGACCTCCGCATCGAATCCTTTCGCGACGGCTTCTTCCCGCATCGCGGCGAGGAGGTGAAGAACTGGTTCGAGGCGCTCAAGGCGTCGGTCGATCCGACGGTCATCTTCACCCACACCGAGCACGACCGCCATCAGGACCACCGCCTCGTCTCAGAGCTCACCTGGAACACGTTCCGGCGTCATTTGATTCTCGAGTACGAGATCCCGAAGTACGACGGTGACCTTGGCAGCCCGAACGTCTTCGTCCCGATCGACCTTGAGGTCGCGCAGCGAAAGGCGGAGCTGATCCGTGAGCAGTTCGCGAGCCAGTCGTCGAAGCAGTGGTTCGACGAGGAGCTTCTGCTGTCGCTGCTCCGAATCCGAGGCATCGAAGCGGCCCCGCCGACGCGATACGCGGAGGCTTTTTACTGCCGCAAGCTCACGCTCGTTCCCTGAACGTCTACGACGACGCTGAGCCGGGCCGCGCAGCGACCAGGTCCGGGAACGCCCCGAGCACCTCCGGCGGTGCAGGTCCGTACAGCGTCCCCTCGTGCACCAGGCGATTGGCCCGCCGGACGAGCCGCCGCCGCAGGGTCCGCTGCGGGTGCTCTCCGCGTTCGAGCCGGGTCACGGCCGCGCCGACTTGATCGAGGCGCGATTGTGCGAGCGCGATGTGGGGCTCCGGAAGCGCGTGGCGGTCGAGGAGCCGGCGGAGCACCTCCGACTCGCCACGGCTCATCTCGAGGCGGTCGCTCGAGAGCGACCGCGCGCTGCCATGGAGGCGGTAGAGCGCGAGCGGCCCTGGAACATAGCTCGCGCTGAAGCCCGCCGCGGAGATACGCAGCCAGAGGTCGTAGTCCTCCGCACGCGTGAGCTCCGCGTCGAAGCCGCCGACCTGCTCCAACACGTCCTTGGGCACCGTCGCCGACGTGTAGACGAAGTTGCCGCGGAGCAGCAGCGAGAAGAACGCGGCTGGTTCCGACGGAAGGTCATCCGTGGGACGCCGGCGCGCCATCATCGGTTGACGGCGAATGCGTCCAGCCGGCTCGTCGTACACCCAGGCATCCGTAAACACGAGCCCCGGCTCGGGATCGCCCGAGAGCGCCTCGATCGCCTTCGCGAGATACGTCGGCAGCCACAGGTCATCGGCGTCGAGAAAGCTGATATACGCTCCGCGTGCGACGCGAATACCGGCGTTCCGGGCAGCGGAGACGCCCTGGTTCTCCTGGCTCACGATCGTCACGCGGTCGGCAGCCTTCTCGGTCGCGATTTGAACGGTGGCGTCGGTCGAGCCGTCGTCGACAACGATGATCTCGAACTGCTGGCACGTCTGGATGAGAACGGAGTCGAGCGCCTGGGCGATTGTGTCCTGCGCGTTGCGCGCCGGAATGACCACCGAGAAGAGAGGCGGGTCGGATACAGGCAGACCGAGCCGCGCAACTCCCGCGCGCCGCGCGCCCATCGCGTCGGCCCGCCGCCGCCCGAAATCTCTTCGCGACCGCCACAGGGCGCGACCGGGCGGCCCCAGTACCGAGGCGGCGATCAGCAGCGCAGCTCGCCGTCCCTCTCGGCGATGCAGCATGGTCCTGGGTGAGACAATGGCTGCCCGCGCCACCTCCCGGATGACGTCGCCTCGCTCTCCGCGCTCCATTGCGTCGCCTGCGACCTGGAGGTGCGCGGACGCGCTCGCCCGCCGTCGAACCGAGCGATCGACAACGACGGCGGGCGTCGTCTCGTCGACCGCTGCATAAAAACTGATGCGGTTCTCGCCGAGTCGCCGCCGGTTCGCGAAGGTCGTCTGGTTGTTGTGCACACGGTACGCGGCATCGATCGTCGGGAGGTATCCGACGTCCCAGCGGCTTCCAAGCCGCAGCCAGAACTCGTGGTCGTTGAAGAGCAGGTCGTGGAAGGCGGCACCGATCGACTCGTAGGCGGACCGGCGCACGACGACGGTCGGCACGGGAACGATGTTGTGCTCGTAGAGCGCCGGCAGGAACGATGCAGGCGAATGGACTCCCGGCGCGAGGACGTCCTCCCACACATCCACATACGAGCCTCTGGAGTCGATCAAGAAGCACCTTGAGAAGACGAACGAGCACGAGGGATGCTCCTCCAGGAACGCGACCCGGCGCTCGAGGAACTCGGAGTCCCAGCGGTCGTCGTCGTGGAGGATCGCGAGATACGGGGCCTCACCCTCTGCGACCGCGGTGTAGTTCTTCGCAGGCCCGAGATCGACGCCGTGGACGAGGTGACGCAGGCGCTGGTCGCTGCGCCAAGGCGCAAGAGCTTCCTCGACCGCCGCCGTGCCCGCCCCGTTCTCGCCGACCGTCACACGGATCTCGGCAAGGCTCTGGGTGAGGGCAGAGCCGACCGCCTCGGAGAGGTACGTCGCCCTCCCTCCGGTCGGGATGCCGACATCGACCAGGATCTTCTCTGTGTTCGTCACGCCCCGCGTCCCCTCTCAAGCGCCTGCTGCATCAGTAGCATCCATCGGCCGGATCGAGCCCGAACTGAAGTCGCCATCTGGCAATTTGCGCTCGCCTCACTAAGCTTCGAGACGTGGACGCCGGAACATCCCAGCAGGGGGCCGCGTGAAGGTCGTCGTGTTCTGCGGCGGCCTGGGCGTTCGCATGGGCGAGGCGACGCAAACGGTTCCGAAGCCCATGATCCGGGTGGGCGCACGGCCGATCCTCTGGCACATCATGAAGTGGTACGCCTCCTGGGGGCACACGGACTTCATCCTCTGTCTCGGCTACCAGTCCGAGAGCATCAAGGACTACTTCCTCAACTACAACGAGGCGCTCGCGAACGATTTCGTGCTCACCGCCGGCCAGGTCGAGCTCCTCGGCAGCGACACCGACGATTGGCGCGTCACTTTCGTCGACACCGGCATGAACACCACACTCGGCGAGCGCCTCAAGTCGGTCGAGAGCCACCTGGCCGGCGAATCGACCTTCCTCGTGACCTACGGGGACGGGCTCACTGATGCGCCGCTCGACCAGATGGTCCGGACGCTCGAGGAGAGCGGGAAGACCGGCCTCTTCATGGCAGTTCGGCCGCCGGTCGAGTACCACCTCGTCGACGCCGACACCGACGGCGTCGTCCAGGGCGTGCATCCGTTCGCCGACGCCGACGTCTGGATCAACGGCGGCTTCTTCGTCTTCAGACCCGGGATCTTCGATGTGATCGAGACCGGGGACGAGCTCGTCGACTCTCCCTTTGCCCGCCTGATCGAACGGAAGGAGCTCCTGGCGTACCGCTACGAGGGCTTCTGGGAGGCGATGGACACGATCAAGGACAAGCAGAAGCTCGACGCGATCGCCGAGACAGGTCGTGTTCCGTGGACTCGCCACCGGTCGCCCGGGAACTGACGCTGCTCGGCTTGATGATCCTGCTCGGCCGATGATCCTGCTCGATCAGGCACTCGAGCGCCGTGCCGCCGACGGGCGGCCGATCAGAGTCGCGCTCGTCGGAGCCGGGTACATCGCACGCGGAATCGCGGCGCACGCGCTGCGCATGCCTGGCATCGAGCTCGTCGCCGTGTCGAACCGAACGCTCGCGCGCGCGGCGGCCCTTTATGAGGGACCCGGCGCGGCCACGCCGCTGATGGTCGAGACGCCCGAGGCCCTGGATGCCACGATCGCCCGCGGAGCTCCGGCCGTGACTGACGACGCCACGGTCGTTTGCCGAGCCGAGAGCGTCGACGTCGTGATCGAGGCCACCGGCGACGTCGACTTCGGCGCGATCACCGTGCTCGATGCGATCGGCCATGGCAAGCACGTCGTGCTCCTCAACGCGGCGCTGGACTCGACCGTAGGCCCGTTGCTCAAGGCGAGGGCCGACGCCGCCGGCGTGATCATCAGTTACACCGACGGAGACGAGCCAGGCGTGGCGATGAACCTGATCCGCTACCTCCGGACGATCGGGCTGCGGCCGATCCTCGCCGGCAATCTGAAGGGCTTCCTCGACCGTCACCGAACGCCAGAGACGCAGCGAGGCTTCGCTGAATCGGTGGACCAGGATCCGCAGAAGGTCTCTTCCTACGCCGACGGGACGAAGCTCTCGATGGAGCTCGCGATCCTCGCCAACGCAACGGGCTTCGGGGTCGCGCAGCGGGGCATGAACGGCTACCGGTGCGACCACGTGAACGAACTGGCGTCGCTCTATGACGAGCAGCCCCACCGCGAGGGCATGGTCGACTTCTGCGTCGGCGCGGAGCCCGGTTCAGGTGTCTTCGCCGTCTGCAGAGCGGATGACCCCACGGCACGCATTTACCTCGAGCACTTCAAGCTCGGCCCAGGCCCTCTCTACGTGTTCTACGCCCCGTGGCACCTGCCTCAGGCCGAAGCGCCGCTGACGGCCGCCCGCGCGGTGCTCTTCGGCGACGCCGCGGTCACGCCGCTCGCCGGGCCGCGCTGCGAGGTCTTCGCCGTCGCCAAGCGCGATCTCCGTGCCGGCGAGACACTCGACGGTATCGGCGGGTTCATGGCCTACGGCTCGATCGACAACATCGAGGTGACGAGGCCCGAGAATCTGCTGCCGATGGGAATCTCGCCGGACTGCACCCTCGTCAGGGGCGTGCTCGCTGACCAGCCGCTGTGCTACGACGACGTGACGGTGCCGGCCGGGCGTCTGATCGACCGCCTCCGCGACGAGCAGGCCCAGCTCTTTCCCGGTTGACTGCGCGGGGTCAGCCCTGAATCGAGAGCGCGTCGACGACTTGCGCGGCGGTCTCCTCACCGCTCATGAACGCCTCGTCGGTCCACGCATGATCCCAGTTCCCATACCGGCCGCAGTAGTCCACACCCACGTCGTCGAGGAAGGCGTGCACGATCTCGACTGCGCCCGCGCGGTCGTGGTCATAGATCACGTTCGCGTAGCGATTCACGACCGCATCCTGCAGCAGGATCGAATCGTCCTCGCGGATGAAGCCACATCGCCTCAGATCGGCGATCGCCGGCGCGATCAGCTCGGACGGATCGGCGGTGAGCGGCCGGTACTTCTCGGAGAAGTACACCTCGGCCTGGATCGTCCCGCAGCCCGGAGGCGCGTTGTGCGGCGAGAACATGTGCGGCAGATTCACGCGTGAGAAAACGATGTCGTCGTCGTAGAAGTACGTGATGTGGGTGTCGGACAGGTCGGAGCGATCGATCCCGAGGTTGATGAGGACAGCCGTCGTGAAGGCGAGTTGCTTCGCCGCGTCCAGCACCTCCTGCGGGGCACCGTCGATCGTCGGGATGAGGTCGGGCAACGGGACCGACGAGATGACGCGGTCGTACGCGAACGACTCACCGTTCGCGAAGCGAAGGCGTCGCGCGAGCGGGTCGAGACCGACGAGGTCGTGCTCGAGGCGAAGCTCGAATCGCCGGGCGAACGCCTCGAGGTAGGTCTTGAAGCCGCCGAACGACGGATAGCGGAAGGTGTCGACATAGTGAACGGACGCCCGCTGGCCCGCGACAGCGCCGATCACGATCTCGTCGAGGCTCGGGCGGTACATTCGCGGGCCGATCCAGTCGGTCGTGAGTTGATCCATGCCGACGGTGTGGTACTTGCGGCCGTACACCATCGGGAACGTCTCGGCGAACGTCTTGCCATACGCCTGCAGGAGCCACTGGGCATAGTCGGCCTGGTCGGTCAGCGGTTCCCCGTTCACGGCGACGAAGTCGCGAACGATGTCGGCGATCAACTCCGGGGGCAGACCGACGAGGTTGACCTGCACGGGATGCGTGATGCGGTGACCGTGCCAGTAGTTGTCGATCTTCAGCTGCGGCTCTTCGTGCTGCCCGTCGATATTCGCGGCGAGCAACTCGCGAATGTGCTCGTGCTTCGTGAACGAGATGTGACCGCCTTCGTCGAAGACGAACCCTTCCTCGTAGCGGAAGGAATGGGTGTGCCCGCCGAAATGCGGATTGCGGTCGAAGCATGTGAACGGAACGCCGGCCGCCTCGAGTACGTGCCCTGCGCCGAGCCCCGCCATGCCGGTTCCCAGCACCGCTACGTGCATGTGCGAGCGGCGTCGTCGTATGTCGAAGCTTGAGCGATGAACCGACAGTAGCCGGAAGTAAGGTGTCGTCAAGCCTCGAAGGAGAGTCCATGCAGCCCGCACGAGAGTTCGCGTTCGACACAGCCGGCATCGAGCACGGGTCGGGCCGCCCTGCGCTCGTGACGGGCGGCGCAGGTTTCATCGGGAGCCGGCTGTGTGATCTGCTCCAGTCGCGGGGTTGGGACGTGCAATCGGCGAGCCGGCGAGCCGAAGGCCCCGCGTCGGCCGGACGGCACTGGCAGGTCGACCTCACCGACCCGATCGCGACGCGCGAGCTGCTCGCAGCGACGCGACCTGGCTACGTCTTCCACCTGGCGAGCCATGTCTGGGGCGCCCCGGGGCTCGAGCACGTCCTCCCCACGTTTCACAGCAATCTGCACACGACCGTGAACCTCTTGAGCGCGTTGGCCGAGACCGGCTGCGAGCGCTTCGTCGTCACGGGCTCGCTGGTCGAGCCCGACGCCGGCTCGGCCGACCGCATCCCGAGCGCTCCCTACGCCGCCTCGAAGTGGGCGTCCAGTGACTACGTCCGGATGTTCCACGCTCTCTACGACTTTCCGGGGACGATCGCGCGCGTCTTCATGGTCTACGGACCGGCCCAGCAGGACCCGACGAAGCTCGTCCCGTACGTGATCGAGAGCCTCCTCCGAGATGAGGCCCCCGAGATCACGAGCGGAACGCGGCTGATCGACTGGGTCTATGTCGACGATGTCGTCTACGGTCTCGCCCGGATGGCGCTGGCAGCCGGGGTCGAGGGGCGCACCGTCGACCTCGGCTCGGGGGGCCTGATCAGTACCGCCGAGTTCGTCGAGAAGGCCTGCGAGCTCGTGGGCACCGCGACGCGGCCGATCGTCGGTGCCCTCCCCGACCGGCCGCTCGAGCCAACACGCGTCGCTGATGTCGCGGAGACAGAGCGGCTACTTGGGTGGGCGCCGCAGACGGCGCTCCACGAGGGCCTTGCCGCGACGATCGCCTGGCATCGTCGGCACCGGCTGTCTGAGCCTCATGTGCTGGAATAGCGCGAGATGAAGGTTCTCGTCACCGGCAACCTCGGCTACATCGGCTCTGTCCTCACACCCAGCTTCGTGGCGGCGGGCCATGAGGTGACAGGGCTCGACAGTGGGCTGTTCAGCGGCTGCGACCTTGGGCCGGCACCGGTACAGGTCCCGACTGCGCAGCTGGATCTCCGCGACGCCACCGCGGAGCAGTTGCAGGGGGTCGATGCTGTCGTGCATCTCGCGGCCCTCTCGAACGACCCGCTCGGCAACCTGGCGCCCGAGCACACCTGGCAGATCAACCACGAAGCATCGATTCGACTCGCGCGCCTCGCCCGCGACGCCGGCGTGAAGCGCTTTCTCTACGCGTCGTCGTGCAGCGTGTACGGCGTCACCGAGGACGGAGCGACCGTCGACGAGGAAGCGCCAATGCGGCCGACGACGCCGTACGCCGCATCGAAGGTCCGCGTCGAAGACGATCTGCACGGGCTCGCCGACGATGATTTCAGCCCTGTCTATCTTCGCAACGCGACCGTCTACGGCTTCTCGCCCAGGCTTCGCGTCGATGTCGTCCTGAACAACCTCGTCGCCTCCGCATTCCTCGATAGGGAGGTACGCGTGCTGAGTGACGGCTCACCGTGGCGGCCTCTCGTCCACGTGCGTGACGTCGCAAGCGCGTTCCTGGCAACACTCGGCGCCGATCGCGAGGCGGTTCACGATCGGGCCTTCAACGTCGGAAGCGACGAGGGGAACTACCGGGTCAGCGAGCTGGCAGCAGTCGCGGGTGAGGTGACCGGAGCGCCGGTCGCGATCCTCGGTGCGCCCGACCCGGATGCCCGTTCCTACCGGGTCAGTTTTAGGCGGCTTCGTGCGGCGTTACCGGATTTCCACTGCGAGTGGGCCGCGACGGCCGGGGCAGAAGAGCTCCTCGACGCGTATCGCACCCACGGGCTGACGCGGGAGCAGTTCGAACGGCGCTTCACGCGACTGGCGCGAATCGACGACCTCCTGGACGAGGGGCTGCTGGGCGACGATCTGCGCCCACAGCAACCGGCCGCCGCGCCGCGGCCGTCCACGCACTAAGCAGTTGAGCTACAGCCGCTGCAGCAGGCTCACGTACTCGTCGGCCATCCGATCGGCCGAGAACAGGGTCTCATAGCGAATCCGGCCGGCTTCCCCGAGGCGCTGCGCCAGCGCTTCGTCACCAGAGAGCAAGCGCAACGCGCCCACGAGCGCGGCGCGGTCGCCACGCGGCACGAGCAGGCCGGTCTCGCCTTCCACAACAGCCTCGGCGATCCCGCCGACGTCGCTCGCGAGCACCGGCCGGCCGGCGCTCATCGCCTCCAACACCACCATCGGCAGCGCCTCGATGTTGCTCACGAGGCAGACGACGTCGGCCGCAAGGAGGAGGTCCGGCACATCGGTTCGCTCACCGACCGCCTCGACCCGGCCGTCGGCTTCTGCCACCGCGGCGGCGACGGCTTCCCGGAGAGGGCCGTCGCCGACGACGAGCCCGCGAACACCCGCCGATGAGACCGCTTCGACGAAGGCGACAGGCTGCTTGGGCGGCCTGAGCCCGCCGACGAATACCGCGAGGAACTCGCCCGCCGCCACACCGAATTCGGCCCGCACCTTGCCGCGGTCGCGGGACGGAGTCGGGCTTTCGACGCCGTTGGAAATGACGACCGTTCGCGCCGCCGGGTATCCGAGCGCCTGAAGGCCCGGCAATTGGCTGCGACTGACCGCAACGAGTGAATCAACACGCCGCGCGACGAGGCGCGTCAGCACACGGCGGTGAAACCGTCGCTGCAGCCCGGCCCCTCCGTGCTCGACGACCGCGTGCGCGGCGCGAGCGCGCCACGCGATCAGTCGCCCGACGACGAGCGCGTCGACGCCTTGCGAGACGACGACATCCGGGCGCGGCCCGGCCAGATGAAGCGCTCGGCGAAGCCCGGCGACATCGGAGCGGCCGCGCAACTCGGCGCAGACAGCCGGGATGCCGGTCGCCGCGATCTCGTCGAAGAAGTCGCCGCGACCCTGGAGCGTCAGCAAGCGCGGCTCGACCCCGCGCGCCGCGAGGCGCGGCAGGAGCGCCGCCCACTGCCGCTCCGCGCCCCCACGCGCGAGCGCTGTCGTCACGAACAGGACCCTCAGCGAATCAGCTCTCGGTACAGGCCTAGATGAGCGGCAGCGACCCGCTCGGCCGTCGCAGCCGCTGCCCGGCGCGAGCCTTCGGCCACGAGCGAAGTCGTTGGAGTCGCGCCGCTCAACACTCCGATCAGCGCTTCGGCAATCGCCTCGGAGGTGGGCGCGACGAGCACCGCCGCGTCGCTCGCGAGCGCAGGGATCCCGCCGGCGCGCGTCGCGACCACCGGCACGCCGACGGTCCATGCGTCGAGCAGTGTGACGGGCGCCACCTCGAACCGCGACGGGATGACCACGACCGTAGCTTGCGCGAACGCCGCGCGAAGTGCGGCTCCCGACAGCCAGGGGGCAACCTCGGTTGACCGAAAGGCCGGCGGGACCGGTTCCGCGTCGGGCCAGCCGACGACGTGCAGCGTCGCTTCGGGCAGCACTGCCGAAACGTCCTGCCAGGCCGCGGCAAGGAGGTCCCAGCCCTTGATCCGGCGCGCACCACCGCAGTAGAGAACGCGGCCCGGTCTGGGGTCGGTCCCGCCGGGGCCGGCGAACACCGGATCGACGATCGTCGGGATGTAGACGAACCGACGCGGGTGGCTGGGCAGGTTCACGGCGGGATCGGGGTGCACCGAGATGACGGCGTCCGCGCGCGCGACAACCCCGGCCGCCAGGCGCTCGACAACCGCGATCCGCGCTTCGGCACCGAGTCCTCGGCGGCGCCAGCCGCGCGTGTCCTGTGCATGGCTGCCGTGAGCGGTCACGATCCGCGGTCGGCCCTGCAGGTCGGTGACCGCCAAGCCGCCCGCCAGCAGACCCTGTCCGTGGACGACGTCGGCATCGAGCTCGCGCAGGACCCGGCCCGCCGCCTCGCGCCAGGGCCGCAGCCGGCGCAGCAACGCGAGTCGCGGGTCGAAGTCGACGTGAATCACGCGGACAGGTCCGTCGGTCGCGTCCGACGTGCGACCCGGGGCGACCACCGTCACCTCGGCGCCGGAGGCGGCGAGCGCTTCCACGAGTCTCTGCGTGCTCACCTCGACGCCGCCGGCGGGTGTCGCGCCGGGCAGGGGATAGCTCGAGACCATCGCTACTCGAAGCGTCAAGGAAGGCGCGCGGTCAGACGGCGGCCGCAGCCGAGCGCAATCCACGGGAGCACCGAGATGAAGGAGAAGAAACGCATGTCAAACGTCGCCGCGCTCACGAGGAAGACCGCACACGTGGTCAGGTAGGCGAGACCGAGCCATCGGTCCGGGCTCGTGACCCGCACGAATGCGAGCAGCCTGCGGCCGATGACGAGCCACGGCGCGAGGAAGATGAGCAGCCCGACGCCACCCGTCTCGACGAGGATCGTGAGGAACGTGTCGTGGCTCGTGCTGCCCTGGCCCAGGGCGACCTGGTTCGCGGTACCGCCGAGATCTGTCGCAGTGTTCTTGATCCGGTCGAACGAGCCGTAGCCCCAGCCCAGGATCGGCTTTTGCCGCGCGAGCTTCAGCGACCAGTTCTGGATGATCACGCGCGTTTGCACGGTCGCGGAATCGGCGACGCGCTGCTGGTAGACCTGCGAACTGGCGAAGCTTCCCCAGAGAAACACCAGCACGAGACCGGCGATCGCAAGTGCGATCAAGCTCTTCACACGGATCGAGCGCCGCAGGAGGAGAAGCGGGACGGCAACCGCGAGCAACCCGAGGATCGGGCCCCGCGTGTACGTGAAGACGAGCGCTGGGGGCGAGACGAGGATCACCGCGATCGCCGGCTTCCGGAGGTTCCGCGGGCCTTCCCAGAAGAGCACGATCAACGCGATGCCGACCGCGATCGCCAGGAAGGTCCCGAGCACCGCCGGATTGTCGAGCGTCGCGACGACTCGCGGAGTCGTCCCCAGCTGCCAGGCGGTGTCGTGCCAGAGGTTCCAACCGGTCGCAGCCTCGAGTAGAGCCATCAGCCCGAGCACGAGGGCCGTCCAGAGCAGAATGGCGAACAACTTCTCCGCGAATTGCGGGGTGACCGGCCCGAACGCGCAGAAGTAGTAGGCGACGACCGCGAACCCGACCGTGGTCAGGACGCCTCGTACCGTCGGCGTCGAGCCGACCCGCGTCGCCGCGAGCGAGACGAGCGCGAGCACGAGGAACGCTGCCGGGAACACGTCGACCAGGGTCGCCCGGAGCGGCCGTGTTCGATTTGTGGCCGCCCAGAGCAGGAAGAAGAGCGGCGGCAGTGTGTACAGAAGCTGGCTGAGGGCGTGACCGGCCGACGAGAGGCGAGCCGACGATTGCAGGAATGGCGCCGTGCAGAACCAAAAGAGGAAAACCCGTTCCGGAGGGACATTGAAGACGACAAGGAGCAATCCGACGCCACACACGGCGATGACCGGCAAGAGCGCCATCTTGTTACTCGACCCGATCGCCTCTGCGGCGAGCAGGCTCAACGGGATCACGACGATCTCGACGAGGAGGGTGCGCCTGCGGCCCAGCCCGAACGCGGTCACGACCCTGCCTCGGCCGGCGAGCGCGGTGACGCCTGATGCTGCACGAGAGACATGGTCGGATCATGATGCCCAAGACGGCCGGATGGATTTCGAGAAGCTCGACCCACCGATCAGTCCCGAGCTCGCGCTCATCGATCCCGAGCTCGCGAATTACGCGCGCTCGTTGCTTCCCCCGATCGATCTGGACGCGCTCACCCCAGCCGCCCCGAAAGTGGTCGAGAGGGATGCCGGCGCCGTCGTCGCGCCTCCGGCTGCGAAACGACGGCAGACAGGGAGACGCCGGGTCGGCCTGATTCTCGCTGCAGCCCTCGCCGTCGGCATACCGGCGGCGCTCGTGATCAACAGTTCCCGCGGCGACGGCACCGTGACCGCACGCGTCGACGGAGCGCGAAAGACCGTGGTCAGTAAGAGCGTGGTCAGTAAGAGCGTCGCCGGCAAGACCGCGGTCAGCCGCGCCGGGAAGCCAACCCACCGGCACGCCGCCACGACCGTCGTGCCGGCGAAGGCTGCGAGCCCGCAACGTCAGGCGCCGGCGACCAAGCCCCGCAAGGCGGCCGCGACGCACCGCCCGGCACCACCGCTCCACCACCAGACGCCACCGGTCCACCACCAGACGCCACCGCTCCACCAGACGCCACCGCTCCACCAGACGCCACTGCTCCGCTGGCCGGCCTCGCCCACTGCGCGGTTCTTCGACGTCGTCCTCTGGCGGGGCGGGAAGCGACTTCTCGACTCCTGGCCGAGCACCCCGCGGCTGCAGGTTCCCTCGAGCTGGACGTATGGCGGCCAGCAGTATCGACTGAGCCCGGGCACGTATCTCTGGTTCGTCTACCCGGGCCTCGGATCCCGCCTGCAGCCCCGTTTCGGCCCGCTGCTCAAGAGCGGGCAGTTCACGATCGCCTCACCGGCCGCGAACTGAACCGACGCCGGGCTTCTGCGCCCGCGCCGAAATCACCCCATTTACCTGAATCCCCCTAACGGGGGACGTTTGGCCCAGAACGGGTGGTGGAAGTACTGCGAATCATCAACCACGGATCCCTCGGCTGGGGGGGTACCGAACTCCCTGGCGCGGCCGAAGAAGGGAGTATGAAAAGCCGCCGCACACATCTCAACCGCATCGCAACCCTTCTCTTCATCGTCTCTCTCTGCAGTTCGATTGCCGCCTCCTCGGCCGGCGCAAAGCCGTCCATGGAAGGCGGAGACATCTACTTCGCAGCTGCAAAGCACCCCAGTTATTCCGCCCCCGTCAACACTTCGGCCCCCTCGATCACGGGCACCGCAGCTGCGGGCTCGACCCTCACCACGACCACGGGCAGCTGGTCCGGGCAAACCGCCACCCTCACCTACGGCTGGTCGCGCTGCGGCGCGAGCGCCTGCACCTCGATCTCCGGCGCGACCAAGACGTCCTACCTCCTCACCTCCGCGGACGTCGGCTCCAAGATCAAGGTCACCGTGACCGCGAAGAACAATCGCGGCCAGGCCGCCGCCTCCTCACTCGCGGTCGGCCCGGTTGCCCCTGCGCCCGCTCCTCCGCCTCCCCCGGTCGCGCCTCCCGCCTCGACTGCCCTCCCAACGATCTCCGGCACGACCACCCAGGACGCCCAGCTGAGCTCCACCACAGGCAGCTGGAACGGATCGCCGACCGGCTACAGCTATCAATGGCTCCGGTGTGATTCGACGGGCGCCTCCTGCAGCCCGTTCACGACCAGCGCTCTCCCGACCTACACCCTGACCGTGCTCGATGTCGGAGCACGGATGAGGATCAGCGTCACGGCATCGAACGCGGGCGGCTCCGCCACTGCGACCTCCGCCGCGACGGCCGTCATCGCGCCGCTGCCGGCTCCCCCGCCTCCGCCCGCTGCGCCTACCCCCAGCGTGAGCGTCAATGCTCCCGCCGCCGGCTCGACCGTCAGCGGCAGCATCCCGTTCACCGCAGCCGTCGCGAACGGCACGCCGACCCAGGTCACCTTCACGATCGATGGCGGCGCGAGCTTCACCGAGTATCAGGCGCCGTACGTCTACAACGGCGACGGCAACACGCTCGACACGACAACGCTCTCGAACGCGGCGCACACGCTGGCCGCACGCGCGACCTTCAGTGACGGCTCGAGCGTGTCCGGCAGCGAGACCGTGACCGTGCAGAACAGCACGCCGCCGCCGCCGCCGCCCGCTCCGCCGGCGACCTCGTCGAACGGCATCGGCGTCATCCGTCTCGGTACCGCGTATCCGAACGGCAGCGGTTACAACCGCTACGGGTACGTCCTCGTCGGCTACGGCGATGTCGACGCCGCAGCCGCACAGCCCGGAACGTCGCTCGTCTACAAGGGCGGAGTCGACGTGGTCGACTCGTCGAACGCCGATCTCGGAATGAGCATCAGCGGCGTCAACTACAAGCAGGCGCTGGCGAACGGCTGGCTCCTCAAGGACTCCGCCGGTAACTACCTGAAGTCCCCGTCGTACGGCGACTGGATGGGGGACGTCGGTGACCCGAACTTCCAGAAGGCCTGGGTCGACAACGTCTCGACGTTCCTGCTCGCCCATCATGCTGACGGCGTCTTCATCGACAACGTGCTCTGCTCGCTCGGCGGACTCACCGGCGGTGCACTGCCGGCGAAGTACCCGACCGATGCCTCCTGGGCCACCGCACAGACGGCCTTCCTGGCCTCCATCACCCCGGCGATGCACGCGAAGGGCCTCTACGTCGCGGTGAACGCCTACTGCTACGGGCCTGACAGCGGCACGTCGAACAATGCCTGGTGGACGCGGATCGCCCCGTACGCCGACGCCGAGATGACGGAGTACTTCGAGCAGAACCCGAACAACACCTCGCAGCTCTTCTTCAACGCACCCACGACGTCCTGGATGGGCAACTGGCTCGGCAAGCTCGACGTGATCAAGGCCGCCCAGAACGCCGGGAAGGCTGCGATCGCCCTCACCTACGGGACGGGGTCGAGCACGGCCGTCATGACCTACGGCAAGGCCAGCTTCCTCCTCGTCTGGAACGGCACGAGCGGTGGCTTCATCTACAACCCGGAAGATGCCACCGACCCGTGGAATCCCGCCTGGACGGCCTCGATCGGGACACCGAACGGTGCGATGACCCAGGTCGGCGGTGCCTATGTCCGCGACTACTCGGGCGGCTACGTCGTCGTGAACCCGAGCCAGTCGTCGGCAACCGTGTCGCTTCCCGCCGGGCTCAAGACCCTCTCCGGCGCTGCTGCAGGCTCGTCGGTGACGCTCGCCACGACGACCGCGGCGATCTTCACGAAGTAGCGATCATCACCAAGTAGCAGCACGACTGCGGCCCCCGACAGCGAAAGCGCTGTCGGGGGCCGTCTCTCCGAGGCCTTCACTCTGAGACGGCGGCAGCGTTGGGGGTGGATGGCGTCCGACGAAGCTTGCTACGGTCCGCTTGCTTGACGGTCACCCGGGGGGACAGTCCACGCACCAACCTCGAGTCGCGCGCCGCCGTCCCTGGCGGCCGGGCTCGACCGGCGATCGTCGCGGTATTGGCCGCGGCCGCGCTCTCAGGACTCGCTGCCGCCCCGCCCGCCGCGGCGCGCACCGACGTGTCGCAGTCCGGTTCGGGAACCCGTCGGTCAGCCGCCAAGCCGCAAGCGCACGCTGCGATCGGGGTCATGCGGCTCGGCGATTCGTATCGGCTCGCAGGCGGTTACAGCCGCTACGACTACTTGATCGTCGGCTCCGGAGACTTCCGCGCCGCCGCGGTGAGGTCGGTGAGGTCACTGGTCTACAAGGGAGCCGCGGACGTCACCGAATCGCAGAACTCCGACCCGGGCCAGGGCGTGAGCGGGGTGAGCCGCAAGGAGGCAGCGCTGCGAGGGTGGCTCCTGAAGGACGCGAGCGGGAACGTGCTGCAGATCGGTGCCGACGATTGGCTCGGCGACGTCGGGTCACCCGCGTTCCAGAAGCGCTGGACGACGAACGTGTCGCGCTATCTGCTCTCGCACCACCTCAGTGGCGTGTTCATCGACAACGTGGCGTGCTCGGCGATGGGGCTGACGAACGGTCGTGTCCCGGCGAAGTACCCCACCGACGCGTCCTGGGCGAACGCACAAGCCTCATTCATCGCCCGCGTCGGCAGCGAACTCCGGCAGAAGGGGCTCTACGTCGCGGTGAACGCGTATTGCGGCGGCCCGGACAACGGCAGCGGCAATGACCGGTGGTGGGCGCGACTCGCCCCGAATGTGAGTGCGCTGATGGTCGAGTACTTCGAACAGAATCCAAACGACGCATCGCAGCTGTACTTCGACGACCCGGCCACATCGTGGCTCGGGAACTGGCGCGGCAAGCTGAACGCGATCACGGTTGCCCAGCGAAACGGCCGCGATGCCTTAGCGCTCAGCTACGGCAGCGGCGTGGACACCGCGAGGATGACCTATGGGCGAGCGAGCTTCCTGCTCGTCTGGAACGGCAAGGGCGGCGCGTTCATCTACAACCCGAACGATGGATCGGACCCGTGGAACACTGCGTGGACGACGTCGGTCGGGATTCCAACCGGTGCGATGCGGCAGGTCGGGCAGGCCTACGTTCGGACGTACACGCGCGGCTACGTCGTCGTCAACCCGAGCCTCTCGCCGGCCACCGTGAGCCTTCCAGACGGCCTCAGGTCCCTCTCGGGCGGTCCAGTGGGCTCGTCGATCTCGCTCGCACCGACAACCGCAGCGATCTTCAACCGCTAGCTCGACCCTCTGGGCGAGCGTGGGGAGTCCCTCGAACGGGGGATAAGAGACATCGGTGACCCGCCGAGACACACAGGATGCAACGTGTGGCCGCAATCGGGATCGGAGTCGCCCTCGCCCTCGCCCTCGCGCTCGCCGGGGCGATCCGGGCCGAGAGCCAGGTCGCGACCGTAGCCCACGGCGTCGGGATGATCAGGCTCGGCGACACCGCCTCGATCGGAGCCGCGCACTTCTCCCACTCCGCGTATGTCATCGTCAGCCCGTTCAACGCTCGGCTCGCAGCGCAGATCCGCGCCACGAACTCGAACACGACAGTCCTCGCCTACAAGTCGAGCATGGATCTCAACTCGGAGGCGTTCTGCGCCGCCAACGTCGGCCAGTGTGAGACGGGTGTGACCTACGCCGAGGCCGTCGCACACGACAAGGCATACCCAAGCGACCCGTGGGTCCTGCGTGATGCAAGTGGCAACCCGCTGACCGGCTCGTATCCCGGCAACTACCTCGGCAACGTCGGCTCAGCGTCATTCCAGAACCGCTGGATCGCAAATGTCTCCGCGTTCGTGAAGGCGAACGATTTCTCCGGTGTCTTCATCGACAACGTGCTCGGCGACGTCTCGGGGTGGACGGGAGGCCGGTTCCCGGCGCGCTACCGGACGGACGCGGCGTGGGGCGACGCGATGGCGTCATTCGTCAAGCAGGTCGCCGCAGTCCTTCGGCCTCAGGGCCTCTTCGTCGCCGTCAATGCCTACAAGCCCTACCCGGACAACACGTCGTGGTGGCAGCGGATCGCGCCCTCCACGGACGCCCTGATGTCCGAGTCCTGGCAGCAGAATCCCAATGATCATCACGAGCTGTACACCGCAGACGCACCGTCGTGGACAGGGCACTGGGATTACTGGCAGAAGCTGATCGACATCGCACAGAATGCGGGCAGCTCGTTCTTCGGGCTGCAGTACGGCGACGCCAGCGACACGCGGTTGATGCGCTACGGGCGAGCCAGCTTTCTTCTCGGCTGGAACGGTCGGAGCGGAGCGTATTTCTTCAATCCCCAGAGCTCCGTCGACCCCTGGCAGGGAGCATGGACCGCGGATGTCGGCCGCCCGGTTGCCGCGCGCTATCGCGTCGGTGCGGGTTGGCGCCGCGACTACTCCGGCGGAACAGTGCTCGTCGATCCGAGCGCGAGCCATCCGCAGACGTTCGACCTCGGGCGGCCCTACCGGATCCCGGGCGGAGCGGTCGTGCAGACAGTCACCCTCGCCCCCACCACTGCCTTGATCCTGATGAACGCCGGCACGACCTCGACGGCTCCGGCCACGGGCAAGCCTGCGGAGCAGACCGGGATCCTCTGGGATGCAAAGCGATTCGGCACCCGCAAGGCCTTTGCTCCCTGGTTGCGCTCGCACCACATCGCCTGGAAGACCTGGGCTGCGAAGCACCCTGCGGCCGCGCTGCGGCTGCACTGAATTTCTGGCAACCCGGTTCCTCTGGCAACTCGCTGTAAGAAATGACCCGCCGGGCCGGTAAGTAGGTGTGCAAGCACATTTTCGGTCTCAATTGCGGTCACTAGGCCACCTGGGAGAGAGGAACCAAGATGTCGAAGTTCTGGAAGCGAGAGGAGCCGCTGGAGCGCGAGTTGCGCACCTCATTCGAGCCCTCCGCAGGCCTCGAAGAGGCAATCAGTGAGCGTGTCCGGCAGAGCGCACCGCGTGTTCGCTATGCCCGCGCCTCGCACCGCCTGTACCTGACGGCCCTCGCGGTCTTCATGCTCGGCACGTTCGCATCCTTCGGCGGAGTCGGTATCGCCGCCCAGGGCGCGCAGCAGACGGTTTCCGCGGTCGCGCACATCACGGTCTCGCAGAAGCCCGTCGTCCACCGCACCACGGCGGCGTCCGACGAGTACGGAACGGCTGTCGTGAAGCCGGCGAAGGTCGTCAAGACCAAGCCGAAGGCTGCCAAGCCCGCCGCGACCGCCCCGACGGTGCTCGCCGTGACGAAGACGCAGAGCACCCTTCCGTTCACCGGCCTCTCGCTGCTGGCGACGGTGCTGCTGTCGATGGTCTTCCTCGGTGCCGGGCTCATCCTGCGCCGGATCGGCTCACGCGCCCCGCGCTCGTTCTAGCCGACAGAACCACGTTCTCGAACGAAGGGCCGGCCGCGTACCACGCGGGCGGCCCTTCGTCATAGAAGGACAGGACCGCAGACGCGAGCCGTCGCGATGCAGGGAAGGTCCGGCTAGGACAGCTGTGCGATCGCGAAGCCGAGCACCGCTGCGCAAGCGGTGACGAGCGCGACGCGATACAGGATCAGGAACGGCAGGCGGCGCGCGTCACGACGGACGTGAGGATGGGGCGAGAATGCGGCGAGCCGTGAGATCATGAGCCCCAAGATACTCATCTGAGCGGACTGTGAAACCCCCAAAGGAGGGAGCCTGCGAGCAAATCGTGCGCTCACCCGTTCGAGGGTAAGTCCTCAGGAGAACGGCGACCGATGCCGAATCGAGGTCTGTGATGCTCGTGCTGATCATGGCCGTCGTCGTCCTCGCGCTGATCTCACTCGGCGTGATGTCGATCGCTGCCGTGGTGGCAAATGCCGCCAGAGCAGAGAGCTCCGCGTACGAGAGCGGCACTGGTGTGAGCGACGCAAGCTCGTCGCTCTACCGCTCCTGAGCAAACCCGATCCATCGCATCTAGGCTCGCAGCCTTGATCGACCTGCACTCCCATGTGCTGCCTGGAATCGACGACGGCGCCGAGTCGCTGTCGGAAGCGATCGCCATCTGTGAGGCGGCGGCCGCCGACGGAATCCGGGTGATCGCCGCCACGCCGCATGTCCGGAACGACTACCCGACGACGCCGGAAGCGATGGAGAGCGCCGTGACGGAGTTGCAAGCGGCGGTCGGCGACATCATCCAGGTGCTGCCCGGCGGCGAGCTCGACCTGCAGGAGCTCGACCGGCCCACGGAGGAGCTGTCACGGTTCGGCCTCGGCGGCAATCCGCGTTACCTCCTCGTGGAGATGCCGTACGTCGGCTGGCCACTCGATCTCGGCGAGAAGCTCTTCCTACTGCGTGCGCGCGGACTCATGCCTGTCCTGGCGCATCCGGAACGGAATCCCGACGTCCAAGCGCGTCCCGAGCTGCTCGAGCCGATCGTCGCCGCCGGCACCCTTGTCCAGCTGACCGCCGCCGCGATCGACGGCAGGCTCGGCCGGACGTCCCAGCGCTGCGCGCGCCGTCTCCTCGAGCAGCGGCTCGCGCATCTCATCGCGAGCGACGCTCACGCGCCGACGGTGCGGGCCGTCGGCATGGCCGCGGCCGCGGAGGCGCTCGACGATGCCGAACTGGCGCGCTGGTTGACGATCGACGTGCCGCGCTCGATCGTCGATCGGGGCAAGCTCCCGCCCCGGCCCGAGCCCGCGAAGCGACGGGGCCTGTTCCGGCGAGCGGGTGGCTAGCAAGGCGCGGGCGGGTGTGTCGGAGGATGCGACCTACAATTCGCCCGTGGACTCCGCTGCCTCTGCGCCGCTGCACACCGCAAGAAACCGTTTGACGCGGACGCTTCCACGTGTTCTCGGGACGCTCCTCATCGTGGCGAGCCTTCTGACCCTGACCTGGGCCGTGGTCGTCTGGCGCTGGCAGGATCCGTTCACCGCGCTCTACACGCACTTCAAGCAGGAGCGGCTGGCGTCGCAGTACAACCGGCGCGTGCAGTCGTTCCGGCCGAGCGTAAAGGTCGACGTTCGTAATTCGACCGCCGCCGCGGCAGCAATCGCGAAGGAGGCGCGCACCTACCGGCGCTCACTGCAGGTCGGGGATGCGGTCGGCCGGCTGCAGATCGGGCGCATCGGCCTGAGCATGATCGTCGTCCAGGGCACCGACGAAGAGACGCTGAAGAAAGGCCCGGGGCACTTTCTGACCACCGGCCTACCCGGTGAGGGCCGCCTGATCTACATCGCGGGGCACCGCACGACCTACCTCGCGCCCTTCAGCCATATCAACGACATCCGGAACGGCGACTTCATGACGCTCACGCTTCCGTACGGCACGTTCACCTACCGGGCCTTCCGTCACTACATCGTGAACGCGAACGACCTCAGCGTCCTCGTGAACCGGGGACGCGAGATCCTCCGGCTGCAGGCCTGCCATCCGCGTTTCTTCGCAACGCATCGCTACATCGTCGACGCGCGCCTCGTCTCGTTCAAGCCGCGCGGCACCCAGACGTGGCTGCGGCCGCCGACGCCACGCGCCTGAGCACGACCAGCTAGGGCAAGGGAAGGGTGATGGTGACCGGCAGGATGTTGGTGATCGTGACCGGCAACGTCACGGTCACCGCCGGCTGAGTCTGGACGACCGTCACGGTGTGCGTCTCGTTCACGGTGACCGGCATCGTGACGTTGCGGGTGGTCGAGACGGTGACGGTGCTCTCGTTTACGATCGTCCGTTCGTTCGTCACCACGTTCGTCTGAGTCTGCGTCTTGACTTCGACCTTGGTGGTCGGGACAAGGCGTGTCTGCGTGACGGTGGTCGTCTTCCCATTCACCGTCACGACGTGCCGCCGGATGACCGGGACGTACGAAACGACCTTGACCGGGACGGTCGTGACTCCTCCTGGGGTCGTGACGAGGCGTGTGTCGTAGCGCGTCTCGAAAGCCGTCTGCGGGCGGAGGACGACGCGGCGCACCACGGGCACGCGTCTGACAACCGTCTTCCCATTGTCCCGCACCGTCACCAACTGCTCCGAGGTCGACTCGTAGGTCAGGGCGTCTGCCGCGTTTGCAGCCCGCGGCAGGTGATCGGCGACCAGGAAGCCGCCGACGAGAAAGGCAGCCGCCGCAAACGCACTGAGCACCAGCTTCACGCCCAGGGGCATGCGGTTGTGCCAGAACCAGCGCCAAAACTTGGGGTCGCGCCAATGCCCCCGAACCATCTCCCCCGTATCCCCCTCCTCGCTGCGTCGAAACCGTATCGATCCGTGCGATCCGGCGCGGCGGGGAGCGAACCAGCGGCTCGGGCGCGCAGTGGCTCAGGCGGGCGTGATCGACCCGAGCAACCCGTGCACGCCGTTCTCGGTCTCGCCCTGCCACACATGCGGCCCCGAGGTGAAGAACAGAGTGCTCGTCGGGCCAGCCAGGCCACCGTTCCCGAATGCGAGCCCCCACAGACCGTTCACCACCAACGGCTGACCATGACGGTCATTGAGCGTTCCGTCGAAGGTCCAGCCATTCCCTTTCCGGCGATAGGCATTGACATGGCCGTCACCGAAATTGCCGACCAGGAGATCGCCGCCGAAGGCCCCGAAGGAGTGCGGTGCGATCGCGAGCCCCCACGGGGCGTTCAGCTTTCCGCTGCGCGCGACGCGCGAAAGCAGCTTGCCGGTCCGGTCGAACTCGTCGACGTAACCTCCGGTGGGCGCGTCGTTGCCGTTGACCGGCGCCCGCCACACATAGGTGACGAAGACGTGATCACCGATCGCCTGAATGCCGAACGGCGCGTACCAATCCGGGATCGACCGGTCGACGAAGGCGCCCGGGACGCGGATGCGCCGCCACTGCGCGTCGTACACGTCGACGCGTGCATTGTGGAAGTCGGTCGCATAGAGGCGAGAGCCGTCGATCGCAACTCCACGGAAGACCGCGGCGCTCGCACCGTCGTCGACGGCCACCATCGCCTCGGTCGACCATGCCGTGGGCACAGACGGAGCCCAGCCCCGCAGCTTGCCGTCCTCGCAGGCGTAGATGAAGCGCGCCGGGTCGGAGAGACGCCCGGCGCCAACCCGGAATCCATTGCCGGCATGCCACACGACCCCCGTCGGCCCGCCTGCCACCTGGACGGTCAGCTGCTGCTTGAGGCCCTGACCGGAATAGAGGGTGCTCGTCGCACTCGCTTCATTTGACGTCCACCATGGGCCGGTCGGGCTCGCCGCGAGGCCCCACGCGTTCACGAGCCGCGCGTCGGCGTGCGGTGCGCGCTGTTGGCGGTCGGCGACGAGCGACGAGCTGACATACGCATTGCGTGGCCCGCCTCCGAGCGCAAACGCGGCGCCGATCGCAATGCCCACGGCGACGAACGCCACGATGAGCGCGAAGCGCATGACTACCGTCGCGGGGGCGCCGTCGTCTCGCGGACCACGAGCGTCGTCGACAGCTCCATACGCAACGCATCGACGCGTTGCCGCTCGAGAATGCGCATCAACAAGCTGACGCCCGTCCGGCCAAGCTCTGCGAGCGGTTGGCGCACCGAGGTCAGCTGTGGCGTGACGGTCGTCGCGAGCTCCGTGTCGTCGAAGCCGATCACGGAGAGATCGTCGGGAACCGAGAGCCCGAGCCTGCGTGCAACATGCAGCACGCCGATCGCGACGTTGTCGTTGAACCCGAAAATGGCTGTCGGCGGATCCGGGAGCGCGAGCAGGCGCTCCGCGGCTTCCATCCCGCGCGGCATTCGCCAGTCCGAATAGAAGACAAGCTCCGGATCGAGCAGCATTCCGGCTCCGGCGAGCGCCGCCTGGAATCCGATCAGTCGCTCCTCGGTCGCATACCAGCCCGGAGCACCGGCGATCGCGCCGATCCTGCGGTGTCCCAGATCGAGCAGATGCTGAATCGCCTGCTTCGCTCCCGACGCATGCATCGCGGAGACGCAGGCGATCCCTTCGGGCGGCGGCTCACGGGGGTCGACGACGACGAAGGGGAATCCTTGCCGCTGCAGCATCCGCAGTTCCTCGGGGGACTCTTCCGGGAGCATCAGGATCGCTCCGTCGGTCGTCCCGCGCATCAGACGCTCGAGCAGCGACACCTCACGGTCGTGCTCGTGCAGCGTCGGCGCGAGCACGATCCGCATGTCCCGTTCGTGCAGCGCCTCGGCGGCGCCGCTCAGGATCGGGCCGAAGTACGCGTCGGCGACGAGCGGCAGGGTCAGACCGATCATCCCGGTGCGGCCACTCGAGAGGCCGCGGGCACCGCGGTTCGTGCTGAAGCCGGTCTCGCGCACGACCTGCAGGACACTCTCGCGCGTCTCACGCGCCACATCGGGCCGGTCGTTCAGGACCCGGGAGACCGTCGCGATCGAGACGCCGGCGAGATCGGCGATGTCGCGGATCGTCGCCCGACCCCGGAACGGTGGCTGCGGCTGAGTGTCGGTTTGGGCCATCTGCCGCCTATTCAAGCAGTTGGAAACGTTTCCGGCAATTCCCGATCAGAAGCGGGCAGATTTTCGGTGATTTCACTTGACAAGGCGGGGAGGTGCGTGGTAACCGTTACCGGTAATTTCCGGAATCCCCTCCAGATCGCCCCAAAACGCCCTCCGCGGGCAGGAAAGGAACGCAATGTCACGTCAGAGACGCTCCACCCGCGCCGGCCTCGCCGTCGCAACCGGAGCCGTGCTGCTCGCGGCGCTCATCGTCGCCGCTATCGCAGCCGCTCGCCCGACCGCCCGCCCCACCGCGGTCGTGAAGACCACGGCAAGCCACAAGTGCCTCACCATGGCGGGCGCCGGTGACCCGGCCTTCACCAAGAACTTCAACCCGTTCACCGGAACCGGCCTCCCCAGCGGCAGCATCGTGAAGGGTGCGATGTACGAGGGCCTGATGGTCTCGCCGGAGGGCGGGAAGCCCACGCTGCCATGGCTCGCGAGGAGCTGGAAGTGGAGCAACGGCAACAAGACGCTCACGCTGCAGCTGGCGAAGGGCGTCAAGTGGTCCGATGGCAAGCCGCTCACGTCGGTCGACGTCGTCTACAGCCTGACCGCCGGTAAGCAGAACAAGGTGATGGACGTCATCGGGTACACGCGTCCCGACACGAACATCGCATCGGTCAAGGCGAAGGGCACCTATGGGGTCGTCATCAATCTGAAGACGGCCGACTCGCAGTTCATCGCCGCGACGCTGAACCTCGCCTTCGTGATCCCCCGGCACATCTGGTCGCACGTTGCGGACCCGTCAACCTTCACGAACTCGAACCCGGTCGGATCCGGCCCGTTCACCCGCATCACCCGGTTCACGACCCAGGACTTCGTCCTGAGCAAGAACCCGCACTACTGGCAGGCCGGCAAGCCGCTCATCGGCTGCCTCGAGTACGTCCAGGCAGCGTCGAACGACGCGTCGCTCGCACTGGCCCAGAGCGGCCAGGTCGATTGGACGCACAACTTCGTCCCCAACGTCGAGAAGGCATACGAGGCGAAGGATCCGGCGCACTATCACTCCTTCTACGCAACGACGGCCTACCCGGTCTCGCTCGTCTTCGACAACACGCAGTATCCGTACAGCCTGGTCGCCTTCCGGCACGCGCTCTCGATGGCGATCGATCGCAACACGGTCTCGAAGCTCGGTGAGTACGGCTACGCGCCGGCGACCGATGCAATCGGCCTGAACGGGCTGTTCCCGTCGTGGGTGACCGACAAGTCCGTGAAGGCGCAGTCGAAGCTGCTGTCCACCTACAGTCCTGCCGCAGCGAAGAAGCTGCTGACGGACAACGGCTTCACCTACAAGGGCAGCAAGCTCATCGACCCGAAGGGCAACGCTGTCTCACTGAACATCCACGTGATCTCGGGTTGGTCGGACTGGGTCGCTTCGAACCAGATCATCACGAAGGACCTCCAGGGGATCGGAATCGACTCCAACGTCGCGCTCGAGCCCGACTGGGGCTCCTGGTTCCCGAACGCCTACGCGACCAAGAACCCGACGTTGCTCTGGCAGAACGGCTCCCAGGCATCGCCTTATGGGTTCTTCAACTCGAACCTCTCCCAGAACTCCCTCATCCCCTCGGGGCAGGATGCCTCGACCACGGGCAACTGGGAGCACACGTATGACCCGACCGCGACCACCCTCCTGAACCAGTGGAAGAACACGCTCGACTCGGGCAAGCAGCACGCGATCGCCACGAAGCTCGAGAAGATCTTCCTCGACCAGATGCCGATCGTCCCGCTCTTCATCGGCCCGCGGTGGTCGACCTACAGCACGAAGTACTTCCATTGCTTCAACTCGCCGAAGAACTTCTACGGCGACCCGATCTTCACCACATTCCCGGACAACCTCCTGTCCTTCACCCGCATCTGTCCCGGCGGTCACGCCGGTCCCTAGTGGACCTAAGTAGCGAGCCGGGCGGGACTTCGGTCCCGCCCGGCGCAATACTCGGCCGTAACCGATGCGCTGGTTCCTCCGCAGATGCCTGTTCTACGTCTTCGCCATCTGGGTGGCGCTGACGCTCAACTTCCTGCTGCCCCGCCTCATGCCGGGCGACCCGGCCAGCGGCGTCCTCGCCCGCCTCTCCCCCGCCCAGATCCAGGCCAACCCGGGGATCGTTCAGACGTATGAGGCGCTGCTCGGCGGAGGCAAAGGGTCGCTGGGACACGACTACGTCGTCTATCTGCAGCGGGTCGAGCACCTGAATTTCGGGATCTCCACGTCGAACTACCCGGCCCCCGTCTCCGAGGTGATCGGGAAAACGCTTCCATATTCGATCGCGCTCGTCGGGGTCGCGTTTCTCCTGGCTTTCATCCTCGGCACCGGAATCGGAATGATCGCCGCGTGGCGGCGCGGTGGAACCGTCGACACGTTCTTCGTACCTACTCTGATGGGGCTCGGCGCGTTCCCGGCCTTCTTCACCGCGCTCCTCGGTGTCTGGTTCTTCGGGCTCAAGCTCGGCTGGTTCCCGATCCAGCACGCCTACGACAGCCAACTCGTGCCGGGCTACAACTGGGCCTTCGCCCGGAGTGCAGTACGACATGCCGAGCTCCCGGTCCTCGTGATCATGGCCGCCTTCACCGGCGGCTGGGTGCTGAACATGCGCACCGTGATGATCAACACGATCAGTGAGGACTACGTCGCGATGGCGCAAGCCAAGGGCTTGAAGGATCGCCGCGTGATGACCCGCTATGCGGGCCGCAACGCGATTCTGCCGCCGCTGAACGGGTTCGCAGCGCAGTTCGCCGGCGCCGTCGGCGGGCTCGTCTTCATCGAGTACGTGTTCACCTATCCCGGTGCGGGCTACACCCTGCAGCAGGCTGCGCTCGGTAGCGACTATCCGCTCACCCAGGGCTTGCTGCTCGTCTTCGCGTTCGCCGTGATTGCCGCGAACTTCATCATGGACCTCCTCAACCTCCTGCTCGATCCGCGGGTGCGGGCCAGCTGATGTCACAGCTACAGCCCGTCATCGAGGCCGAGGTCGCCCCGCTTTCGGTCTCAGGTCCCCGGAAGCACCGCCGCATCCCGGGCTGGCTCTCGCTCCTGCTCGAGAACCCGAAGTCGCGCTTCGGCCTCGTGCTGATCGGCTTCATGGTCATCGTCGCGGTGATCGCGCCGTGGATCTCGGTCAACAACCCGACGGACTTCAACATCCTCGCGACGCACCAGGCGCCGTCGTGGAATCACCTGTTCGGCACGACCGACCAGGGCAGCGACATCTTCTCCCAGGTCGTGCTCGGCGCACGCCGCTCACTGATCCTCGGCGCCTCGGCCGCACTGCTCGCGACCTCACTTGCCGCGACGCTTGGGATCCTCGCGGCGTATTCGGGCGGGATCATCGACGAGGTCGTCAACTTTCTCACCAACGTCTTCCTCGTCATCCCGACGATCCCGCTGCTGATCGTGATCTCCGGCTACCTCCATGCGCGCGGCATGACGACGATGATCCTCGTGCTCGGGCTGACGCTGTGGGCCTTCGAGGCGCGCATCCTACGCGGGCAAGCGCTCACGCTGAAGAGCCGCGACTTCGTCCATGCGTCCAAGGTCGCCGGCGAGTCGACGCGGCGAATCGTCTTCGGCGAGATCATGCCCAACATGATCAGCCGCATCGCCGCGGCATTCGTGCTCGTCTTCTACATCGCGCTGCTCGTCGACGCGGGGCTCGAGTTCCTCGGGCTCGGAGATACCTCGCACGTCAGCTGGGGCATGGTGCTCTACTGGGCGCAGACCAACTCGACCGTGCTTCAGGGTGAGTGGTGGCCGTTCCTCTTCCCTGGTCTCGCCCTGGTGATCACGGTCGTCGGCCTCGTCTTCCTGCTGGCCGGGATCGACGAGCTCAGCAATCCACGGCTTCGCACGGCGAAGGTGAAGAAAAAGCGGAAGGAGTCGACGTGACCGTGGTGGAACCGGCACTCACCCCCCGGCCACAGTCCGACGTGCGCGAGACACTCGTCGAGGTGCGCGACCTCCGGGTTGCCTATGGAGACGTGGTCGCGGTCGACGGCGTCAACCTCTCGATCGCGGCCGGGGAGATCCTCGGTCTCGCCGGTGAGTCCGGCTGTGGCAAGACGACGATCGCGAACACCGTCATGCAGGTGCTGCGGCCTCCGGCCGCGATCGTTGGCGGCAGCATCCTCTTCCGCGGGGACGACCTCGTCGGCCGCAAGCCCGAAGAGCTGCGCAAGTACCGCTGGCGCAACGTCTCCATGGTGTTCCAGAGCGCGATGAACGCACTCAACCCGGTGATGCGCGTCGGTGACCAGTTCGTCGACATGATGCGCGCCCACGAGAACATCTCGAAGGGCGCTGCGCTCGAGCGCGCCGGCGAGCTGCTCGACCTCGTCGGCATCGACCGGCGCCGAACGCGCGCGTACGCACACGAGCTGTCGGGTGGTATGCGCCAGCGCGTGATCATCGCCATGGCGCTCGCGCTGAACCCCGAGCTCGTGATCATGGACGAGCCGACGACTGCGCTCGACGTCGTGGTGCAACGGGAGATCCTCCAGCAGATCAAGGACCTCCAGGAGCAGCTCGGGTTCGCGGTGCTGTTCATCACGCACGACCTGTCATTGCTCTTCGAGGTCGCCCACCGGATCGCGATCATGTACGCGGGCGAGGTCGTCGAGGAAGCCCCCGCGACAGTGCTGCGAAACGCACCGCGGCACCCCTACACGAAGGGGCTGATCAGCTCCTTCCCGCCCCTGACAGGCCCGATCGAGCGGATGACCGGGATTCCCGGCGCGCCGCCAGACCTCGCGTCGCCGCCCGCCGGCTGCCGGTTCCATCCTCGGTGCCCGAACTGCCTGCCGGAGCAGACCACGCTGCACAAGCTTCAGACCACCATCCGCCCCGTTCTGCACGAGGTCGGCCCCCGGCACCAGGTGGCCTGCCATCTCGTGGAGCAGCAGGGATGACGGTTTCGATCTCGGGGCCGATCGAGGTGCGCGGGCTGACGAAGCACTTCTCGGCAGCGAACGGCCTCGTCAACCGTGGCAGCCTCCTCCACGCCGTCGATGACGTGACGTTCACGCTGCGGCCCGGAACCGTCACCGCACTCGTCGGCGAGAGCGGCAGCGGCAAGAGCACGGTGGCGCGGATGCTCGCTCGGCTGTACGCGCCGACGAGCGGCAGCATCTACTTCAAGGGCGAAGACGTCACGGACCTCAAGCGCAAGCGAGACGTCCTGCGTTACCGGTCACAGGTACAGATGATCTTCCAGGACCCGTTCGGCTCGCTGAACCCCGTCAAGACGATCCACCATCACCTCGCACGACCACTGAAGATCCACGGCATCGTCCAGCGTGCGCAGATCGACAAGCGCGTCGACGAGCTGCTGACGACGGTGGGACTTTCGCCCCCTGAGCGCTACGTCGACAAGTACCCGTACGAGCTCTCGGGCGGCCAGCGCCAGCGCGTGGCGATCGCGCGCGCGCTTGCAGTCGAGCCGACGGTCCTCGTCGCCGACGAGCCGACCTCGATGCTCGACGTGTCGATCCGCGTCGGGATCCTCAATCTGATGCTCGACCTGAAGGAACGCGAGCGACTCGCGTTTCTCTATGTCACCCACGATCTCGCGAGCGCCCGCTACATCTCCGACTACATGCTCGTCATGTACGCGGGCCAGATCGTCGAGCAAGGTCCCGTCGACCGTATCCTCCAGAGCCCGCTGCACCCGTACACGCGACTCCTGATCGAGTCGGTCCCGAACCCGGCTGCCGTCGTCCGCGAGCGCATCGAGATTCGCAAGGGCGTCGCTTCTGCCGCTGTCGACCCACCCGAAGGCTGTCGATTCGCCGACCGTTGCCCGCTCCGGATCGGCATCTGCACCGAGATCACACCCGAGCTCGTCCTCACGCGGGACGGCCAGAGCGCGCGTTGCCACGTCACTTCACCGTCCCCAGCCATTCGAGAGGAAATCCATGTCCAATCAGCTGACTAAGTTGTTCCCCGCAGACTTCATCTGGGGCGCCGCCACGGCCTCGTACCAGATCGAGGGCGCGTCGAGCGAGGACGGTCGTGGTGAGAGCGTCTGGGATCGCTTCTGCGCCACTCCGGGCAAGGTCCGAAACGGCGACACCGGCGCCGTCGCCTGCGACTTCTACCACCGCTACCGCGAGGACATCGTGCTGATGCGGGAGCTCGGTCTGGATGCATTCCGCTTCTCGATCGCTTGGCCGCGGGTGCTGCCCGAAGGGCGAGGCCGCGTCAACGAGGCGGGGCTCGATTTCTACGACAGGCTCGTGGACGAGCTGCTCGGCAACGGCATCGCGCCGTACGTCACGCTCTTTCATTGGGACACACCGCAGGTGCTCGAAGATGCGGGCGGCTGGCCGGCTCGTGACACGGTCGACGCATTCGCCGAGTACGTCGAAGCCGTCTCGGCCCGGCTCGGTGATCGCGTCGCCCACTGGATCACGCACAACGAGCCGTGGGTCGTCTCCTGGGTCGGCCACGGGTGGGGTCACCACGCACCCGGGCGGGAATCGGACGCCGATGCACTTGCGACCGCGCATCACCTACTGCTCTCACACGGCCGCGCAGTCGAGATCCTGCGCCGCAACTCGCCGGCCGCACAGGTCGGGATCACGCTGAACCTCGACAACCCGTACGCGGCGAGCGAATCCGCCGAGGACGTCGCGGCCACACGCTGGGTCGACGGGCTCCACAACCGGTGGTTCCTCGACCCGCTGTTCCGCGGCTCCTATCCCGAGGACATGCTCGAAGCGTGGGAGGCGATCATGCCGGAGGTCCACGACGGCGATCTCGAGGTCATCTCGGCGCCGATCGACTTCCTCGGAGTCAACAACTACACCTCGCCGCTCGTAGCAGCCGATGTCAACGGCGGGCGCTCGCAGATCGTGCGCCGGGCCGATGTCGACCGCACGGACATGGGCTGGGAGGTCGTGCCGGAAGGTCTCGAAGACCTGCTGCTGCGGCTCCATCGGGACTACGCCCCGCCGGCGATCTACGTGACCGAGAACGGCGCCGCCTATGCGGATGTCCGCGGGCACGATGGCAGCGTCCAGGATCCAGAGCGGCAGGCGTATCTCGAGGCCTACCTGGCGGGCGCGTCGCGCGCGGTTGCGAAGGGAGTTCCGCTGCGCGGCTACTTCGCCTGGTCGTTGCTCGACAACTTCGAGTGGGCGTGGGGCTACTGGAAGCGGTTCGGGCTGATCTACATCGACTACGCCACGCTGGAGCGCGTTCCCAAGGGCAGCTTCTACTGGTACCGGGACTTCGTCGCGAAGCAACGCCAACAGGCAGGGGCCGAAGCAGCAGCGTAGGTCGATCGACGGGCCGACCGCGACCGCGACTACCGTGCGCGGATCGCGCTCCGCCCGGAACACGCCCGTGGCCTTCAGCGTCGGCACCTGGCCGCGCTCGCCTTGACCACCGTAGTCGCCGTTTCGACCCTCCTGCACTGGCTGGCGGGACGGCGGCTCGGTGGGCTTTGGATCATGCCGGACGAAGCCGTCTACGCCGCTCGGGCAGTCGCCCTCTGGCGGCACGGCACGCTACCGCCGCTGCACGGGGACGGGGCGGGCTACGGCGCCCTCTACGCCGTGGTCGCCGGGCTGCCGTTCGCATTCGGCAGCATCGCACGCGGGTATTCGTCCCTGAAGCTTCTGCAGGCCCTCGTCGTGTCGCTCTCGGCGGTACCGGTGTTCTTCTTCGCGCGCCGGTTGATGCCGCCCGGATACGCCCTGCTCGCCGCGACACTCACGGTCGCCTCTCCGCTCCTTCTCTATTCAGGCCTCGTCATGACCGAAGTGCTCTTCTACCCGGTGGCGGCGGTGGCACTGCTCGCCATCGCTCGCGCGGTCGCCGCGCACCACGTTCCGCGCCCAGGCGATCGCGTTCGCCGCCATCGTGATCGCCGTACTGACGCGAACACAGGCGATCGTGTTCGTGCCGGTGTTCGCCTGCGCGATCCTGCTCGATGCCGCACTGGCGCGTGAGCGATCGCGTCTGCGCTCGTTCTGGCCGACCTGGGTGGTGCTCGGAGTCGGCGTGGCCGCCTTTGCGGCGATCCCGTCGCTCGCCGGTTCCTACGCCGGTGTCCTGCGCGGGTCGTATCCGCTCTGGCCGGCGTTGCGACTCAGCTTCGAACACCTCGCCTACGTGGCGCTGACGACCGGGCTCGTGCCATTCGCCGCGCTCGTGCTTCTCACGGTCGCCGCGGTTCGCGGGAAGGAGCACGATCCGGCTTCGCGCGCCCTGATCGCGGTCTGTATCACCACGGTCGGCGTGATCGTGGTGCAGGTCGGCTTCTTCGCCGCGCGCTACGCGCCGCATCTCTTGGGCCGAGATCTCTCGCCACTGCCGCCGCTCCTCTTTATCGCGTTCGCGCTCTGGCTCGCCCGTGGTGCTCCCCGCACCCTCGTCAGCGCGTCGCTCGCCGCGTTTGGGGTGCTCTGCCTCGTGCTCCTCGTCCCGTGGAACTCGCTCGTCGTGCCCGACGCGTTCGCCGACTCGTTCGATCTCCTGCTGCTGAACCGGCTGCACGGGCACGAGCCGCTGAACGTGATCATGGTCAGCTCCATCGCGGTGCTGTTCGCGTTCGTCGTGCTGCCCCGGCGAGCTGCGCTCGTCCTGCCGGCGATCGTGTTCGCCGTCCTGGTCGCGGCCTCCGTGGTCGCCTCGAACACACTCACCGTCGTCGTCCGCGACGCACAGGGAATCCTCGGCCCTGACCGGGGTTGGATCGACCGCGCTGCGCCGGGGAACGTCGCCTATCTCTATGACGGCGAGGAGTTCTGGAATGTCGTCTGGCAGGAGCGCTTCTGGAACCCGCACATCGACCGCGTCCTCTCGGTCAGGCCGAACGGCGTGCCCGGACCGATGCCGCAAACCCCCGTCAGCGTCGGCCCGTCCGGCCGCCTGCCCCTGCGGGAGCGATACGTCGTCGCCACCGATCCGCACACCTTCATCGGCACGCCGGTGGCCCACCTGCCCCAGCCGGGTCTCGACACCAGCGGGCTGACACTCTGGCGGCTGGACGGTGCACCCCGCCTCTCGACGGTCGAAGCCGGCGTGAAGCCGAACGGCGACATGTACGGCCCAGCCAGAGTCGTCGTCTACGGCTGCACGAGCGGGCAACTCGAGCTGACGCTCCTCCCCAAGGCGACCAACGTGCTGCGCGTGAGCCTCAACGGACGGCTTGTCCTCCGGCGAACGATCGGCGGCCGGGCGGTGTGGCACGGGGCGATTCCGGTCCCGGCGAGCCGTCGTCCCCGCCGCTGCACGTTCACGATCGCCGGCGGGCAGCTGCTCGGCTCTACGCGCATCGCATTCGTCCGCGGGTAGAGAGCGCGAGCCAAAACCTGGCCCGTCGGGACATGTCTTGGGGACAGTCCCCGAGACATGTCCCGAGCAGACGCTCCGCGACGTCTACGTGCTCACCCCATGGGTACGCCCGCCTATGCTCGGGGGGTGTCGAAGCCCGTTCAGGCGCCGTATCCGCCGGATGTCGAGGAGGGCCAGCCGCCCACGCTTGCATTCGGCGATCTCGTCGACACCGTGGCGACTGGGCTCGACTGGGCGAACGAGCAAGCTCGCGGTTTCTCCGCGCTGCGCGCGGAACTTCGGCGCTGTCGCCTCACCGGTGCGGAATTGGCCGAGGGATCGTTGACCGACGTCACATTCGACGAGTGTCGAGTCGACCTGGTCGGGCTCCGTCATTCGCGACTCGACCGCGTCGTCTTTCGCGACTGCCGGATGGGTGAGTGCGATTTCTACGGCGCGTCGCTGAAGGACGTGCTGTTCGAGCGGTGCGAGCTTCGCGAGGCGACGTTCTCCGACTGCACGCTGCAACGAGTCGAGTTCCGCGGCTGTGACCTCGCGGGGGCACGCGGCGCCGAGGCCCTGCGGGGGGCTCGCATGCCGTGGGGCGACATCGTCGACAACGCAGCGCTCTTTGCCGCCGTGGTCGGCATCGAGCTCGTGGAGTAGATGGTTGATGTGGAATTGCCTCTAACCTGCACCTGATGGACGACTCGAGCGCGATCGCGAGAAGCTCAGATGACGACGGGGTCGACGTCGAGCAACTCGCTGCGACGCTCCGTGCATCGAGCTCCGATCTGAAGATCTTCGTCGAGGTGCTGGCCGACAAGCTCGAGCAAGCCCTGCCAGGACGCGTGCAGGTCGAGCGCCGCGGGACACGGTTCCTGGGCAAGGAGAAACGCGTGGAACGCGTGCAGTGCCAACTCGGCGACCAGCGCTACGTGCTCGTCGCGCGCGACGGCACCGTCGATACGCAGCGCGCGACTGCCGTCCGCGGAATCGTTCTGAAGACCGACCAGATTCCGCTCGATGAATGGCTGGACGCGCTCGCCGGCGATCTGGCAGCCGAAGCCCAGACGAGCGAGCGGGCGCGACTCGCGTTGCAGCAATTGCTCGGCGAGTAGCGATGCCGTTCTTCCGCCGCGTGAGTGAGCAAGACCGCGAGGTGCAGGCTGCCGCGGCCGCACGGCAGGCCGCGTCGCTCGAGGCGCTCGAACGTGGCGAGTTGCCGCTCCGCGCGCAGGAGCGGCTCGCCGACCTGGCCGGCAACGAGCTCTTCACCTCTGATCTCTCGGTCAACGAGTTCGTGCTCGCGCACTCGATCGGGCTCCGCCCGCTCGCGCAGGTGATGGGCAGCTCGATCTACCACGTCGGCTGGCAGCAGAACCCGGGATCGTGGGGGAGTTGGCAGTCGGGGGGCATCTCGCAAGAGCTGACGACGCTGTCGGCGGCGTGGAACACCGCCCGGCTGCGCGCGTTCGGCCGGCTCGAGCAGGAAGCAATGCTCCTCGGCGCCCACGCGGTTGTCGGCCTCCAGCTGACGACGGGCCGGCACGACTGGGCTGCGGGGTCGATCGAGTACATCGCGATCGGAACGGCAGTCCGCATCCAAGGCGCTCCGGCACCCGAGAAACCGACGCTCACCGACCTCTCCGCGCAGGACTACTGGCAGCTCTGGCAAGCGGGCTATCGACCGCTCGGCGTCGTCGGAGCCTCGAGCGTCTACTACATCGTCTCGGGCTGGCAGCAGCAGCGAGTGCAGAGCGGCATGTTCTCGAGCTGGGCGAATCAGGAGCTTCGCGACTTCACTCAAGGGGTCTACGACGTACGCGAGACCACCCTCGGGCGGGTCACTGCCGAGGCGCGCCGTCACGGCGCCGCCGGCGTCGTCGGCGTCACCATCAACCACGGTGTCGAGGAGCGCGAGGGCTCCGGCGGGTCGAGCCGCACCGATCTCGTCGTGACCATGCATGTGCTCGGAACCTGCATCGCCGAGCGTGACGAGTCACTGCCCGAATATGGCCCGTCGCTGACGATCGACCTCAGCGCCGGCACACATCCACCGCACCTCCTGGGAGGCACCGCATGAGCTACGACCCGACCTCGACCGAGGGCGTCCCCGAGCACGGGCGCGAACGCCTGGCCCAGATGCGCGGAGGGTTCTTCACGTCCGATCTCTCGGTCAACGAGTTCCTGCTCGTCAAGCAAGCCGGCTTCGACCCGCTCGGGCTCGTGATCGGAAGCTCGATCTACCACATCGGCTACCAGCAGTCGAGCTGGAAGCAGTCGATGGAGATGGAAGTCCTGTCCCAGGCGATGTACGAGGCACGCGAGCTCGCGATGACGCGCATGGAAGAGGAAGCCGATCAGCTCGGCGCCGACGGGATCGTCGGTGTACGGCTCGACATCGGCCGCTATGAATGGGGCGAGCACCTCGCCGAGTTCATCGCAATCGGCACCGCGGTCAAGCACCGCGACGGCGAGATGCACCGCGCGCCGAACGGCCGGCCGTTCACCAGCGACCTCAGCGGCCAGGACTTCTGGACACTCCTCGCGTCAGGCCACCGGCCGGTCGGGCTCGTGATGGGCTCCTGCGTCTACCACGTCGCCCATCAGGGCATGTTCGCCTCGATGCGCCAGATCGGGCAGAACGTCGAGATGCCCAACTTCACGCAGGCGCTCTACGACGCGCGCGAGCTCGCGATGGAACGGATGCAGAAGGAAGCCGAATCGCTGCAGGCCGAGGGCATCGTCGGCGTCCAGTTGCAGGAGCGCTCACACGGCTGGGGGTCGCATGTGATCGAGTTCTTCGCTGTCGGCACTGCGATCGTCCCCGTCGCCGGCGACACTCGGCTGCCCGCCCCGACACCGACGATCAGCCTCAACGACTGACCGCACTCGATGACATGTCGGGCGGCGACCGCCTGAGCCGTCGCGCATCGGCAGCCGCCGCCACAGGCCCTCTTCGTTCACCGGGCGAACCGTCAATCCTCCCTGCGCCTTACCCCGCTCGTAGACGTTCCTGATTGAATGCAGAGCGGAAGATGCTGAGAGTCGTCATCGCGGATGATCACCGTTTGATCCTCGAGGGGACCAAGCGTGCGCTCGAAGACGACGGTGGCTTCGAGGTCGTCGGCGAAGCGAGCACGGGCGAGCGGGTCCTGCCGCTCGTCAGCCAGACGAACCCCGACCTCGTCGTGCTCGACCTGCGTATGCCCGGGATGGACGGCTTGCTCTGCCTCGACCAGATCAAGAAGCGCCACCCGGCCGTGAAGGTGGTCGTGCTCTCGGTCTCGACCGACGAGAAGCTGATCGAGAACGTCCTCAAGCGTGGGGCGAGCGCCTACATCGTGAAGAGCGTCAATCCCGTCGACCTTCCCGGTGCGCTGCGCCAGGCCGTCGAGGGGAACGTGTTCAGCACGGTCGGCCTGCCGGATGCGACCGCGGCGGGCGCCGCCAAGGCCGCCGGGCTCACCGACCGTGAGGCGGTGATCCTCGGGGCGCTGGCGCGTGGGCTCTCCAACGACCAGATCGCGAAGGAGCTCTGGGTCGCCGAGCAGACGGTGAAGTTCCACCTGACGAACGTCTACCGCAAGCTCGGCGTGTCGAACCGGACCGAAGCGGCTCGCTACGCCTACCAGCAGGGTCTCGTCGAGAGCCCGCTGTACGAGCACGACTGATCCGCGCCGCTGCAGCGAACGCCCTGCTTGCTCAGGTGCCGGCTGCTCGCCGGTAGTCCTGCGCGCCACCGATCTGCGCGCCACCGACCGGCTGCCAACTGGGCAGGGTCGCGACGAGCTGCGTGCCGCCGCCGAATGAGCTCGTGAGCGAGAACGACCCTCCGAGGAGGCGCACGCGCTCGCTCATGCCGACGAGGCCGAGCCGACCTCGGCGCGCCGCTGCGACAACAGTGTGCGATACGTCGAAGCCGTCCCCGTCGTCGACGATCATCAGACGAACCCCGCCGGTGAGTTGCTCGAGCGTCACTGTGACCTTCGTCGCCGCCGAATGCTCGCGCACGTTGGCGAGCCCCTCTTGCGCGATCCGGAAGAGCGCGATCCGCTGCGACGCGCTGATGGTGTCGAACGAGCCCGAGATCTCGAGCGTCGCCTCGATCCCGACGCGGCGATCGAACCCCGCGAGCTCGCGGCGCAAGGTATCCGGCAGCGAAGCGCTGCCGACGCTCGACGATTCGAGCGAATGCGACAACTCGCGCAGCGTCTGATCGATCTCGGCGAGGCGACCGCCGAGGTCGTCGAAGCGGCCGAGCACAACCTCGCGGAGCCGGCCAGTGAGGGCTTCAGAGAGCTGCTGCCGCGCATGCTGGAGGTCGCACGCGAACGCGGCGATGTCCTGGAGCGGACCGTCGTGCAAGTCGAACCCGACGCGTATCAACCGGCGCTCGTTGGCCTGATGCAATTGCTGCTCGCGGAGCGTGCTCCGACCGAGCAGCAGATCGCGCTCGAGCACCGAGGCAAGCATCGCCGAGCACTCGACGAGGAAGACCGATACGCGCGCACGGTGCTCGGGCCGCGAACGTGCGACAAGCGCGCCGACCGGATGCTCCCAGCGCATGACTGCGACGCCCTGGATCTGCGCGCGATCTTCGCTTTCCCGCTGCCGGGTGCCCGAGATAGTCGACACCGCCACGCTCCGGCACCGGCGGGTGGCCGCGAGCGCCCCGACAGACGCGACGGGCGACACGCGGCCGGACAGCTCATGCGCCCACAAAGAAACGTCGCTGACAGGCGCGAGGCCGAAGAGCAAGCTCAGATGCGCCTCGGCTGCCACGCGCGGCGGCAAGGTGAGAAGGAGCGGGTTTGCGATCGCACGGAGGTACAAAGAGAAGGCTGCGGCGTCCTGCGACAGACCCGACACATCCGCGACCGATTCGATCAGTGGGCCGCAATCCTCGACCGCCAGACGGCCGTGCTCGATGATCAGCGTGACGAGAGCCTCCGCGGCAAACTGAACGGCGGCGTCGGCCAGATCGCGCGTGTGACCGGACGCATCCTGCGCCATTGCCTTGGCCCGCGCTTCGGCAGCCGCGAAGTGAGACGGCTCCGGCGGACGGGAGACGAGGTCGCCCGCCACCAAGGCGTGAACACGGTCGAGAAGATCCTCGAGATCCATACGCAACTCGGGTCGCGCGGCGTCGCTCGATTGGGCCCTGACCGCAGAAGCCACCCTCCACCACCCTCCCCGGGTCGTTGCCGGCACTCGTGTCGCAGGTGCAGCCCAATCGTTGCTCCGCCTCCCCTCGGAGACAATAGGCCGCACGGCCCGTTCGTCAGTCATCCGCACGGCCGATCCAGGCCCCGTGTCGAGGACGGAAACGGCTCGCAAACGCTGGCGCAGAGCAGAAAAGTGAAAGCGTCACTTGCGAGGGATCATGATTACAACAGTGGGCCTTTTCAACCCCACGCAGCTCAACTACGCGAACGCTTAGCGTGCCGGCAGGTCGATCCAGGCGCGCTCGACCGCCTCGGCGAGCTCCGGAAAGGCCCCCCACTTCGGGACGAACCGGAGCCGGTCCGACTCCGGGGCATCCGAGTTCGAGGTCGAGAGGACGACGCTCAGCCGATCGTCCCGTGCGAGCAGCGCCGTCGCCCGGTCGACCGAGTCGGCGAAGGAGCCGTCCTGGACGAGGACGACGACATCGGGCCGGAAGGAACCCACGTCTTCGACGAGCGCCGCAGGCCTGAACGTCAGGCGCGTCCGATAGCCGCGTCGCTCGAAGAGAAACGCAACGGCTCGCAGGTAGCGCGCCTCTCGCCCGGCGAGCAGTACGCGGATCGGTCGCAAGGGCCGCACATTCGCGAGCTCCTCGACGTGAAGCATGCTGGTCGCCGGGTCCGCGTTCACCAGGTGGCCCTCCTGAAGCTCGAGCCGGACACCCTCTAAGCCAACACAACGGAGCGGGCCTGCGGACCGGACCAAGGTCAAGACACGACCAACCAACGAATCGGGGATCGCACCCTCGAGAACAACCATCTGGCGTAACGCCCTGCAGCCAACTAGGCTGCGACCGCTTACCCACCGAGTCAGGCAGGTAGGGAATTGGCAAGCGGTTCTGCGGCCACTCGCCGACCGAACGTGAAGCGCCGAAGCGCGCAGACCCCGGTCGACGACCAACATGAAAATGCCCAGCTTGGACCGGGCACGTCGACGAACGTCCTCGGGCCTCCCGCCGCCGGCTCGGTCGGGCGCCGACACGTGCGAAACCACGACGTAAAGGACTGCGCTTGACCGACGCACCCAACCCACTTGCAGGCCCTGGCATGCCGTCGCCGGAGGATCCGCTCGGCGCCCTTCGGCCGCCGGACGTGACCCGGGCCAGATTCGGCCAACGAGCGCCGGCCGAGCTTGCACGAACGCACACGGACGACGAGGACTACGAGGGTCGCCTGCTCGCGGGCGCCTATCGCGCTCTCCTGTCGCTCGAGAACTTCGATGAGCTGCTGGCCGGCCTCGCCGAAACGGCGAGAGCCCGCACGGCCTGCGAACGAGTCGTGATCGAACGAGTCGACCTCAACCAGCGCGGGGCAGCCGAGTCTCTCGCCGGTCCGTGGACGTCGCTTGGCCCGGAACGTCTTGCGCCGCACGCTCAGCCGTCTCTCGCGCTGCCGATCCTCACCGACGGCGTTGCGGGACACGTGATGACGTTCTACAAAGCGAACACACCGGGACGCTTCTCCCCGAGCGAGCTCGAGCACGCACGCCGTCTCGTCGACCTCGCCGGGCTCGTCCTCGACGGCGCGGCACGTGCCGAGTCGTTCGCAGGGCTCGTACGGATCGAGGATGCCCCGGCCATGGTCACGCGGAACGACTTCGAGGACGAAGTGTTCAACGCGCTCGAGAGTCACAGCGGTACCGCCGGTTTCATGATCGTGCGGATCGCCGACCTGAACGAGGTCAACCAACGTAACGGACGAGAAGTCGGTGACGAGGTGTTGCGCCTCGTCGCGCGCTCGATGCGCACCACGGTCGGCTCCGCCGGAACGGTCGGCCGCATCCGTCGTCACGAGTTCGGAGCGGTGCTACCGGGGGAGAGCTTTGCCCGAACGAACGAGCTTGCCCGAGAGCTCGAGAAGGCTTTCACGAGCCCCTTGCCGGTGCTCGGCCGGGATGACGTTTCCGCGCGGATCGTGGTTGGAGTGGCCGCAGCGCTCGACGGCAAGCCGGGCTCGGTCGTCCCGCTCTTCCACGCCGCGTACACGGCGCTGGAGCGCGAGCTCGGCAAGCCGCGCCGGCGCGACTCACGCTGGCGCTAGCTGCCCCGCCCGGGCCGCGATCGTCGCAGCACTGTGTTCTCAGCGGCGTGCGCCGAGACGGCATTTGCGAACTCGTCGGCGAGCTCATCGTCACTCTCGATCAGGGTGACCCGACTCGGATCCACCCCACAGCCGGAGACGACTTCGGCGTCCTCTGGCCCATCTGCCGCGACGTAGATCGACCACTCGTCGTCCCTCAGTTGCACCAGGGACGAGGGGTGATCGAGTAACTGCTCGAGCAACTGGAGCGCATCCTCATACGATCTCGCCTCGATCCTCGCCCAGGTCGTCACGACCGTACCTCTGTACGGCATGGCGTGATGCACTCCTCCCGCGGCATGTCGCTCGGGTTCCCACTCGGCGGGATTTCATGCCTGCGTCGTGCCGAAGCGGAGCGTGCCCAAGCTGAGCGGGGAGAGGCTCTCGCCCCTCCCCGCTCGTGGTGCAGCGATCAGACGGTGTCGGGCCTACTTCAGGCAGACCGCGGCAAGATCCGTTGCGTAGATCGCGTTGTAGGTGTAGCAACCGACATGCTTCGAGACCAGGATCCGGTCGTTGGCGTTGTTGCGCGCCGCCCACGGCGGGTTGCTGGACATCATGTGCACGTCGAGGTTGCCGTACGCCGCGTACCGCGCCGAGCCCGACAGCGCTGCTGCAGCACCCATCTGCTTGTTGAAGGTCGGGTCGTTGAAGTAGGCGACGTTGTTGTTATTCGAGTCGTGCAGGTTCGCTCCGTCCAGCAGCACATTCACGAAGTCGTACGGATCGGCGTAGTCGGCGAGCCACCCTTCCGACGTGATGTCGAACGGCTCACCGCGAGTGCCTTCCTTCGAGATCTGCACGGCCCGCGCGAAGAGGTGCGTGTTCAAGTTCAGACCGATCTGCTTCAGGTCGAACTGCACGACCTGGGCAATCTCGGGCGAGGGTGAACGGTTCGAGGTGTAGTACTCGAGCGTCGTTCCCGCCTTCACGCCTGACTTTGCAAACCATTTCTTTGCGGTGGCGAGGTCCGGCCCTTTCAGCGGATAGAGGTTTGCGTCCTTGAACCCGGCGACGCCCGGCGGCAGGATCTGGTCTGTTCGCTTCCCGGCGAGATAGCCGGCCTGCGCGAGGATCGCCTTACGGTCGATCGCGTAGTTGATCGCCTTGGCGAGGTACGAGCCCTTCACGCCCTTGAAGAGCGGCCGGTCGTGGTTGAAGGCGAAGTACTGAATCGACAACAGCGGCTTGACGAAGAACTGCGCCTTGTTGATGCCGTACTTCTGGGCAGCCTCGGCGTAGTCGGCGGGCGGGATGCCCGTGTCCGCGATGTCGGTCGCACCCTGCTGCACGCGCAGGTAAGTCGCGTCGAGGCTGTTGCCGATCGAGTAGTGGACACCGTCGATGTTGTGCGGCCGCGGCCCCTTGTAGTACGGGTTCCGCTTCAGGTCGATCGACTTGTTCGGGACGCGGTTGGCCACGTAATACGGGCCGGCTGACGCAGGCGTGAGCACGCCGTTCGGGTCATGGGCGAGGTTCGTTGGGATGGCGCAGAAGAACGGCATCGCCATGCGCGCCAGGAAGTCGGGCGCCTGGTGGGTCAGCGTGATCATGAGGTGCGACCCGCTGACCTTCACTCCTGAGACGGGCGACTTCGACGAGCCGACGATGTCCGAGAAGAACGGGATCGACGGCGACTGCATCTTGGGGTCCGCGTCGCGGTCGATCGCAGCCTTGAAGTTCGCGGCGGTCACAGGAGCTCCGTTCGAGAACTTCGTGAAGCCGGCCTTGACGAGGAAGTCGTAGGTCTTCCCGTTGTTACTGACCTTCGGGAAGCCTGCGGCCGCCTCGGGAACGAGCTGCGAGCCCTTCGGCCCGTTTGCATCCGGGTAGTTCATCAGCTTGAGGCAGGTCGCATACTCGAGCTCCCAACCCGTCGACAGATAGTCGAGGGCGGGATCGGTGTAGTCGATGTCGGTTGTGAAATCGATGTTCAGCGTGCCGCCTTGCGCCGCTGACTTCGTCGATTTCGCGGAGGCCGAGCCGGCGGCAAGCGCAAGCAGCGCGAGCAGCACGATCGCGACCCCGGCGGTTCCGGCGAGTGCCGGTCGCATCATCTTCAAGCGTCCACTCCTTTCGAGAGCTCCAGCCAGCCGGCGCTCGGCCGGGTGACCCTGTGTCGGCTGTGACGCAGAGCAAGGTCTCGGGTTGTCCCAGATCGATACAGCTCGGCGGCTGATCGATGCGGTGAATCAGTGCGCGTCGGCGACGTATTCGCGACACTCAGCGAGTTATCGAACTTCCGCGTGGCGCCTCACGTGAAGCGGGGGGACACTCGTCCTGCGCCTCGGTCGTGCTCGGCTTCGGTCGTACTCCGGCTGACGGCGCGGAACGCATCCGGCCCACGAAGACCGCAGATCTTCCGGGCCACCTTCACTCGGGGAACGGCGATGGTCAGGCGAGAGGGGGCTTCGACTCCCTCTCGCCGTTCCCCGGAGGCGCAAGGCTCTGGGCGTCGTCCGGCGCGTCACGCGTCTGCGGAAGGATTCGCATCGTGAAGTTCAGCTCGCGAGCGGCGACGGCGCGCTCGTGCGGCCGCCTCTGCAGCTTCGCAGTCTCGGCCATCACGAGCGCCACGAGGTCGTTGATCTCGTCCGCCGTCCCCCACACTCTGAAGCTGCCGATAAAGCCTGCGTCCTGCCACTCGAGCGGAAGGTCGTACTTCAGCGACAGCCAGCGTTCGAGCGCCTGCTCGTCTCGCTCGAGGATGATGCTCTCGACCTGCGCATGCGCCGCCTGGAGCTCGACGCGCTCTTCAGGCGGCAGTGCTGGATCGATCGAGTTCGGAATCAGCCTCCGCGTGCCGACGGCGCTCCACCAGCGTTCCCGGCCGTTTCGCCGGTCGCACTCGGCGATCATCCCGACGCGATGCAGAACCCGCAGGTGATAGCTCGTCGATCCGCTCGACTCCCCGAGCCGCCGTCCGAGCTCGGAGGCGGTCGACTCCCCTTCGAGCCGGAGCAGGTGCAGCAACTGGACACGGAGCGGATGGGCGAGCGCCCGCAGCTCGGCAGGCGAGACCGGCCCGTGAAATTCGTCGTCGATCCCGCAAGCGTAGTGCAGTTTCGCCGCTCGTGGCCTCGACGATCCTGCGGTGCCGAAGCGTGATCGCGTTGATCGCAAAGATCGATTGCAAACATCCTTTGCGATACGTATGTTGCATGGGATGCAAGCCTTCTCGGAGCGGCTCGACAGCTCGACGGTTGTTCCCGCGACGAGGTGGCACGGCCTGGAGCTGAGGCACCTGCGCGCCCTTGTTGCGATCGCCGACACCTCCTCGTTCTCGGAGGCGGCAGCTCGGCTGGGCTACGTGCAGTCGACGGTCAGCTACAACGTCACCGCACTCGAGAGCGCCGTCGGGGCGACGCTCGTCCGACGCCGCCGCGGCTCGTCGGAAACCTCCCTGACCGCGGCCGGAGAGGCGCTCGCCACCCACTCACGGCGCATCCTCGCCGAGGTCGGCCGAGCGGAATCCGCTCTCGGCCCGCTGGGACAGATGCAGCTCGCGGTCGCGCTGAGCAGCGACGTGGCCCGGATCGTCCTGCCGCTGCTCTACGCCCCGGGCGCTGTTGCCGGCCGGCAGGTGCAGGCGATCGAGGCACCCGCGGCTGACGTCCGGCACATGCTGCTCCGCGGAGCCTGCGGCGTCGCCGTCTGCGAACCAACCGACGATCCGCGGCTCACGAGCCGCATACTCACAGAGGACCGCTACCTCTTCATCCAGCCGCGCGCACGACGCACGCGCTGCGGCGCGGTCGGCAATGCCGAGCTCGCGGCGAGCAACATGATCATGCACAGCGCGCGGGAGGGACGCATGCTCCGCGCCTTCGATCAGCGCGGGGTCTTCGTCAACGCGGTGCTCCGTGCCGACACCGATCAATCGACGATCGAGCTCGTCGCTGCCGGCCTCGGCAACGCGATCGTGCCCGAGCTCGCTGCGCGGAACGCGCTCGACAGGATCCACGCGCGCCCGCTCGACGCGGCGATCGAGCTGCGACCCCGTGTGATCGCGTTCGTGTGGGAGCGGACGCGCGCGCTCACGGCCGACGAGGACGCGCTGATGGACGACGTGGCGCGAGCTCTCGCCGACCGGTCGACTGCGTTGGACGCAGCCAGATCGGCCGCCTGAGCGCGTGGAGGTCGTTCCGTTCGACTCGGAGCGCTGGACGTGGCCGACCGCACATACGGTCACCCGCCACCTCGGCCGTGAGTGCGTGGTAGCGGCGGATCCGAACGAGCGCTTCCTGCTCATCCTCGACGATGTCGTGCTGACCGAAGGGGTGATCGAGCTCGAGCTCGCCGTCACGGCCCAGCGAGCCTTCCACGGTGTCGTGTGGCGCGTGGAGGACGAGGAGAATTACGAGTCGTTCTTCGTGCGACCGCATCAGGTTGGGAACCCGGATTCGATCCAGTACACGCCGGTGAGCAACGGAATCTCGAGCTGGCAGCTGTACCACGGCCCGGGCTTCTGGGCTGCAACCTCCTTCCCCGTGGACGGATGGTTCCGCATCCGAGTGGCATTCGCCGGGGAACGAGGCGAGGTTGACGTGGGCGAGACGACCGAGCCGACGCTTGCGATCGCAGAGCTGAAGCGCGGGGTCGTACCTGGCCGGGTCGGCGTGATGGTCGGCGGTCCCGGCCTGCATCTCGCTCGCTTCGCCTACGACGACGCGGCGCCGGTTGCGTTTCGGGGTGCTGTTGCAAGCAGCCCCGCATCCCGACTTCCTGGCGTCGTGCCGGAGTGGTCGATCTCGGTTCCATTCGCCGAAGACGCCCTCGACTGGCGGCAGCCACTCGGCCGGCAGTCGCTCGCCGGGAAGACGTGGACGGCACTTGCAAGCGAAGCGTCCGGGCTCACGGATCTTTCGCGCGTGAACGGCATCCGCGACGGGTGCAACACGGTGTTCGCTCGCACGCGCGTTCGCTCGGAGCGCGACCAGACGAGCCCGCTCGAGCTCGGCTTCAGCGACCGTGCCGTTCTCTTTCTGAACGGCAAGCCGCTGTACCGCGGCGACGACAGCTACCGCTCGCGCGACTACCGGTTCCTCGGCAGCATAGGCTGGTACGACACCGTGTCTATCCCGCTCCTCGCGGGCGACAACGAGCTTGTCGTCGCCGTCTCGGAGGACCTCGGCGGCTGGGGCCTCCAGGCACGGTTCCCCGACGCGTCAGGGATCTCGCTCGGCTAGCGATCGTTCCTCGGTCAGGCGCCGTTCAGGCGCTTGCGGCAATCGTGCTGCGTGCAGCCCGCGCGCAGGTCGAGGCGGTCACGTCGCAGACGCTCGTCGATTCTTGTCGGCGCCACAGCCGGTCTTGCGGTGCTGCTACTCGGCGCCTGGCTCATCGGGCATCGCGGCAACAACCACCATCCGGCGGGCACGTCGCGTGCGGGCCGGTCGACTCCGGTGTCCACCGCGATCCCGAAACGCGTGCTGCGGGCACCGACCCGGCTGACCGAGCACGTCACCGGCCAGCTGCCTGCGCCGCTTCAGGATCCTTCGGTCGCTCCTCTCCCCGGCGGTCGCGCGCTGCTTCTGGGCGGGCTGACGGCGGCCGACCAGTCGACCGACGAGATTCTGATCGCAGGCGCACACGGCGCACATGTGATCGGGCACCTGCCGTCCCCGCGCCACGACACCGCCGCCGCGACGCTCGGACGGTATGCGTATGTCTTCGGGGGCGGGACGCCGACGTCACAGCTCGACGAGATCGTGCGCGTCGATCCGGCGAGCGGCGCGGCTTCGATGGTCGCGCATCTGCCGGCCGCGAGCTCTGACTCGACCGCCGCGTCGATCGGAGGCACCGCGTATGTGGTCGGCGGATACACCGGGTCACGCTGGCTCGACACGATCGTGGCGTGGCGGCCGGGATCGTTCGCACATGTCGTCGCCCACCTGCCAGCCACGCTCCGCTACGCGGCCGTGACCGCTGTCGGTGACCACCTCGTGATCGCCGGCGGCTCGCTCGAGAATGGGAGCGCGAGCGACGCCGTGCTCCAGTACACGCCCGGGAGCGGCCGTGTCTCGCGCCTGGGATCGCTGCCCGCACCGACGACCCACGCGGCGGCCGCGACAATCGGGAACGTCGCCTACGTGCTCGGCGGCCGCGGCGCGACTCTCGGCACGCAGACGGCGCGCATCGTCGCAGTCGACGCGCGGACGCACCGAATCACCCCGTTCGGCTCGCTGGCCGCCGCGCGCTCGGACCTCGGAGCGGTGAGGGCCGGCGGCCTGATCCTTCTCGCAGGCGGGGCGGGCGCGGCAGGAACGGTTTCGACCCTGAGCGAGCTCCGCCCGGCCGCCCGCGCAAGCGCGCAGCGGGCGCCGAGGCACGCGCTCGCGGTGCGGAACGTCTACGCGCACGACCGCGTGCTCAGCGCCGCAACGCGCGGCGCGCTGTCGCGGGTGTACGTTCCGAATAGCGGCAGCGACACGGTGGACGTGATCGACCCTCGCAGGTTCAAGGTCGTCGACCACTTCGCGGTCGGGGGCCTGCCGCAACACGTCGTTCCGGCCTGGGATCTGAAGACGCTGTATGTCACGAACGACACGGGCAACAGCCTGACGCCGATCGATCCGCGAACCGGAAAGCCCGGCAAGGAGATTCGTGTCGAGGATCCGTACAACATGTATTTCACACCGAATGGGCGGTACGCGATCGTTGTCGCCGAACGCCTGCATCGTCTCGACTTCCGTGACGCGCACACGTTCCGGTTGCACCACTCGCTGCCGATGCCGTGCGTCGGCGTCGACCACATCGACTTCTCGGCCGACGGGCGCTACCTGATCGCAAGCTGCGAGTTCTCCGGGCAACTGGTCAAGGTCGACATCGCGCGCGAGCGGGTCGTCGGAGTGCTGACCCTCCCCGACGGCTCTTCGGGCATGCCGCAGGATGTGAAGCTCTCGCCCGACGGCCTGACGTTCTACGTCGCAGACATGATGGCGGGCGGCCTCTGGAAGGTCGACGGGCGTCGCTTGCGCATCACGGGATTCCTCCGCACCGGTGCTGGGGTCCACGGCCTCTACCCGAGCCGCGATGCGAAGTACCTCTACGCCACCAACCGCGGCGAAGGATCGATATCGGTGATCGACTTCCACACCGGCAAGGTCGTTACGAAGTGGCGCATCCCCGGCGGCGGCAGCCCGGACATGGGCGGCGTCTCGGCAGACGGCCGCGTGCTCTGGCTCTCGGGCCGCTACAACGGCGTCGTCTACGCGATCTCGACCCAAAGCGGTCGGCTGCTGGCGAAGATCCCGGTCGGCTCAGGCCCACACGGCCTGTCGGTGTGGCCCCAACCGGGCCGCTACTCACTCGGCCACACCGGGATCCTGCGCTAGCTCGAGCCCTGACCCGCCAAGCTCTGTGATCGAACGTGTGACCGAGCCCTCTGACTGGGCTCGAACGGGCACGGCCGGTGTCAGACACGCGCACGAAAGCGTCACGAACTGTCCACACGTGCGGACGGCCGGCAGCTACGCGGCGGGCAGGCGCACGACGAACTGGCCGCGACCGCCCGGACGGGCGACGACGTCGCCCGAGGCCGCGCGGGCGAGTCGGCGGGCGAGGGCGAGGCCGAGACCCGCGCCGGATGGGGCTGAGCTCCCCGCGCTGCCACGAACGGCGGGCTCGAAGATCGACTCCCGCTCGGCGTCCCCGACCCCCGGGCCGTCGTCATCGACCGAGAAGACGACTGTCGAGCCCTCACGGACGACTGCGACGCGGACCGCGCTTCGTCCGTACCGCAGTGCGTTCTCGACGACGGGATGCAGGATCCGCTCGGCGAGATCGCGGTCGACGCCGACGCGCACCCTCTCGTGCGGGGAGTCGAGCGCGAGCTCGACTCCCCGGGAGGTTGCCTCATCCGCACACGCAGCGACGATGGCGGCAGCGACCTCCTGCGCGTTCGCGACGCCCTGCGGTTGCGCGCTGTGCTGGGCGGCCGCAACCAGCGCGTCGACGATGCGTGCGACCTGCTGCGCATTCGCGAGGACCACAGCAAGGCTGTCGCGGTACTCGTCGGTCGTGCGGTCGCGGCGAAGCGCAACCTCCGCCTCGGCCATCAGCTTCGCAAGCGGCGTGCGCAACTCGTGCGAGAGCTCGGCCGAGAACCGGCGCTCGTGGCGCAAGCTCGCGGCGAGCCGATCGAGCAGCCCGTCGAGCGTCGCGCCCAAGCGCGTCAGCTCGTCGTGCGGCACACCGAGCCCGAACCGGCGGTCGAGGTCCTGCTCGCTCCATGCGGCCGCCTGCTCCGTCATCTGTGCGACCGGGCGAAGCGCCGAGCGGAGCAGCCACCACACTGCGCTGCCGACGATCGCGAGCAGCACGATGAAGAATGCGATCGACGTGGCGACCGCTCGGCGGCGTGTCTGCTCGTACGGCGCGAGCGTCAGGCCCGCGACGAGTGTGCCAACCCGCTGGCCGTCCGCGACGATCGGCACGGCGTAGAGTCGGGTGTCAGTGTCACGGACGTCGAGCAACCGAGCCGGCCCCCCGGCGAGTGACTGCGCCGCGCTTGCAGTCTCCACGTGGACCTTGGGCGCCTCGATGAGCTGTGTCCCCCGAAAGATCCAGACGCGGCTCGAACCGAGAGTGTCATCCGTCGGCTCGGCCACACGCAACCTGCCGTGGACGACGCTGATCATGCCGAGCTCAGCCGCCGCGCGAGCTCGCAAGAACGCATTCGCGTCGCGCGAGGTGCTTCGTGCGAGCAGGATGTTGAAGCCGATCGTCGCCGCGCCGAGCGCCAGCGCCAGCGCCACGACCACGATCAGGAGCAGTCTCGTCCGTACGTCACGCAGGGGGCGGACGCGTGTCACTCGAGTGTGTACCCCACTCCATGCACGGTTGTGATGTGAGGCGCATCGGGGAGTGCTGCGAGCTTGCGGCGAAGCCGCGCGACGTAGGCATCCAGCGTGTTGTCGCGCACGCGAGCGCCGTGAGGCCAACCGGTCTGGACGAGCTCGCGCCGCCGCACAGCGGCGCCTTTCCCCGCGACGAGCTTCGCCAGCAGTCTGAACTCGGTCGGTGTCAGCGCGACGCGCTCGCCGCTCGTGGACGCGACGTGCGCGACAGGATCGAGACGAAGCGATCCCGCCTCCATCACCCCGTCGACGCCGGCCCGGCGCAACAGCGCATGCACCCGCGCAACGAGCTCGGCGAACGCGAAAGGCTTGGTGACATAGTCGTCGCCTCCCGCGCTGAAACCGGTGACGCGATCGGTGAGCGCGGCACGAGCGCTCAAGAAGAGGATGGGCAGCTGATTGCCCTGCGCCCGGAGCGCCTGACAGATGTCGCGACCGTCGGAGTCGGGCAGGCCGATGTCGACGATCAGCAGATCGGGTGCCTCCGGCCCGAAGCGCTCGAGCAGCTCGGCGCCGCTACCTGCTCCGACCGTGGTGAACCCCTCCTCCTCGAGCCCCCGCAGAAGGACACCCCGCAGGTCGAGATCGTCCTCGACGATCATCACCTTCAGACCGGTCACCAACGCGAGGGTAGCGCCGGGCGGGCGTGGCCAGCGCACGCGTTCAGGCGATCTTCAGCCTGCCGCTCGTATCGTCGTCCCGTGAACGGTGCCCATGTCGCCGCCGTGACGGCTCCTTCCCTCTCTCTGCCGCTCACGGCGGCGACATGCGGACCGGCCGTCGTCTGATCAGCAAACGCCCAGCGTTGAGGTTGCGCAGCGAGCCCTTCCAATGCGCGCTTGTCGCAGGGGCCGGCGCCGCAGCGCTCATCTGGCTCGGCCCGCCCGGAGCTGATCTCGCGGCGCACGTCTACCAGCGCGCGATGTTCATCCAGCACGGCTTCGCGCTCTGGAGCAACTACTGGTACGCGGGCCACTACAGCTACGTCACCTACAGCCTTCTCTATTACCCACTCGCCGCGGTGGTCGGCATCAAGTTGCTGGCCGTCGCGACTGCCGCGCTCGCGGCCGCCGGCTTCACGTCACTCGTCCACGCGGAGTGGCCGACCGCCGGGCCGTGGCCCGCTCGGGTGTTTGCGTTCGTGGCCGCCGCATCGGTGCTGACCGGCGCGTTTCCCTACGCGCTCGGGCTGGCGATCGGACTGCTCGCGCTGCGCGCCGCGCGTGGTCACCCAGGCGTCTTCGCGATTCTCCTCGCCCTCACGTTCGCGGCGAGTCCGCTTGCGTTCGGCCTCATCGCGTTGCTCCTCGTCGCAGCAGCCGCATCGGGTCGGCCCCGTCTCGGCGCCCGCGGTGCAACGGTGCTCGGGCTCGCCGTCGTCGGACTCGTCCTCTGGCGCATCTTCCCGGACGGCGGGCGCTTTCCGTTTTCGCTCGCAGAGCTCGGAGCGGGTCTTGCGTTCTGCGCGATCGGCGCCGCGTTCACGTGGCGCGTGCCGGCGGCGAGATTGCTACGCAGCTTCTTCGTCGTCTATGCAATCGCCTGCTTGACGTTCTTCGTCATTCCCAGCGGAATCGGCGAGAACATCGTGCGGCTGCGCTTCGTCGCGCTCCCGATCGCCGTGCTTGCTTTCAGCCTGCGCCGCTGGCGGCCGCTGCTGCCGGCCATGATCACCCTCGCGCTCGCTGCGTCGTGGAACATCACACCGCTCGCATTCAGCTACGCACACGAGGCCTCGGACCCGTCGGCCGTGGCGGCGTACTGGCAACCTGTCACGCGCTTCCTACGGGCGCGCCTGAGCCCGTCGTACCGAGTCGAGGCGGTCGACACGACCGGCCATTGGGAAGCTGTGTATCTCCCGCAGGCCGGGATTCCGATCGCGCGCGGCTGGTTCCGGCAAGACGATTTCCCCCAAAACGCGTTGCTGTACGACAAGCTCGGTGCGCATTCGTACCTCACTTGGCTGCGCGCTCTCGGCGTCCGGTACGTGGTGCTGACCGATGCGCCATCCGACTACAGCGCGCGTGGCGAGGCGCGCCTCCTGCGGAGCGGGCGCAGCACGCTCCGGCCGGTGCTCCAGTCCGCGCATGCAACGGTCTATGCAGTGCCTCAGCCGCGGGGCATCGTCACGGGCGCGCGGGGAGCGCGTGTGACCAGATTCGGCGCCTCTGCGATCACTGTCTATCTGCCCCACGCGGGGAACTACCGCGTCGCAGTTCGCTACTCGCCCTACTGGCGCGCGACCGGCGCCTGTGTCGACCATCTCGCCGACGGGATGCTGGGATTGGACGCCGAGCGGACCGGCCGCGTCAAGATCCAGTTCGCGCTCACGGCGGCTCGTGCGCTCGCGGCCGGAGCCGCGGCACAGCGCCGCTGCTCGTAGATGCGTGTTCGTAGCCGCGATGGCATCGTGTGAGCGATGGCGATCCTCGTCAGCAGCCTCGCGCTCGCGCTCTTCGGCGTTGCGGGCGCACCTCCGAAGCCGCAGATCGTGCAGAAGCCGATTCCCTTCGGCACGCAGCGCCGCACCGAGACGGCGGCATACGCGGCGCGTCACTACGGGCTCAGCACCTGGCGCCTCCGGAATCCACACGTGATCGTGGAGCACTACACGGCGAGCAATTCGTTCTCGTCGGCGTGGAACACTTTCGCCTCCGACGCACCGGACGCCGAACTGGGTGAGCGCCCGGGTACGTGCGCGCACTTCGTGATCGACCGCGATGGGACGATCTACCAGCTCGTCCCGCTCGGCATCATCTGCCGCCACACGGTCGGGCTCAACTGGACGGCGATCGGCATCGAGCACGTCGGCACGAGTGACACGTCGATCCTCGACAACCCACGTCAGCTCGCGTCGTCGCTCGCGCTGACGCTCTGGCTGATGCACCGCTACGACATCTCGCTTCCGAACGTGATCGGCCACAGCGAGAGCCTCACGAGCCGCTATCACCGTGAGCTCTATGGCCCCTGGCGTTGCCAGACACACAGCGACTGGTCACGAGCCGACATGCAGGTGTACCGCGATCGCCTGGCCGCGCGAGCGCGGGCCGAGCACGTGGTCGTGCTACGAAGCGGCGGGCCGGTTGCTTCGCGCTGCTAGCACCGCGTCGACCTGAGCGATGTCGAGGCCCCGCGCCGCGAGCAACACGTAGAGGTGGTAGATCAGGTCGGCTGCCTCTTCGACGACACGCTCGTCGGTCTCGTCGAGCGCGGCGACCGAGACTTCCACCGCTTCCTCACCGACCTTGCGCGCACACGCGCCAAGGCCGGCTTCGAGCAACTCCGTCGTGTACGACCCCGCCGGACGCTCCAGGGCGCGCTCGGCGATGGTCCGCCAGAGGCCCGGCGCGAAGCACGACAGCGAACCGGTATGGCACGCCGGCCCCGTCGGTCGCACGCGGACGAGCAGCGCGTCGCCGTCGCAGTCGTCTCGCAACTCCTCCACGGCGAGCGTGTTGCCCGAGGTCTCACCCTTGCGCCAGAGCCGCTCTCGCGAGCGGCTCCAGAACCACGCCTCTCCGCTCGCTCGCGTACGCCGCTCGGCCTCGTCGTCCATCCAGGCGAGCATCAGCACGCGGCCCGACACGGCGTCCTGCACGACTGCCGGGCGCAACTCTCCGGTCACCGGACCTCGACTCCGAGCTCGCGCAATTCGTCTCGGAGCGACCCGAGCCGGGCAGGATCCTCGTGCAGGATCGACGCGAGGAGCGCGGCCTGCGCCACCCCGAGCGCGTCGGCGACATGCTGTGCGTTGCCTGCGCCACCGGAGGCGATCACGGGAAGGTCGACGGCTTCGGCGACCGCTGCCGTCAGCTCGAGGTCGTAGCCGGCACGCGTCCCGTCGGTGTCGATCGAGGTCAGCAGCACTTCCCCGGCACCGCGCTCCTGGGCCTCGCGGGCCCACTCGACGGCGGTTCGGCCGGTCTCGGTGGTGCCGGCGCGCGAGCGGACGCGACCCGCCTCGACGTCGATCGCGACGACGACCGCCTGCGAGCCGAGGCGTTCCGCGAGCTCCGTCAGCAGCTCGGGCCGCTCGAGCGCAGCGGAGTTGACGCCCACCTTGTCCGCTCCCGCGGCGAGAAGTGCCTCGGCGTCGGCGTACGAGCGAACACCGCCGCCCACGGTGAAAGGGATCGCGAGCCGCTCCGCCACGCTGCGGACGAGCTCGACGAGCGTCGCACGTCCGGCGATCGTCGCCTGCACGTCGAGAAAGACGAGCTCGTCGGCACCTGCGTCCGAGTACGCCTCGCCGAGCGCAACCGGATCGCCGACGTCGCGCAGGCCCTGGAAGCGAATGCCCTTCACGACGCGTCCGCCGGCGACGTCGAGACACGGGATCAGACGACGGAGAGGGATACGACCTCCTCGAGATAGCGCGCACCCGCAGCACCACTCTTCTCTGGGTGGAACTGGCAGCCGATGAACACGCCGGCCCGCACCTCGGCGACGACGCCCTCCGACCACGCCGTCGCGGCTGGCGTTTCGGCGGCATAGGAGTGCGCGAAGTAGTACGCCTCACCTTCGGTGCCAGCCCCATCGCCGACTCGCGCCCAGCCGATGCGCGGCACGCGACCCTCGCGCAGCCGCACGGCCCGACCGGCGACCAGGCCGAGGCCGGGAACGCCGCCGTCCTCGTCGGTCTCGTCGAGCGCGAGCTGGAGCCCGAGGCAGATGCCGAGCACGGGCCGCCCCGCGGCCATGCGCGTGCGAAGAGCTTCGTCGTGCCCGCGCGCGCGCAGGCCGGCCATTGCAGTCCGTGCCGACCCGACCCCGGGAAGCACCGCCAGATCGGCGCTGTGAACATCCCGCACGAGCTCGACGCCCAGCCGCTGGAACGCCAGAGCGACAGAGCGAACGTTGCCCGCGCCGTACTCGCAGATCGCGATGTTCACAGCAGTCCCTTGGTCGACGGAAGGCCCGTGCCCTCGCAGGCGACGGCGGTGCGCAACGAACGGCCGACCGCCTTGAATGCCGCCTCGGCCACGTGGTGGGCGTCGCGCCCGGCTGCTTCGACGTGGATTGACGCGCGCGCGGCTTGCGCAAGACTCGCCAGCATGTGCGCGGCCATCCCCGGGTCGTGCTCGAGCTTCAGCTCGGCGTGCGCCCGGCCGCCGAGGTCGACCGCCGCGCGCGCGAGTGCATCGTCCATCGGCACGACCGCATCGCCGTAGCGCGCGATGCCCCGACGATCGCCGAGCGCGGCGTCGAGAGCCTCACCCAACGCGAGCGCAGCATCCTCGGCGGTGTGGTGGTCGCCTGTCTCGTGATCGCCGGCGCCTTCCAGTACGAGATCGAACCCCGCATGGAACGCGAGTTGCTCGAGGAAGTGGTCGTAAATCCCGGCTCCGGTCTGGACGTGCACACGGCTTGCGCCGTCGAGCGCGAGCCGAATGGCCAGGCGCGTCTCGGCCGTCGCACGCAGCGTGCGTGCGCGGCGCCGGCCGCGCGGCGCCACGGGTGACCGCCGGTCGAGGATGCGCGCGAGTGTCTCGACGAGCACGTCGTCATCGGCAGCGTCGAGGACCGATACCCGAATCGCCTCCGGATACGAGCGCACGACGATTCCCTGACGCAGCAGCATCTCGCCGAGCGCGTCGCCGTCGGCGACCGGCACGTAGAGGAAGTTCGCGTGCGACTCGACCGGCGCGAGGCCGAGCGCACGTAGACCCGACGCGAGTCGCTCACGCTCTTCAAGTGCCGGCGCAACGTCGGGCGGTGCGGCCAGCGCAGCGAGCGCAAGCGATGCCGAGAGCGACGACACCGGCGCTGGGGCCTGACGCGCGTTCAGCTCATCGGCTGTGTCGCGTGCGGCGAGCGCGTAGCCGATCCGCGCGCCGGCGAGCGCGAACGCCTTTGAGAAGGTGCGCAGGACGACCACGCCGTCATCGAGCAGCGGCAGCGCCGTCTCGCCGCTGTACTCGAAGTACGCCTCGTCGACCACGAGCGGCCGCTGTGCGGGAAGAGGCAGGACCGTCCCGGTCGGGTTGTTCGGGCGGCAGGCGAACGTCAGCGCCAAATTCGGCACGGAACAGTCTGTTACGTGCGCCCCGGCAAGCTCCGCTGCGATCCGGAACAGTGGATAGGTCGGTGCCGGCGGGACTGCGATCGAGTCTCCTGGCCCCGCGTAGGCGCGCGCGCACAGGAGGATGAGGTCGTCGGCTCCCGCGCCGAGCACGACGTTCTCCGGCTCGACGCCGGCGTAGGCGGCGATCGCGGTGCGCAGGGTCCGATAGCCGCCGGCCGGGTAGCCGCTGATGCGGGCGAGCGCTCCGGCGATCGTGCCCGGGCGAGTCGAGGGCAGCGGCAGCGACGGCGTGTTCTGGTCGAAGCGCAGCACCTGCGAGGCGTCGATCCCGGCGAGGCGGGCCACCTCATCGCTCGGAAGCGCCCACGTATAGGCCCGAAAGTCGGGCGCGAGTGCCCTCATCGCCTGACCGCCGCGGCGTGCGCCGACATCCCTTCGGCCGCGGCGAGCGCCTCCACCGTTGGGCGAATGCGTGCGAGTCCGGCCTCGGTCAGCCGCTGCACGGTCACCGGCTTCAGAAAGGTCTCGAGGCCGAGCCCGCCCACGGAGCGCGCCCACCCGTTGGTCGGCAGGACATGGTTCCCGCCCGTCGCGTAGTCGCCCGCGGGAACCGGCGACCAAGGCCCGACGAAGACCGATCCGGCGTTGCGCACCTGGTCGGCGTACTGCTCTGCGGCGCCGAGTAGCACGAGGTGCTCGGGCGCAATCGCCTCCGCCTCAGCGAGCGTCTCGACTTCCCGGCAGACCGCCTCGTGGCCATGCTCCCGCTGTGCCGCAAGCTCGAGCTCGACGAGTCGTGGGTCGCCGTCACCGAGCACGACCACCTCCGACGGCCCGCCGGGCAGGTCGATCGCAACGTCACGGGAGACCTCGAGCTTGGCGTCGTTCACGAACTCGTTCCCAGGGCCGACGATCTTGTCGACCCGCTCGACGTAGGCGAGCCAGGCGATCGCCTGTGGCCCGCCGAGGGCCCAGACCTCATCGACACCGAGGAGCTTCGCGGCAGCGGCGATCAACCCGGCTCCGGACGGGGGAGTGCACACTACGATCCGGCGCACGCCGGCCTCGAGCGCGGGCACCACACACATCACGAGCGTCGAGATCAGCCCGCGAGGAACGTAGACACCGACGGTGTCGAGGGCGACCCACCGGCGCTCGAGCGAGACGCCGGGCTCAACCTCGAGCACCACGTCGGCCGGCCTCTGCACCGCATGCCAGCGGCGCACGCGGTCGGCGAGCTCGAGGAGCGCGTCGCGCGGCAGCCCTTCGTCGTCCGGCTCGGCGCGAGCCGGCTCGACGCCGTCGAGCTTCAGAGCCCACTCGCGAACCGCCTCGATCCCGCGTTCCTTCACGTCGCCGGCGATCGTCACGAGGCCATCCGCTCGACGGGAACGATCAGGATCGACGACGCTCCGGCGGCCTCGAGCTCGGGAAGTAGACGCCAGATCTCGGCCGCGGGCACGAGTGCGTGCACGGCCACCATGCCCGTCTCGGCGAGCGGAAGCACACTGGGCACGCGCGGGCTGACGAGCGCGGCGATCGCGGGCAGCGCGCTCTCGGGCGCGTTCAGCATCAGGTAGCGATGCGCGCGGGCCTGAACGACGGCGCGGAGCATCGCAGCGAAGGGTGCGGCAATCTCTTCGTCCCGCGCGACGAGGACGGCCTCCGACTCGAGCAGCACACCGAGCGAACGCAGGCCGTTGGTGCGCAGCGTGTTGCCAGATGAGACGAGATCGACGATCGCGTCGGCGAGCCCGAGCCGGGGGGCGATCTCGACCGAGCCCGTCACGTCGACGAGGTCGACGTGCACCGGCAGCAGCTCGCGCGTGAGGCGCGGATAGACGGTTGCGACGGCTGTGCCTGCGAGCTCCTCGAAGCTTCGAACGTCTGACTCCTCCGGCACAGCCGCTTCGAGGCGGCAGCCGCCGAAGCCGAGCCGCAAGACCTCGCGGACGTCGGCGCCACGCTCGCGCACGAGGTCGATGCCGGTGATCCCGCAATCGACGACCCCGTCTTGCACGTACTCCGGCACGTCTGCAGCCCTCACGAGCAGCACCTCGACCGGGGCGTTGCGGCACGGGAAGGCGAGCGCGCGGTCACCGGGTTGTTCCGGGCCGAGGCCGGCATCCTCGAGGAGGTGGAACGATGGTTCGCGCAGACGCCCCTTGACGGGGACGGCGACTCTCAGGACGCCGGGCGGTCGAGCGCCAGCCTGTAGCCGCCCTCGCCGTGGCGCAGCCAGTGGGCCACGCGAGTGACGGTCGTCGTCGACGCTCCCGTTTGCTCGGCGATCTCCAGGTAGGGCAGTCCCTTCTCCAGGAGCTGTACGACCTGCCACCGGTGCGCCATCGCCTCCAGTTCCGAGAGCGTGCAGAGGTCCCGGAAGAACCGCTCCGCTTCCTGCTTCGTCCGCAACGAGACGATCGTCGCGAACAGCTCTTGCATCTCCTTGGTGCGCCATGGGTGTCGTGTCCTGTCCGGCATCGCGGCCTTTCATGTTAGCACGCTAACATGCGGGCATGTGGTTCGATCAGGTGATCGAGGTCATTCCCGCAGTCGACGTCCTCGGCGACGAGGCCGTTCGCCTGCACCAGGGCGACTACGAGGACATCGTCGAGCGGGCGGACAGCCCGACCGCGCTCGCCCGGCGCTGGGTCGCCGCCGGCGCGGGTCGCGTTCATCTCGTCGACCTCGACGGAGCGCGGTCAGGCCGGGCTCGGCCCGAGCTCGTTCGTGCCGTGGCGTTGGCGGCCGCACCGGCGCTGCTGCAGGCATCCGGCGGGATCCGCACGCTCGCAGACGCACGGGCCTTGCTCGACGCGGGCGCCGATCGCGTGGTCGTCGGGACGGCCGCGTGGCCCGACCCAACACCGTGGCTGGAGCTCGGCGACGCATTGGTGCTCGCGCTCGACGTCCGTGACGGCGAGGTTCGCTCCTCGGGGTGGACACAAGCGGCGGGGCTTTCGTTCAGCGCCGCACTCGAGCAGGCCGAGGGCGCTCGCGTCCTCGTCACCTCGATCGAGCGTGACGGCACACTCGCCGGCCCGGATCTCGACCTGGTGCGCGCGGCTGCCGCTGCAGGCCTGCGGGTGCTCGCCGCGGGCGGCGTCCGCTCGCCCGCCGATGTGCAAGCCCTCGCCGAGGCCGGCGCCGAAGCGGCAATCGTCGGCCGCGCGCTCCTCCTCTAGCGTCCCTTGGCAGGGCAGCCGCAGTCCGACAAGCTGTCGTTTGGCGACACGCCGTGGCCGACGGGGACACCCAAGGCCGCAAAGAACGATGCGGACTCGAGCGGCCTGTGGACGGAATGTTCCACTTTTGTCACGCTCGTTTCGCGAAGAGACGTGGCCCGTAGGGCCGCGTCGGTACCGCTACTCGCCCGCGACGTCGCGGCGGAGGAACACGAGGTAGCCGGCGGCGAGCGGGACCGCGACGTAGAACGCGCACACCCAGAGCGCCCGCACGACCGGCGCCCAGTCGGCAGGTGTGCGCAGGAAGCCGTGCCACGCCTGGAACTGGGTGCCGAGCAGGTACGGGCGGATCGCCTCGGTGCCGGGCAGCACACCGAGGAGCTGCATGAGGAGCGCCCACATCAGTGTCCCGACGACGGCGGCGGCGCTGTTGCGGGTGATCGTCGAGAGCATCAACCCGAAGGCCGCGATCGCAGCCATTGGCCACGCATAGAGGGCGAGGCTCGCGGCGAGCAGCCCGAGTGCGTGCCAGGCGGGAACGGCGGTACCGGAGAGCGATGTGAGGTCGTTGAACCCCCAGGCAATGCTCGCGGCGAGCAGCGCGACCACACCCATCGCGAGAATCACGACCGCCGTGTAGGTGAAGGTGGCGAGCACCTTCGCCGCGTAGATCTCGCCACGGTCGCGCGAGCGGGTCAGGATCGTCTTCAGCGTCCCGTTCTGACTCTCCGCCGCCACGATGTCGCCGGCCACGAGTGCGGTGATCAGCGGAAACGCCCAGATCGACATGAAGAAGAGGACGACGAACGGCGTCGCAAGACCCGTCTCGCGGATGTAGCGGCCGAGAGGAATGTCGTTCGGCCCGCCTGTCTGGATCGTCAGCACGACGACGAAGACGAGCGGGACGAGCATCGCCGCTCCGAGGCCGAGGTAGGTGCGCTTCTGCGCGAGAAGCTTCAGCACCTCCCACTTGTAGACGCGCGTCATGCCGCAGCTTGCTCGTCGGTCATGCCGAGGAAGAGCTCCTCGAGCGTCGCAGTGTGCGGCACGAGCGCCGAGATGCCGATGCCTGCTTCGCCGAGCGCGACGGTCGCCGTTTCGATCGCTGCTATGTCGGCCTGGAAGCGCAGCTCGGAGCCGACGACCTGCACGGCCTCGAACCCGCGCGCGAGCAAGAGCGCCCTGGCGCGCTCGGTGTCGGTCGTGCTCAGGCGGTAGCTTCCGCCTGCGCTCGCCAGCAACTCCTGCAGCAGGCCCTCGTAGATGATCGTGCCGCGCCGGATGATGGCGACGCGGTTACAGAGCTCTTCGACCTCGGCGAGGATATGGCTCGACAGGAGGATGGTGATCCCATCGCCGGCCAGGCGTTTCACCAGCTCGCGCATGTCGCGCATCCCGGCCGGGTCGAGGCCTGTCGTCGGCTCGTCCAGCAACAGCAGCTTCGGCTCGCGCAGGAGCGACGCTGCGATGCCGAGGCGCTGGCGCATCCCGTGCGAGTAGCCGCCGACACGATCCTTCGCACGGTCGCGAAGCTCGACGACGTCGAGAACTTCGTCGATGCGCTTCTTGCTCGCACCGCCGTCGAGATCCGCCAGCAGCCGCAGATTCTTGCGGCCTGACAGATATGGATAGAACCGCGGTCCCTCGACGAACCCGGCAACACCGTCGAGCGCACGGGCGCCGTCGATGATCGGGTCGCGTCCGAAGAGCCGCGCGGTTCCTTCCGTGGGACGGATCAGACCGAGAAGCATCCGCAGTGACGTGGTCTTGCCGGCTCCGTTCGGCCCGAGATACCCGAACACGTCGCCGCGCTCGACCGTCAGATCGACGCCGGCGACGGCGGTGAGCTCGCCGTATCGCTTGACGAGCCCCCGTGCTTCGACGGGTGCCGCCTCGACCGCCGCCGCCTCGCTCACTTCAATGCGCGCGCAGCCGACTCGGCTGCCCCGGACGGGAGCGAACCGGCGAGCACGAACGACTCCTGACCTGCATCCCAGCTGAGCACCGTGCCCAGCTCCGTGGAGAGCTCGTGCGCCGTCACGCCGTCGAGCGAGACGGTCGGCAGGGCAGCGAGCGGCGAACTTGCATCGTTGCTCCCAGGTGTAGAGGCATCTTTCGGACGCTCGAGGACGACGATCGCGCCGAGGCCTTGGCCGTAGACGACGACGACTGCCTTCGAGTCGGAGGGCCCGACCAGGCTGACGTTCTGGCGCGGCAGGCCGACGAGGGTGTCGGGTGCGACGACAGGGAACGACACGGCGGCTTGCACGGCCGTCAGGCCGGTCACGGGCGGCGACTGCGAGCCTGCATCGTGACCTGTCGCCTGCGACGAGAGGTCGACGACCTTCGCGCCCGCAGGCGGTGAGACGTCGACGTCAGAATCGGGTACCGACCCGAACGAGACGCTCTGTGCCTCGAGCGCGAGCGCGGGACTCGACGAGCCCTGCGCGTAGATCGCCACTTTCAGCGGCACCCCCTGCGACGCGTCCCACGCGAGCTCGGCGGAGCCGAGCAGGCCGCCGTCATGACTCGGTGAGACGTGCACCGTGTACGCCGGCTCGTTCGCGACGTTGGAGGGCTGCGCTTCGCTGACGTTCCAGTGCTTCGCCAACTCGGTCAGGAACTTCGAGATGTCGTCGAGCGTCGGCGCTGCGTGCGTCATCGTCGTGCCCGCGTCGCTCTGCTTGGGCAGGTCGACGGTGTACGCGGTGTTCGACGACGCGTCGTAGACCGTCAGCTTCGTGTCGTTCCAGACGACCTGCACGTCACCGGCGTCGGACTGCAGCTCGAGGCGACCACCGTTTGCGTTCAGCCAGAGACGGCCGCTCGCGCCCGACATGAGCGCCGACCCGGTCGCGCCGACGAGCGCGCCGGATGGAAAGAGGTTGTTGGTGAACGTCACCCGCGCGGTGATTCCATTCGGCTCGCCCGCGGTGATCGCATCGTGCAGCGCCTGCGCCAGCGGCTTCGGGGGCGGGGTCGGCCCACTTCCGCCACCGGCGGCGAGAGCGATCGCCGTTCCACCGACGAGCACGACCGCAACGGCGGCAAGGAGTGCGATGAGGCGGCTGGTCGGGAGGGTGCGGAAGAGCTTCATGGAGCGTCCTTTCTTCGAGATCCTTGCCCGGAGGTCTAGCGCACGGTCTCTGAAGCTTTCCTGACGGCGGGCAGTTCGATCGTGAAGCGCGAGCCCTCCACTGTCGCACTTCCACCATGCCGCTCGGCGGTGGCACGGACGATCGAGAGGCCGAGCCCCGAGCCCGCGCCGTCGGGCCGTGCCCGCCAGAAGCGCTCGAATGCACGCTCACCGTCGACCGCGCTCACCCCCACCCCTTCGTCCTCCACGCTGAGCAGGGCGCGGCCGTCATGCTCGGCCACCGTGACGGCGATGCGACCACCCGCCGGCCCGTAGCGCCGCGCATTCTCGACGAGGTTCGCCAGGGCGCGCTCGAGCGCCGCGCGATCGCCGCGTACGAGCACCGGCGCCACGCTGATGTCGACGTCAGGCGCCGCGACGACGCGGGCGAGCTCATCGAGGCGGACGTCCTCGCCCGGAGAGGCGTCGGCCTCCTCCCGCGACAACGTCAGCAGGTCGTCGGCCAGGCGCGCAAGCCGCTCGGCATCGGACTCCAGATCGGAGACGAGCTCCGGCGTCGATCCGTACCGCGCCAGATGCGCGACGTTCCCGCGCAGGGCCGTGAGCGGCGTGCGCAACTCGTGCGACGCGTCGGCGAGGAAACGGCGCTCCGACTCACGCGAGCGGTCCAGGCTCGCGAGCATCGCGTTCAACGTCGAGGCGAGCGCCCCGACCTCGTCGGCGCGATGCGGGTCGGGTAGCCGCCGCTTCGAGTCGCCCGTCCGCTCGATCTCGCCCGCGGCCCGTGCGAGGCGTGCCAGCGGCCCGAGCGCACCGCGCATCAGCAGCGCAACCACGATCGCGCCGATCGCAGCTGCCGCGAGTGCCGCGAGCACCGTCGCGAGGTGCAGCGCAGCGAGCGTGTCGGAGATGTCGGATGTCGATGCAGCCACGAGCGCAGCGCCACCGGCGGCGGGGCCGGAGACGTCGGCGAGCGGCGCGGCATAGACCCGCAGCTCCTCGTCGTCGAAGCGAATCGTGCGATAGCTGCCCGCCTCGCCGGCGATCGTCTCTCGCGCCAGCGAGCTCGGCAGCACACGGCCGCCGAGCGAGAGCGACCGCGCAACGATGCGGCCGTGCCGGTCGACCACCTCGACCATCGCCTGCGTCGCGCCGACCGGCGAGTCGAGCGCGCCCGGCGTCGTCAGCAGTGCGGGCGCCGACGCCGACAGCTGTGCGACCGCGACGGCGCGCGAGCGGAGCGTGTGATCGAGGCTGCTGTGCAGGTGGCGCGCGACCACCACGTCGACCACCGACCCGAGCACGACGACGGCGATCATCGTCGCAAGCGCAGCGGCGAGAATGGTGCGTGTCCGGATGCTCACTAGCCGAGCACGAAGCCCACTCCCCGGACGGTTTCGATCACCGGCGGGTTGCCGAGCTTGCGGCGCAGGTTCGAGACGTACCGATCGACCACGTTTGCGGTGGCGGCGCCCTGCCATAACTCGGCGACCGCCTGCTCTCGGCTGACGACGCGCCGCGAGTGGCGCAGGAGCAGCGAAAGCACGTCTGCCTCGCGTGCGCTGAGCGGGATCGCCCGCCCACCGCGATAGGCCGTGCGCGTGCCGGCCTCGAGCGTCACATCACCGAAGGCGAGCAGTTCCTCGGGCTCCTTGCCGCGACGGAGTAGCGCGCGGATCCGTGCGAGCAACTCGTCCGTCGCGAACGGCTTCACCAGGTAGTCGTCGGCGCCGGCGTCGAGGCCGGCGACGCGGTCGGCGATCGCATCACGCGCGGTCAGCAGCAGCACCGGTGTCGCGAGACCCTTCTCGCGCAGACGGCGACAGACAGCCAGGCCGTCGAGCCCCGGCAAGCCGACATCCAGGATGACGAGGTCGGGGATCGAGCGCTCGACGGCTGCAAGCGCCTCGCCCCCGTCGGCGACCGGCTCGACGGCGTAACCGGCGGCCGCGATCGTGCGGTCCAGCATGCGCAGGATCGGCGCGTCGTCGTCGACGACCAGGATCGCGGCGTCAGCCACCCGCCCAGGTTACGCAGTCCAGTCCCGTGGTAGGAAGAGATCGTGTTCCTCGTCGGGGTGGCCGCCGCGCTTCTAGCGTCCGCGATGTTCAACCTCGGACTCGCGCTGCAGGCGCTCGAGGCCCGCAAGGCGCCGAAGTCGCTCGATCTGCGCGTCGGGCTGCTCTGGCAACTGCTGCGGAAGCCTCGGTGGCTCGGCGGGCAGGTGCTCGGCACGGCCGGAATCGTGCCGCAGATCGTCGCGCTCGCACTGGCGCCGTTCGTCGTTGTGCAGCCGCTTCTCGCTACGGGACTGCTGCTCCTCCTCGCGATTGGCTCGCGCGTCTTCGGCGAGAGCGTCGGCGCAACCGGCTTCATCGGCGTGCTCGCGATCATCGCCGGCGTCGCCCTTGTGGCCTGGGGCGCGCCTTCGCACACCGAGACACATCGGGCAGGGGCCAGCGTTCTCGGGATCGCCGTCTTCCTCACCGTGGCGTCGCTCCTGCCGTTCGCACTCGCGCACACGCCGTGGAACGACTCGACCGTGCTGATGATCGCCGCGGGGTGCGGCTTCGCGGGAACGAACATCGCGACGAAGCTGCTGAGCGACGACGTCGGCGAGGGGCACTGGACCGCGGCGACGGCGTGGGCCGTCTTCGGGCTCGGGCTCGGAGTCGCGGCGACGATCACGGGCATGAGCGCGTTCCAGCGGCGCCGCGCGACCGTCGTCGTCCCGTTCACGACCTCGGTGCAGACGTTTCTGCCGCTGCTGCTCGAGCCGCTCTTCCTGCGGGAGCATTGGACCTCGGCCGCCTACGACGGCCTGCCGATCTTCGTCGGCGTCGTCGTCGCGCTCATCGGCACGGTGCTGATCACGCGCACCGACGCCGTCGCGGAGCTCGCGGCCGGTGCGCAGTCCTAGGCGCTGTTGTCGCGGGCCCAGGCCGCGAGCAGCCCACGGTAGTGCGCGATGAAGTGGTCGTGCTCGTGCGCCGGGAAGGTGGTGCGCACCGTTTCGACGAGCAGGTCGTCGAACGCGCCCGAGGTGAACCATGCGTGCGCGACGTCGTCGAGGTGCGCCAGGTTCTGCGCGCAGAACTCGTCGTACGCGTCGATCTGAAAGTAGTCGTCGGCGAGCTCACGGTACTTCGCGAGCTTCTGCTCGTACGACAGATCCTCCCGGTCGCCCCAGTCGAAGTAGTCGCGCGAGTTCTGATTGATGCGCATCTCACGACGCGTGACAGCACAGAACGCCGACCAGCGGACGAGCGCCTTGATCGCCCAGGGGAAGTAGTAGTGCAGCGAGGTGAGCGCAACGTCAGGCGACGCGTTCGCGTAGTCGATGGGGTAGGCGATGCCGTCCTTCACGATCGTCTCGCACGAGTTGAACTCCCAGCGGAAGAAGGCGTTCACGAGGCGCGAGATCGAGATGATCTCCTCGCCGAGCTCCGGCGAGAGGAAGTCGTGCTTCACCTCGTAGCGCGCGTGCATCGGCTGTGACGGGTCGAACCACATCGACATCGTCTCGGCGCCGATCGACAGCGAGCGCACGAAGACATCGAAGTCTTCGAGGGCAGCCTGGAGGTGCATCATCCGCTGGCCCGAGTCGTCGTAGTTCGTGCGCAGCTCCTCGGCCGACCCGACGCGCGAGACCCCCACCCACTGTCCGCCGTCGAACGGCTTCATGAAGAGCGGGAAGCCGATTTGCGCGCCGATCGACTCGACGTCGAACGCGGCGTTGTACCGTTCCGCGGTCGACTGGAACCGCTCGTTCACCGGCGGCACCTTGTGCGGGAGCAGCCACGTGTCGGGCACGCGGATCCCAAGACGCATCAGAGCGCAGTACGCGGAATGCTTCTCCATCGCCTGGAATGTGAATGGGTTGTTCAGCAGGTACACGTCGTCCATCAACGACACCTTCTTCAGCCACGCGCGCGGCAGGTCGTACCACCACGCCAGCCGGTCGATGACGAGCGCGTACCGCGGCTTGGAGCGGAGGTCGAACGGCTCGTTGAGGATCCGCTCGGTCCTCAGGTCGTTCCCGGCGACCGGCCCGAGCCCTGCCAGCAGCGCCTCGAAGGACGTCGGCCAGTCCTCCTCGGTGCCGAGGAGGAGCCCGATTGTGTGCTCAGCCACGCTGCATCACAGGAACCGAGGGAGATGATGAGCGATCTGCCGCCGCCATGACGGCCAGTCGTGCGGCACGTCGTGGCCCCAGAGGTCGACCTCGTGCCGTATGCCCTTCTCGGAGAGCAGCGATCCGAATCGCCTGGTCGAGTCGAGCGCACCCGTTGTGTCCTCCCATTGGCCCTGCCCGCAGACGAGCACCAGTGACGCCTGGGCGCGCAGCCAGTCGAGGTGGTCGCCGTGCAGATGCCCCACGTAGTCCATCGGGTTCGCGAAGTAGACGGCTTCGCCGCGCTCCCCGCCTCCCTGGACCGAGACGTCGTAGACACCGCTCATCCCGATCGCAACGGGAAAGAGGTCGGCTCGCTTCAAGCAGAAGTTCGCCGCGTGGTAGGCGCCGAACGATGTGCCGGTCGCGATCAGCTCCGCAGAGTGCGAGTCGGTCTGCACGAACGGCACGAGCCGCGTGAGGATCCACCACTCGTAGTGGCCATGCCGCCGGGCGCGCTCCTCGAGCGAGAGATCGCCGCGCGTCCAACTCTGACTGTCGTATGAGGGGACGCAATAGAGCTTGAGCCGGCCGGCGTCCAGCAGCCCCGAGAGCGATTCGACCATGCCCCGGTCCTCCCAGTCCTGCGCCTCGCCGTTCTCGGAGGGAAAGGCGATCACCGGCCGGCCGTAGTGGCCGTAGGCGAGCACATGCCCGCCGTCGACCTCGATCGCGCGGCGGCTCACGTGACCGCCTCGACGATCGCGGGCAGATGCGGGTCGAACGAGTCGCGCCAGCACGTCCAGTTGTGGCCGTCGCGGATCTCGGCGAGCCAGACGGGGTAGCCCTGCTCGGCGAGCGCGTCCGTCAGCGCGTGGTTGTTGGCGTTGTTCTCCTCGGCGGTGCCGCAGGTGAGGGCGATCGGGATCGTGCGCTCGACATCGACCCCGCGCAACACCGCCCCGATGAAGCGCGTGATGCGCGCGTAGCGGCCGAACTGCGACTCCTGCTTGTCGGAGACCTGGCGGAAGAAGCTCCCGGACTGGAGCAGCAGCCCGTCAAACGCGCGCGGATGCCGCCGGTGGGCGTGCAGCATCGCGAGCGCGCCGAGACTCGCTCCCATACCGATCCGCTTGCCGTGCGGCGCAAGCTTCGTGATCTCCGGCAGGAGCTCGCGCACCAGCGCACCCGAGTAGAGCGCCGACGCCGAGTAGGTCTCGTTGCGGTCGACCGGCTGGATGAGTGCGGCGCGGAGCGGCGGGATGCGCTCTTCCCAACTCATGGCGTCGAGAAAACGCGTGAGGCCCGAGTACTCCGCGTATTCCGGTCCGTCGTGCGCGACGATCAGCGGGGCATCGGGCGCCGGAGGCTCCGGCGTCGCATAGATGAGGACATTGACCCGCGCCACGAGGCGGCGGCAGCGCAGCTCGACTGCGCGAACGGGACCGGCATCGGCGATCGACGCGAGCCAGGCCGGCGATTCGTACTCCGGCCACTCGATCACCGACTTGTCGCCGAACGGCCCGGAGGCGCGCAGCGGGTTCGCCGGGTCGAGGACGAAGCCGCCGTCGACGCCGATGAGGTACTCGAGCCGGTTCGCGTTCGGCCGGGGAAAGTCGAGCCGCCAGGCACCGGCCTCCCACTCGAAGCGTGGGCCTGGCCGGGGTCGCGCGACGTCCTGGGCCAGCACGACCTCGGCAAAGCGGCGGCCTGCGTCGGGCAGCGTCAACTCGACCCCGTCCGCACGGACGCGTGGTGGGGTCAGGGCTTCTTCTTCTTGGGCCTCTGTGCTCGTGCGCGGATTTTGTATTCGCGGACGCGTTCCTGTCGCAGTAGAACGTTGCGCCGGGCCTCGATCGCCTCCAGCTCGCGCTGGAGCTTGCGGTAGCTGTCCCACCGCTCGGCCGGCAGCGTGCCCTGCGCGAGCGCCTCGCGAATCGCGCAGCCTGGCTCCTGGTCGTGGGCACAGTCCGAGAATCGGCAGTGCCGTGCCAGCTCCTCGATGTCGCCGAACGTCTGCTCGAGATCGGCGTCCCAGAGTTGAAGCTCCCGGATGCCAGGCGTGTCGAGCACGACGCCGCCCGTCGGGAGCAAGATCAGCTCGCGGTGCGACGTCGTGTGCCGACCGCGATGGTCGTCGCCGCGCACCTCCTGCGTCGCGAGCAACTCCTCCCCGGCGAGGGAGTTGACGATCGTCGACTTGCCGACGCCCGACGAGCCGAGGAGCACCGCGGTGCGGTTCCCTTCGAACCAAGACAGCATCTGGTCGAGACCGGCCCCCGTAAGTGCCGAGACCGCGAGGACGGGACACGAACCGAGCGTGACCGCCTCGACGTCGGCGAGGAACGGTTCCACCTCGTCGACAAGGTCGGTCTTCGTGAGCAGCACGACGGGCTGTGCCCCGCTCTCCCAGGCCATTGCGAGGTACCGCTCAAGCCGGCGAACGTTGAAGTCGAGCGGCAATGCTTGCACGAGAAACGCGACGTCGATGTTGGCGGCGAGGATCTGCTCGCGCGTCACGTTCAACGTCTCCTTGCGAGAAATGCTCGTGCGGCGCGGCAACACCACCTCGATCAGGCCGCTGTCCGGGTCGAGGCCGACCCAGTCGCCGACGGCGGGCAGTTCCTCGTCGCGGACGAGATGGTTGGCCGCACTCGCGCGCAGCTCACCCTCCTCGGCGAGGAGGTCATAGGCGCCCCTGTGTTGGATCGCGACGCGAGCCGGTTCGCGGTCGGCGGCACGGTGCTCTGCGAACGCGGCTTCCCAGCCGTCGTCCCACCCGAGCCGGTGGAGAAGCGAGTCCGTAGTCGGAAGTGTCAACCAAAGCTCCTTTGGATGCGAGAAAGATGGACGGGCGCGCGGCCCGTCGAGATCGCGTCTAGGAGCGAATGCGACGGGCTGCGGCGCAGGACCTGCGGAAGAAAACGACTCGCTTCATCGGTGCACCACCTCCTCGTCGGCTGGGAACTCGCTCATTGTGCGGGCAATCCGCATTTTGCGCAAGTCCGCGGACACGCTACCCTCGCCTTCCCGTCCCGATTCGAAAGGCCCCGACCCGCCATGACCAAGCTGCTCACTCCCCTCCTCGTCCTCGCCGTGCTCGTGGTGATCCTCTCCGGTTGCGGTGGTGGTGGCAGCAGTAACAGCAGCGGCAGCAGCGGGTCGACCGGCTCGAGCAGCTCGAGCGGCGGCGGCGGCGCCACCGACGGGATCGCGGTCGGCAACTGCCTGAACGACCAGGACTTTCTTGTCCAGCCGGAGACGACGCTCGTGAACGGGCAGTCACCCGCAGGCGTGAGCTTCACGCTGACCCTGTACGCGAGCCCGGCCGCGGCGAAGACAGCTGCCGCCAAGAAGAATCCCAAGACGACCGCGGTGGTCGAGAACGGCGTCGTCGACTTCCACGGCAACGTCTCGCCGTACCAGGGCGCGCCGCCGGCGAAGATCTCGAAGGTCGAGCTCGCGGCGATCAAGACCTGCATCGACTCGTCGGGCTAGGACAGAGCAAGGCCTGGCGGTACACTGCACCCGCCCGCGGCGCGGTGAGGTTCCGAACCGGGTCAGATCCGGGAGGAAGCAGCCCTAAGGATCCCTCACCGGTGCCGCGGACTTTTGCCCTTCACAGGACACCCCGCAGGCGGGAGTGACCGGAGCTAGTCTCTCAGCGTGAGCCGCAGCGTGCTGTCGCGCATCCACAATCCTCGCAACCGCCGTTGCGGCTGCGATCCTGAATGTTGGTGCAGACGGACGGTCGTAGGACGCCTCGTGAAGTGGTGGTTCCCCGGCCGGCTGTTCGGCCTGCAACACAAAGGCCCGTGGCACTCGCCGGAGTGGAAGCGCCAACACGACGTCCCGACCTGAGCATGGCCGCCTTTCGGCGCAATGAGACTGACCCGACACGCGTGGTCTCAGTCGAGCCGATCTTTCGGGCCGCGGACGTTCAGCGAGCCGTCGACCACTACCAACGACTTGGGTTCACGGCCTCGTTCCATGATGCGGGCTACGCGTTCGCGCACCGCGACGATCTGACCATCGACCTGGCCGGAGTCGAGGACGGAGCGACCGTCGGTGCGTGCACGATCTACATGCACGTCGATGACGCAGACGCACTCGCTGCCGAGTGGGAAGCAGCCGGCATCGTGCTCGTCGGCCCTCAGAACTTCGACTACGGGAAGCGCGAGGGCTTACACACCGATCCCGACGGCAACACCATCCGGTTCGGCTCCCCACTCTAGAACGAACTCCCACGGTGACCACCGGATCAGGCCTACCCTGTGCCGGTGACTGTCGCTCCTCTCGAGGTGATCCATCTGTCGCTTGTCGCGCGCGGAGCGTTGATCGACGCGAACGGTATGCGACTCGGGAAGGTCGATGATCTGATCGTCCGGCTGGGCGACGACCACTATCCGCCCGTCACAGGCGTTCTCGCATCGGTCGCGGGCCGTCCCGTCTTCGTCTCCGCCGAGGCTGTCGGTGAGATCGGCTCAGGTCGGGTTGTGCTGCACGAATCGCGTCTCGATCTTCAGCCGTTCGAGCGCCGTCCACAGGAGGTGTTGCTGAAGGCGGATGTGCTCGACCGACAGCTGATCAACGTCGAGGGGGCGCGGCTCGTTCGGACGAATGACATCGAGATCGCACGGGTCGAGGGCTGGTACCGCGTCGTCGGTGTCGATACGAGCCCGCGTGGCTTCGTGCGGCGGCTCGTGCCACGCCGGCTTGCCGGTTCGATCCAGACGCGGACGTTTCTCGACTGGGCGAGCGTCGAGCCGTTCACCGGGCACGTGCCAACGGTGCGACTGCGCGTCCCCCACCCGAAGCTCGCACGGCTCCATCCAGCGGAGGTTGCCGATCTGGTCGAGGCCGCGTCCCACCGCGAAGGTGAGGAGATCCTCGCGGCGGTGGGCGCCGACGTCGAGCGCGAAGCCGACGTCTTCGAGGAACTCGGGCCGCAGCACCAGGTCGAGTTCATCGAGGATCGCTCTGATCGAGCCGCGGCAGCTCTCCTCGCACGGATGGAGAGCGACGACGCGGCCGACCTGATCAACGGTCTCGACGAGGAGCGCCGCGAGGCGATCGTGTCGCTGCTGCCCGGTGTGCAGCAGCGTCGGGTGCGCGCTTTGCTCGGCTACGACGCGACGACTGCGGGCGGACTGATGAGCCCCGATTTCATCTGCATCTTCTCGCAGGCGACCCGCGACGAGGTGATCGATCGGATCCGCCGCTCGACCGGACCCGCCGATTCACTCGCCTGGATCTTCGTCATGAATCAGCACCACCGTCTGAAAGGCGGGATTCAGGTGATCGACCTGCTGCGCGCCGATCCAGAGGCCGCGGCGGGAGAGATCGCGGCCCCCGCCAGAGCAGTGCGTGTGGAAGCGGATCTCGAAGAGGTCGCCAGGCTGATGACCGATTTCGACCTGACGGTCGTGCCCGTGGTCGACGAGGATCAGCGTGTGCTCGGTGTGATCACGGTCGACGACGTGCTGGAGATCGTCCTGCCGCGCGGCTGGCGGCGCAACTTCCGCGTTTTCGGGGACGACTGAGGCTATCCTCGTCGCTGCGATGACGATCCTGTTCGAGCAGCCGGCGGATGTTCCGTTCAGTATCGGCGCTCCGGGAGCTGCCGAGCCGCGCTCTGCGCGGCCGTTCGCGGCTGCGGCCGCGTAGCCGCCTCGCTACCCGGCTGATCCTCGTCTTCTCGTTCCTCGGCCCCGGCCTGATCGCCGCGAATGCCGGGAACGACGCCGGAGGCATCGCCACCTACGCATCGGTCGGCGCGAAGTACGGCTACGACCTCCTCTGGATGATGGTGGTGATCACCGTCAGCCTGATCGTCGTGCAGGAGATGGCGGCCCGCATGGGCATCGTCACGGGCAAGGGCTTGGCCGAGTTGATCCGCGAGCAGTACGGCGTCCGCTGGGCGACGTTTGCGATGGTGTCCGTGCTGATCGCCAACCTCGGCATCTGCATCAGCGAGTTCGTCGGGATCGGCGCCGCACTCGGTCTCGCCCACGTCCCGAAGTACCTCTCGATCCCGATCGCCGGGACGTTCGTCTGGCTGCTGCTCGTTCGCGGCTCCTACCGAGTCGCCGAGCGGATCTTCGTCCTGATGACGATCCCGTTCTTCGCCTATCCGATCGCGGCGATCCTCGCGAGACCACATTGGGGCGTCGTCGGCAAGGCGGTCGTCGCGCCGCACGTCCAGCTCAACTCCGCCTACCTGTTCCTCTTCATCGCCACAGCGGGCACCACGATCACGCCGTTCATGCAGCTCTACGTCCAGTCCGCGGTCGTCGAACGAAACATCGGCACCGATCAGTTGAACGCCGAGCGGGCCGAAGTCGCGACGGGTTCGATCTTCGCGAACCTCGTCGCAATGTTCATCATCATCGCCACCGGCGCCACCCTGTATGTCCACGGCGACCATACGGTCAATGACGCGGCCGACGCAGCGCGCGCGCTCGCTCCCTTTGCCGGGCGTTACGCCGAAGTGCTGTTCGGGGTCGGCTTACTCGGGGCAAGCCTGCTCGCGGCCGCGATCCTGCCGGTGACGGCGGCGTACGTGATCTCCGAGACCTTCGGCTTCGAGAAAGGCATCCGCCACCGGCCCCGCGAGGCGCCGGTGTTCGTCGGCGTGATCACCGTCCTGATCGCGATCGGAATGGTCGTCGCGCTGATCCCGGGCATCCCCGTGATCAAGCTCCTCGTCGCCGTGCAGGTCGTGAACGGCTTTCTTCTGCCGATCACGCTGTTCTTCGTCTGGCGGCTCGCCTCGAACCGAAATCTGATGGGCGGCTATGCGAACGGACGCGTCTTCAACGTCCTCGCTGGAGCCACCGTCGTCGCGACGTCGACCCTCTCGCTATTGCTGGTCGCGGTCACCGTCGGCGGCCTGTAGGCAGCGCCGGCTGCCGCTGTCCCCGCCGGCAAAGCGCCGGTGGGGACAGCTGAATTCCGAGGTTGAGCAGCAGCTACGTGGACAGTCGAAGCGTGGTCGAGTGGCTCAGCGAGCCGCTCGTGCCGGTGATCGTCAACGTGAAGTGCGCTCGTCTGCGCAAGCCCGACGCAGTCACCGTGAATGTCGACTTGCCTGAGGTTGTCGGGTTCGGCGAGAACGACCCTGCCAAACCGCTGACGAAGCCGGTCGCGGTCAGCGCCACCGACCCGGCGAAGCTGTTCAGTGGCGTGATCGTGACGGTGTACGTCGTCGTCGAGCTGCGACCGATTGTCGCCGACGACGGCGAGATGGAGATCGTGAAGTCACCGGTCGGCACCGGCTGGACGACGAGCGTTGCCGACACGGAGTGTGTCGTGCCTCCGCTCGTTCCGGTGATCGTGAAGGGATACGTGCCGGGGTTGATCGAGGTGGTGTTCACCGACAACGTCGATGTCCCCGCGCCGGTGAACGACGACGGCGTGAACGTTCCGTTCGCGAGACCGGTTTGGGTCAGGCTCACCGAGCTCGAGAATCCGTTCAGAGCGCCGACGGTGACGGTGTAGCTCGCGCCCGTCCCCTGGGTGACGGTCTGCGACGACGGTGCGGCATTGACGGTGAAATCGGCCGCCGGGGCGCCGACGGTGAACCCGCCGAGGCCGTTCGGCGTGCCGAGCCCGGTCGGGCCGTCGTAGCCGCCGACTGCGGTGCAGAGGTAGCTCCCGCTGCAGTTGCCGTTGCTGCCGGTCGTCACGTCATGCAGGGAGGAGGTATGCGCGTACGGCGTGGAGCCACGAACGACGCTCGTCGTCGTGCCCGTCAATGCGTAGACCGACGCGATCAACGGTGAGGCGAGGCTCGTCCCGCCGACCTGGACCCAGCCACCGTTGTTGCTGTCGTACACGGCGGCACCGGTGTTGGGATCGGCGTCGGCCGAGACGTCGGCCACCGTGCGCCTCGAGCAACTCGTGTCGTGCTGCCATGATGGCTTCGCTTCGAAGGCAGAGCAGCCCGAGCCTGCGCCCGACCAGGCCGACTCCGAGACCCATGTGATGCCGCTGACGTTCAGCGTTGTGCCGCCGACCGCGGTGACGTTCGGGGACGCCGCCGGATATTCGACGCCATAGCCGCCGTCGCCCGACGACGCCGTGATCGGGACTCCGGGATGGTTGAAGTAGGCAGAGTCCTGACTCGTCTCGCTCGACCCTTCGCCGCCGCCCCAGGAGTTCGAGACGACCGTTGCGCCGAGAGAGACGGCTTCGTTCTCGGCGATACCGAGATTGCCGGTCGAGTTCGTCGTCGCCTCGACGAGCAGGATGTGGCAGTTCTGGCAAATCGCATGCGCGGTCTCGACATCGAGTGCGATTTCGAGTGCCCAGCCGGCGTTGTTTGCCGGGTAGCTCGTCCCTCCGGTCTGATTCACCTTCCGGAAGCAGCCGTTCGCAGTGGTGCATGACGGGAGCCCGTACTGCGCGGTGTAGGTGGCGAGGTCGGCCTCGATGGTCGAGTCGTTGAACGCGTCGACGATCCCGATTGTCGGCGTCCCGCTGGCCGCGGTCGTCGGCAGCGAATACGCCCCGTGGAACTGCGCTGGGCTCATGCCGGATGGCGTCACGGCAGATGCGAGCGGCTGGCCGGCGCTGTCCGTCACGACCTGTGCATCACAGGCCGCTACGCCTGCGGCTGGGATGTCGCAGGCCCGCTTGTACCAGTGACCGTGGTTGCCGTCACGCTTCGGGCCGTTGCCGTTCGGGCCGGCGGTGGCGGCGCCGCTGACGGCGAGGACGGCAGCGAGCATGATCGCTGAGAGGGCGAGGACATTCCTCAAGATGGGCTCCTTTAGGGGCGAGAACGCGAACAAGCGGTGTCGAGTTGCCTCTGATCTTAGGCCGACCTCGCCAGAATGGAAGAGTTCGCCCCGCCGCTGAAGGATCCTTGGGATGTCCTCTGAGCGCGACCGGTTTCCGCCGGCGGTCGTGCGGGGCGACTCCTCGTTGTTCTTGGCTTACAATGCCGCCTCGGGGCGCATAGCTCAGCGGGAGAGCGCTCGCTTCACACGCGAGAGGTCCCTGGTTCGATCCCAGGTGCGCCCACTGTCGAAGGCCCTGCTCACGCGGGGCTTTCGGTTTCAGAGCCGCGAACGCGACCTGAGCCGAACGTCGTAAATGTCAGCGCAGTGTCAGCCGACCGCTGACACTGCGCGTCGAACGCGGGCAAAACCGCGTCGATCGACCGTCCTGACCCCTCCCTCCGCTGGCGCGATGGACGAGCACGAAAGCGCGTATCGCGAACTGCTGGACAAGGCGGCGTCGCTTCACTCGCTGGGATGGGAGCGCCGCAGGCGTAGATGACGACGACGAGCTACGAAGATGTGCTCAACCCTGGGGCTGAGCACACCGCGATCCAGCAGTCAGTAAGCCAAGGACGAACGGCTCTCGGGGTGGAATAAGGAGAAGGCCCGCCTCGCGGCGGGCCTTTCGTCCCTAGCTCCTACAGGTCAGTTTCACCTGCCCGCTTGGGGTCACGACTCCGGACACGACCGAGGTGATGACCACATTGTCCAACACGAGACAAGGGCCGCCCGCGACGTCCGAGACGGCGCGCGACGGAAGGGGGCTGCTGTCTGGCCCCGCGATCACCGAGCCCGTGATGTGCTGGTTGATCGCGCCGTTCGGCTGGATCACGAGCTGGATTTTGCACACGAATATCCAGGAACTCGTGGCGTCGGATACCTGACATTGGCCGTCGTCACGTACGACGGTCGCGCCATTGCCCCCGGCTCGGGCCTGCGTACTGACACCGAACGTCACCGCGCAGGCTACCGATACACCGACCGCCAGCAGAATCAATCTGCGTTTCATGAAAACTCCGTTTCCTTTGAGGTCTTTTCCACCCCGGACGGGGCGGCGATACTGCTGTTTGGCGCAAAGGGGCACGCCGAACGACGCGCATCAACGCTTGATCAGTGTCCACGTCCCTTGCAGGATTGCGAGCCGGTCGCCGCACGGGTCCTTCGTCGCGGGTCCGATCGTCAGGCTCTTTCCGTCGCTGCTGACGGTTGCGGTCCATGTGGCAAGGGGGTCGGTGTCGCCGCAGAAGCCCCCGTTGCTGGGGTTGGGGAAGGGCGGCGACTCGATCGTGGGACGCATCTGAAGCCGAGTAGTCGAGAGATACGCAACGTCGAACAGGCCGCCGCCGTTCTGGGGATCGGTCATGTGCCAACCGGCCTTCTCGATCGTCACCTTCCAGCGACCCGGCGGCGGCGGCTGCCCCGACGTCGCCTTCTGCACGTCGGCCGCCGTCACGATGCGCGACCACGTCCCAGCGAGCTTCGAGGGAGGCGGAGACGGCGCAACGACCCGAGCGGTGACCGTGTCGCTCACGACCGTGCCGCTCTTCGACACGACTCGCACGGTGAACGTGTGCTTCCTCGGCGTCAAGAGCGAGGTGACGAGCCAGTTGCCGTCGTCTCCGTACACATACGGCGTCTTCTTCTCCACCCAGCCAAGCCGACCGTCGATCAGGAAGTCGACCTCTCTCACCTGCGCGGAGGGAAGCTGCGAATGGGCGATCCAATGGATGCGTAGCGGCAGCACCGTCTTGCCATCGAGACTTGAGTGGACGGCACCGCCCGCTCCATCCTGCGCGAAGGCCGCCGAGGTCGCCAAGATCCCCGCCGCAACTCCCGCGACTGCGAGCACAACAAGGCGCGCCGAACGACGCGCAAACCAACGCTTCAACAATGCCACTCCTTAAAGAGGTGAGATGCGGCCGCAAGAAAGAACGTGCACAGCCCACAATGACGCCCGGACGCGCAAGAAGCAATGGCGAGCCTGTCGCAAGCGAGCGATCGTCGAGGGTGCTCGTGCGGCTGGACGTGGGTCCTCGTCGCGCTGGCGATCGTGCTCGTCGTCGTGGCGATCGAGACGGCGCTGCGCTAGCGGAGGGGTGCGATAACGGGTGTGACGGCAACCCGATACATACCCCCCACTCTCCCGCGAAAAAAGTTCGGCGGGGGCGTCGTCCTCCGTCGCCAGCGGGCGACCAGCGTCTCGATTCTCGTTCCGCCGTCAGTTCTGGGGTAGGCGGCGATCTCTGAAGGGTGTGGTTGACTGCCGTGTCGCCGATGGCACCCAAATGTGTCTTGTCCCGCTGCCCTCGGTGGTAGATGATCGCCCAGGTAATGGGAATGCGGAACTGGCTGTCCCTTGCGTTGCTGGTGGGCGTACTGAGCGCCGTCGCGTCGTCGTCGGCGGCCGCTGCTTCCGTCCCCTGCCTGGTCTCCGCCGCGCAGGTATCGAAGATCGTCGGCACGACGATGAAGCGATACCCAAACCCCGCCGAGTGCGACTACGCCGATCCGGGCAACCGACTGTTCACGGTCACCTTCACGCCCGCGTCCGCGTCCTCCATCCGACAACAGATCGCGCAGGTCAAGTCGCACCACGCCGGTCTTTCGGGCTACACGACGTCGGGCTTCGCCACGACGGAGTCGCATACACCATGAACCCCTCGGCAACAGGCGGTCAGCCGTCGATGCTGTCGCTCTTCTTCGTCGGCGCCCACACCGGCTGGGTGTTCATGCTCGGTGCGACGAAGGCGTCCGGTCACTACGACCGGCAGAGCATGGCCAGGATGATGGCCGCTCTCCGGGCCGCTCGCTCGTGGTAATCGTCCCGCCGGGAACAGAACCGCCGCGCGCACGCGCGCAACCGCTTTCGTCGTCACAACCTCCTGCGCTGCGAACGCCGCCGCAAGCCGACAACGACGAACACGATCCCAAGCACGATCAGGACGACGCGCGCGACCACAAGCGGCCAGGTGCTCGGAGTGGTGAGCGCGAGCACGGCCGCCGCGACGAAGACGACAACGGCAGACGCGAAGAGCCACACGGGGCGAAGCGTGACAGAGTCGACGGTCGCTCTAGGCGAGCCGTCGTTAGCGCTCTCGACGAGCTTCGACCCAGTCGCGGCGGGCGGGCGCGCGTAGGCGCCCGCCCACTTCCCTTGGTCTACGCGGGGACGGTGTGGCTGACCGGGGTTCCGACGCCGCTGGCGATCGGGTCGCCGGGGTACTCGTAGAACCGGCCCGGCTGGTACTCTGCTCGCCGTAGCCGATGCCGAGCGCTTCGAGCGCTCGCGAACCGCGGTCACGGTCTGCCAGTCGAAGTTCTCGAAGCCGACGTCGTTGGGAACGCCGACGTCTTTTCCGAGCTGGCCTGGGCGAAACGTACGAGTGCGCGGTGCACGGCCTCGGTGCCCATCGCCTCGGCGCACAGCCGGGCGCCGAATTCCTCGCCGGCGCGAACGTAGCGCTGACACCGATCAGGTAGAGGCTGATCTCGATCGTCTCGACGACCTCGAGGGTCGAGAACAGGCCGACGCCGCCGTTGCCGAACGCGGCGTCGGGGAACCAGTACGACGTGGTCAGCTGCGTGCCGCCGGCCTCCTTCAGCGCCTCGACGTGGTGGAACTCCTGGGTGACGGCGTTGCGCAGGACCGGCACGAACGCCTCCGACGGCGTGCCGGGCGCGCGCTCGATCGCGGCGGTGACGAACGTGACGCCGAGCTGCTCCTCGGTGACGAGGAAGTCGAGGACCTCCTTGAGTCCTTGCTTGTCGCCGAGGCCCGCGGCCGTGGCGGTTTCGCTGATGATGGACATGGCTGTCCTCCTGAGATTCGTGTCGCCGCCGTTGGTCGTGGCGGCCTGGTGCGACACGATCGCCGGCGGTTCGGGAACCACGGGGTTCCCTACGCACCTCCGGCGCACTCGCGCTTGTTCGGGGACACGAGCTCAGGGAGCCGGACGGCGGGAGTGCAGCCCGATCTCGACTCGCGTTCCACCGTCGGTCGGACTGCTGACCCTGACGGTTCCACCGAGAGCTTCGAGCCGGTCGATCAGGCCGCTCAGTCCGGTGCCGGCCCCCACGACCGCCCCTCCGATCCCGTCGTCCTGCACGGTCGCTCGGAGGTTCGTCGTCCGTACTCTCGATCTCGATCGTGATCACCGACGCACGGGAGTGCTTGATCGCGTTGGTGAGCACCTCTGACACGGCGTAGTACGTCGCGACCTCGACCGGCTCGGGCAACCGCGGCCCGCTGACGTGCAGCTCGACCGGGATCGGCGATTTCCGCGCGAGCGCCTGCAGCGGTGGCCGCAGCCCTCGCCGGGCCAGCAGGGCGGGATGCAGGCCGCGGGAAATTTCGCGCACCTCTTTGATCACCAGTCCGAGGTCGCCCGCCAGTCGCTTGAGCCCCTGACTGCGGCGAAGCCTCCTTGAACGCTTGGCCGCGGAGCGTCTGGACGTCGAGCGTGAGCGCGATCAGCCGTTGCTGGATGCCGTCGTGTAGATCGCGCTCGACACGCCGTCGAGCCTCATCGCTGGCGCTGACGATGCGCGCCCGCGACGCGATCAACGCCGTGCGCGTGGTCTCATTGGAGATTGCGGCCGCAACGAGTTCGGTGTACTCGGCAACGCGGACCTCAGAGCGGTCGGGCAACGGACCGGAGCTCGAGACGACGACTATCGCGCCCCACACGCGATCGTCCACGACGATCGGCGCGCCTGCGACGGACTCAAAGCCGGCCTTCTGAGCGATGTCGGCCACCCCGCCACTCAGCCCGCCGTACTCGTCAAGCCGCGCGGGCCGGCCCGAATCGAGCACGGACGCGCAGACGCTCGGGCCATCGAGCCGCCAGCGACCACCGAGCGGAATGAACGCATTCCCGCCCGCGGCGCCCACGACCACGACCTCGCGCTGCTCGAAGCGGACGATTGCGACGTCGGGTACGTCGAACAGTCTCTGCACCTCCGCCGCGACGACCGAGAACAAGCCCTCCCGGGTCGGTCCGCGCGCGACGAGCGTCGCAACACGACGAAGCGACGCCTGCTCCGCCGCGAGGCGGCGGAGATCGTCGCGCGCCTGCGCATTCGAAATCGCGATCGCGATCAGCTCAGTGAAGTTCGCCAGTCGCTCCTCGGCATCGCCGAACGGGACCTCCGCTGTCTGAACTGCCGCCATCGCGCCCCACAGCTTGCCGTCGACGAGTACCGGTACGCCGTAGCCGGCGCGGGCACCCGCCGATCGCAGCCGCGCCGCCACGGCACCGGGTAGCCCCTCATATGAGTCGATCCGCGCCGGCCGGCCCGTCTCGGCGATCCTGGACATCACGCTCGGTCCGTCGAGTGCGAAATTGGCGCCCGCCCGAAATGGACTGTTCGAGGCCTCCGCCATCACGGTTGCCGTCCCGTCGGGCTCAAACCTCATCAGCGTGAGGACCGGTAGGTCAAGCACACGCGACGCCTCTCGCGTCACCATCTCAAGGACAGCCTGTGGATCGGGGGCGCCCGCGACGAGCGTTGCCACCCGGCGCAACGCGGCCTGCTCCTCGACGAGCCGCTCGATGTCATCGCTCGCCACAGGTCTCATTTCCCTACGCCCCCATGCGATCCACTCACAGCACGTAGTCTCCCTGACACGATGACTGGCCGAAGGGTGGTAGTGGCTGACGACGATGCGCTGCTTCGCGAAGGCATCGCGAGCCTGCTGACCGCGCCGGCCACGACGTCGTGGCCCAAGCAGCCGACGCGGCGACGCTCAGGCAGGCCGTGCGTCACACGGTTCCCGAGGTCGTGATCGCCGACATCCGGATGCCACCCACCCAGACCTGGGAAGGACTGGACGTCGCGCGCGAGATCCGCTCCGAGTTCCCGCAGATCGCCATCCTGCTGCTTTCGGCGCACGCTGAGGTAGACACGGCGATCGAACTGCTCGAAAGCGGCGACGGCCTCGGCTACCTGCTGAAGAGCCGCGTCGCCAACGCGGCCGACCTCCTTGACGCCGTTGAGCGCGTCTGTGAGGGCGGATCGGTCATCGACACCGAGCTCGTCCGCGAGATGCTCGGCGCACGACACCGAGGCGATCGGCTGGCCGAGCTGACACCGCGCGAACGCGAGGTGCTCGCGCTGATGGCTGAAGGACGCTCCAACAGCGGCATCGCGCAAACGCTCTGGATCAGCGAGGGTGCCGTCGAGAAACACGTCAGACACATCCTTGCGAAGCTTGACCTTCCGAGCGAGAGCCACGATCACCGTCGAGTCCTCGCCGTCCTCACCTTTCTCGAAGCCCGCTAGCGCTCCAACAGCGCGTCGATCGCTGCGCTGCCGAGCGCGATCTTCGAGATGAATCCCGACGCGCCGCAGCCGGCCGACCAGCTCAGCGACGTCCTCGAGCTCGTACGCGGAGACCATAACGACGCGCAGCGCGGGGTCCTGCGCGATCAACGATCGGGCCAGCACGAACCCGTCCTCGCCCGCCAGATCGACATCAACCAGCGCGAGGTCGGGCTTGACGCGCTTCGCGATCGCGAGCGCCTCCTCCCGGAGAGCGCGCACGCTGTCACGGTCATGCCTTGCGACTCCAGCAGCGCGCGCGCGGAGGAGAGGAATGCCTGGCTGTCGTCGACGATGAGACATCGCTGCACCACCTTGTCAGTGTTCCGAGCCGCCCCGGCCGCAATGCAGCTAGCTGGCCCATCCGGAGACCCGGCAGCCGCACCAAATCGGCCCGCCAGTGGCAGCGACACGAGGAGCGGCGGTCGTCATTCTGACGGGCATGCTTGCAACCGAGACCTACCCGGCGACGCAAGCGCGCCGCGCCCCGAGCCACCCGGGCGGGCACGACACGCGGGGCTGCAGACAAGCGACCGTTCCTGATCGAACGGGCGACCCACGGATTTGAGGTGCTGCAAGGGAAATGGAAGGTGCAGCTGATCGTGGCCATGGCACGGGGAATCCGCCGCCCCAGCCGCCTACACGCGTGCCTGCCCGGGGTCTCGAAGAAGGTGATGACCGACTGCCTGCGCGGCCTCGAGCGAGATGGCCTCGTCACCCGGAAGATCTACGCGCAAGTCCCGGTCCGCGTGGACTACAGCCTGACTCCGCTGGGCTGGACGATCACCGACGCGATCGTCGCCCTCTCCGAGTGGAGCAAACACCACAGCGGCGATGTCACACACGCGCGCAGCGACTACTGGCATCGGCACATCGGCCCCGACCAGATCCTCCAGCCCGGACACATCGCGTAACCAAACGTAACCGCCCTGAAGGCACTGCCTTCCGGGCAGTTGACAGCTCTGCCGCCGGGACAACGGCGCACGTGGTTTATGCCCGCGACGAGCGGTATCCCCCTACACCGACAAAGGAGCACAGAATGACCGCGGACACGCGTGATCCAAACGCCGCCGACACGATCGTCCTGATCCACGGACTGTGGATGTCACCCCTCAGTTGGGAGCACTGGATCGATCGGTACACGGCTCGTGGCTACAAAGTCATCGCGCCGGCCTGGCCGGGGATGGAAGGCGACATCGACGACTTCCGTCGCGACCCCTCCTCTGTCGAGCGTGTCGGAGTCGAGGAGATCGTCGAGCACTACGAGGTCATCGTCCGGGAGCTGGGCAGGTCGCCGATCATCATGGGCCATTCCTTCGGCGGCGCCTTCACGCAGATCCTGCTCGATCGCGGACTCGGCGCCGCGGGTGTGGCGATCGACTCCGCTCCGGTCAAAGGAATTCTGACGTTGCCGCTCTCAACGCTGAAGTCGAGCTTCCCGGCGCTGAAGAACCCCGCAAACCGTCACAAGGCCGTCACGCTCACCCCGAAGGAGTTCCACTACGCGTTCACCAACACGCTGACCGAGGAGGAATCGCTCGCCGTCTATGAACGGTACGCCGTTCCCGGTCCGGGTCGCGTGTTGTTCCAGGCCGGCCTCGCGAACTTCAACCCGCGGGCAGCGACCAAGGTCGACTTCAGTAACGACGACCGCGCGCCGCTGCTCGTGATCGCCGGGGGCTCCGATCACGTCTCGCCCGATTCCGTCAACGAATCAACCGCGAAGCATCAGACCAAGTCCAAAGCAGTCACCGCCTACAGGGAGTTTCCCGGCCGTTCCCACTACACCCTCGGTCAGGACGGCTGGGAAGAAGTCGCCGACTACGCACTCGACTGGGCCGCAGCGAACGCAAGAACCAACGCCGCTTCACCCACCGACCCGGCTCCGACAAACGCCAATGCCCTCCTCGCCTAGTCGGCTCGGTCCTACTTCCCTCCCAAGAGCTCCAACACAGAAGGGTCACTCATGAAGCGAAACACACGCGCACCAAGTTCCAATGCTCGGCACCTCAACCGCTTCCTCGTCGCAGCAGCCGGAGTGCTCGCGATTGCTGCGTTGCTCGTCTCGTCGTCGTCCGCGGGTCGCGCGCACAGCTCGAACGCGGCCGCCCGGCCCACCATCGTTCTCGTGCACGGCGCCTGGGCCGATTCCGGAAGTTGGGACGCCGTCGTTCAACGATTGCAGCACGACGGCTACACCGTCGATGTTCCGCCGAACCCGCTGATGGGTCTGACGATCGACGACGCAACCATCTCCGGCTTCCTGCAGACAGTCAGCGGTCCGGTCGTGCTCGTCGGGCACTCCTACGGCGGAGCCGTCATCACCAACGCAGCAGACGGACACACGCAAGTGAAGGCACTCGTCTACGTCGACGCATTCATCCCCGATCAAGGCCAGACCATCCAGTCCCTCTTGGGTGCCGGCTCGTGCTTCGCAGTCGCTGATCCGAGCAAGGTCTTCAACTTCGTCCAGTTCCCCAGCGCGGCCGCCGGCGTTGTCGACGCCTATGTGAAACAGGATGTCTTCCGCGACTGCTTCGCCAACGGCTTGCCCGCGAACGAAGGCGCAGCGCTCGCCGCAACGCAGCGGCCCCTCTCGACGCAGGCCCTCACCGACGTTTCAGGTGTCCCCGCCTGGAAAACGATCCCGTCCTGGGCCGTCATCGGCACCACCGACAAGGTGATCCCACCGGCAAGCCAACTCGCCATGGCGCGGCATGCCGGCGCGCACATCACCGAGATCAGGGCACCGCACCTGTCGATGATCGCGAAGCCCGCCGACGTCACGCGAGTGATCGAGCGGGCCGCGAGCGCGGCTCACTAAGAACGTCCATGTTCCACGCCCAAACCACCACAGAAAAGGAGAACGCCAGATGAACCCCAAGAGACGGACATTCCTCGCCCTGCTCACGGCCGCTGCTGCCGGAACGTCATTCGCCGTCGGCTCGGGACAGGCAGCTGCCCCTCCCGTCGGAGCCCTGCCGAACGGCCCTGTCTCGACCATTGCCACGACCAAAGGCGAGTACGTCGCCTTCGCGCTGCCCGAACACAGCGGCGGACTTGTCTGGCGCGTCGCCCGACCGTTCAAGGCCGGCGTCCTCGACCAAGTGCGTGAGCAGTCCGGCGTTGGCGGAAGCCTCGTCATCGTCTTCAAAGCAACTGGTGTCGGTAGCACGGCGATCACCTACGCCCTCACGCGAGGTGAGCGTGAAAAGGCGTTCCAGTCACGACGGTTTGTCGTCCGCGTGAACTAATCGCCGCTCGAAGATCCGTCTCCCAAACAACTCGAACGGGGACCCAAGAGATGAGGAACCTCGCACCCAGGCGGGGCCACCTCACTCTCTCGGCTACGCGTCCTCGGCGAACAGCACAGCTCCTCCTCGGGCCGGGCGTGCATCGGCATCAGCACCGGCATCGGGCTGCTCGATCCCCTGGCTTCGAGAATCTGACTGGATCCCGAGCGTAGCGATTGACGAAACGACTGCTAGCCTCGCTGAAGACGACGATGAGGATCGCGGCAGCGCTCATCACGGCTGTGCTGCTCGGAACCGGCGCGGCCCAGGCCGTGTCGCTGCCGGCGACGGCACTTGCCATTGCCTTCTATCCGAAGGGAATGTCGCAGCCCGGTGTTGCCCGTTACCACCTGCGCTGCAATCCGGCGTCGGGGACCGTCCCTCATCCCGCACTCGCCTGCCGGACGCTTGCGAACCTCGCCCACCCGTTCGCGCCGACGCCGCCCGGCACCTTCTGCACCGACCTCGCGATGGGACCCGAGGAAGCGATCGTGACAGGGCGACTGCGCGGCTCGCCCGTGTATGCCCATTTGCGGGTGCAGGGCGGGTGCGAGATCAACCGGTGGCGACGCGTCGCAAACGTCGTGCCCGGCTTTCCGAACCGCTGAGCTTACAACGCTACCGCGACAGTTCTAGCGTCTCTAGCAGCCGCGTATACCCGCGGCCCCGACGTGGGGAGAGTGGGGTGCAACCGAGCCTGCGATGCAGCGTTCGGGGGGGACACAGGAAAACCCCTTGCGCTTGCGCTCGTCATGTCTGCGGATCGTCGGCCCACATCTGCTCCACAGCGGAAGGAAAGTGACGACGCATGAGAACACCTCGTCGCCGGGCGGCTTTCGCAGCGCTCGCAATCGCAGTGCCGGCCGCGATCGGGCTCACAGCTGCGCAATCCTCCGTCGCTCGATCGGCTGACAAGCCGATCGTCCGCGACACACCGTTCTTCGTTGCGCAGGGAAAGGCGCAAAATCACGGCAGACACAACGGAAATGCGACCTTCAACGTCAACGTCGGACTTGCGCCTCGCGACTCCGGTGCGCTCGACGCTCTCATTCGAGCAGCCTCGACGCCGGGAACTCCACAGTACGGGCACTATCTGACGAACGCGCAGTACCTGGCGACCTACGCACCGACGAACGCACAGGTGCAGGCCGCGACAGCGTGGCTCAAAGACCAAGGGCTCAACGTCACAGGCGTGTCGCCGGACAACCTGCTGATCCACGTACAGGCGAAGGTGAACAAGCTGGAAAACGCCTTCGGCGTTGCGATCAACGACTACACCGCGAACGGAAGGTCGTTCCACTCGAACGACCGCGACCCCGTGGCTCCGGACCGCCTGGACGTCAACTGGGTCAGCGGCCTGTCGAACTACGATGTCTTCAAGCCCAACGTGACGTGCGTGACACCGCCGACCACGAACTGCAGCCTGGACGGTACCGACCTGAAGAACGTCTACAACGTAGTCGGCGACGGCAAAGGCCAGCACTCGGCTTCACCTTGTGGGGGGAGCCGCTGCCGCAGAGCGACTTCACGAGCTACGCGAACGCCACCGGGACGACTGCGCTGACGATCGGCCAGTCCGGTGACGACGGGCTCAACTTCATCACCGTGGACGGCACGACGACCGAAAGCGACACGGACGGCGAAGTGGCGCTCGACACACAGAACGCGCATCTCGTCGCGCCGGGGATTCACAGACGTACTGGCAAGGCTCCGACAGCTCTTTCTCGACGCTCGAAGACGTCCTGAACGACGCGGCGAACTCGAGCATCTCCGTCATCTCGAACAGCTGGGGAGCACAGTCGAACCCCTGCTCGGTCGACTCGAACATGGAGACCTCGCTCCAGCATGGAGCCGCCACCGGCAAGACCTTCTACTTCTCGAGCGCTGACGCGGGCGCTTCGAGTGGCTGCTCGTACCCGGCCGAAAGCCAGTACGTCGTCGCCGTCGGCGGAACGGCGCTGAACATCACGACGCCCGGCGACACATACAACTCCGAGAGCGCCGTCAACAACGGCGGGGGCTGCCTCGACAGTGAACCGCGCCCCTCGTGGCAGGCGGGCATCGGCACGCCGCAGAAATGGGGCCCGCCGCAGTCAGCATGCACAGGCCGCGCCGAGCCGGACGTCTCCGCAATCACGGGCTTCTGCACCGACGGCTCCAACTGTGGTCCAGGCACTTTCATCTTCTTCGGCGGAACCGGCCACTGCTGCTTCGGCGGCACGAGCCTTGCCGCCCCGGTCTGGGCGGCATCGACCGTCGTCTGGAACAACCACAACGCCGCAAACGGCAGGCCGGGAGTCGGGTTCGACGCCCATCTACGCGCTTGCCAACGACCCGACGATACCGCATGACTTCCACGACGTGACGACCGGGACGAACGGCTTCGCGGCGACGACCGGCTGGGACGAGGCGACCGGCCCGGGGTCGGCCGACTTCAACAAGCTCGCCAACAACCCGATCGACATCACCTACACAGGCCCAACACAGGTCGAGAAGGGCGACACGGTCATGCTTTCCGCGACACTGTTGGACAAGGGCGCAGCGACGGTGCTCGCGACGGAGGCCCTCGGTGCGCTCAAGGTCTCGCTCGCGGCTGGAGGCTCGTTCTGCGACGCGCCCGTCGACTCGAACGGGCACGCGTCATGCAGCGTCACGATCGGCGACGACCCCGGCCACTACAAGGCGATCGCCGCGTATGCCGGCGACGCCGCATACGTGGGCGGATCGCAGACGGTGGACTTCCTCGTCGAGCACATTCCGACAAAGATCACCTACACAGGCGACACGAGTGCCGACTACAACGACCCGGCGACGCTCTCGGCGACGCTCGTCGACGACGGCAGCCCGACGTCGTTCACACACGGTGACCCGCTCGCCGGCAAGACGCTCACCTTCACCCTCGGCGCGGAGAGCTGCTCCGCCACGACCGACTCGAACGGCGGCGCGAACTGCTCGGTGACTCCACTGGACGATCCGGGTGGCTACTCGGTCGTCGTGTCGTTCGCGGGCTCGGAGCCGGAGTACAAGGCCTCGATGTCGAGTACCGGCTTCACCGTCAAACAGGAGGAGAGCAAGCTCGTCTACACGGGCGCGACGACGTCGGACTATCACGACTCACTGACCGCGTCCGCGACGCTCACCGACCCGGATGGGGGAGCGCCGATCGCCATGAAAACGGTCACGTTCACGCTCGGCATTGGGGATTCCTGCCACGCTCTGACGAGCCTCGCGGGCGTAGCGTCGTGCTCGATCACGCCCACGCAGACCGGCACGAAGACCATCGCCGCCTCGTTCGCGGGTGACACCGACTACATCACGAGCAGCGACTCCACGTCGTTCACGATCACTCCCGAAGAGACGACGATGGCATACACGGGGCCGCTCGTGATTCTCGCGAGCTCGGGCGGAGCGACGCTCACGGCCAAACTCGTCGAGGACGGTGCGAACGACAACGACGGGGACAGCGGCTCGGCCGCGCCCAACCCGGCCGAGCCGGTGACGCTGTCGATCGGCAGCCAGACGTGCATGGCCACGACGACGTCGACGGGCACGGTCACGTGCTCGATCCCGTCCGTCACCGTGCCCCTCGGCCCCGAAACCGTCGGCGCCTCCTTCGGCGGCGACGCGTTCTACCGGGCCTCGAGCGACTCGAAGACGGCGATCGTCTTCGCCTTCCCGAGCCGCGGTGCGTTCACACTCGGCAACACGACGGCAGCGACGGCCGGCAGCGCCACGGTGACGTGGTGGGCCGACACGTGGTCGAGCCTCAACGCCCTGACCGGCGGTGTCGCACCGTCGTCGTACAAGGGCTTCGACGGCACGATCACCCTGCCGACCACGACGCCGCCCTCGGCGTGCGGCAGCGCCTGGACGACGGCGACCGGCAACAGCCCGCCGCCGCCGAGCAGCGTCCCGTCGTACATGGGCGTCGTGGTGGCGAGCTCCCTCAACAAGAAGGGCAGCACGATCACCGGCAACTCGATCCACATCGTCGTCGTGAAGACCGACCCGGGCTACACGCCCACTCCGTCCACGCACGGAACGGGGAAGATCGTCGCGACGTTCTGCTAGCCCGAACCGTGGAGGGGGCCTTTGGGCCCCCTCCACGACCCCGCAGGAAGCGGCTACCGCGAAGCAAAGATCCGCTACGCCGGATCGTTCCCGACGATACGCCTCGCCAGCCTCCGCGCAGTGGTTCATCGCGGGCTCGCGGCGCGGAGGATCCCAAGGCTCCGCCCGCTCGAGCGCGACCGGACCGTGTCGATTTCTCTCCCTCCCGGTGTGGAGTCCCTCAGGGCCTGACGCGATAGATCGCGCCGCTCTGATCGCCGGTTAGATGCTACCGACAGCGGTGCCGAGTGCGATCACCCGTGCGGGAACCCCGACACGAAAGGTGTTGGCTTCCCGCCCCCCGGGGGCATCCAGGCGACCACGGGGCCCTTGCCGAGGCCGCCGTAGAGCGCGATCTAGACCTTGCCGTTCAGGTAGGCGAGCCCCATCGGGGACGAATGCGCCGGAAATAGACGAGCGGTTGCGAGTAGGTCGAGCAGGTCCTCGGGGTCGCTGGGCAGAACGGGAAGCCGTAGTTGGCGCCACCTTGATCGGGACGATGTAGTCGCCGGGCGTGTTGGGTCCGAGGTCATCCTGGTTGAGATCGGAGAGGAGCGGGAGTGCGTGGCCGGGTACGAAGAGTGGCTGCCACGGCTGGCGGAACCCCGTGGCGATGTCCTGCTCGCGCCCGTCTTCGGGTCGACGGCTAACAACGAGTGCTGGCGTGGTTTCGGTGGGGCGGATCGCTGTTCACTCCCACGTAGATCAACCCGTCGGGCCCGACGGCCGGCTCCCGGAACTTCCCGTAAACGGCCGGCGTCCTGATGACGCGTGTCGTCTGAAAACGCGTGCCGTTCCAGCCGGCCCACGCAAGGAGTTCCTGGCTGGTGCTCAGGTAGAGCGTCTTCTTCGTGGCCGCAATCCCGTACACATGCTTCGGCGAGCCTGGCACTCTGATCGCCTTGCCGCCGCCGAGGATGTAGACGCCACCCGCCACGTTTGTGTCGTTCTCGTCGCCGTAGCCGCCCACGAAAACCCGCCCGGCCAGGACGGCGAACTCGGTCGGAGTCGGTATGCCGCGAGCGACGACCGTCACCGTCCGGTGCCCCCTTGCCTGCGGCAGCGCGGGAGCCTTGGCTGCCGCCCCAGTGGTGGTCAGTGCGATCGTCGCCGCAAGTGCGGCTATCCAGATCCTCAGCATTGGCGCCCCATCGAGTGCACCAGGGTACTCACTCGACCAAAGCGCCCCGTGAGGCGGCGCTCAACCGCTCCAGTCCGTCGTCAGACCGCTTCCGGCGCTGGAGCGCGTTGCCCGACCTTCCACGTCGCTGCCGCAAGAAGGCCGACTGCGAGCGTTGGCACGACGGTCAGGAAGCGGTAGATCAGCGTCGCGGCGACGGCCTCGGCGTTCGTCGCGCCGAAGGCGACGAGGGCACCGGTCAGGCCCAGCTCGACGAAGCCGACGCCGCCCGGCGTGATCGGGATCGCGCCGAGAATCCGAGCGAGCGCCCACGCCGCGAACGCCTCGACGATTGTCACCTCGGCACGCTCGACGCCGACCGCGCGCAGCGATGCGAGCAGGACGAGGAAGACGGTCAGATGTCCGGCGAGAGTCGCCGCCGTCAGGAACAGCCAGCGATCGCGGATGAGCACGATCGTCTCGGCGCGGAAGCGGACAAACGACGTCCCGTTCCATTTCACAGGCGACTTCCGAAGGAGGTGCTTCACGCGGCTCACCAAGCGGGCAGCCCGGTCGCCGACGCGCTGCGCCAAGCGCGCGCTAGAGAGGCCGACGGCGAAGCCGACGACCGCCACCACGAAGACGATGAGCGCGATCACCGCCACGAGCTCGAGCGTCCGGTTCCGCCCGCCCTCCGCGGCCAGCGCGGCCACCGCGACGATCGGAAAGCCGAGAATCACGAACTGGTTCCAGATGCTCTGCACGACCACGGCGAGCCCGACCGGACGCCCGCTGAAGCCCCACGCACGCAACATCGCGAACGACGTCGCCATCCCGACCGCCGCGCCGCCAGGGGCGACCGACGAGAGCGCGCTCGACGCGAGTGTGACACGCGAGGCGCGAAAGTACGTGAGCCCGGCAGCGCGGCGATGAGCGGCGGTCCGTACGTGACGAGGTTGAGCAGTGTCGCGAGTGCGAGCACGACGAGCCACTGCCACGAGAGCGCCTGCACGACGTCCCAGACGTCGCCGTAGTTTGCGATGCGGGGCAGCGCGAACGCGAACACACCGGCGATGACGACGACGGATGCGACGATCCCGATGATCCGCGCGCGGCCGTGGCGGCGCTTCCGATGCGCCTCGTCGAGCTCGACCTGGACGAGCTCGTCCTCGGGCTCGGGTGACAGGCCCGCAGCGAGCTCCATCGACGTCATAGCTCAGTATCGCGCCCGGCGTCCCGGCACGATCATTTAACGTCTCACTGCGATGGGAGACATCGAACACCCGGCCGACGCGCCCGAGGGCATCGACCCACCGCCGATGGAGTCGATGGGGCCGATCCAGATGACAAGCCTCGCGTTCCCCGGCAACCACTTCAAGGGCGAGATCCTGCCGGAGCTCGAGAAGCTGAAGAAGGCGGGGATCGTCCGCATCGTCGATCTGTTACTGGTGCGCAAAGACGAGCTCGGCAACGTGATGGTGACTACCGCGAGCGACCTCGACTGGCAGGAGGCGGTCTCGTTCGGCTCCTACATCGGCGCTCTCGCCGGCTACGCCGCCGCGGGGCCGGCCGGGATCGAGAAGGGCGCGATGGCCGGCGCAGCCGAGCTCGCCGACGGCCACCTCTTCGACGAGGATGACGTCTTCCGGGTCACCCAAGCGCTCCCGAACAACATGAGCGCGGTGCTCGTGCTTTTCGAGCACCTTTGGGCGAAACCGATGCTCGACGCCGTCGACCGGGCCGGCGGTATCGAACTCACGAATGATTGGATCCGGCCCGAGGAGGTCGTCTCCGTCGTGCACCGGGTAGGGCCACCCGCCTCGCCGAGCTGACCTAGTCCGCCGGTCGGTGCGATGCGTGCGGTGGAGGCGCGCACATACACGTTCGGTTGACGGCTTCGGGCTCCGGTGCAACCATCGTTTTTATCGTCGACGCGCCGTCAGCACGGGGGCCGCGCCGTGCGCTGCTCATCGGAGCGGGGCTGGTGGGAGCGGCGGTCGTAGGCCTCGCTTGGGTTTTCCTCGGCAACGAGGGAAACTCGGGGGTCTCAAGCTCGCTCGCTTCGCTCGGGCAGGCGCCGGGGATCGCTCCGCCCGCCTACGCGTATCTCGACAACGCGAGTGTGGCGTTGTATCTCGGCCAGCTTGAAGGCGGGATCGCGAAGAGCGAGCAGCTGACCCAGCAGCTGACCCAGGGCCGATCGGCGGGCGTCTCTTCGGGAGGCTTGTCGCTCGGTGGCTTCATAGGATCGAGCTCGCAGGCGGAACGGGTGGTGACACCGACCGCGACCGCGCGCTTCTACCAGCTGCTCGATCTGCTCGGCCGGGATGGGTATCTGCACACGGTGAATGAGGCCGGGTCTCCGGCAGAGATCCGGAAGGCGTTCGCCGGGATCGCGGAAAGGTCGTTCGTGAAGCTGGCCGGCTGCACGCTGGTGCTGCCGAGCTACGTGCAGCTCATCCAGCTGTCGCACGCGTCGAAAGGGACGCTGTCACCGCTCAGCCTGTTCCTCGCCGCGACCGGAAGCACTTCGACGAGCGGGTCTAACATGATCACCTACGACGAGATCACTGCGGCGAAGATGGCGGCCGGCACCATCCACACCGCGACCGGCTCACCCGAGACGATCGAGTCGGCGCAGGAGGAGCGAGCGCTCAACCGAGCGATCAAGAACCTGGACAGGACCGTCGGCACAAATCCGAGGGTGCCACTTTCGACCTGCGACGGGAAGATCAGCCCGAAGCCACGCGGTGTCGACCTGCTCATGCCGATCCGGCGTGGGAACCTCTCGTCCGAGCAGAGCCTGCTCGCCGGCCCGGTCACCGTGGTCGGCAAGCTCGTCCGCGCGGTCAGGAAGCCGGGGCAGGAATAAATCGAAGGCCCGTTGGTCGCGGCCTTCACCGGCCCGCTCGTGAAGGTCTTCGAAAGCCAGTACGACGGAAACCAGCTGGGCGGCGAGCTTACTTCTGACGCGGTCGTTCTCCCACCAGGCTCGGTGATCCTGCCCGTCGCGATCTACAAGTAGTAACGTGGATTCGTGCCGAAACCAGGTCGCCGAGCTTCGAGCTCTAGCACGGCCTCCGCGTAACTCAGCAACCTGGTTCAAAGAGCGCAACCAGGTTGCACCCGCCCGGGCCCGAGATTAGTATTCGATCTTCGGCTCGTCACGAACGAAAGGAGGGCCGCAATGGATCACACAGCCTGTGCAGCAGCCCTCCCGTTCGGCCCGGCCGCGCGCTGACCGCGCGCACGTAAGAGCAACAAGTCCTTGCCGAACGGTGGTGGCTGCTGCGTCCCCGTTTCCGTTCGAGAGAGGACTCCGGTTGAGAAAAGCACGCAAGCGTGGCGCCGTCGCGCAAAACAGACGCGTCACCGCACGGATCAACGAACAGATCGGCGACCAGCCGGTGCGGCTGCTCGCCGAGGATGGAAGTCAAGTCGGAATCATGAGCGCGGAGGAGGCGCGCGCGTACGCGTACGGACACGATCTCGATCTCGTCGAGGTCGCGGCGACCGCGGACCCGCCCGTCTGCCGCGCGCTCGACTACGGCAAGTGGCGTTACGAGGAGGAGCGCAAGCTTCGCGCTGCCCTGCGGAACCAGGTGCACGTCTCGCTGAAGGAGGTGCAGCTGCGGCCGAAGATCGGCTCGCACGACTACGCCTGGAAACGAGATCGCGCACTCGAATTCCTGCGGGACGGATCGAAGGTGAAGGCGGTGGTGATGTTCCGCGGCCGCGAGCGCGAGCATCCCGAACGCGGCCGCGACCTGATCGCCCGGCTCGCGGAGGACGTCAAAGACGTCGGCCGTCTCGAGGGGATGCCGGTTTCCGAGGGCAGGACGATGACCGCGGTGATCAGCCCGACGGCGGTGCGGCCATGAGGTCGCACCGCCGTCATCTCTACGCGCTCGCCGCGCTCGTCGAGCAGCACGGCGACATCGAGCACTGCCGCGACGAGTACCTGGCGTCGCTCGATGCCGACGATGGTCTCGTCGTGCTGCTCATCTCGCCCGACGAGATCCGGGAAGCCGCCTCTGCACGACGGGCACGTGCGCCGGACCGTTGTCAACGCTGCGCCGCGCGGCTGGCGGCAAAGCGACACCGGTGCAGCCGCTGCGGCCTCGCCCGTTGAGGCCTTAGGTCTGGGCCGCAATGACGCTGGGCCAGCACCTAGCTGAGGCGTGCCCGCAGCCTGCACGCTGAGTGGCACGCTCCTTCGTCGTTCGTTCGCCGAGGAGATGCGTGCGACGATGCGGTAGCCCGTGCAGAAAAGCAGCGGCGGGCGGGCGTAGCCGATCACGAGCACTCGCCTCCCGGTCACACGGGCGCCAGTAGCGCATCGTCACGTCGGCGACGCAACCGGTGGCAGGCCGCGGCCGAAGACCCTCAGCGCTCCCGCCTCGCCGTAGTTGCTCGCGACAATCACGTCAGCCCCGCCGAGTGCCGCTCGACCAGGCGCACGTACACCGGCCAGCCGACCTCCGACTGGTAGTCCCCGCGTGCCTTCACGACCCCGTGCCGGACGGCCGTGTGCAGAGGCAGCACGGCAGAGTGATCGGCAGGACCGCCAGACCGACCGCGCGAACAACGCGCCGGCACGACGAGACGACGACGCGTCGCCCAGCGATCCAGCGGGATCGCACCTGCGGCGAGCGCGAACAGCAGCACCGGCAGCGCGTAGTAGGACTTGCCTCCGAGCACAAGTACGCGGCGGCGGTGCCCACGACCGTCCAGCCGAGCGGGCGCAGCGCGCCGTCGCGGACGAGCGACACGACCCCAGCGACGGCGACCGGGAACCCCACCGCCGCGAGCAGGAGCACGTTGACGAGAAACACCGGCCGCGTCTCATCGCTCCCGCTCGGCGGCGGGTTCAGGAACCAGTGCACGCTCGTCCAACCGTGGCCCGCCTCCCACACGAGGTTCGGGACCAGCAGCACCGCCGCGATCCCCACGGCCAGCGGGAAGCCCCACGAGCGCAGGACGTCGCGACGCCAGACGAGAAACGACGCGATCAGCAGCACCAGCACGACCGCGAGCGTGTATTTCGTCTCCAGCCCGACCCCGACGGCCACTCCGAGCAGCGGCCACGAGCCCCGCCCGAGCGCAAGTCGCAGCGCCAGCCACAGGACGACCATCGTCGTCAGCTGGTCGAACGCCACCGGCTGGAACAGCAGGTTGGTCGCCAGCATCCCCGGCGCGAGCCCGACCAGCATCGCGGCGAGCGTCTGCGCCCGCCGCGTGGCACCGAGCTCGCGCGCTATCAGCGCAGCGACCACCACGGTCGCCGCGGCGGCCAGGATCGTGAAGGCACGCAAGCCGACGAGCGACCAGCCAAACAGTCCCGCGCGAGCGCCGCCAGCAGCGCTGTCACCGGCGGAACTCGACATACCCGCCCTGCAGTGCAGGCCCGCAACCGCGTAGTACAGCTCGTCGCGATGCCACCCGTACCGTCCGGCACAGACAACTCCAGCGCGCACTTCAGGACGACGACGACCAGCACCGGCCCAGCCGCGAACGCGACCGCGGCCTTCTCTGCGGGCTTGCTCGCCACGACACGGCAAGCCTAGAACCTATCCTCCGCGCCGGCCGTCGGTCGCCGCTACAGGTGGTCGAAGAAAAGGCGCGCGGCGGAGAGCTGAACGAAACCAAGCCGCTCGAGGATCGGCCTCGCCATCCGTCCCGCCTGCACCATCATCGCCGGCGTTCCCCGCTCTACGGCGAAGTCCCACCGCGCACAGGCGATCAACCGCTGAAGTCGACCTCTGCCGACTCGACCGTCCCCGCCGTCCGCCCCGGCGCCGTCTGGTAGGTCCAGTACAGGTTCGTGTGCGCGATCACCTTCTCCGGCGGCGGCGCACCCCAAGCCGTCTGGTCTTCCGTCGTGTGGGCGTCGCTGACCAGGGTCGCGTCGTAGCCGCGGGCGAACGCGCCATGGAGCGTCGAGCGGATGCACGCATCGGTCTGCGCGCCGACGACGACGAGTCGCCCGACCCCGAGCCCGGACAGCACCGTCTCGAGCGTCGTGTCCTCGAAGGCGTCGCCGTAGTTCTTCTCGACAAGCGGCTCGGCGTCGTCCGGAGTCAACTCGGGGACGATCTGCCAGTCCTCGCTCCCTCTCACAAGCCCCTCGTCGGAATGCTGGACCCAGACCACGGGAATCTCCTCCCGCCGCGCCTTTTCGACCAGGTCGCCGACGTTCGCGACGACCGCGTCGCGCTCGTGAGCTCCCTCGACGACGCCGTTCTGCACGTCGATGACGATGAGTGCGGTGTTCGGCCTGTTCTCGATCGTGGTCATGGTCTCCCCTTCCTGACGCTCGGCTTCCCTGTTTACCAAACCGCAGACCACCGGACGCCGTACGTTCGTCACCGATCTCGCCTTCAGATCTCCGACTTTGCGATTCGCGCCGAATGGTCTAGGGTCGAGCGTCTGCGGCGTCACCGTTCGCAATCGCCGGAGGTCGAACCATGTCGGTCAAGCTCGCGCTTCTCGCCGTCGCTGCGGCTCTGGTCACGTACGCCGGGCAGCACGCGCTGCCGAGCCGCCGTTCCCGTACCCCTCGCCGGCTTTCGACTTCGCCCATCCGGCCAGTCCGCACAGCCCGTTCTTCAGCACGACGGCTGGGACGCGAACGATCCCGCTGCTCGTCGTGTACGGCACCTTCTCCGACATCGCCGAGATGCCAGGGATATCGGCCTCCACGATCGCCCAGGACATCTTCCCGATCGGCACATCGCAGACAGTCGCCGACTACTTCTCGTCGGCCTCCGGCGGCCAGCTGAAGTTCGTGCCCGCCCAGGAGTCGCAGGGCACGGCAAACGACGGTGTCGTCCAGGTCAGCCTGGGAGCGAACGCCACGTTCGAGGGGCTCTTCGGCACCGGCGGCTTCGCGGCCCAGGGTCGAGCAGTCGTGCAGGCAGCCGATCCCTTCGTCAACTTCTCGAGCTTCGACGCAAATGGCGACGGCAACATCACACCGAACGAGCTGGCGATTCTCTCGATCAAGACGTCCACTGTCGCGACCGAGAACTGCGGCGTCACAGCCGGCATCGCGGCGGGCTCGAACGACGGCGTCAACCTCGGAACGGCCGGGTGGTCGGACACGGTCACGCTGAGCAACCAGATGACGATCGCCCACGAGCTCGCCCACCTCGTGCTCGGGACGAAGGACAACTCGTATATCTCCGGATCGTTCGACATTCTCGGCCCGACGTGCGGCGCCCCGCGCTTCAACTTCTGGCTCCCGAACACCTACAACGAGCTGCACTGGGGCTGGACCACACCGACCGTCGTGTCGCACGACGGCTACTACAACGTGTCGCCGGGCAGCCCGTACCTGCTCTACGACCCGACCCGTGGGACGAACGACTACTTCCTCGTCGAGAACCGCGAAGCCGGCACCTACGACGCGCAACGGAGCGACTCGGGCCTCGTGATCTGGCAGGTGCAGGACAACCAGTGGGGCACCGCACGCGGAGCCTTCGAGCTGATGCGCCCTGGCACCAGCACGCCGACGCCGAACAACTACGGCGGCAGCTCGACCGACGCCTGGGATGCCGGTGACATCGCGACACCGCAACGGGCGATGACAAGCCCGTGGGCCGACGGAACTCCTGCGAAGGTGGCTGTCCGCGCGATCGGCAACTCGGGCGGCGTCATGCGCACGTACTTCGACGTGCGCGGGCCGGGCGTCCTGGTCGACACGTATGCGCTTGCCAATTCGCCCCCGATCGACCTCACGCTCGGCGCTGCCCGCTCGGTCAGTTTTCCGGTGATGAACACCGGCGAGGCGACGGAGACGTTCAACTTCACGCTCACCGGACTGCCACCGGGCTGGACGGCAACGACAGACACGCAAACACTCGCCGCGGGCGCCGCGTCGACTGCGAACGTCCAGGTGACCCCGCCGATCACCGCAGCGACGGGCGTCTACCCCGTCACGGCAGTCGGCACGAACACGGCCGACTCGACCGTCACGACGACCTCGGGGTTCAACGTCAATGTCGTCCGGCGGCCCACGACGATCGTCTACGCCGGAGACCTGACCGGCGACTACCACGACCCCGCGCAGCTCTCGGCGACCCTCACCGACACCCTCACCGGCCTCCCGTTGGGGTCAAAAACCGTGCACTTCGCGCTCGGGACGCAGAGCCTCGACGCGACCACGCTCGCGAGCGGACTCGCTCTGGGCTCGATCGTGGTCACACAGGTTCCCGGCTCGGTTGCGCTCGCCGCATCGTTCGCCGGCGACGCGACCTACGTCGCAAGCACAGACACAAAGACGTTCACGATCTCGCGTGAGGAGACGACAACCGCCTACACCGGCCCCACCGTCATCCTCCAGGGCGCCGCGGTGTCACGCTCGAAGCACAACTGCTGGAGGACGGGACGACGCCGCCGATTCCCGACGGCCAGACCCTGACCCTCTCGCTGGGATCGCAAAGCTGCGCGGCCATCGTCGACGGAACGGGGACCGCCAGCTGCATGCTCACCTTCACAGGCCCACTCGGCCCCGAGCCGATCGCGGCGGTCTTCGCGGGCGACGCGTACTACCTCCCGTCGCAAGACACGGGCAAGACGGCGATCGTTTTCGCGTTCCCGGCACGCGGAGCCTTCGTCCTCGGCGACACGACCGTCGCAGGCGCCGGCAGCTCGATCGTCGACTGGTGGGGAGCGCAGTGGAATGCGCACAACAGTCTCTCCAGCGGCGGCGCCCCAGACGCGTTCAAAGGCTTCGCCGATGCGCCGGCCGGCTTGCCGACGAGCAGCCCGGTGGGGAGTTGCACCGGCCGCTGGGCAACCGCGCCCGGCAACAGCTCGAAGCCGGTCGGGGACGTTCCGGCGTACATGGTGTCCTCGTGGCGAGCTCGGCGAGCAAGTCCGGCAGCACCATCTCCGGGCCGTGGAGCCAGATCGTCGTCGTGCACACGGACCGGGCTACGCAGCGAACCCAGGTCACGCCGGCACCGGCAGGATCGTCGCGACGTTCTGACCACAGGTGCTCGAAGGTGCGCCGCTGCGCGGGTGACGGCGAGCTCGCCGTCGCCCGCGCCAACACGACCGCGGATAGGTACAAAAGAGGACGGAGTGACCGAGAGCGCAGCCACTGACGAGTCGACGAGCACGACGAAGCGCGCCCTCGCGAGGCGCAACGCTCACCTGAGCGTCGATGAGCGCGTCGCGCGCGGTAAGAGCGCGCGCGATCTTGCTCCAAGGTCGAGCCATGGTTCCTGGAAGCCTGCGCCGGACCGCCCCGACCCGATCGCACTCCTGGAAGAGCAGGCCGAGAGCCGGGTCCCGGAGCTCGTCCCGATCCGGTACGGCCGGATGCTCGTCTCGCCGTTCACATTCTTCCGAGGGGCGGCGGGCATCATGGCGGCTGACCTCGCCCAGACGCCGCGATCTGGCGTGAACGTCCAGCTCTGCGGCGACGCCCACCTGTCGAACTTCGGCGCGTTTGGCTCGCCCGAGCGCGATCTGATCTTCGACATCAACGACTTCGACGAGACGCTTCCCGGGCCATGGGAATGGGATGTGAAGCGGCTTGCAGCCAGCGTCGAGGTGATGGGCCGCGACCGCGGCTTCGCCGCGACCGACCGACGCGACATGGTCACCGCCTGCGTGCGCGAATACCGGTTGGTGATGCGGCGGGCAGCCGGGCTCGGAACGCTCGCGGCCTGGTACGACCACATCGACATCGACGAGGTCCTGAACTGGGTTCGTACCGAGGTGGCCGAGAAGCGTCTGGGCAAGCGGGACGCCAAGCGGGCGAAGAAGGACGTCGCGAAGGCCAGGGCGCGCGACAGCATGCGCGTCTTCTCGAAACGAGCCGACGAGATCGACGGCAAGTTGCAGATCGTCGCCGACCCTCCTCTCATCGTGCCAATCGACGATCTGGCCGCTCCTCATATGACGAGCGATGACGCGGAGGCGATGATGCGCCAGCTCGTCAGGCGATACCGGCGGTCGCTGGCCGACCACCATCACCCCATCGAGGAGTTCGAGTACGTACACAGCGCCCGCAAGGTCGTCGGCGTCGGCAGCGTCGGCACCCGTGCCTGGATCCATCTGTTCGTCGGCCGAGACGACAACGACCCGCTGTTCCTGCAGTCGAAGGAAGCCGAGACGTCGGTGCTCGAGCGATTCGTCGGCAAGAGCGAGCACGCCCACCACGGGCGGCGCGTGGTCGTCGGCCAGCGGTTGATGCAGGCCGCGAGCGACATCTTCCTGGGTTGGATCCGCGTCAAGGGAATGGACGGAATGAACCGCGACTACTACGTGCGCCAGCTCCACGACTGGAAGGGATCCGCAGAGGTGGAGAGCATGCTCGTGCCCGGGGCGAACGCGTACGCGCGGCTCTGCGGGGCGACGCTTGCCCGCGCGCACGGGCGCTGGGGCGACCGGATCGCCATCGCCTCCTACCTCGGCGCGGGGGATCGTTTCGACTGCGCGATCGCCGACTTCGCCATCGCCTACGCCGACCAGAACGAGCGCGACTTCGAGGCCTTCGAGCGGAGCGTGAAGTCGCGTCGCATCGTCGCCGAGAGCGGCTTGTAGTCGACTCGTCGAGCCTCGGGCGCGAGCTACTTGTTCTTGCGCACGATCACGTAACCGTCGCTCTTCGCGATGACGGTCTCGACGTCCGGAATCTCGTGCCCGGCAAGCACGACGAAGTCGCGTGGGGCTGCGTGCAACTGCGCAACCACATCAGGGGTCAGCCTGATCCCTTCCTTGCACACGGGGTTCCCGCACTCGCAGAGGTAGAGCGTGGCGGTGCTGCCGTCGAGCTGTGCGATCTCTTCATTGATCGCACGGAAGAACACCTCGGTCTGAACCATGCGCTCGGTGCGAGCTCCGCGCGAGAGCACCGGAGCGTGGCGGGCAAGCGCCCGAACGACCGCTTCGGGAGTCTCGGCGGAATCAACGATCGACTGCGCAAGGTCGTGAATCTTCACCTGGGCTCCCCGCGCGGCGTAACGCAGCAGGGCGAACGCACCCTCCATCTCGAGGCCGACCCGCTCGCTGAGAACACCCTTTGCCTGTTCGACGACGATTCGCGAGTCGAGTGCATACTGGAGCTGCTCGGCACGCTCACGCCAGTAGGCTTCGCCTTTTGAATCGTCCATCATGCAGCACCCTTCGATCGTGAGATCACGATCCGAGGAGGAGCTGGCGAACAGGATCAAGGCGCGCCGGCGCGGGCTCGGTTGTGCCGCCAAGGGTAGCCGCTTCCGGAAGGATCTGTTTTCTGCGCCAGAACCGCGTCACACCGTTCAGCGAGCTCGTCGCCGTTTCGGCCCGTGGCCTCGTTTACGGCAACCGAGGCTGCCTCCACGACGAGCTGGGCCGCATCCGGCGGCGCTTCAACGGCAAACGTTGGATCTCCTGTCAGCTCGAGTTCCGCGGCTGGCATCGCAGCCCGCTGCTGCAGCCGGGGAAGTTCACCGAGCTGTTCTTCCTCGACGAGGCGACGGCCTTCGCCGCCGGGCATCGTCCGTGCGCGCTCTGCCGGCACGTCGACTACAAGCGGTTCACCGCGATCTGGCGCGAGCTACACGCCGGTGGGCTCGGCGCCGACGCGATCGATGCCCGGCTGCACGCCGAGCGCGTCGACCACCGCACGCGCACGCAGCTGCACCACGAGGCGCCGCTGGACGAGCTGCCCGACGGCGCGTTCGTGCTCTCGGGCCAGGCTCCGTGGCTCGTGCGCGGCGACGAGTTGTTGCGCTGGACGGCGGCCGGTTACGACGAGCGCGTCCACCGTCCGACGGGCAGTCGAGCAGTCGTGATCACCCCGCCGTCACTCCTCGCTGTGCTGCGTTCCGGCTGGCAGTCGCTCGTGCCCGTCCTGCACCCGTCGGCCTTCTAGAGGCGCGGCGCGCTACCCTCGCAGCGAGTGGCTCAATGCCTGTTCCCGCAGGTCGAGCCACTCGTAGGACCGACGACCCGCGCCTCGCCGTGCGGGTCGTCGTCGTTAAGGTCGTCTGCATGGACGAGCTGACGCTCCTCGACTGGAAGCGACGGATCCTCGAGTTGTATGAGGAGGTCCGCAGAGCGCCCGACCCAGAACGCGCATGGCGACGCTGGCGCAACGTGCGCGACGAGCTCTTCCGCTCCCATCCCCAGACGCCGTTACCGCTCGAGCGGCGCGAGTCGTTCGACGGCGTTCCCTATTTCGACTACGACCCCGCGCTGCGTGTGCTCGGCGTGGTCGAGCCCGCGGAACGCGAACGGCGCGAGATCGCTACCTCCGGCGAGCAGCCGTACTCGTTCACGCGCTTTGCAAGTGTGCACTTCGAGCTCTCGAAGGTCGAGCATGCACTCGACCTGTACTGGCTCGACGGGTACGGCGGCGGCCTCTACCTCTCTTTCGCCGATGCGACGAGCGGTCAGCAGACGTACGGCGCCGGACGCTACTTGCTCGACACCGTGAAGGGCTCCGATCTCGGCGAGCGCAACGGCAAGCTGGTGCTCGACTTCAACTTCTCGTACAACCCGTCGTGCTCGTACGACCCTCGGTGGGTCTGTCCGCTCGCCCCGCCGGGCAACCGCCTACAGGTCGAGGTGCGCGGCGGCGAGCGCCACTCAACCGGCGTCGGCTGAACCGCCTAGGAACGCGACCTGCTCGGCGCGCGAGCGCCGGCCGATCTCGATCGGAAATGCCGTGTACGCGTGGATCCCTTCCGGCCACAGCGAGAGCGTCGTCTCGTTGCCGGCCTGCCGCCAGCGGGCCTCCATGAACAGCGAGTCGTCGAGTAGCGGGTCGGCCGTGCCGCACGAGAAGAGTGCGGGCGGCAGGTCGTGCAACTCGGCGTAGAGCGGCGAGACCGTCGGCGACCGGCGGCCCTCGTCGGCCATGCCCGGCAAGAAGCAGTCGGCGAACCAGTCCATCACGGGGCTCGAGAGCAGGAGCTCGCGATCACCCCAGAGGCGATGGCTCGGAGTGCCCGTCAGGTCGTAGACGCCGAAGACGAGGTTCGCCGCGGCGAACGTTCGCGGCGAGATCCCGTGCAGGTCACGCAGACGGAGCAGCGTCAACGCGGCGAGATGCGCGCCCGCCGACTCACCACCGATCGCCAACCGGCCCGTGTGATTCTCGATCAGCCAGAGGGCTGCGTCCTCGCAGTCATCGGGCGCCGCCGGAAACGGGTGCTCAGGGGCGAGTCGATACTCGACGCTCACGGCAGTGAGACCGGTGGCCTGGGCGATCTCCCACAGGAGCGTGTCCTGCCCGTCGGCCGAGCCGATCGTCCAGCCACCGCCGTGGAGGTGCAGATAGGCGCCGCGCGGTTGCTCGGGCTCCACGATTCGGAGAGAGATCTCGCCGGAGCGGCCGGGAATCGACAGCGTGCGCGCGTGCTCGACGAAAACGAGCGGCGGGAAAACGCCTTTGCCGTCCCGCCGGGCCTGGCGTGTTTCCTCGGGCGGGAGCGTGTGGATCGCAGGCTGCGTCGCGAGGATCGCCTCGAGTGCCTGGTTGAACGCACGCGTCTCGGCGAGCATCTCGGCTTCGGTCATCGGGACTCAGTGTGACTGAGCCGCGCAAGGTTGGGGCGGATCCCTCCGACCGGTCATCCGCGACGAGCCCGACACCTCAGGAATCCCGCCCGCTCGACCCGCGGCGGTCGATGAGATACACCGCCGTGCTGTGCACGATGTCGCCAGAAACCGGATCGACAGTGATCTGGTAGGCGTCCCAGACAGGCTTCAGCCGCGCATGGGTCCCGAGGAGCCAGACCGTGTCGGCGGGCAGCCTCCACTTCCGCAGCGCGCGCGCGACGGTGCGAGGCGTGTCGCCGGCGGGATCGACGCTGACGACGAGCAAGTGCGGCCGGGCGGAGCCCCCGACCTGGCGGATCGCCGACGCGAGCATCCGCCCCTCGATCGGGCAGGACTCCTTGCAGAGCGAGTCGAGGAACGTGAGTGCGACCGTCCGCCCCGCCAGAGAAGCCAGCGTCACCCGTCGTCCCTTTTGATCACGCAGCGCGAACGCGGGTGCCGGCCGTCGCCCGGACGGCCACGTCGCTTGGCCGTGCAGCAGAGTGCGCACCGGCTCGGCCGCGGCCGAGCCTGTCAGCTGCCTGTGGAATGCGATGCCTATCGCGATACCGACGAGCGCGGCGGAAGCCACCCCGGCAATGAACCAGCGACGCTGCATCAGAACTCGTCCCGGCTTCGCGCGACGAACCACCAGTACAGCCCGACTGCAATGAGCAGGCCGAGAGGGATCAAGAGCGTCAGCAGCGAGCCGGTCAGGAACGAAGCGACCATCGCATCCCCCTCAGTCGACAATTGTCAGTGCTCACCGGCGAGCCCCCTCCGGCGTCCAGGACCCGTCGCCGGGTCGAGCCACCGCAACGAGGCGACCACGAGCACGATGCAGTAGGGCACCGAGCCCGGCACCCACATCACACCGGCGGCAAGCTGCTGGTCGCTCAAGGCCGACAGGCCGCCCGGCCGGTGCGCGAGCGACGCATAGGCGCCGTAGACAGGCTCGGGAGCGAGACCGAGCACGACCGCGAGTACCCAGCTGACGGCGAGCGCCGCCGTGCCGTAGATCGCGCGCCCGCCATCCCCGAGCTGCGGCCGTCCCGACGCGCCGGGCACGAGGTGCACCCAAAAAAGAAGCGCTGTCCCGAAGAACAGAGCGTGCTCGAGATCATGCACCGGCCCGTCACGCAGTGTGAGGTCGTACAGGACCGGCAGATGCCAGAGCAGGAGCATGCCGTTGAAAAGCGCGAACGCCGGGAGCGGTGTTGCGATCCAGCGGAGCGTTCGTCGAACGGGCGCGAGCGCCGGCCCCACCAGCATGCCGCGCGCCAGCGGGCGACGAAGACCGAGCGGCAGCGGCCGCACGATGCGCGGCCAGGGACGTCCGATCAGAAGCAGCGGCGGAGCAACCATCATCAGGAGGACGTGCTGCACCATGTGGACCCAGAAGAGCTCCCCGGCGTACGCGTCGACCGGTGAGCCCACCGCGAGCGCAAGCGTCGCGAGGCCCGCTAGAACGCAGCGCCCCGCCAGCGCTTCCCGGCGTCGCTGGCCGTCGCGCTCATGCGTCCGCCGAGGAGGTAGAGCATCCGGAAATCGCGATCGCAGCGAGCGGCCACTCGACCGGCCAGTTCGACGAGCGGATCAGAAACCCCACGGCTAGATCACGTAGAGGATGAACCAGGTGACGACGGCGATCCCCGCGAGGAAGAGCGCGAAGAACGACACGGCTTCGAGCTCGGGGCGGATGAGCGACACGGGGTCCGCAATGTCCGGCGCAGTGCGATCAGCGTCGCCTGAGCCGTGGCCCTCCGGCAGCGACCCGCGTTCGGCGTTGCGGTATCGAACCGACGTCGCGAACGTCGTCTCGACCCAGTAGCGAGACCGACCACGAAGATCGTCAGAAGCCCCGTCCAGCCCAGGTACACGCTCGCGTAGGGGCCGTCGGTCGGACCAAAGCCCTGGGTCGACCACTCGATGATCTGCAGGACGATCATGCAGACGAGCAAGACGAGCGTGCCGGCGCCTTTGATACGCCAGGCGCTACGCCTCTCCGCGCGGTGGTCCGCGAGGCCGAGTCGCAAGAGCACCGCAGCGCCGACGAGCGCGAGCGTGGCGAGCGTTCCGAGTGTGAACGACGGATCGACATGCTTCGGCCGCCACACCGTCGACGAGTCGAGGGAGCGGAGATAGAAGTACGCGAAGAGAAACGCCGCGAAGAAAAAGGCCGTCGCGCTCGACCAGAGATGCGACGCGATTCGCAGGTTGCGCGCCATGACCTCGGGCGGCTCGCTCTCGACGACGCTGTAGTCAGTCGAGTGTGTTGCAAGCTCGGTCATGCCGTCGGCCTCGCCGGCACGGTCGCGATGCGGCCGGTTGCGCCTTCCACGCCGTACGGGTAGGGATCCGGGCCAAACGTCGGGATGCGGTCGAAGTTGTGGACCGGCACCGGCGAGGGCAACTGCCATTCGATCGATTTCGAGCCCCACGGATTCGCCCCAGCCGGCACACGGGCGAACACCTGTGACCAGATGAAGTTGCCGATGAAGACGAGCATCGACGCGCCGAGGAAGAACGCCGAGATCGATACCCAGGTGTTGCCACCGTGCAGGTACCCGGCGTACGTCACCGAGCGACGCGGCATGCCGAGGAAGCCGATCACGAGCAGAGGCCCAAAGGTCGAGTTGAACGCGAGGAACATCGACCAGAAGTGGACCTTGCCCCACCGCTCATTGATCGCGAAGCCCGTCATCTTCGGTACCCAGAAATAGATTGCAGCGAAGAACGAGAAGAGCAGGCCACCCATGATCGTGTAGTGGAAGTGAGCCATCGAGAAGAAGCTGCCGTGCGTTGTCACATCGCTCGGGACGTCCGAGAGGAACACGCCCGACAACCCGCCGATCAGGAAGTTGAAGAGCCACGCGAGGGTGAACAACATCGGCACCGTCAGCCGGATGCGGCCCTGCCAGAGCGTTCCGAGCGCACAGATGAAGATGAACCCCGTCGGCAGCGAGATCAACTCGGTCGACAGCATGTAGAACGGCCGCAGATCGGCGTTGATGCCGCTGACGAACAGGTGGTGCTGCCACACGAGCCAAGAGAGGAGCGTGATGCCGAGCATCCCGGTGACAGCGAGCCGGTAGCCCCAGAGTGGCTTCCGCGTGAAGACCGGCAGGATCTCGAGCACGATCCCCATGCCGGGCAGCGCGAGGATGTAGACCTCGGGATGGCCGAAGATCCAGAAGAGGTTCTGGTAGAGGTAGGGACTGCCACCGGCCTGGTCGTTGAAGAACCCAGTCTGCGCCGTGCGGTCGAGCGCGACCATGAAGAGGGTCGAGATCAGGACCGGCGCCGCGAGCAGCATGAGGATCGCGGTCGAGATCACGCCCCACACGAAGATCGGCAGCCGGCTCCACGTCATTCCGGGCGCGCGCATCGTGATCACCGTCGCGAGGATGTTCAGTCCGAGCAGCGACATCGAAACGCCGACGAGCGCGAAGAAGACGATGTAGCTGTCCATCCCCATGTTCGCCTGGACGTTCAGCGGCGCGTAGCCGGTCCAGCCGGTCGGGAATCCGCCGTAGCCGACGGTGGTCATCAAGATGATCCCCGCGAGCATCAGGAGCCAGAACGTGAGCGCCTCGATGCGAGGGAAGGCCATCCGGCGCGCGCCGATCATGATCGGCACCAGGTAGTTCGCGAACGGGCCGAGGATCCCGCTCGTCATCATCCCCATCATCATCGTGCCGTGAAGCCCGACGATCGTGAGGTAGTTGTTCGCGTTGAACGCCTCCTTCGTCGGGTTGAGGAGTTCGAAGCGGATGAGCATCGCGTTCACGCCGCCGGTGAAGATGAAGAAGCCGATCCCGATGAGGTACTGAATGCCGACGACCTTGTGGTCGGTACAGAGTGTGAAGTAGCGGCCCGGCCCGGCGGTCTCCTTCTCGCGAAGCGACGGCGGCTTGCCGAGCAGGCGCTGGATCGGATAGCTCATGAAGCCGAGTCCGAACAGGAAGCCGACGACCCCGAGGATGTACGCGAGAAAGAGCGCGATGTCGTTCTGGCCCGTGTCGTCGAAGTACGCGAGGCTCGGGCCGGTGATCTGGTGACCGAGCCACCAGCCGACGTAGAAGCCGACGATCCCGAGCACGACCGCCGAGAGCAGGTTGTAGCCGAGCAGGCGGCGTGCGTTCATCCGGCACGATCCTGCGGATCTGGTTTATAGGTCAGCGCATACGGCGGGAGGTACTTCTCCACCGGGGTGAACTGCTTGCGCTGGGCTGCGATCCACGAGTTGAAGTGTGCGTTGTCGACGACGAGACCCGTGTCGTACATGTAGCCGTGCCAGAGCCCACAAAGCTCGGCGCACCGAATCTGAAAGTCGCCGGTCTTCGTCGCCTTCACGAACGCGATGTTGTCGACCCCGGGGTTCGCGTCGGCCTTCACTCCGAGCTCGTACGCCCAGAACGAGTGGATCGCATCGAGCGAGGTGACGTGGAACTCGATCTCGCGGTGGACCGGCAGGACGAGCTGCGCTGTCTCAACGCCACCGTAGGTCGGATAGCGGTAGGTGAACTCCCATTGCTGGCCGATCACCTGGATAGGGAGCACAGGTCCGCTGGGCTTCGCGATCGGCTTCGGCCCGCTGCCGCCGCCAGAGCCATTCGATGCAAAGAGCTCCGCCGTGCCGAAGATCGCAAGGAACAACACTGCAGCGCTGGTGGCGACGAGCCAGGCGATCTGCGACGGCGTGTGGCCGCGAATGGGCGGGCCGTCGCGCAGCTCCTCGCCCGCCGGCGCCCGGAAGGCGGCGATCGCATAGGCGAGGTAGACGAGGATGAAGACGGTGAACGGCGTCATCACCACGAGCAGCACCGTGTTGTCGGTCACCTGCGAGCTCGCTCCGGTCGTGCGGTTCCCCGGCGGCATGTTCGGGCCCAGCACAAAGATGACGAGCGGCAGGACGATTGCTGTTCCGACGACCGTCAGCGCAGCGATCCGGCGAGCATGCGCACGGCCGTTCATCGCGGCGCCTCAGACGACATCCACGAACCCATCCATGTAGCCGATCGTCTGCATCGGGCCACCGAAGCCGTAGAGAAAGCCGGCAGCGCAGGGGACGAAGCATTGCCAGCGGTAATGACCTTTCTTGCCGGTGCGGAACGTGAACGTGATCGTGGTGTGCGCTGTCGACAGCGAGCAAGGCGCGAAATCACACTGGTTCTTCGCGTCGTCGTCGACGCCCTGCAACGGCACGATCACACCAAGGGCCGGGATCGCGAAGGTGTGTGATGCATCGTCAGGGTTGATCGTGCGCATCGACTTGCCGTTCACGGTGAACGTGCCACCGACCACACCGCGCGCTTGCGATAGGAACGGATTGCGCAAGCCGCTCTTGCCGTCGAACTGGTACACGGTGACGTGGACGAGCGCGTGCGCCGGCAACGTCCACACAGTGCTGCGATGCCACGTGCCCTGCTCGCGGACGAGGTACGACACCCAGTTCTCGTTCGGCGAGAGCTTCGGCCCCACTGCCGCCACGGTCTGAAGGGTGAGGCTCGCGTTGCGGGCGGGGGGCGCGGTCGGGACGTGATAGGCCGTCGGCCCGTCGGTCAGGAACGCCACGTAGACGCCGATCAGGATGGCCACGAGAAGCACGCCGAAGACGGTCACAGTCGCCTTCTTCGCTCGCAGACTCATCGCGCCCCGCTCCGCAGACCCATGAACGGCGGATATACAGCAGTCCGCGCCGATTGCCCGCGAAAGTGACGAGATTGTCACTTTCGTGTCACGTCCCGTGACGCCGGCGGGGTTCTCAGCAAGCTCTCAGGAGCGCCTCAGGGACCTCTCAGCGTGCCCCGGCACGATCGGGTCATGACGCCCACAACAATCATCACACTGAACGCCGTCCTCGGGGCGGCCGTGGTCTACGCCCTCCATCACCTGCTCGCCCACGGCATTCGCTCCAACCACGTTGAGCAGCACGAGCTCGTAGCGCTGCCGGAGCGAGAGGCGGATCGCATCGCTGCCTGACGCACGACGACTGTCCACGCTCACACGAGTTGAAAGGCCTGTTAGGGTCGTCAACCGCGACCCATGCGGATCCTGGTCATCGAAGACGAGCCGCGCATCCTCGGGTTCCTGAAGGTCGGGCTCGAGGCCGAAGGATTCGCTGTCGACGGCGCCGAGGACGGCGTCTCGGGACTCGCGCTCGCACTGTGCGAGCCGTATGAGCTCGTCGTTCTCGACCTGCAACTGCCGCGCCTCGACGGTCTGCGCCTGCTCGAGGAACTTCACCGCAACCGGCCCGAGCTTCCGGTATTGATTCTCTCGGCCCGCAACGACCTGCCGACGAAGCTGCGGAGCTTTCATCTGGGCGCGAACGACTACCTGTCGAAGCCGTTCTCGTTCGACGAGCTCGTCGCGCGCGTGCGAGTTCAACTGCGGCACGGGACGACCGAGGACGCGTCAACGGTGCGGGTCGGAGGGCTCGAGCTCGACCTCGCGCGACGTCAGGCTCGGGTCGACGACACCATCACCGACCTCTCCGACCGCGAGTTCCGTCTGCTCTACCACCTCGTCACCCACCCGGGAGAGGTTGTGAGCCGCGAGCGGCTCCTGTCCGAGGTCTGGGGCTACGGCTTCGACCCAGGCTCGAACGTCGTCGACGTGTGCGTTCGACGACTGCGAAAGAAGCTCGGACCCGCGTCACCGATCCAGACCGTGCGGCATGCGGGCTACCGGCTGGCTCTCGCCTAGCGCCGCCCGGCATCTCGACCTGGCGTGGGCGGCGCTCGCAGTCGCATGTCTCGCGGTGATGGTCGCCTGGCCTTCTTGGGAGACGATCCCGTTCCACGTCATCTGGATCAGCCTCACGGTCCTCTACGGCTTCCGCGTCTGGTCGATCTCGAAGACGTCAGCCATCCTCGCCGTCGTCGCAATCGCAACCGGGGCGACGATCCTCTCCGACGCCTTTGACGGCCTGCAGCTCTGGGGCGAGCTCTTCGAGGTGCCGCTGATGTCGGCGATGTTCCTCGCGATGGTATGGCACGCGAGACGACGCGCCGACGCGCTAGAAACGGTCGCCGCTCTGGCCGATGAGCGAGCAGCGTTGCTCGACCAGGAAGAACGGCTGCTCCATGACGTGTCGCACGAACTTCGGACTCCAGTGACGATCGCCCGCGGCCACCTCGAGCTACTCGAACGCCGACTCGGCACCGATCAGCCTGAGCTCGCGGTCGCCTTCGACGAGTTGCAGCGCATCGAGAGGATCGTCGAACGCCTCCTCCTGCTCGCCCGTGCCGAGCGCCCCGAGTTCATCGTGCCGACGAGCATCCGGCTCGTCCCGTTCCTCGAGGATGTCTTCATGCGCTGGGCAGAGGTCGCGCCGCGGGCGTGGCGGCTTGGGGAGATCCTTGACGTGACCCTTCGGGTCGACGACACCTGGCTGCGCGCCGCCCTCGACGCGCTGCTCGAAAACGCGGTGCGGTATACCGACGAGCATGCACGGATCGAGCTCTCGGCGCGCGGCGAGCGGCACATGGTCGTGATCTCTGTTGCCGACGACGGAATCGGGATCGCTCCCGAATCTCTGGCGCGGGTCTTCGAGCGGTTCGCCCGCTCGGATGCCTCCCGTTCGCGCCGAGAAGGCGGTGCAGGCCTCGGGCTGTCGATCGTGGCCGCGGTCGCCCGCGCCCACGGCGGCACCTGCACCGCCTCGAGCGTCGTTGGTGAAGGATCCGTCTTCGAGCTCAGTTTCCCGCTCAGGCACGCCTCCCAGGCGGACCTGGAGTCGCCACCGGACCTCAACCTCGAGGCAGTCCCGGAGCTCCACGCCGGATCTGCTTGAATCGAAGCGTGACCGCCCTCTACCGCAAGTACCGGCCGCAGACCTTCGAGGACGTGGTCGGCCAGGAAGCGGTCGTACGGACGCTCACGAACGCCCTCAGCCAGGGCAAGGTGCGCCAGGCCTACCTCTTCGCCGGCCCGCGCGGCACCGGCAAGACGTCGCTCGCACGGATTCTCGCGAAGGCAGTCAACTGCGAGCACGGCCCGACGCCGACGCCCGACAACACCTGTCATGCCTGCGTCACGATCACGAACGGCAGCTCGCTCGACGTGATCGAGATGGACGCGGCGTCACAACGCGGGATCGACGACATCCGCGAGATTCGCGACCGGGTCGTCCTCCAACCGGTCGAAGGACGATCAAAGGTCTACATCCTCGACGAGGCGCACCAGCTCACGGACGCAGCCTGGAACGCCTTGCTGAAGCTGATCGAGGAGCCGCCACCGCACCTCCTCTTCGTCTTCTGCACGACGGAGCTGCAGAAGGTGCTGCCGACGGTGCGCTCGCGCTGCCAGACCTTCGTCTTCCAGCGGCCACGCCTGCCCGAGCTGATCCGGAAGCTGCGCCTGATCGCGGACGCCGAGAAGATCGACGTGCCCGACGCGGCACTCGCGCTGATCGCTCGCGGCGGGCGAGGCGCCTACCGTGACGCGGAGTCGACACTCGACCAGCTCTCGTCGGCCACCGGTGGCGCGATCACCGTCCAGGACGTGCTGCAGCTCCTCGGCGCCGTCGAGGACGAAGTGCTCTTCCGGCTGTGCGACCAGGTCGTCGACGGCGATACCGCCGGCGCGCTGATGTTCCTCGAGGAGCTTTCGGAGCGGGGCCAGGACCTCGGCCGGCTCGTCACCGACCTGCTCGAGCATCTTCGCCATCTGCTGCTCGTGCAGCACATGGGCGAAGTGCCCGACGCGCTGCCCGTCACCGAGGAGGCGCGCGAGCGGCTGCGCGAGCAGGCGAACCAGATCCCGGCCGCGAGTGTCGTCCGTCTCATCGATCTGCTGGCTGTCGCCGTCGACGACATGCGTCAGGGTGGCGACCCGCGCCTGCCGCTCGAGCTGGCGCTCGTGAAGGTGACGCGGCCGGCCTCCGATCTTTCCCGTGAGTCCTTGGCTTTTCGCCTCGAGCGGCTCGAGGCAGGGCACATCCCGGCGAGCGAAGAGCCTCGTAGTGCTACTCCTAGTGCAGAGGTCGCCGCGGATCCGCCTCTCGATGCGGTGTCGCCGCCTCTGCGCATCGAACTCGAGCAGTTGCAGGAGGCGTGGCGCCGGTCGATCCTGCCGGCCGTCGCCGAGCGCTCGATTCCGATCTCGAGCGCGCTCGGCGAAGCGCGCCCCGCGGCGCTCGCAGGCGACACGCTGACGCTCGAGTTTCCGCAGACGGCCGCGTTTCACCTGAAGCTCGCCGAGGACTCGAAGAACGCCGCGCTCCTGCGCGATGCGCTGTACGAGGTGACCGGACGGAAGCTCGCAGTCGTGTTCGAACTCGGAGAGCCTGGGGAAGCGGAGGAGCACGACGAGACGCCCGCAAGCGAGGAAGATGTCCTCGAATTGATGAAGAGCACTTTCGACGCGAGGGAGCTGGACGAATGAGCTTCGACATGGAAGCACTCTTGAAGCAGGCGCAGGAAATGCAGGAGCAGATGGAGCAGATGCAGGAAGAGGCAGCGAAGGAAACGGCATCGGCGAGCGCGGGTGGAGGCATGGTCACGGTCGTCGCGACCGCCGCCGGCGAGATCACCGAGCTGACGATCGATCCGAAGGCGATCGACCCAAGCGATCCTGAGCTCCTCGCGGACATGGTGATGGCCGCGACGAACGAGGCGCTGCGCGCGGCGCACGCGAAGGTCGAGGCCAAGATGAAGAGTATGATCCCGCCCGACCTCGGCGGCCTGCTGCCCGGGTTGTAGGCCGGCGTCCATCGACGAGAACTTCATCGCGAAGCTCCTCGACGTGGGCAGCGAGCTCGCGCTCGACGAGGGCGTCGTGCTCGTCGAGCCGGGAACGCCGGTCAGCGGCATCTTCCTCGTGCTGCACGGCGTGCTGCGCGTCGAGACGTCGCACGAGACAGTCGAGCGGGGCGCGGGCCAGGTCGTCGGCGAGTGGGAGAAGCTCGACGGCTCAGAGGACGTGCGCGTGACGGCGGAGACGGAGGTGCGGCTCGTCGCGGTCGACCGAGCAGCCTACGAGGCGGCGCTGACGGGGTAGCGGTTCAGTCGGCGCAGAGGGTCAGTCGGCGCAGAGGGTCAGTCGGCGCGCCAGTAGCCGCCGCCCTTGCCGCAGGCGGTGAGAACGAACGGCACAGCAGCGACCAGCAAGAGGAGCAGGGAGGCTTGATCTGGCCATGCCCAGGACTACGCGACTCGCTCCGTGTCGGTTTGAGCCATGTCTGGGGGACTGTCCCCCAGACATGGCTCTTCCAGACGTGGCTCGGGGACTGTCCCCAAGACACGTCTGAAACGAACGGGTCTGACCGACCGGGGCGGGCACAATGGGCGCCTCGTGTTCAGCCCCTCCGTCGAGAACCTGATCGCGCAACTGACGCGCCTGCCCGGCATCGGCTCGCGCACGGCACAGCGGCTCGCGTTCCACATCCTGCAGCGCCCCGAGCAGGAGGCCCTCGCTCTCGCCGGCGCGCTCGCCGAGGTGAAGGAGCGCGTTCGTTTCTGCCGCGAGTGCGGCAACCTGACCGAGGAGGAGGTGTGCGGGATCTGCACGGACCAGCGGCGCGACCACGCGCTGATCTGCGTCGTCGAGCAACCTGTCGACGTCATCTCGCTCGAGCGGACGCACGAATACCGCGGGCTCTACCACGTGCTCGGTGGAGCGCTGTCCCCACTCGACGGCGTCGACCCGAGCGACCTGCGGATCGACGAGCTGTTCCGCCGCGTCGACGCCAACGGCGTGCAGGAAGTGGTGCTCGCGACGAACCCGAACATGACGGGCGAGGCAACCGCCGCGTTTCTCGCCGACCGGCTACGGGACCGTGTCCGGGTCACGCGCCTCGCCAGCGGCCTCCCCGTCGGCGGTGACCTCGAGTACGCCGACGAGGTCACCCTCGGCCGCGCGCTCTCCGGTCGCCGCGAGATGTGAGCCGACCCCGTGCTCGGCGGCAGCGCCGACGACGTGAAGCAGGTACTCCTGCGCGCGGTACGCGATCCAGAAGCAAAGCGCGGCGGCCGGGAGCTCGCCCAGCGCGGCGCTGAGGATCGAGATGCGCAGCTCGTCGCTGTGACTCTCGAGGATCACGTCGAACCAGGCGTCGGCCACGAGCAGTGTCCCGGTCGCGGCCGCCCAGATGGCCACCCACGGTGACCGGCGCCAGGCCGCGAACGCCGTGAAGAGAAACGCGAGGGCAAGGCCGGTGTCGAACCCAGACCAGGCAAGGTCCCAGCGCACCGATGCGTGATGAGCCGGGAGCCACTGCGAGAGCCAGATCGTCCACGGCAGCAGGCCGATCCCGATCGCCGCGAAGGCGATCGCAATCCACTCCCGCAGGGTCGAAGGACGAAAACGCATGTCTGCCTACACTGTCGCAAATGGCCGTGACCGAGTTCGAGCCTGTCCCCGCCGTCGAGCGCGCCCCGCGGACGCCGGGACTCGTCGTGATGAAGTTCGGCGGCACCTCGGTCGGCGACGCCGACAAGCTGAAGCGGGTCGCCGCGCGGCTGATGACGGCCCGGAGCGCCGGCAGCAAGGTCGTCGCGGTCGTCTCGGCAATGGGGCATACGACCGATGAGCTGATGGATCTCGCGCACCAGATCTCGCCGACACCCCACGCCCGCGAACTGGACATGCTCCTCTCGGTGGGCGAGCGGATCTCGTGCTCGCTCGTTGCAATGGCGATCGTCGACCTTGGTGGCCGCGCGATCTCGCTCACGGGGTCGCAGGCGGGGATCGTCACCGATTCGACGCACACCAAGGCAAAGATCGTCGAGGTGCGCGCGCGCCGGATCCACGAAGCGCTCGAACGCGACGAGATCGTGCTCGTCGCAGGATTCCAGGGTGTCTCGGCTGAGTCATCTGACGTAACCACACTCGGACGTGGTGGCTCGGACACCACCGCGGTGGCGCTCTCGGCCGCGCTCGGCGCCGACGCCTGCGAGATCTACACCGACGTGCGCGGCGTCTTCACGGCCGACCCGCGCCTCGTCCCAACCGCCCGGAAGCTCGATCGCGTCAGCTTCGAGGAGATGCTGGAAATGGCCTCGTCGGGCGCCGGTGTCATGATGGCGCGCTCGGTCGAGATTGCACGCACGCATGCCGTGCGACTCAATGTTCGCTCCTCGTTCGAGGACGACGAAGGCACGTGGATCACGGAGGAGGACGACCCGATGCTCGAGAAGGCTCTGATCTCGGCTGTGGTGCACCAGCGTGAAGAGACGGTTTACCGCGTCTCCGGCGTCACGTCGGCAACGCTGTTCGCCGCGCTTGCCGCCTCGAACGTGAATGTCGACACGATCCTGCAGAGCTCAGCAGAGATCGTGTTCTCGGCGCCCCCCGAGGACCGGCACGAAGCAGCGCGGACGCTCGACAGCCTGGCCGCGCACTGGGAAGCCCGCGACGACCTCGGCAAGGTCTCCGTGATCGGCGCGGGGATGAAGAGCCACCCCGGCGTCGCGGCGAAGACGTTCGCAACGCTCGAGGTCGAGGGCATCACCCCGGCCGTCGTCTCCACCTCCCCGATCAAGATCGCATGTCACATCGAAACCCACCAGGTCGACGCGGCCGTCCGCGCCCTTCACGATGCATTCGAGCTTGCGTAGCGCCCGCATCGGCGTCGTCGGCGCGACCGGCGCAGTCGGCGCGGTCACGCTCGACCTCCTCCGGGAGCGTGGCTACGACGACGTGCGCCTCTTCGCCTCGGCCCGCTCGGCCGGAACGCAGCTCGGCGGGAGAACGGTCGAAGAAGCCACCGACGATGCGCTCGCGCGCGGCGACATCGACCTGTTCCTCTTCTCCGTCGGCACGAGCGCGTCGCTCGAGCTCGTGCCGCACGCGGTGCGAGGTGGCGCCGTTGCGATCGACAAGTCGGCCGCGTACCGGCTCGAGCCCGGAATTCCGCTGGTCGTGCCCGAGGTGAACGCCGGGCGTGCGCTCCAGAACGAGGGCATCATCGCGAATCCGAACTGCTGCACGATCCCGTTGACCTGTGTGCTGAAGCCGCTGCACGAGGAAGCGGGGCTCGTCCGCGTGCGGGTCGCGACCTACCAGTCCGTCTCCGGCGCCGGCGCACAGGCGATGGAGCGGCTGCGCGGGGAGCCACAGGCCGAGCACGACCTGCGCATGGACTGGAGCTTCGACGGCGAGGAATTCGACGAGGAGGCGAAGCTGCGCGAGGAGACGCGCAAGATCATGGAGCTGCCCGACCTGCCGCTGCAGGCGACCTGCGTGCGCGTGCCCGTGATGGTCGGGCACGCAGAGGCGATCTGGATCGAGACGGAGCAGCCGCTCTCGGTCGAGCGCGCACGCCTGCTGCTCGACGCGGCGCCATCGGTTCGACTCGACGAGTTCCCGTCACCCGGAAAGGCCGCGGGCGGCGACGAAGTGCTCGTCGGCCGCATCCGCCGCGATCCGACGGTCGAGCAGGGCCTCGCGCTCTTTCTGGCGAGCGACAACCTGCGAAAGGGTGCTGCACTGAACGCAATTCAGATCGCCGAGCTCGTCCTCGCCGGCGCACGCGCCGCCGCGTAGCTCCGTGATCGCCGGGATGCTCGGGCGGTTCTTCCCCGGCAACTGGCGGCCGCCCGCGGACGAGATCCGGTTTGCGGCCGCCACCGGTTTCGCCGCATTGCAGATCCGCAGCGACCGCCCGGGCGAGCTGGCCGCAGACCTAAGAGCCGATCCGAGCGAGGTTGGGCGCGTCTTCTCGGAGGCGAGGGTCGAGCCGGTCGTCGAGATGCTGCTGCGGCTGAACGAGTTCCCCTCGATCGCTGATGCGCTGCGGTCGAATCTACGGGCGATCGCGGAGCTCGGCGCGCGTCGCGTTCACATCCACCCTGTTCCCGGTGCGCGTGACGTCGATGTGCCGGAGCTGGAGCGGCGGCTGCCGGATCTCTTCGCGGCGGCCGTCGCCCTGGCGCAGGACGAGGGCCTGATCCTCGGCGTCGAGCACAACGCCCGTGCTCATCGCCTGCTCATCGAGCCCGAGGCGTGCGCGGCGCTCCTTGCTGACGTGCCAGGGCTTTCGTTCGTGTGGGACTTGAACCACGCCGAGCCGCACCAGGCCGCCGCATTCGCAGCGCTGCGCGGGCGGTTGAGCCTCGTCCACGTCTCCGACACGCCGCTGCCGGCGACGAACCACCACCTGCCGCTCGGACGCGGCAACGTCGATTTCTCACCGCTCGCCGGCATCGAGGTGCCGCTGATCCTCGAGATCGGAGGGCTGCCCGAGTCGGGCGGGCCGGGTTTCGACACGGATGACGCGCTGCGCGCCTCGCTCGACCACCTCCGCCGCGTGGTCGAGAAGAGACCTGTCTAGAACAGACATGGCTCGGGGACTGTCCCCAAGACAGGTCTCTGCGCAGACATGGCTCGGGGACTGTCCCCACGACATGTCTGGAAAAGACGAGTCGCTAGAAGGGCGGCGGCGCCGGGACCGGCTCTGGCAGGAAGGCGTCCTTCACGACCCGCAGCACCCTCTCGCGCTTGCCTTCGAGGACCGGCTGCAGGCCGCCGAGCTCGAGACGCGCCAGGCCGATGCGGCCGGACAGGCGCACGACCTCGAACCCGAGGTCGGCGAGGAAGTCCTGCGGGAAGACCGTCTTGTGCACCCGAAAGCGTCCGTAACTCGACTCCCCCTCGGGATAGCGGTACGAAAACGTCTCGAGGCTGCTCGCACCGCGGTCACGCGCCTCGCCGATCGCGGCGAGGAAGAGCGACTGCAACACCCAGGGGCTCGAGGTCTCGACGATGTAGGCGCAGGTCACGAGCATGGCGTCGTCCGACGGCGGCCCGGCGGGAAGCTCGTAGGCGCGAGGGAACGCCGGCGCCGGGCCGTACTGCATCGAGCCGAGCACACGCCCGTCGTTGTCGTAGTAGACCGTCCCGAACGCGCCGAACTCGAGCTCGACCTTCTCCATCCAGCGGTCTTTGTCGAGCGGACGGTGTCCGCGCGTCTGCCACCAGATGCACTCGTGGCACACGGTCGGTGCCGTTTCGAGTGTCTGCTTCGTCAGGCCGGAGATCCGCGTTGGCATCTGGGGCCCTTCTACGGCCGCACGACGTCGTCGACCACGACGTTGACGGCGGTCGGGCGGACATCGGCCATCCTCTGCAGGTAGTCGGCGACACGCTTCTGCACCTCGCTCGCAACGGCGGGAATGTCAGCGCCGTAGTCGATCACGACGTGCACGTCGACGACACCGCCCACCACCCGCGCGCCGCGACGGTGCTTCGTGTGCACACCCCGAACCTCCGCAGCGGCATCGAGCGCGTAACGCGCGAGCACTTCCGGCGAGATGACGCTATGACCGTCCATCCTTCAATCGTAGAACGAGTTCGGTCGCTTCGGGCCGGGCGAAGAAGCGAAACGGCACGAAGGTCGTGCCGAGGCCCGGCGAGACGTGCATGACCGTGCCCGCCCGCTCGAAGAGACCTTCGGGGTATTTCGCTCTCGGATGTGCGAGGAGCAGCTTCCCGAATCCGTAGGGCAGCACGATTTGGCCGGCGTGGAGGTGCCCAGCGAGGATGAGGTCCCACCGACCCGGCTCGACCGTCTCGAGCGCGCGCGGAAAGTGACAGAGCAGGATCCGCAGGTCGGCGCCCGATGGGCCGAATCCACTCGACCGCCTGTCGAGCCATGTGCGTGGATCGACGCCCGCGAGCTCGACGCGCCGGCCGCGCACCTCCACCTCAGCAACGGTGTCGAGCAGCAACGTCCCGTGCTCGAGCCTGCCCAGCGTGATCGGCCGTGAGAACGGATCGCGCGAGATTGCGTGATCGTGGTTGCCGAGTACGACGTACGGATGCGGCAGGCGCCCGAGCAGCTCGGTGAGCTGTCGTTCGCCCGACGGGCGTGAGAGCAGATCTCCCGTGACGCAGACGAGGTCGGGCTGCCGCTCCGCAACCCATTCGACGGCACGCTCGACGGCGCGCACACCACGCGACGGGACGCCGAGGTGGAAGTCCGAGAGATGGGCGATGCGCAGCCCATCGAGCTCGGGTGGCAGGCCCGCGATCTCGACCACCCGCTCGCGCAGGCGCACCCAGCCTGCCTCGAACCACCCCCAGCCCACGCACGCGGCGAGGGCCACCGCGACGACGAGCGCCGCGCTCGTCAGATCTGGAGCTTCTCGAGGACCGGCTGGACCGAGACGACGTGCCGTTTGAACTTCAGCTCGGACTCCTGGAGCCCGGCGGCAACACCGACGAGTTGCGAGAGATGAAGGATCGGCATGCCGTAGTCCTTGCCGGTCGTCTTCTTCAGCTTCGACTGCCAGGCGTCGAGAGAAAGATGGCAAAGCGGGCACGGGGTGACGATCGCGTCGGCACCCGCCTCCATCGCCTGCTCGATCGGCTGGATCAGCTCACCGAGAGCCGTCTCCTCGCGCGCCTGGATGATCGGGAACCCGCAGCACTTGATCTTGGCCGGATAGTCGATCGCCTCACCGCCGCACGCCTCGATGATCCGCTCGAGCGACCACGGACGGTCGGGGTCCTCGAACCCGTTGATCTTGGACGGCCGCAGGATCTGGCAGCCGTAGAACGGCGCGATCTTCAAGCCTTTCAGGCCGCGGTGCGCCGCCACCTTCAGCTTCTCGTACCCGGGTCCCTCCGCGATCTCCCAGAGGAGGTGCCGCACGTCGACGTCTTTCTCGTACGCCGGCACGCCCACCGAGACGAGGTTCTCGTTGATGCGTGCGCGCACCTCGGAGTCGCCCATGAGAATGAAGTTCGCCTGGCGCAGGTTCAGCGTGCAGACGTTGCAGACGGTGAGGAGCGTGTCGACGCCCTCGGCGGCGGCGTAGGCGAGGATCCGCGCGTTCAGGTGCAGGTAGTAGTCGGGCTCGGCTTCGTGGATGTCGCCGGCGCCGCAGCAGGTCACCGATTCGAGCTCGATCAGCTCGAGCCCGACCTTCGGCGCGAGCGCCTGCGTGGCCGAGTCGAGCTCCTTTGCCGACAGGGACGCGAGGCAGCCCTTGTAGTACGCGACGCGCTTCGTCTCGGTCGCCGTTGCGGTCACTGCTTCGTGTCTCCTTCAGCTGGTTGTTTGTCGCCCTCTGGGAGGTACGGACGCAGGAATGCCCCGGGCCGGTCGTAGATCGTCTCGAGATCTTCGTCGCCGGGATGGCCGTGCGCGAGCCGCGAGAGGGCGCGTTCACCCTGGACGATCCCGGCGAAACCGTTCATCCCCTGGTCGCGCACGAGATCATGCAGCCGCCGCGACTCCTTCACGTCCTTCGCAACGTGCGGCGGGAACGGCAACGGCACCTTGCCCTTGCGCGCCAGGTCGAGCGCGAACCGCGTCTGCTTGATCGCCTCCACGATTCCCTGCGTCTTGGGCACGAGCTCCGTCTCACGCAGCCATCCCGTGGTCTTCGCGGAAGTGACGAACCACTTCGCGTGCTTCGCGCCCATGTCGCGGTCGATTCCTTCCTTCATCGACTCGGCCCCGAGCTTCGCGATCGCGTCGCGCGGGTCGACACCCTTCGGACAGCGCTCGTTGCACATGTAGCAGCGCGTGCACTCCCAGAGACCATGTTCGCCGTTGAGCTTCTCGAGCCGGGCGATCTTCTGGCCGTCGCGTGGGTCTCCGACGAAACGCATCGCTTTGGCAAGGGCCTGAGGGCCGAGGAACAACGGGTCGGACTCCATCGAGTTGCATTCCGACACGCAGCAGCCACAGTTGATGCAGAGCGCCTCTTTGTGGACCGCGTTCATCCGCTCCTGCTTGATGCGGTACTCCTTGCCGTCGGGCGGCTCCGCGTAGCCGGGACGCAGCGACGGGTCGATGCTGCGGAACTTCTCCCAGAACGGCTCCATGTCGACGACGAGGTCCTTCACGATCGGCAGGTTGCCCATCGCCGAGATGACCGGCACTCGGCCGGCCTCGGCGATGTCGTACATGCGCACCTTGCACGCGAGCACAGCGGCACCGTCCATGCGCATGCCGCACGACCCGCAGATCATCATCCGGCAGCTCTTGCGATACGCGAGCGAGCCGTCGTGCTTGTCCTTCACGATGTCGAGGCAGTCCAGCAGCGTCGCCTCTTCGGGCGCGTCGATCTCGAACTCCTGCAGCTCCCGCTCGCCCGAGCGAGAGTTGAAGCGCCAGACCTTCAGACCGACCTGCATCAGTACTTCCTCTCCATCGGGTCGTACTTCGTATAGCGAACGTCCTTGTAGGTGAGCTCGGGGCCGCCCTTCACCCAGCGTGAGATCGAGTGCTTCATGAAGTTCTCATCGTCGCGGACCGGGTAGTCGTCGGGCCTCGCATGCGCGCCACGGCTCTCCTTGCGCGCGAGGCCCGCCTGCAGCATGCAGCGGGAGAGCGCGATCATCGCGCCGAGCTCGATCGCCTGCGTCAGGTCGCTGTTGAAGATCTCTCCCTTGTCCTCGATCACGACGCCGCGGTCGTAGCGCTCGGCGAGACCCTCGAGGATGTCGATCTGGGCAGCCATCTGCTCCTCGCGGCGGAACACGCCGAAGTTCTCGAACATCGAGTCGCCGAGGTCGTTGCGAATCTGCCAAGGTCGCTCACCTTTCCGCACCTCGAGAATGGCTTTCAGCTCGCGCTCGGCGTCGCCGTAGACGCTCTCGGGAACCGCTCCGCTCTCCGCCGCAAGGGCGTGCTCGGCCGCCGCGCGTCCCGAGCGCCGGCCAAAGGTAATCGTCTCCATCAGTGAGTTTCCGCCGAGCCGGTTCGCGCCGTGCACCGACACGCAAGCGACCTCACCGGCCGCATAGAGACCCGCGAGCTCCGTCGCGCCGTCGTTGTCGGTCTCGACGCCGCCCATGTGGTAGTGGGCGCCAGGGCGAACCGGCACCGGGTCGTAGATCGGATCGACACCCGCGAAGGTCATCGACAACTCCCGCGAACCGGGCAGGCGATCGATGATCTTCTCGGCGCCGAGGTGACGCATGTCGAGGTAGATCGAGCCGTTGATGCCGCGACCGGCGTCGATCTCCGTCTGCTCGGAGCGCGAGACGACGTCGCGCGACGCGAGCTCCATCGCGTTCGGCGCGTAGCGCTGCATGAAGCGCTCGCCCTCGCTGTTGATCAGATACGCGCCCTCGCCACGGCAGCCTTCCGTCAAGAGGATCCCGGATGGGTACAGCGTCGTCGGATGGAACTGCATGAACTCCATGTCCTTCAGCGGCAGACCAAGGCGCAGCGCCATCGCCGCGCCGTCGCCGGTACACGCATAGGCGTTCGTCGTCGTGCGATAGATCCGTCCCTGCCCGCCGGTCGCGAGAACCGTCGCCTTGCCGCCGACCGACTTCAGCCCGCCGTTCAGGAGATCCCAGCAGATGACACCCTGACAGCGGCCGCGGTCCTCCACGAGCTTCCACGCGAAGTACTCCTCGTAGACGGTGATGTCGCGCTTGACGAGCTGCTCGTAGAGAACCTGGATCAGCACGTGCCCGGTGATGTCGGCCGCGAACACCGTGCGGGGCGACCCTGCGGCGCCGAACGGGCGCTGGGCGAGACGGCCGTCGTCCTGGCGCGAGAAGAACGCGCCCCAGTTCTCGAGCTGGTAGATGTCGCCCGGCGCTTCGCGCGTGAAGAGCTCGATCGCGTCCTGATCGCCCAGGTAGTCGGAGCCCTTGACTGTGTCGAAGGCGTGGCTCTCGACCGAGTCCTCGGTCGCGTTGCCGAGTGCGGCGTTGATGCCGCCTTCCGCGGCACCGGAGTGGCTGCGGGTCGGATGCAGCTTCGAGATCACGCCGACGTTCGCGCCTGCATCGTAGGCTTCGATGGCCGCGCGCATTCCAGCGCAGCCTGCGCCGACGACCAGAACGTCGTGCGTGGCATCCACGTGAAGGGACGCTATCGCAACGACTCGTGCAGCCGTGCCGGTAGCGCGTGGGCTCGTGCGGTCGGTCTCAAACGGTCGGGCCGGCGATGCGAATCGACTCGCCGACGTCGCCGAACCGCGTCGCGAAGTTGTCGACGAACATGCTCGCCAACTCACGCGCCTTGCGGTCGTACTCCTCCGGTTGCCGCCAGGTCGAGCGAGGATCGAGCAGCCGCGTCTCGACGCCGGGCACATCGACGGGTACCTGGAATCCGAAGACCTCGTCGGTGCGGAACTCCGCGCCGTCGAGCTCACCGGAGAGTGCCGCGCTCAACATGGTGCGGGTGGCGTGGATCGGCATGCGCTCGCCCTCGCCGAACGGCCCGCCCGTCCACCCGGTGTTCAGGAGCCACACGCTCGAACCGTGCTCCTCGAGCTTCCCGTCGAGCATGCGCGCATAGACGAGCGGCGGCTGGGGCAGGAAGGGCTGGCCGAAGCACGTCGAGAACGTCGGTTGCGGCTCGGTGACGCCGATCTCGGTGCCGGCGAGCTTGGCCGTGAAGCCGGAGAGGAAGTAGTACAGCGCCTGATGGTTGGAGAGCTTGGCGATCGGCGGCAGGATCCCGAACGCGTCCGCAGTGAGGAAGATCACCGACGACGGGTGGCCCGCCCGCTTCGTATGCAGCGCGTTCGCGATCTGCTCGAGCTTGTACGCGGCCCGCGTGTTCTCGGTCTTCGAGTCGTCGTCGAGGTCAAGTGTCCCGTCCTCATCGATGGTGACGTTCTCGAGGATCGTCCCGTACGTGTGCGTCATACGGGAGATCTCGGGTTCGGCCTCGGGCGACAGGCGAATCACTTTGGCGTAACAGCCACCTTCGATGTTGAAGACTCCGCTGTCGCCCCAGCCGTGCTCGTCGTCGCCGATCAGCGAGCGCTCCGGGTCGGCGGACAGGGTTGTCTTGCCCGTGCCCGAGAGGCCGAAGAAAACCGCGACCCTGCCGTCGTTGCCGACGTTCGCCGAGCAGTGCATCGGGAAGACGCCCTCGAGCGGCAGACGGTCGTTCATCACGGTGAAGATCGACTTCTTGATCTCTCCGGCGTAGAAGGTCCCGCCGACGAGCAGTTCGGTGCGCCCCGGGTGCAGTACCACGAATGTGCCGGTGCGCGTTCCGTCCTCGCCCGGGTCGGCTTCGAGGTCGGGCGTGTGCAGGACGAGTGCCTGCGGCTCGAAGGTCGCGTCGTCGTCGGGCGTCAGGTCGATGAACATCGTCTTCGCGAACAGAGCGTGATACGGGTGCGCAGTGATGACACGCACGCCGATGCGGTGCGCGGGATCGGCGCCTGCGTAGGCATCGATCACATACAGCGCATCGGCCGAGCCGAGCTGCCCCGTGACTTTTTCCCGCAGCCCGTCGAAGTGCTCGGGGGACAGCGGCTGGTTGACATCCCCCCACCAGATACGCCCTTCGGAGCTCGGCTCGTGCACGAGAAACTTGTCCTTCGGCGAACGGCCGGTGAAGGCACCGGTGTCGACAGCGAGAGCACCGCCCTCGGCCAGACGGCCCTCGCGCCGCGCGAGCGCGTGCGTGTAGAGGAGCGACGTCGTCGGGTTTCGATAGACGGGGCCCGTGGCGTCGATCCCGTGCTCGGAGAGATCCACGCGCCCGGGCAGCTCAGTCGTGGTCATTCCGAAGCGCCTCCTTCAGCGGGCCAGACAAGGGAAGAGATCGGTGTTCGCAAAAGAACGTGATCGGCGCCCGTCAAGGCGCGCTGAATGGCTGCATGGTACGGATTCAGCTCTCCGTCGGCGGACGGAACCATTCACACCCTCCCCTAGCCCGAGACATGCCGCACCGAGCCATGTCCCGACGCCAAACGAGGGTTACAGAACTGCCACAAACGATCCACAAGCGCCAAAACCCCTGCTCAGCACCCTGAAGCCAAATCGAGCCGTCGCCCAACCGCTGGCGCGAACGTCGCTGGCGCGCCGAATTTGGTCAGACCAAGTGCGACGAGACTGTGCCGTCCGCTGTGACGAAGTGACTGTGACGAAGCGTCCACAGCCGCCTCGCGTGGGCTTGGCTAGATCTGCCAGTTGCCGTTGCGAAGGACCGGGACTCGATCGCCGCCGGCCGAGACGCCGTCGACCTCGAGCTCCGGGGAGCCGATCATGAAGTCGACGTGCGTACCGCTCGAGTTCACGCGCTCGACGTCATCGCGCTCGACGAGGAACGGAAAGCCGTTGCCGAGCGCGATGTGGCTCGCCGCGTTCTCGTCGAGCAGCGTGTCGTAGAAGACCGTGCCGAGTGGGCCGATGCGGCCCTCCGAGTCGACGAGCGCCAGCTCGCCGAGCTTCACCGCGCCTGCGTCGAGTGCCTGCTGCGCGCGCAGCGCATCTCCGTTCTCGTCGGCGTCGATCTCGACCGCCTTCCCGCCTTCGAACCGGACGCGCAGACCACGGATGATCGTCCCGTCACGCAGCACGAGCGGCTTCGTCGAGGTGACGTGGCCTTGCGTCCGCTCCGGGTCCGGGGTCGTGAAGATCTCCTCCGTCGGCAGGTTCGGCAAGTGCCGCAGGCCCTCGCTCGTCCGGAAGTCGGCCGCCCACCAGCAGTGGGTCGGCAACATTCCGATCGTCAACTCCGTGCCCGGCCCGCGGAGCTCGAACGCATCGAAGTGATGCCCGGAAAGGCGGCTCGCCGAATCGTTCAGGACGGCCATCCGCTCCTCCCACGCCTGCGACGGGTCGGGCTTGTCGAGCCTCAGGACATGTTCGAGCTCTGTCCACAGCTTCTCGTACGCGTCCGACTCGCTGAGCTCCGGGTACACGAGCGCCGCCCAAGCCGGATGCGGGCAGGGAACGATGCACCAGTTGGTCGAGCGCTCGCCGACGATCTTCGGGATCTCCTTCAGGTACGGCAGGCGGTCGCGGCCGACGAGGGCGTTGTCGAGATCGTGGAGCAGATTCGGTGCGGTGGCGCCGGCGAGCGTGACGCGCGCGCCGCGCGCTTCGGCGTGCGCGGTCGCACGCTCGCCGTACCAGGACGGGACGAAGTCGAGCGTCTCGGGATCGGCGTGCTGGATCCTCGCGCGCTTCACGAACGGGTCGAAGTAGTTGACGTCGACGAAGCGTGCGCCGCGGTCGTAGGCCGCAGCGGCGATCGCCCGCGCCAGATCCTCCTGACCGAGCTCGGCGGTGATGAGCACGATCTGCCCCGGCTGCACATTCGAACCGTGAACCGAGAGGTCAGCGAGCCGTGAGAAGCGCGCGTCCATGGGCAGGCGATCCTACCTCCCACGCCGAACTCGATCGGTTGTGACCTTCGAAGCAGCCACCGAGCGCTTTCTGATCGCGGCCGGGATCTCCGACGGAACGCGTCGCGCCTACGGTTCCGACCTGAGGGAATTCGGAGCGTGGTTCGGCCCAACGAGGCCGGTCGAGGACCTCGACATCCGCGTGCTCGCCGATTGGGTCTCCGAGCTCGGCCGCGCGCGGGATGGTGGCAAGCTTGCGCCTGCGACGATCGGCCGCAAGCTCGCAGCAGTCCGCTCGCTGCTCCGCTACACGCGCGGCCCCGGCTACGTCCCCGACGCTTCGCTCGCCCCGCGGCGTCCGCGCCGCCTGCCCGACTCACCGAAGCAGAGTGAGGTCGAGGAGATCGTCGCCGGGCTCGGCGGCGAGTCGGCACTCGCGCTGCGCAACCAGGCGCTCGTGGAGCTCGTCTACTCGGCGGGCCTCCGCAGTGCCGAAGCGGTCGGCCTCGACCTTGGCGACGTCGACTTCGAGCAGGAGCACGTCCATGTCCGCCACGGCAAAGGCGCGAAGGATCGCATCGTCCCGCTCGGCGAAGAGGCCGCGAACCTCGTCGCGCGATATCTGCGCGAGGTGCGCCCGCGCCTCGTCCGCGGCGCCGAGAACGCCCTGTTCGTGAGCGTGCGCGGCCACCGGCTCGACACGTCGACGCTCCGCCGCCTCGTGCCACACCCGCACCGCTTGCGGCACGCGTTCGCGACCCACCTGCTCGAAGGAGGAGCTGATCTGCGGACGATCCAGGAGCTCCTCGGGCATTCCTCGCTCTCGACCACACAGATGTACAGCCACGTCGATGCCAAGCGACTCAGGAAGGTCTATGACCACTCCCACCCGCGATCGTGACGTCGAAGGCTTCCTGGCGCTCCTCGCCGCCCGCCGCTCGCCGCGAACGGTCGACGCCTACCGGCGCGACCTGACGGCCCTCGCCGCCCACCTGGGCAAGCCGGTCGGGCAAGCGACCCTCGAAGAGCTCGAGCTCTACACCGCGCAGCTGCGGGCGGACGGCCTCGCGAGTGCGACGATTGCCCGGCGCACCGCCGCCGCGCGCAGCTTCTTCCGCCACCAGCAGCTACTCGGCGTTCGGAGCGACAACCCCGCCGCCGGTGTGGCTCTCCCCCGCCGCGAGCGAACCCTGCCGAGGACGCTCTCACCGGGGGAAGCGGAACGACTGATCGACGCCGCCGCCGGCACCCAGCCTCGCGCCTTGCGTGACCACGCGCTTGTCGAGCTGCTCTACGGCGCGGGGCTGCGCGTCTCCGAGGCGATGGGGCTCGAGAAGGCCGGGGTCGACCTCGACGAGCGCCTCGTCCGGGTGATCGGGAAAGGCGGCAAGGAGCGGGTGGTGCCGATCGGCCGGCAGGCCGCCGAGGCGCTTCGGCGTTACCTCGCGCGAGGCCGCCCGTTCCTCGACACGCGCCACCGTCCGGAGCTCTTCCTGAACGCCCGCGGCGGACCGCTCACCCGCGCCGGCGCGTTTCTCATCCTGCGCAAGCTCGCCGAGAAGGCCGGGCTCGACCCACAGCGCGTGCATCCCCATCTGCTGCGCCACTCGTTCGCCACACACCTGCTCGAGGGCGGCGCTGATCTTCGTTCGGTGCAAGAGATGCTCGGCCATGCCGACTTGTCGACAACGGAGCTCTACACCCACGTGACCGATCGCCGGCGGCGGGAGCTGTACTACGGCGCGCATCCGCACGGCCGCCGATCCACGAAGAAGTAGCTGTCTTTTGGTGCGCTACTTGGTAGCGCTATTTGGTCGTCGCCTTACGGCGCAGCAACTGCGCGACCTTCGACGCAGCGTCCCGCAACTCGCGCGGCTGCTCGTCGTCGTCGGCGAGTGACGAGAGGATCTGAATCGTGTCCGGTCGCGAAGAGCCGTTCTTCAGGGCGATCACACCGAGCCGCCGCACCGCTTCGTTCCCGTCGTTTACGACCAGTTCGTGCAGCAGCGGCCGAACATCGTTGACTACCTTCGGATGGTCGCGCGAGAGCAGCTCCAGGGCGAGCAACGCCGAGCCGCGCACCGCCGGGCTCTCGTCGTCGAGGCCACGTCGCAGGAGTTCGATCTTCGTGCGAAACCGGAACTGGCCGATCGCGCGGTTCGCGACGGCACGCTCGCGGAAGTCGGCAGACCTCGCGGCGCTCTCGAGCTCTTCGTCCCACTGCGCGCGCAGTTGCGAGAGGCCGCGCTCGTCACCTTCGGTCGCGAGCGAGTCGGCCTGAACGGCGGCTTCGGCGAGCGTCATCGGCCGGCGGGGTAGGAACGGCGCGGCTGACCGACGTACGTGGCTGACGGCCGGATGATCCGGTTGTCGGCTTGCTGCTCGAGCACGTGGGCGGCCCAACCAGCGGTCCTGCTCGCCGCGAAGAGTGGCGTGAACAGATCGGTCGGGACGCCGAGGTACCGATAGACGGAGGCTGAGTACAGGTCGACGTTCGGGTAGAGACCCTTCGCCTCGAAGACGGTGCGCTCGGCGGCGTCGGTGATCTCGTACCAGTTGGGCTCGCCCCCATCCGTGGACAGCTCCTTCGAGAACCGCTTCAGGATGGTTGCCCGTGGGTCGTAGGCGCGATACAGCGGATGACCGAAGCCGTACAGCTTCTCCTTGCGCTCGAGCATCGTGTGCACTGCGGTAGGCACGCGGTCGGCGCTCCCCCACTGTTCGAACAGTGCCATCGCAGCGGCGTTGGCGCCGCCGTGCAGCGGCCCGCTGAGCGCAGCGATCGCCGCGACCACTGCTCCGGTCAGGTCGGCGCCGGTCCCGGCAACGACGCGTGCGGTGAACGTCGAGGCGTTCATCTCGTGCTCGGCATGCAGGATCATCGCGACGTCGAAGATCCGCGCCGCGCGCTCGCTCGGACGCTCGCCCGAGAGCATCGCGAGGAAGTTCTCCGAGTACGTGAGCGAACCGTCCGGCGCGACCGGTGCCAGCCCCTGCCGCAGGCGGTGATGCCTCGCGATCGCAGTCGGCAGTTGCGCGATCAGGCGGGTCGCCGCGTTGAGTCCCGCGGCGCGATCCGTCGCTCCCGCGCCTGGCAGGCCAAATGACGACATCGACGCAACGGTCCGCACGACATCCATCGGCGAGCCGGTCGCCGCGGAACGGTCGATCGCGTCTGCGGTTGCGTCGGGGAGGTCGCGTTGCGCAAGCTCGCGTGCGAAAGCCTCGGCCTCGGAGCGGTCCGGCAGCTCCTCGTGCAGCAGCAGGTAAGCCGTCTCCTCGTACGTCGAGTGCTCGGCCAGGTCTGCGATGTCGTAGCCGCGATACATCAAGACCCCGGCATCGGGGTCGATCGACGAGACCGACGACTCGGCGACCACGATGCCGGAGAGCTGAACCGACTTCTTCGCGGTCGCCGGCTGGGTCACCGGGCTACGTCGGTCACCGGCCGCGGCGGCGGTCCGATGTAACGGGCGCCGGGCCGGATGAGGCGTCCGGTGCGCTTCTGCTCGAGGATGTGCGCCGACCAGCCTGCGACGCGCGCGCACGCGAACATCGCCGGTGCGAGCGGCGGCGGGATCTTTGCGATGTCGAGGACGACGGCGGCCCAGTACTCGACGTTCGTCTCGAGCACGCGGTCGGGCGACTTCGCACGAAGCGCAGTCAGCGCGGCCTGCTCGAGCGCGAGCGCGACCTCGACCCTGGGCGAGCCAAGCTCCTGCGCGGTACGCCGGAGCACCCGCGCCCGCGGATCCTCGGCGCGATACACCCGGTGACCGAAGCCCATGATGCGATCGCCGCTCGCGAGCACCTCGTCGACGTACTTCGTCGCATCACCTGTCTCTGCAACGGCGTCGAGCATCGGCAAGACGTGCGCCGGAGCGCCGCCGTGCAGGCGTCCTGAGAGCGTCCCGACGGCCGAAGACAGCGCCGCCGCGCAATCGGCGCCGGTCGAGGCAGCGATGCGTGCGGTGAAGGTCGAGGCGTTGAGGCCGTGTTCCGCCGCGGAGACCCAGTACGTGTCGAGAGCCTGCACTGCGCGGGGATCGGCCTCACCGCGCCAGCGGATCAGAAACTGCGCTGCAGCGTTCTCGCCCTTGTCGATCTCCGCGTCGGAGACCGGAGGCTGCTTGCCACGTGCGGCTTGCGCGACGATCGAGAGCGTTGCGGCGGAGAGTCGAGCGAGGTCGTCGCGCGCCTGCTCGTCGTCGATGTCGACGAGCTGCTGGAGGCCCCACTTCGGCCCGAGGGTCGCCAGGCCCGCCTGCAAGTCGGCGGGGACGGACCCACTCGGGTCCTGCAGCTCGATCTTCTCCGCGGGCGGCAGGGGCGATTCGATGTTCTCGTCGACAAGCAGCCCCCAGACGTTCTCGAACGGATAGCGGCCGACCAGTTCCTCGATGTCGACGCCGCGATAGCGAAGCGAGCCGCCATCCTTATCCGGCTCCGCGATCTCCGTCTCGAAGGCAATGACACCTTCAAGCCCGGGCCGGAAGTCGCTGGTCGCGCTCACGGCGCGGACGGTACACAAAAGACGGTTCGCGGCGGCCCGCCTCGTGGCCGGCCGCGGACCGTTTCCAGGGGGGAACCGCTGTGTGTACGCTCCGCCCCCGATGTCCCATCGCGTCACCCTTATTCCCGGCGACGGAACCGGGCCAGAGTTGACCGAGGCGACCCGCCGGGTGCTCGAGGCGACGGGCGTCGGCTTCGAGTGGGACGTGCGCCACGCAGGCGTCGACGTGATGGAGGAGGCAGGCACTCCGCTTCCCGAGGAGACCCTCGCGTCGGTGAAGCAGAACAAGGTGGCCCTGAAGGGGCCGATCACGACGCCGATCGGCACCGGCTTTCGCTCCGTCAACGTTGCCTTGCGCCATGAACTTGGCCTGTATGCCTGCCTGCGGCCCTGCAAGACGTACGAAGGTGTGCGTTCGCGCTACGACAACGTCGACCTCGTCCTCGTTCGTGAGAACACTGAGGATCTCTACGCGGGGATCGAATACGAGGCCGGAAGCGACGACGCCGAGCGCGTGATCGCAGAGTTGAACAAGCTGCAGCCCAAGCAGATCGCCGCCGGCTCCGGCATCTCGGTGAAGCCGATGAGCCGCGACGCCTCTGCTCGCATCATCCGCTTCGCGTTCGAGTACGCGCGCGCTCACGGGCGCAAACGGGTCTCCTGCGTGACGAAGGCGAACATCATGAAGTTCACGGACGGCCTGTTCCTCGAGGTCTTCCGCGACGTCGCGCAGGAGTACCCGGAGATCGAGCCGTGGGAGAACCTCGTCGACGCCGTCTGCATGGGGCTCGTCCAGCGCCCGGAGGAGTTCGACGTCCTCGTGCTTCCCAACCTGTACGGCGACATCGTCAGTGACCTCACGGCAGGTCTCGTCGGCGGGCTCGGCGTCGCGCCCGGGGGGAACATCGGGCCGGACACGGCCGTCTTCGAGGCGACCCACGGATCCGCGCCGAAATACAAGGGCCAGAACAAGGTGAACCCCACGGCGATGATCCTCTCCGGGAAACTGATGCTCGACCACCTCGGCGAGCGCGACGCCGCGCAGCGGCTCGAGGACGCCGTCTCGTCGGTGATCGCCGACGGGAAGTCCGTCACCTACGACATGAAGCCGTCGCGCGACGACCCGACCGCAGTCGGGACGAGCGAGTACGCCGACGCGATCATCGAGAAACTGGGGAGCTGAAGCCATGAGCGAAAGGCGGAAAGTCACCGTCGTCGGCGCCGGCAACGTGGGCGCGACCTGTGCACAGGTGCTGGCGCAACGCGATTACGCGGACATCGTCCTCGTGGACATCAAGGAAGGCTTGCCGCAGGGTAAGGCGCTCGACATCAACCAGATGGGTGCGGTGCTCGGGTACGAGCCGAGCGTCACCGGCTCGAACGACTACGCCGGTACCACGGGCTCCGAGGTCGTGGTGATCACGGCCGGTCTGCCCCGCTCGCCGGGAATGAGCCGCGACGATCTCGTGCAGACGAACGAGAAGATCGTGAAAGACGTGACCGAGAAAGTCGTAGCGGTGAGCCCCGACGCGATCCTGATCGTCGTCTCGAACCCGCTCGACGCCATGTGCCACGTCGCAAAGAACGTCTCCGGCTTCCCCAAGGAGCGCGTCTTCGGCCAGGCCGGCATTCTCGACACCGCCCGCCTCCAGACCTTCATCGCCTGGGAGACCGGTGCGTCGGTGAAGGACGTCGGCGCCGTCGTGCTCGGCGGTCACGGCGATCAGATGGTCTCCGCCATCTCTGCGACAACGGTCGGGGGCGTGCCGCTGCGCAAGCTCGTCTCGGAGGACAAGATCGCCGCAATGGTCGAGCGCACCGCGAAGGGCGGCGGCGAGCTCGTGCAGCTGATGGGCACCTCCGCCTGGTATGCGCCCGGCGCGGCGGCCGCGCAGATGACCGACTCGATCCTGCTCGACGAGAAGCGCGTGCTCCCCTGCACCGCCTACCTCGAGGGTGAATACGGGATCGACGGCCTCTACATGGGCGTCCCGGTGAAGCTCGGGTCGAAAGGCATCGAGCAGATCCTCGAGGTCGATCTCGATGAGTCGGAGCGGGAGGCGCTTCAGGCCTCCGCCGCTGCCGTCCGCGACGTCGTGTCGGTCCTCACCACCTAGGAGAGCGCATTCCCAGGCGCCTCGGGCGCCGACGAGCGACATTTCCTTTAGCGGCTCATAGGTGGAGCCGCTACCGTCCCGCCGTCATGGAGCTCGGTCTGCGCGGCAAGACCGCGATCGTCTGCGGAGCATCCTCCGGCCTCGGGCTGGCGTCGGCTGAGGCGCTGGCGGAGGAAGGGGCGAATGTGACGCTCTTCGCGCGTCGGCGCGACGAGCTCGACCGTGAGGCAAACCGGATCGGCGCGCTCGGAGTACGCGGTGACGTGACGAACGTTGCCGATCTCGAGCGCGTCGTGGCGAAGACTGTCGAAGCATTCGGCGGCATCGACATCCTCGTCTGGAACTCGGGAGGACCGCCGGCCAGCCGCGCGTCGGAGCTCACCGATGACAGCCTGGAAGCTGCATTCGAGCTCCTGCTCGTGCCGGCGGTCCGGCTCGTCCGCCTGTGTCTCCCCTATCTCGAGGACAGTCCGGGCGGCCGGATCCTTTGCATCACCTCGATCGCGGTGAAGGAGCCCGTCGGGCATCTCGCACTCTCCAACACCATCCGGCCGGGGGTCACCGGCTGGGCGAAGACGCTCGCGAACGAGCTCGGCCCGCGTCGGATCACCGTCAACTGCGTCGCGCCGGGCCGGGTCCGGACGGCGCGGATGACGGAGCTCTACGGCGAGGGCGGCCCCGCGGCCGAGGACCTCGCGCAGATCCCGCTCGGCCGCCTCGGCGAGCCGCGGGAATTCGGCGACGTGGTGTGCTTCCTCGCCTCCGACCGCGCGTCGTACGTCACCGGTACGACAGTCCTCGTCGACGGCGGGGCCTCCCGCTCACTTCTATGAGGCGGCACGTTACTCCTGGCCGGCTGCTCGCGGTGGGGCTCGCCCTCGCCGCCATCGTGCTGGCGCTCGTGATCGCGCCGTCGAACGAGTTCATCTTCCTACCCGACCGTGCCCATCCAGTCGCACCGCTCGTGACCGTGCCGGGTGGCCACGATCCGTCGAGCGGCGGCATCTACTTCGTCGACGTCGTCGTCCGGAAGGCGACGCTCCTCGAGCGGATCTTCGGCGGTCTGCACGACGGCGCCGATCTGTATCCCGCAAGCGCGATCAACCCGCCTGGCGTCGGTGATGCGCAGCGGGAGCGCATCGACCTGCAGGACATGAAGCTCTCACAGCAGATCGCCGCTGCCGTCGCGTTGCGAGCAGCCGGCAAGAACGTGACCTTGCGCCCGACCGGCGCCCGGGTCGTGCAGCTCGAGCCGGGCTCGCCGTCGGTGGGGAAGCTGGAGCCGGACGACGTCCTGACCGCGATCGACGGCCATCGCGTTCGCTCGGTGGGCGACGTGAAAGCCGTCATGGCGAAGCACTCGATCGGCGACACCGTCCACATGACGGTCACCCGAGGGCGCTCGACAGTTCAGATTCCCATCACGACGGTCGCCTCGAACGACAGCGGCCCGCGGCGGCCCGTCGTCGGCGTGATCCTGTCAACTGCACTCGCCATCCACCTGCCGCTGGCAGTTCGCATCGATGCAGGCAATGTGGGCGGACCGTCCGCCGGGCTCGCGTTCGCCCTCCAGGTCTATGAGGAGGAAGGCCATGACGTCGTGCGCGGCAATCGCGTCGCCGCGACCGGCGAGATCTTCGCCGACGGCTCGGTCGGCCCAATCGGCGGAATCAAGCAGAAAACGATCGGGGCGCGCCAGGCAGGTGTGGACGCATTCCTCGTGCCGGCGGGGCAGAACGCCCGGGATGCGCGCAAGTACGCGCATGGGCTGCGCATCATCCCTGTGGAGACCTTTCCACAGGCGTTGCGTGCCCTGGCGACACTTCCCGCTGCCACCTAGGAAACAGCACTTTTCGGCGGTTTGAACTTGCCGGAAAATGCACGTTTTCAGTTCAGGCAAGCCCTTCCTCGATCGCTCCGGTGGTCGTAGCATGCCCCTCCGTCAGCGCCCCACGATTGCCCCGAAGAGGACCCCATGACCCGACAGCACGCTCCAACCTGCGACGACTGCTACTTCCGCCGCAACGGCCTCTGCGCAATGGCGCCGGAGCATCCCTGTCCCACCTTCCGCGCCGCGGCTCGCACCTTGCAGCCGCCGCGCCAACCACGTCTCGTTCCGCTCGCCTCCGCCGCAGCCGCAGTCGTCGCCGTCGCGTAGAGTCGGGCTCGATGGACGAGCAGCCCGCGCCGGAGCCCGCAGGGAAGCCGGGCCTCGCCGACCGCCTCGAGGAGGGCCGCAAGACGTTCCAGCCGGGGCTCTGGTCGCGCCTCATCGGGATCGGAATCGTCGGCCTCTACCTGCTGCTCTTCGTCGTCCTGAACACGCGACGCGTGCCCGTGAAGTTCGTGTTCGCATCGACGAGCGTGTCGCTGATCTGGGTGATCCTGCTCTCGCTCGTCGCAGGTGTCGTGCTCGGGGTGCTGCTCTCACAACTGCACCGGCACCGCTCGCGCAAGCGCTAGGGCGGCGGCGCGCCCGGCTGCTTACGCAGTCACGGGGATCGCGGCGGCGAGTCGCGCGACGCCGTCGGCGATCTCGTCCGGCGACACAAAGCTGTACGCGAGGCGAAGCGACTCCGGATCACCGCCGAAGTCGGTGCCCTTCACGAACGTCACGCCGGCCGCCTCGGCGCGCGGCAGCAACTCTCCCGCGTCGACTCCTTCGAGCTCCGCCCACAGGAAGTAGCCACCGTCGGGACGCGTGATCGGCACGTCAGGAAGCTCGCGGTCGAGCGCGGCCAGCATCGCGTCGCGCCGCATCCCGATCAGGCTGCGAACGCGCTCGAGGTTCGGCTCGAAGAGGCCGCGGCTGACGAACTCGTGCACGGTCGCCTGGCCGAGCAGCACCGGCGTGATGTATGTCGCGGTCGCCGTCGCCTCGATCTCACGCGCGAGCTCGGTGGGAAAGACGAACCAGCCGACCCGCAGGCCGGGCGCGATCGTCTTCGAGAACGATGAGCTGTAGGTCGTCTCACCGCCCGAGAGCTCGAACAGCGACGGAAGCGGCTCGCCCTCGAACCGAACGAGCCCGTAGGGGTCGTCCTCGAGAACGAGCAGGTCGTGCTCGCGAGCGAGCTCGACGATCCGCTTCCGCCGCTCCGTGCTCAGTGTGCGACCACTGGGATTCTGGAAGGTCGGGATGAGGTAGAGGAACGCAGGGGCAGGGCCTGCGCGCAATTCGCGTTCGAGCGCGTCCGGGTCGAGGCCCTCGTCGTCGCAGGCGAGCCCGACGACGTCCGCGCCGAGCTCCTTCAGGATCTTCAGGGGCCGGTCGTACGTCGGGCGCTCGACGAGTACCCGTTTGCCGGGCGCGAGCCGCTGGGCAAGAAAGACGAAGCCCTGGAGGGATCCATTCGTGATGAAGACACGCGACGGATCGACGTCGTGCCGCGCAGCGATCCACTCGCGCAGCGGTGGGTAGCCCGGCGACGGTCCGTACGAGAGGATCGTCCGTCCGTCACGTTCGAGCGCAACGCGAGCACAATCCGCGAGCTCCTCGACCGGCAGGCATTCGGGTGCCGGGATGCCACGTGCGAAGGAGATCGTCGCCATGGACTCAGCCTAGATGAACGACACCCCGCGGCTGAACACCAGCCGCACGAGCGCCACCCCGCTCTCTTTCGGCCGCTGTCCGGGGCGGCCACGGCCGGTGCCAGGCACCGTTGCGGAGACGTGACAAGTTGTCCACAGACCGGAGCGGCGCTCGCCGGCAGAGCGGGATCAATCCAGGCCGACCAACCGCGGGACAAGGCGATTCCAGACGTGTCGCACCGGGCCGCGTCCGGTGCCAGGCACCGTTACGGGAGAGTGACAATTTGCGTCCGCGCCTCTGCGGCCGGCGTCTCAACCGTCGGGAGCGGCAGCGCCTGCCGGCCAACAGAGGCTGAGCATGTACTCGAGGCCGGCGACGGTCGTGTGGGTCGTCACCCACTCGATCTCGACGTCCGTCCCGTCCCGCCGCGTGAAGCTCGACGTGCCGTGCACGAGCGGCGCCGAGCGTGTCCGCTCGATGTCACCGGCGGCGCGGTCAGGCGACAGTTCGCCGACCGGCATCCCAATGAGCTCGGCTCTGGTCAGGCCGGTCATCCGGCAGGCTGCCTCATTGACGGCGACGTACCGCCGCTCCTCGTTCCAGACGAAGACGGCTGCGCCTTCGGCGAAGTCGATCGCCTCGCCGAGGATCGTCAGATGGAGGAGCTTCTGGCTCTCGTCAGTCGTCATCGTCCTCAACCAGACGGAAGCTCGACGACGAAGCGCGCCCCGGACGGCTGTCCCGGCTCGTAGCGGAGATCGCCGCGGTGCGCCCGGGCATAAGCGCGCGCGATCGCGAGCCCGAGGCCGGTGCCGGCGACACGGTCGCGTGAGACCCCGGCCCGCGTGAACCGCTCGAACAGCGTTCCCTCGAGCTCGTCGGCGACGCCGGGGCCGGAGTCCTCGACGAGCACGTGCACCTGACCCTCATGGCGAAGCGCCGACACGCGCACCGGCGGCTGGCCGTAGCGGAACGCGTTGGTGACGAGGTTGACGACGATGTGGTCGAGAATCGCAGGGTCGACGACGGCATCCAGGTCGGCCGGGACGTCGACCACGACATCGGCGCGGCGAGCACCCGCCGCGATCGCCACCACTTCCTCGAGCCGCTCGCGCAGGTCGACCCTCTGCGGCCGCACCTCGACCGCCTCCGCGTCGAGCCGCGAGAGGTCGAGGAGCTGCTCGACGAGCGAGGCCATGCGCGCCGTCTGCTGCTGGAGCGCGACCCGAAGCTCTTCCTGTTGCGAGCCGTCGAGCCTGTCACCGAGGTGGTTCAGCGTCTGCACGAAGCCATGGATGGTGGTCACCGGCGTGCGCAGCTCGTGCGCGGCGAGCGCGACGAAGTTCGCCATGAGCTCGTTCGCACGCTCGAGTGCGATCCGGCTCTGGTGCTCCTGTTCGAAGAGGCGCACCCGGTCGAGTGCAATGCCGGTGAGTGCTGCGATCGTGCCGAGAGTCCCGAGCTCCTCGTCGCCGAAGAATGGCGCGTAGGGCGATGTCCAGACGATCAGCGACGCGCCGGGCTGGTCGACCCGAACCACCTCGGTGCCCTCGGGCGCCAGCGGTTCCTCGCCGGCCTCGATGCCGGCAAGCGTCGCCGGACTGAGTGCCTCCGACGCGACGATCGCTCCGCTGCCATCGAGCACGGCCGCGCCGCGTGCACCGACGATCGCGACGGTCGGTGCAACGACGCGTCCCGCGACTTCTGCGGGCGTCGTCGCGAGCGTCATCAAGCCGCGGATGGCTTCCTGAAGCCTCGCCTGCTCGGAGCTTCTCCAGGAGGCGCGCACGATGGCGGGCGGTGCGAGCCCGAGCAGGAAGCTGACGCCGCTCGCGAAGGCGAGCACCGCGGCGAATGCCGCGGACACCGACTGTCCGTCGCCCTGGAACGCCGCCCCGAAGATCGCCAGCGTGATCGCCGCCGCGGCGAGCGCCAGCATGCGCATCCGCGTCGCTGCGACGCCGGGCTGGCCGCTTCCGGCCCGCCAGAGCCGCTCCGAGACGATCACCGACAGCACCGACCAGTGCACGAGGAAGACGACGACGTAGGCGAGGAACCACTTCGGCCACGTCTCCCCCGACGCCGGGATGCGCGGCAAGGCGAACGTCCAGACCGAGAGCAAGATCGTGATCCCGACGACGATCCGGCGCAGGCGCAACGACGGGCGTACGAAGGCCGTTGCAAAGCGGTACAGGAGGAACGGGAAGAGAACCAGGAGCTCGACCTCGACGCGCTGGGCGGCGTTTGCGGCCAGGCCATGTGGATGAGTCGGCACAAGCCGTCCGATCGAGACAATCGCGCCGAGGCAGACAAACGCCAGCGCCAGCCACCCGGCAGCGGCATCGCGCCGACGACGCCACTGCCGTACCGCGACAAGCGCGAGCGTGACGAACACGGCCGTGTTGAGAATCCCGAACGCGACAGTGATCGCGTGCACGCAGTGGCCCCCTTAGGCTTGAGCGGGATCGTACGCACGCCGGAGCGGTGCTGTGGGCTGAGAAGTTCTCACTGAATGACGTTCGTCGATCCGGGCGTGATCGGCGAGTGCGATGCAAGGACGCAGGGAGACCCGATAGCGGTGTTCTATCGGGTCGACCGAGGACACGGCAGCGCGCCGCCGAGCGCGGCCGGGCGACACAACGCTCATTCTGTGAGAGCTTCTAGGCCGACTCTTAGGGATTCAGGGGAGAATGCCTGCATGACCACGCGCATCCTCGTTGTCGACGACGACCCGGCCGTCCGCGCAGCCGTGTCGCGAGCGCTCCGGGTCGACTACGAGGTCGACGAGGCAGTCGACGGCGCAGACGCCCTCGCGAAGCACGCCGCGTCACCGGCCGACGTCATCGTCCTCGACCTCCTGATGCCACAGCTCGGCGGGCTTGACGTCTGCCGCGCGCTGCGGCGCCGCGACGATCCGGTCCCGGTACTCGTCGTGACCGCCCGCGACGCCGTCGACGACCGCGTCGAAGGGCTCGACGCCGGAGCCGATGATTACCTCGTGAAGCCGTTCGCGGTCGAGGAGTTGCGCGCCCGAGTGCGTGCGCTGCTCCGCCGCGCCGGGGGCGGCGACGGCGCGCTTCACTTCGCCGACGTCACGCTCGATCCAGCGACGCGCGAGGCGTCGCGCGGAGATCGGCGGATGCAGCTGACCCGCACCGAGTTCAACCTGCTCGAGCTCTTTCTCCGCAACCCGCGCCAGGTCCTGACGCGCTCGCAGATCTACGAACGTGTGTGGGGCTACGACTTCGGCGCCACTTCGAACGCCCTGTGGGTCTACATCGGGTACCTGCGCCGTAAGCTCGAAGAGGACGGCGAGCCTCGTCTGCTGCACACCGTGCGCGGCGTCGGTTACGCCTTTCGCGAGGAACAGTGAGCTTCCGGCTTCGGTTGATGCTGCTCACCGCGATCGCCATCGCCGTGACCGTGGCCGGGACGTCGGTCGCCGTCTGGCTCGTCGCGAAGCACGAGCTGTACGCCCAGCTCGATCAGACCCTCTATCTGCAGGCGGCCGGAGGCGGGTTCTCTCCGTTCGGCGGCGGCAACCGGCTCACGGAGACGATCCGCCCCGACGGCGACCGGTCGGGCCCGGCGATCCCGGTCTCGCCACGCGCGCTCACGGTCGTGAACGGCAACGCGGACGGGTACTACGTCAACACGACGATTCAACAGATCCGGGTGCGCCAGATCGTGTTGCCCCTACCCGGCCCGGCAGGCGGAGCCGCCATCTCGATCTTGCCGCTCGCTCCGACCCAGCACGCGCTGAACCGCATCCGCTTCTGGATCTTCCTCGTCGGTGGAATCGGCATCGCGCTCGGCGCGGCGCTTGCGGCACTCGTTGCAACGGCGGCGCTTCGTCCGGTGCGCCAGCTGACGGCGGCTGCCGAGAGCGTCGCCGCGACCGGAGACCTGTCTGAGCGCGTCGCGGTCACCGGCAGTGACGAGCTCGGCCGGCTCGCCACTCGCTTCAACGGGATGCTCGCCGCGCTCGAGGGCTCGGTGGGCGCGCAACGTCGCCTTGTCGCGGACGCGTCGCACGAGCTGCGAACTCCGCTCACCGCGGTGCGGACGAACATCGACCTGTTACGCGAGGGCAAGCTTCCCGCCGACGAGGCGCAGCGTGCGCTCGCCGAGGCCTCGGTCGAGCTCGCGGCGCTGACGAGCCTCGTCTCGGATCTCGTCGAGCTCGCGCGCGGAGCCGAGCGCAAGCTGCACTTCGAGGCCGTCCAGCTCGACGACCTCGTCGCAGGGGCAGTCGAGCGCGCCCAGGCGCGTGCGCCGCAGGTGCGCTTTCAGACCGCACTCGAGCACTCGACCGTGCAGGCCGATCCCGTGCTGCTCGACCGTGCGGTCTCGAACCTGCTCGACAACGCGGTCAAGTACGGCGCCGACGGCAGCACGGTTCGCGTCGCCGTCGCCGGCGGCGAGGTGACCGTCACCGACGAGGGGCCGGGAATCACAGGCGAGGACCTTCCGCACGTGTTCGACCGTTTCTACCGTTCCGCGTCGGCGCGTTCCAAACCCGGTGCCGGCCTCGGCCTCGCGATCGTCCGCGAGGCCGCCGAGGCGCACGGCGGGCGGGCGACGGCCGAGAGCTCCTCGGCCGGCGCCCGCTTCCGCCTCACCTTGCCGGTCTCTGCCTAGCCGTCGACCATCTAGGGATGGCGGTGGAACCCGCCGCCGAAGCCGGGGCCGCCGCGGAAGCCGTTGTGGCTCCCGCCGAAACCGCCGAGGCCCGGCGCACCAAACGGCCCACCGAAGCCCGGGCCGCCAGGCCCGGAATGTGCCGCATTCACGTACGCATCGAGCGTCGAGCTGAACTGCGCGACGAGCGCCGCCTTCAGGCCGGCGACCGTCTTCCCCTGCGCGGTCGCGACGGCTGCCAGCGACTTGCCGGCCCGCAGTTGCGTCAGGAGCTGCGCGTCGGTCAGCCCGAGGTACTGCGCGGCCGCGTGCTGTAGGCCGTCGGGCGCACCATGAGCTCGTCCAACGGGGCCTTTGCGGGCCACCTGCGCCGCGATCTGCGTCTTCGCCTTGGCCAGGATCTGAGTCTCCCGGTCGCTCGTCAGGCGACCCGCGGTGACGTCGGCGTCGAGGTCGGACTTGAGGTTCGCGTAGAGCGCATCCTCAAGGCCGCTGACCGACTTGTTCTGTGCGGTCGCCACCTCTGCAAGCGACTTCCCAGTGGCAAGTTGCGCCCGGAGCGCGTCCGTGCTCAGGCCGAGATAGGTGGCTGCCGCCGAAAGCGGCCCGAGATGCGAATCACCCTTCGCCGTCTTGGACGAGGCGCTGCTCTTCGTGCTGCCGCCGTTGTGCCCGGAAGCGAGCGCGCCGCCGCCACCGACCGCGAGCGCGGTTGCGATGATCGCGGTCGCCACCTTTTGCTTGTCATTCATGGGTTCATTTCTCCTCTCGTGCCTGGGTGCCCGCCGCAGAGGGCGCCCTCGAAGCCTCGTTGATGGAGTGAAGAAGTTCCTAAGAGCTCACTGTGACTCAAACGGAGGCTGATTCACTCGTCGTCTCAGCGGCGGACGCGAACTTCGAGGATCTCTGGTCGCCGTTCCCGACCGGGATCGCCCCGTCCGGCGCGTTCTGCGCGTCACTCGACGACGAGCGGCAGGCAGCGCTGCACGATTCCTATCGCTGCCACCTCGGAGTCGACGACGGCCCGTTCGAGCTGACGGCGCGGGCCTGGGCCGTGGCCGGAACCGTGGAGTAGAGACTCTAGGAAGCCGCAGCGACGACGAGCTCGGCGACCTCGGTCGGGGTCGTGCCGACCTTGATGCCCACAGCCTCGAGCGCGTCTTTCTTCGCCTGGGCGGTGCCTGAGGAGCCTGAGATGATCGCGCCCGCGTGGCCCATGGTCTTTCCGGGCGGCGCCGAGAACCCGGCGATGTAGGAGAAGACGGGCTTCGACATGTGCTCGGCGACCCACTGCGCGGCCTTCTCTTCCTCATCGCCGCCGATCTCACCGACGAGGACGACGGTCTTCGTCTCCGGATCGGCCTCGAACTTCTCGAGCACGTCGATGAAGCTCGACCCGACAACGGGATCACCGCCGATGCCGACGATCGTCGAGTTGCCGAGGCCGCGCTGGGCCAGCTCGTTTCCGATCTGGTAGGTCAGCGTTCCGGACCGCGAGACGAGGCCGATCGCGCCTGGCTTGAACACCTCCGCCGGGATGATCCCGACGTTCGCCTTGCCCGGCGAGAGCACGCCCGGGCAGTTGGGCCCGATCAGCGTGACGCCCTTCGGGCGCACGTAGGTGTGCACGCGCAACATCTCGTGCGCCGGGATGTGCTCCGTGATGCAGATGATCGTCTTGATGCCCGCGTCGACTGCCTCGTAGATCGCGTCGGGTGCAAAGCGAGCGGGCACGAAGACCATCGACGTGTTCGCGCCGGCCTCCGAGACGGCATCGGCGACCGTGTTGTAGATCGGGATGCCCTCCACATCCTGGCCGCCCTTCCCGGGCGTGACCCCAGCGACGACGTTCGTGCCGTAGGCGCGGTTGCGAAGCCCGTGGAACCGGCCCTCCGAGCCTGTGAGGCCCGAGACGACGAGCTTCGTGTCGTTGTCGACGATGACGGCCATTACTTCTGTGACTTCCGCGCCTTGAGGACGATGAACTCATTCGACCAGGTCGTGCCGTCCTCTGAGGTGTACGGCGCGAGCAACTCGCGGACGCGGTCGGCGTCGGCGCCCTGGCAGCCCGTGCGCGCGAGCCACGAGTCGAACTCGTGCGTGCGCGAGAAGAAGAGCTCCTGCTCGACCTCGAGGGCCGCGCTCTCGAGCAGCTCGCGCCACTCGTCGGCCGAGAGCGAGCGGACGTGGGTCGGGTCGCGCAGCTTCTCCGCCTCCTGCTCCTCCTCCGTGCGATAGAGCATGTCCGCGACCACGACAATGCTGTTGGACACGCGCGCCATCTCGCCGACGGCCTTGCCGATATCGGCGAAGTGATGTGCAGCGATCCGCGTCACGACGACGTCGAACGAACCGTCGGCGAACGGGAGATCCTCGGCCGGGCACACGACGTCGGCGCGCATGCCGGGCGCCGGATCCACGGTGACGACCTCGGCCCCTTCTTCGCGGAGCCGGCGGGCAACGTGCCCGCCGCCGGTCGCGACATCGAGCGCTTTCACCCCTGCGTGCGGGTTGCAGAGCTCGACCACCGCATCGAGGTCGACCCCCGCGGCGTGCGTCGCCGACGTGCGGTAGGCCTCGGCGCGGTCGCTCCAGACGTCGCTCACGCGGCCAGCTCCACGGCTTTCTTCGCCGCGTCGAGCATCGTCGGCTCGACGTAGAGATTCGGGGGCGCGGCGTCGGCGAGAATCTGCCGTCCCTCGACCGCATTCGTGCCGTCGAGCCGCACGACGATCGGCAGCGTGATCTGCATCTGCTCGAGCGCCTCGAGCACGCCGCGTGCGACTTCGTCGCAGCGTGTGATGCCGCCGAAGATGTTGAAGAGAATCGACCGCACCTGCTGGTCGCGTGTGATCACCTCGAGCGCGTCGATCACGCCCTGCGCGTTCCCCCCGCCACCGAGATCGCAGAAGTTCGCCGGCTTGCCGCCTGCGACGACGACCACGTCGACGGTCGACATCGAGAGCCCTGCGCCGTTGCCGAGGATCCCGACGAAACCGTCGAGCTTCACGTAGGTGACGCCCTTCTCACGGGCAAAGGCCTCGAGCGGGTCGGCGGCGCTCAGCTCCCGGAACTCGGCGATGTCGGGATGGCGGTAGAGCGCACTGTCGTCGACCGTGAACTTGGAGTCGAGCGCCTTCACCTCGCCGTCGGGAGTGACGATCAGGGGATTGATCTCGGCAAGCATCGCGTCGCACTCGATGAAGCAGCGGTAGAGCTTCCCGATGATGTCGGCAATCTGCTTCTGCTCGGACGGGTCCTCGACGCCGGCCCCGTAGATCAACCGGCGGGCGACCCAGGGCTGGTAGCCCTCGAGGGCGTCCACGTGCAGGCGGACGAGCGCATCGGGATTCTCCTCGGCTACCTGCTCGATCTCGATGCCGCCCTGCGTCGTGAACATGAAGAGCGGCTTCTTCGCGCCTCGGTCGAACGTGACGGAGAGGTAGTACTCCTTCGCGATGTCGGAGGCGGTCTCGATCCAGAGCTTCTCGACGACGTGGCCGTTGATGTCGAGACCGATGATGTCCTTCGCCTTTTGCTCGGCATCATCCGGGTCGTCGGCGAGCTTCACGCCGCCGGCCTTCCCGCGGCCGCCCGTCAGCACTTGAGCCTTCACGACAACGGGGCCGCCGAGTTCCTCGGCCGCGCTCCGCGCCTCCACCGGGGTGGTCGCGAGTCGCCCTTCGGACACCGGAATGCCGAAGCGCTTGAAGAGCTGCTTTCCTTGATATTCGAGAAGATCCATTGGCCGACGCGGCACACTAGCGCCGCCGCTAACCTCGCCGTCGATGGATGCGATCACCGTCAGCGAGCTGCGTAAGGCGTACGGCGAGGTTCGCGCGCTCGACGGTGTGTCCTTTCAGGTCCGCGAGGGCGAGGTCTTCGGTCTCCTCGGCCCGAACGGCGCCGGCAAGTCGACGACGGTCCGCGTGCTCGTCACGCTCACGCACGCGGACGAAGGCACGGCGTCGATCCTCGGGCACGACGTGCGCCGGAAGCAGAACGCGGTTCGCCGGTTGATCGGCTATGTGCCGCAGGACTCCGGCGTCGACCAATTCGGCACGGGCCGCGAGAACTTGATGCTCCAGGGCCGCGTGCAGGGGATGGGCGGCCGCGAGCTGCACGCGCGGGCCCAAGAGCTGCTCGAGCTCGTCGGCATCGCCGATGCGGCTGACCGCATCGTGAAGACCTACTCCGGAGGCATGCGTCGCCGGCTCGATATCGCCCTGGGGCTCGTCCACCGTCCGCGCGTGCTCTTTCTGGACGAGCCGACGACGGGGCTCGACCCTGAGGCGCGGGTCGCAATGTGGGACGAGGTCTCGAGGCTCGCGCAGGCCGAGTCGCTGACCATCCTCCTGACGACGCACTACCTCGAGGAAGCCGACCAGCTGGCCGACCGGCTCGCGATCGTCTCGCAGGGAAGAATCGTGGTCGAGGGGACACCAGCCGACCTGAAGGCGGGCCTGCGCGGCGACGCCGTGCACGTCGAGCTCGAGAACGGTGCGGTGGCCGAGGCCGAGCGTGTGCTCGCGGGCGTCGGCGCGCATCCCGAGCAGGTCGTCGACGGGCGCACGATCGTCTCGCGGGTCGAGAACGGTGGACGAGCGCTGCCCGGCATCCTCTCCGCGCTCGAGGGCGCCGGTATCGCAGTCGCTTCGGTCTCGCTGTCGCGCCCGTCGCTCGACGACGTCTATCTGCATTTCACCGGTCGCGAGTTCAGCTCGGAGGACCGCCCGCGGTGACCGTCGCTCGCCACACCTGGTTCATGACGTTGCGGCAGGCACGCAATCTGATGCGCGAGCCGATCTGGATCGTCTTGCTGCTGGTGCAGCCGATGGTCTGGCTCGTGCTCTACGGACAGCTGTTTCGCAATGTGACGCGGCTCGGGGGCTTCGGCACGACGTCGTACATCACGTTCCTGGCGCCCGCAATCGTCGTGATGAACGCCTTCTTCGGTGCCACCTGGAGCGGGATGTCGATGATCGCCGATCTCGACCACAAGGTGATCGAGCGCTTTCTCGCGACGCCGGCGTCACGCTTCTCGCTGGTGCTCTCGCAGATCGTGCGGTCGGCTCTCACGGCTGCGATCCAGGCGGTCGTCATCCTCCTCGTCTCGCTGGCACTTGGCGTGCGCGTGCATACCGGCGCGCTCGGCTGGCTGACGATCATCGTCGCGGCGATCCTCGTGAACAGCGCGTTCGCGGGCGTCTCACAGGCGATCGCACTGCTGACGCGGCGCGAGGCGACCATGATCGCCGTCGCGAACTTCATCGGCCTGCCACTGCTCTTCCTCTCGACTACGATGATCGCGCGCCCGCAGATGCCCGGATGGATGCAGGGAGCGGCCAGCTTCAACCCGGTCGACTGGGGCGTACGCGCCGCGCGCGAGGTTGTCCTTCCCGGCACATCTTGGAGCACCGTCGCCTTCTATCTCTCGCTACTCCTCGCGCTCTCCGCCGTCACTGCCGCGTGGGCGACGTACACGTTCCGCGCCTACCAGCGCTCACTCTAGGGACGCCGTCATGGGCCGTCAGGAAGGGTCTCGGGCCTCCGGCGCGTAGCTGTTAGCCTCGATGACGAGCAAAGGGGGGTTAGATGGCTGAGTCCGCTCGCACGCCCATCTTCTCGCGCGACAGCAAGGTGCTCGACTACTGGCTCGTCCACGCGAAGGGTCTGACCGTTCAACCCTCGGGTGCCGTGGTCGAGAAGGTCGTCACGGGCCCAACGGGTCGCGCCGAAGTCCTGATCGTCCGCTCGCGGACGATGCGGCGACGGAAGGACATTCCGGCCGCGTCGATCGCCGCCTTCGTGCCGTCGACGGGTCGCCTGCTCCTCGACGCGCGGGCACGCCGCAGCGTCCCGCGGGTCCCGCGTCCGTCGCCGGCCCGGATCGCCGCGACCCGCGCGCTGACGGTGCGCACGGGTGCAAGCGCGCGCGGTCACGCGCTCACGGCCGCAGACACGGTGCGTTCGGGCACACGATCGGGAGTCGAATGGCTACGCCCGCGTGCGGTGCAGGCCGGCGCGACGATCGCGCAATCGAGTCGATTCGCCGCGGCGCGGACCGCGGCGGCAGCCCAGTGGCTCGCGCCGCGTGTCGTCGCGTCGAGCCGCACGGCCGGTGCCGCCGTGGCGCGTTGGACCCTCGCGGCGAGCGCGCTCGTCGCGCGAGGCACGGTCCTTGGAGCGCACGGCCTCGAGCACGCGGCGGCGTCCGCAGGTCGCAAGAGCAGGGCATCGCTCGAGGCGCGCCGCATGGAGCGGCACCGCGCCCGGCACGATTAGCTGTCGCCGGCGGTGATCGTGCAGATCGGCTGGCCGGTCGTGACCGGCTGTCCCGCGCGCACGGCAACGTCGGTGACAGTGCCGGCTCGGTGGGCGGCGACCTCGTTCTCCATCTTCATCGCCTCGACGATCGCGATCACCTGACCACTCTCGACGGTGTCGCCCTCTGCGACCTTCACGGCGAGCACGGTTCCCTGCATCGGGCTCGAGACGAGCCCCGACCCGGCGCCACCGGCGCCGGCCGCCACGCGCTCGCGGCGTCTGCGGGCGAGGTCGCGGTACGGCGGTTCCGGCACCAGGACCGTCACGGCCACGCGCCGGCCTTCGACCTCCGCGACAGTCGTGCGTTCGAGCGTGCCGCCCGCGCCCGGCACTCCTCCGCGGACCGGCTCGGCCGACAGCTCGGCCGCGCGCAGGGCGAGCAGCTCGGACTCGACGACCCCGTTGCAGGTCTCGCCGGCAGCGAAGCACGGGTGTGTGAGCAGCGCCTTGTGGAAGCCGATCAGCGTCTTCACGCCTCCGATCTCGAACTCGCCGAGCGCCCGCAGCATGCGGCCGATCGCGTCTGCGCGATCGGCGCCGCGCACGATCAGCTTGGCGATCATCGGGTCGTAGAGAGGCGAGATCTCGGAGCCCTCGGCCACGCCGGAATCGACGCGCACACCAGGCCCTGAGGGCTCGCGATAGACGGTGATCCGCCCCGGCGAAGGCAGGAATCCGTTCGCGACGTCCTCGGCGTTGATGCGGCACTCGATCGCATGGCCTTGCAGGCGGATCTCGTCCTGGGTGAACTCGAGCCGTTCACCGGCGGCGATCTGCACCTGCGCCCGGACGATGTCCACCCCGGCCACCATCTCGGTGATCGTGTGCTCCACCTGGATGCGGGTGTTCATCTCCATGAAGTAGTAGGAGCCGTCGGGCGCGAGCAGCCCCTCGATCGTCCCCGCCGAGCGGTAGCCGGCCGCGCGCGCCGCGTCGACGGCGATCTTCCCGATGCGGTTGCGCAACTCCGCGCCGACCGCAGGCGAGGGCGTCTCCTCGACGAGCTTCTGGTGGCGGCGCTGGATCGTGCAGTCGCGCTCGCCCAGATGAATCACGTTCCCGTGCCCGTCGGCCAGGACCTGCACCTCGACGTGCCGCGGATCCTCGAGGTAGCGCTCGACGTACACAGAGGCGTCCGCGAAGTACGCCTGCCCTTCGCGCTGGGCGGACTCGAACGCTTGCGCCGCCTCGTCGGCCCCGCGGACGACCTTCATGCCCTTTCCGCCGCCTCCCGCCGCGGCCTTGATCAGCAACGGCCAGCCGATCTCCGCTCCGAGCTCGGCGACCGCGACGGCCGAGACAACGGGCTCGGTGGTGCCGGGAATGATCGGCACTCCGGCGGCCTGCATCGCCTGGCGGGCACGGGTCTTCGAGCCCATCAATTCGATCGCGCTCGGCGGCGGCCCGATCCAGACCAGGCCTGCGTCCTCGACCGCCCGGGCGAACGCCGCGTTTTCGGCGAGGAACCCGTACCCCGGGTGGATCGCTTCGGCGCCCGACCTCGCCGCCGCGTCCAGGAGCTTGTCCACCACGAGGTAGGTCTCCGCCGAGGTGCTGCCGCCGAGCGCCAGCGCCTCATCGGCATAGGCCGTATGAACCGCGCTCCGGTCGACATCGGAATACACGGCAACCGAGCCGATCCCCATGTCCCGCAGGGTGCGGAAGATGCGAAGCGCTATCTCGCCCCGATTGGCGACAAGGACTTTGGCGAACACAAGCCGTATTCTCCTTGCGGATGAACCTTGCGGATCAGTTGACCGTCGCCCGGGCAGTCTCGGTGCCGATCGTGATCGCCCTGTTTGCGATCCCATTCCCGAACCACGACTACTGGGCGACGGGCGTCTTCTGCCTCGCGATGGCAACCGACTGGTTCGACGGCCGGATCGCACGCCGCGCCGGGAGCACCTCGTCGTTCGGCTCGCTGCTCGACCCGGTCGCCGACAAGCTGCTCGTGATGACGACGCTGATCGTCCTCATCGACCAGGGCGTGTTCCCGGCGTGGATGGTCGCTGCGATCGTCGCCCGCGAGCTCCTGATCTCGGGGCTGCGTCAGGCGGCGGTCGAACGCGGTGTCGTGATCGCCGCCCGTGATCTCGGGAAGCTGAAGACGTGGTCGCAGGCGGCCGCGGCGGCGATCGGCGGGCTCGCCGCGGCCGGCGCGTGGCGGGATGACATCGCGTGGTGGGCGCTCGTCGTCGCGCTCGCGCTCACCTGGATCTCAGGCCTCGACTACGCGCGCGCAGCGCCGCGCGTGCTCCGCGGGCGCCCCGTCGTCGCTCCGTAACCCACCCTGGATGGATCAGGCGGCCGCCGGCGCGTGGTTCGCGCACCACGCATCGAACGCAGCCCAGGCTTCGAGGTACGCGGCGAGCCGTCGCAGGCCGTCTTCGACCTCGAGCTGAACGGCGAAGATGCAACTCATGCAGTAGGGCCGGTGGGGCGCGATCTCGTGTTCGTGACACCGGATGCACATCACACCTGTGCAACGGCGGCGGCGACTGGGCGGTTACGCCTCGAGGATCTCGTCGATGCCGGCCTGCCACCACGGGTCGGTGCCCGGCTTCGCGGAATCAGCCGCTCGCAGTAGCTCCGCGACCGCCTCCGCGACCGACGGCGGCTGCTCGGGGATGAGCTGGAGTTCCATGCGCGAGGAATCTATTCGAAGTCCCCCGTTGGAGGGATTCGGCTCGGCGAAAAGGTTTCACCCATACGGGTGATGCCTGTACCCCGAGTCGTGATCGAGAATCACGACTAATGCGGCACACGGTTTGGAGGAACCCTTTCATGCTTCAGTGGAACTCGAAAATCACGAGTCTCGTCCTGGTGGCCCTACTCATCGGCCTTGCGGTCGTGTTCGGCAACTTCACCTGGGACGTCACGAACTTCACCTGGTAACGACGTCTAGATGAGCGGACGGGCGCTTCCACCCGCAAGACTTCTTGCAGTCGTTGCGCCCGTCTCGCTGGTCGGCGTCGCCGCGTACCTCGCGGCCACCTATTCCTTCCTGACGAACCCCGGCTCGGTCGGAACGATCGCCGGCGTCTTCGCCTTCCTTGTCGCGTCGATCCTCGCCGAGCGGTTTCCCGTGCCGGTCGAGGGCGCAGACGCAAATGGCCTCTCGCTGGGCTTTGTCTTCGCCGTCGCTGCACTCGTCCTCTTTGGCTGGGCGCCGGCGACGTTCATCTACGTCACCGCACCCACGCTGGTGCAACTCCTGCAGCGCAAACCGCTGATCCGCACGATCTTCAACGCGGGACTGTTCGGGATCGTCGGGACGATTGCCGGCTCGGTGCTCACCCATATGACCGGCACCTCGCCGGGTGCGATTCTGGCTCAGGTCGTCGTGACGGCCGCGATCCTCTACGCCGTCAACCTCCTGCTCGTGACGGCGGCGATCTCGGCCTCGGGATCGGAGATCGGGTACGTGCGGCTGATCCGCTCGAACGTCCGCTGGACAGTCCTCCCGTTCACCCTGATGGCATCGAGCGCGCTGATGCTCGTCGTTCTGTGGCAACGCACCCCGTTTCTCTTCGTGGCGCTCGCGGGCCCGCTCGTCGCCATCTCGCTGTATCAGCGCTCGACCCATCGCGCACTGAACGCGATCAAGCTCGCCCTTACCGACCCGCTGACCGGGCTCGGGAACCACCGCCATTTTCACGAACGGCTCCAGCGCGAGCTTGCAGTCGCTGAGGAGAGTGACGGGGTCGTCTCGCTGTGTTTTCTCGACATCGACAACTTCAAGCGCATCAACGATCAGTTCGGCCATCCGGCCGGCGACCGCGTCCTCTCGCAGGTCGCCGCGCGGCTGCGCCAGGGTGGCGAAGCATTCCGGCTCGGCGGCGACGAGTTCGCGGTCCTGCTGCCCGGCACCGAGGACTCGATCGCACTCGAGATCGCACAGTCGATCGTCGCGCGCATCGGCGAGAGCGACCTCGGCCCCATCGGCGCAATCACGGTGAGTGCCGGCGTCGCGAGCTTCCCCGAGCACGGGCGGGAGCGCGACTCGCTGATCAGGCTCGCGGACGGAGCGCTCTACTGGGCAAAGGAGCACGGCAAGAACCAGGTCCGACTCACCCGCTCCGAGGTCACCGAGCTCTCGGAGTTCCGCCGCGTCGCGTCAGGCGTCGACCGGGTCGCGCGCTTCCGCGCGGCAGCCTCGCTGGCGCAGTCGGTCGACTCGCGCGACGCCTACACCGGCAGCCACTCCGAGCGGGTCGCGGCGCTCTCGGCGAGCATCGCCGCCCGGTTGGGACGCTCGGATGACGAAGTCGAGCTGATCCGACTTGCCGGCAGTCTGCACGACCTCGGCAAGCTCGCCGTCCCCGAGGAGATCCTTCGCAAGCCCGCGGCTCTCACCGACACCGAGCGCCTCGTGCTGGAGCGTCATCCGCAGATCGGATACCGCATGCTTGAAAGTCTCGGCGTCGAGCCGATCGCCGACTGGGTGCTGCACCACCACGAGCGCTGGGACGGGACCGGTTATCCCGACGGTCTGGAGGGTGAGCAGATCCCCGTCGGCGCTCGCATCATCTTCGTCGCGGACGCATTCGACGCGATGACCTCGAACCGCCTCTATCGAGTGCCGCTCACCCATGAAGAAGGGCTTCGCGAGGTCGAGCGTTGCGCGGGGACGCAGTTCGACCCGGAAGCCGTCGAGGCGCTCTTCGCCGTGGTCGGCGCACGCGAGCCCGTCGGCGTCTGACCTCGAACGAGGGATCTGCCGCACCCCCATAAAGGGGGTCGACGCGGGACTCGCCGACGGCAATGGTGGCCCGTGTGAAGCGTGTTGCACTGACTGCGGCTGTTGGACTTGCTGCGCTCATTTCCGCCCTCCCCGCGTCGGCAGGCGAAGGTGTGTCGGCCAGAGGCGTCGTCACTTCCCTCTCGACGACCGGCGTCTCGGTCAAGGGCGCGCACCACACGATGAGGTGTGCGCTCGGCCACCGATCTCCCTCGCTCGCCGGCTTCGCAGTGGGAGACCGCGTGCAGGCCCAGTGCCGGCGCTCTGCCCGACATCTCGTCCTCGCGAGGATCCGCCACCTGACGGCGCCCGCCGAGAGCCCGAGCCAGGCTGCGCCGGTGAAATTCGGTGGCGCTGTCACCGCACTCTCGTCGACGTCGATCAGCCTGCATGACGGCGACCGCAACCTCACGTGCGCACTCGGTGACTCATCGCCTTCGACCACCGGGCTGAAGGTGGGCGACCATGCCCAGGTCGTCTGCCAGAACAGCGTCCTCGTCGCCTGGGCGCCCGTGACCACGGCCGACTCGGCGCACGTTTACGAAGGCGTCGTCACAACGTTCGACTCGAGTTCGATCTCGGTCATGAGCGGCGACCACGTCTTCACCTGCACGCTCGGAGACGGCTCACCGAGCCTCGGCGACCTGGAGGTCGGCGACCGTGTGGCCGTCGGCTGCCGGGTCGGCTCGAACCTGCTCGTGCTGCTGAAGCGACTCCCTGCTCCGACGACACCGCCTCCGCTCCCGCCCGCGCCGGATCCGACACCTCCGCCTCCGCCCCACGTCGATCTCACGACGTTCGGCGGAACCCTGACCGACCTCGCGACGGCGTCGGTGACGGTGCACTCGGACGAGCACGGCGACTTCAGCTGCCGCGTCACCGACGGGTCGCCCAAGCTCGGCGACTACCACGTCGGCGACCACGTCAGCGTCGGGTGCGCCGACGGCGTGCTGAAGCAGATCGCAAAACACTAAGGGACGTGAACGGTTAAAGCGGGATGTTCCCGTGCTTGCGCGACGGCGTGCGCTCGCGCTTGGTGATCGCCGTCCTCAACGCATTGATGAGCACCGGCCGCGTGCGCCTGGGCTCGATCACGTCATCGACGTAGCCGCGCTCGGCAGCCGTGTACGGGTTGGCGAACCGCTCCTTGTAGTCGGCGATCAACTCGGCGCGGCGCGCCTCCGGGTCGTCCGAGTCGGCCAACTCCTGCCGGAAGACGATGTTGACCGCGCCCTCCGGCCCCATGACGGCAACCTCAGCTGTCGGCCAGGCGAAGTTGAAGTCCGCGCGCACGTGCTTGGAGCTCATGACGTCGTAGGCGCCGCCGTACGCCTTGCGCGTGATCACGGTCAGCTTCGGGACGGTCGCCTCGCAGTACGAATAGAGCAGCTTCGCGCCGTGCCGGATGATCCCGCCCCACTCCTGGGCAGTCCCGGGCAGGAAGCCGGGCACGTCGACGAACGTGATCAGCGGGATGTTGAACGCATCGCAGGTGCGAACGAAGCGCGCGGCCTTCTCCGACGAGCTGATGTCGAGCACGCCGGCAAGCGCCTTCGGCTGGTTGCCGACCACGCCCACGCTGTAACCACCGAGCCGCGCGAAGCCGCAGACGATGTTCTCGGCAAAGAGCGGCTGGATCTCGAGGAACTCGCCGTCATCGACGACGGCGGAGATCACGCTCTTGATGTCGTACGGCTTCGTTGCCTCGTCGGGTACGAGCGTGTCGAGCTCGGGCGCCTCACGGTCGACCGGATCGCTTGGCGGGTCGTACGGCGTCGGATGGGCGTTCGATTGGGGCAGAAAGCTGAGCAGATAACGCGCGTCCTCCAGCGCAGCCTCCTCGGTCGGTGAGGTGAGATGCGCGACTCCCGACTTCGTGGCGTGCGCAAGCGCACCACCAAGCTCCTCAAACGACACTTCCTCACCGGTCACGGTCTTCACGACGTCAGGCCCGGTGATGAACATGTACGACGTCTCCTCGACCATGAGGACGAAGTCGGTGATCGCCGGCGAGTAGACCGCGCCGCCCGCGCACGGGCCCATCACGAGCGAGATCTGCGGGATCACTCCCGAAGCCTGGACGTTGCGCCAGAAGATCTCGGCGTAGCCCGCAAGCGAGACGACTCCTTCCTGGATGCGCGCGCCCCCCGAGTCGTTGATCCCGATCAGCGGGCAGCCGTACTTGGCCGCCATGTCCATCACCTTGCAGATCTTCTCGGCGAAAACCTCGCTCAACGAGCCGCCGAAGACGGTGAAATCCTGGCTGAAGACGAACACGCGCCGCCCGAAGACCTCGCCGTAGCCCGTGACGACCGCGTCGCCGTAGGGCCGGCGCTCGAGCATCCCGAAGTTCGACTCGCGGTGACGCACGTACCGGTCGAGCTCGACGAAGGAGCCGGAGTCGCACAGCTTCTCGGCGCGCTCACGCGCCAGGAGCTTCCCCTGGTCACGCTGCTTCGCGACCGATTTGGCCGATCCGGCGTGCCGCGCCTCGTCGCGGAGCTCAGCCAGCCACTGCAGCTTCTCGGCGGTTGTCTGGTGCACAGGCTTCTCGGTCCGCGCCACGCCCGTTACTAGATCAGAATACGGAGTGTGAGCCTCAAAGCTGCAGCTGACGACTTGCGGGCCGCGATCGAGTCGGCGCCGGATCTCGACGATGCGACGTTCGCACGCCGGGCGCGAAACGCGATCGCCCAGGCTGTGGTCGCAGCGGCGTTCGCCGCGGACGAGACCCTGGCGCCGCCTGCACATCGACCGCCGATCGAGGACCTGCGCGGGCGGGTCGGCCCGGATCTTGCAGCGGAGCTCGCCGCGGTCTACGACGGCGCGCCGGGTTGGACGAGCCACGCGATCGACGCCCTCCAGCCGTTGCACGCTCTCGCCGCGCGGTGACGCTCGATATCGAGCGGCTCCGGGCCGAGACACCGGGGTGCGCGCACGTCACACACTTCAACAACGCCGGCTCATCGCTGCCTCCCGAGGCCGTGCTCGACGCCGTCGTCGACCACCTTCAGCGGGAAGCCGAGATCGGCGGCTACGAGGCGGCGGCCGAGCGGTCGGACCGACTCGAGCACACGTATGACGCACTGGCTCGGTTGGTCGGCGCCGAACGCGATGAGATCGCCGTGATCGAGAACGCAACACGGGCGTGGGACATGGCCTTCTACGCGTTCCCGTTTTCCCCGGGCGATCGCATCCTCACCGGCCGGGCCGAGTACGCCTCCAACTGGATCGCGCTTCGCCAGGTTGCCGACCGCACGGGCGCAGTCATCGAAGTGGTGCCGGATGACGAGGTCGGCCAGTTCGACGTTGCTGCCCTCGAGCGCATGCTCGACGAGCGTGTGAAGCTGGTCTCGCTCGTCCACGTTCCGACCCAGGGCGGGCTCGTAAACCCGGCGGCGGAAGTCGGACGCGTGACGAGGGCCGCCGGCGTGCCGCTGCTCCTCGACGCGTGCCAGTCGGTGGGCCAAGTCCCGCTCGATGTGGACGAGCTCGGCTGCGACATCCTGTCAGCGACCGGGCGCAAGTTCTTGCGCGGCCCACGCGCGACCGGCTTCCTCTACGTGCGGCGACCTCTTCTCGAACAGCTCGAGCCGCCGTTCCTCGACATGCACGCGGCGGAATGGCAGCCGGACGGCAGCTACGCGATCCGCAACGACGCGCGCCGGTTCGAGAACTGGGAGACGTACTTCGCCGGCAAGATCGGGCTCGGCGTAGCGGCCGACTACGCACTCGCACTCGGCGTCGACGCGATCTGGGAGCGCGTGCGGGCACTGGGCGCAACGCTGCGCGCCCGGCTCGCCGAGCTACCGGGAGTGAGTGTGCGCGACCACGGCCGCGTGCTCGGAGCAATCGTCACCTTCACGGTTGACGGCCGTTCGGCCGCCGAGGTGCAGCAAGCCCTCGCGCGCCGCAACGTCAACGTGTCGATCTCCGAGGCCGCAGCGGCGCGCCTCGACCTCGACCCTCGCGGCATCACGGCGCTGATCCGCGCCTCGGTGCACTACTTCAACACCGAAGCCGAGATCGACCTGCTCGTCGAGACCGTCGCGGGCATCTAGAGGTTGATCGATAATTGCGAGTGCCTTCGGGGATGGCCTGGATCAAGCAGGTCGACCAGGTCACGATCCGTGGGTGCTCCAATTACCGATCAACCATCTACATTGGTGATCCGTGACAAGCGTTGATCGCAACACCGTCTGGCCCTACGACGAGGCGGGTGAGCCTGGCGCCTTCATCTATCAACGGTATGCGCACCCGACGGGCACGGAGGCCGAGCGGCAACTCGGCGAGCTCGAAGCCGGCGATGCGCTGCTCTACGCGTCGGGCACCTCGGCCGTGACGGCGTGCGTCCTCGCCTTCTGCCGCCCCGGCGCGAAGGTGGCGCTCGCCGAGGGCGCGTATTTCGGCACCGGCGTGACCTTCGCGCAGTTCGAGCCGTGGGGGCTCCAAGTGGTGGAGTACGACCAGACCGGCGCGCCACCTGCGGACGCGGACATCATCTGGGTCGAAGCGCCCGCCAACCCGATCCTGACCCAACCCGACTGGGATGCCGTGCGCGCCCATGACGCGCTCGTCGTCTGCGATGCGACGCTCTCCACGCCCGTCTTTCTCCGCGCGCTCGACGAAGGTGCCGACGTCGTCGTGCACTCGGCGACGAAGTATCTGACCGGGCATTCCGACGCGATGCTCGGCGCAACCGTGACGCGCGCCGCCGAACAGACGCGGCGGCTCTACGACGCGAGGATGCGACTGGGACTCGCTGCGGCGCCTGACGCGGCCGCGGCGTTGTTGCGCGGGCTCCAGACCCTCGAGGTTCGCGTGCGCCGCCAGACCGAGACGGCGCAGGAGCTTGCGCGGCTCCTGACAGCCCACCCAGGTGTGTCGAGAGTGCGCTATCCAGGGCTCGGCGGGGTGATCTCGTTCGACGTCGGCGACGACGATGCACGCACGGTCGAGACCTCCCTGAAGCTGATTCGCAATCAGACGTCCCTGGGCGGCGTCGAGTCGTCGCTCGAGAGCCGCCACCGTTGGGAAGGCGACCGAATCCCGCGGGGCCTGTTGCGACTCTCCGTCGGCCTGGAGGACGGGGACGCGCTCTGGGCCGACCTCGAGCAGGCACTCGCCGCACCCGAGTAGCGCGAGAGGAGAGGAGGCCGGAGGGGGGACTCGAACCCCCGGCCCGCGCTTTACAAGACCCCTGCTCTGCCAACTGAGCTACTCCGGCGCACTCCAATTGTAGGCATCACCCGTGTTGTCTGTTTTGGACACGGCCTGCCCGAGGCCACATGCACTCTTCATCGAGGACGTCATGACGGGACACCACGCCTCGTTGAGAGTCGAGGCGACCCGAAACGGCCAAGTGAAGAACATCCGTCTCGCGGCGACATACGAGATCGCGCGGACCGATGTTTACTGACGCGTTGTGCCTACTGAAGAACCTGACGCGTCTCCTGATGCGTCAGGATCTTCCGCTTCACGCGCTGCAGGGCGTTGTCGATCGTCTTCGTGTCGCAGCCGAGGTCGTCCGCCATCTGCTCATAGGACGAGCCCTCGAGGTAGTGACGCAGCGCGTCGGCCTCGAGCGGCGAGAGCGTCGACGAGAGGCACCCGACGAGCGACTGGAGCTCCTCGGTGGAGATGACGCGCACGGCCGGGTCGTTCACGTTCGGGCCGGGGAGCGCATCGCCGAGGGTGCAGTCGTCACCGTCCTGGCCGGCCGGGGTATGGCTGAACGAGACGTACTGGTTCAACGGGGCGTGCTTGAACCGCGTCGCCGTCTTGATCGCCGTGATGATCTGGCGCGTCACGCACAACTCCGCGAACGAGCGGAACGACGTCTCCTTGTCGGGGCGGAAGTCGCGCACGGCCTTGTAGAGGCCGACGAGGCCCTCCTGAATCAGGTCTTCCGAGTCGCCGCCGGCGAGGAAATAGGAGCTTGCCTTCAGTCGGACGAACGACGTGTAGCGCCGCATCAGCTGGTCCATCGCGATGGAACTGCCGTTGCGCGCCTTCAGGACGAGCTGCAGATCCTCAAGCTCTCGTTGAACCTTCTGCGGCGACTTCGGAATGGTTGCGGTGCGGACGGACACGGTGGATCCCCTTTGTTCGCAGGCGTTTTGTGGGATCGACCTCCGTCCTGAACCACCGAAGTCTCACCCTGAGGTTGAGGTGAATCTAGCACCGGTGTGCAAGGAGCACAAGCCCCAATTGCAGTGGACCCGCTTACTCGCCTCGGCGGAGCCGCTCGAGGCGGGCGCGGGTCGCCTCGTCGAGCTTCCCCTCGAGGCCGCGCGGGCGGTCTTCCCGGCGGCCACCCGGTTCGAGGTCGCGGAAGAACCCCTGGGAGGAGAGCTTCGTCACCTGACCGCCCGAGGCAGCCGCAACGGTCGAGTCGCTCGTCACGAGCAGCACCTGCTCGCGCCCCCGCTGCTCGGCCGCGAGCCGCTCGAGCAGCGTGTCCGCGTGCGCCGCGTACCTGACCTGAAGCGGGCCTCGTGTCGCGTCCTCGCCGACGCCGTCGAAGACGACGATGCCCCGTGCCCCGCGCAACGCGACGAAGCTCGCGAGCGAGTCGATCAGCTCGCTCGCCCGGTCGAAGGGCCCGGCGTGAAGCAGGTTGTAGCCGTCGAACAGGTAGAGGGAGGGATCAGCCATTCGCAGTGCGTTGGCGCCGCGCTTCGTACAGGAGGACGGCAGCTGCGACGCTGACGTTCAGCGACTCGACCTGACCGGCGAGCGGAATCGAGACGAGCGCGTCGCACGTGCGCCGCACGAGCGGCCGCAGTCCCTTCCCTTCCGCGCCGAGGACAATCGCGACGCCGCCGGTGAGATCGGTCTGCCACATGGTCGGCGTTCCCTCGCCGCCTGTCGCGCCGAAGATCCAGAGGTCGGCGCCTTTCACCTCTTCGAGATAGCGCGCAAGGTTGCTGACGACAGCGACTGGGACGTGCTCCACCGCCCCGGCCGACGCCCGGGCGACGGCCGGCGTGACGACGGCCGACCCGTGTGCCGGGACGACGACGCCCGTCGCGCCGGCGCCGTCGGCGCTCCGGCAGACCGCGCCCAGGTTGCGTGGGTCGGTGACGCGGTCGAGCACGGCCAGCAGCGGCTTCTCGGCGGCTGCCAGCGCGTAGGCGTCGGCATAGCGAAACGGCTCTACCAGAGCCAAAACCCCCTGGTGATCCCGTGTTTCGGCCCGCTCGGTGAGCTCCCGTTCGGCCTTCGCCTTCGGCCGTTGCTCGGCGAGCCAGTCCTCGGATTTCACGGCCCGCTCGGTGGCCCAGAGCTCGAGCACCTCCCGGTGCCCGCGCAGCGCCTCGCGGACCGCCCGCCGCCCGTAGACGAGGTCGGGGGTCATACGTCACGCCGGACGAGGGTGTGCCCGCCGCCCGGCTCGTCGCGCATCTCCCAACCCCGCTCCGCGAGCTCGTCGCGAAGCCGGTCCGACGCTTCGAAGTCCCGTTCCGACCGGGCGGACGCGCGGCGCTCGGCCAGCTCCACGATCTCGGCCGGCGCCTCCTCGCGCACGGCGAGCGACTCGAGTCCGAAGACGGCGAGACCGCGACGCAGCAGCTCGAGCCGGCGGGTCGAGGCCCATTCGTGCAGGACGGCGAGCGCAGCGGGGGTATCGAAGTCATCGTCGAGCGCGGCCGCGAACGCCGCCCACCCGCTCTCGTCATGCTCGGCAGCGGGAAGGGTGAACGCGTTCTTCAGCGTGTCCCGGCGGGCAACAGCCTGGGCCATCGTCTCCTGTGAGAAGTCGATCGGCTTGCGCCAGTGAGCGGTCAGGAAGAAGACCAGCACCGCCTCGCGCCCCCACTCGTCGATCGTCTCGCGAATCGTCGCGACGTAGCCCGCCGACTTCGACATCTTCTCACCCGTGAAGCGCAGCATTCCGTTGTGCGTCCAGATCTCGGCGAACGGATGCCCGAGCGCCCGCGACTGCGCGACCTCGTTCTCGTGATGGGGGAAGACGAGGTCGAGGCCGCCGCCGTGGATCTCGAACGCCGGGCCGAAGATCTCCTCCGCCATCGCGGAGCACTCGATGTGCCAGCCGGGTCGGCCCCGCCCCCACGGAGCGTCCCACCACGTGTCCTCGGTCTCCGGCTTGTTCGCCTTCCAGAGCGCGAAGTCGCGTGGATCCTCCTTCAGCGCGCTCGGCGCCTCGCCCTGCTCGACCTGATCGGGCCGCTGGCCGGAGAGCCGCCCGTACTCGGGAAAGCTCGCGACCCGGAAGTAGACGTCGCCCTGCACCGCGTAGGCGTTGCCGTGCCCGATCAGCTCCTCGATGAATGCCACGATCTCCGGCACCGACTCGGTCGCCCGCGGCAGGTGGTCCGGCATGCCGAGCCCGAGATCGCTCGTGTCCTCGAGATACCAACCGGTGGCCCGCTCGGCCAGCTCGGCGCTCGCGCCCGGCGCGGCGTCATAGATCTTGTCGTTGATGTCGGTGATGTTGTGCACGAGCTGCGCCTCGTAGCCCGTCGCTCGCAACCAGGCGCGAAGCCACATGCCGACGACGAAGGGACGTGCGTTGCCGATGTGGGCGCGCGCGTAGACCGTCGGGCCGCAGAAGTACATCCGAATAGGCCCGGGGGCCGGCGGAAGCTCGACGAGCGAACGCGAGAACGTGTCGTAGAGGCGCACGGGTCTCTAGGCTAGATGGTCGATCGGTACTGGAGCACCACGGATGGTGACCTGGATGCGCGCATCTCGCCCAGGTCGGGCTTGAACGTGGACACCGCTATGCCCTGCGCCCGACCTGGGCGACCTGCTTGATCCAGGCCATCCCCGAAAGCACTCGAACTACCGATTAACCATCCAGTTCGCGGTTCGCGCGGCGCAGCGCCTCGTCACGCGGTAGAGCACTCAGCACCGCCCAGAGCTCGGGCCCGCGCTCGGCTCCGGTCAACGCGAGCCTCAGCGCCTTGAGATTGCCGCCGACCGCCTTCAACTCGCGCAGCAAGGTCTTCGCCTCGTCCTTCTCGAGCGCCTCGGGGAACTGGGACCGGAGCTCGACGAACCGCTCGAGCGTCTCCGGAGACTGAGTCGTGTCCACCAGCTCCGGCTCGAGCACTGACCGAGCGAGCGCCCGGCCCTCGACGAGATCGTGCGCCCCGCGCAGCAGCGGCGCGGCCTCGACGGGAACGCCTGCGCGCCGCGCCAACTCGGCATCGTCGAGACCCGCGAGGACGTCGACGGAGAGCGAACGGATGCGCGCCAGATCCAGGTGGACGTCGTGCTTCGGGAGCCCGAGCTCCTCGAGGTAGGCCCTGACCGCCTCGGGCGGATAGCCGTCGTCGCGGAGCGCGGCGACCGTTGCCCCCTCCGCTCGCTTCGACAGCTTCTTGCCATCGTCGCCGACCACGAGGCCGTGGTGGATCACCTCGGGCGGGTCGACCCCCAGTGCGCGGAAGAGGGCGGCGTGCAGATCCTCATTCGGCCGGTGATCGGAGCCGCGGATGACATGTGTGATGTGAAAGTCGGCGTCGTCGACGACGCTCGCGAGGTGGAACGTCGGCGAGCCGTCGTCGCGCCAGAGCATCACTCCGTCGAACCGCTGCGGCAGACCGGCGGCGTGCGCGGCCTCGAGATGACGCCCGGCCCGCTCGCTCTGGCGCACCGGGCCCTCGTCCCACTCGATCCCCAGCCAGCGCAGGTCGTCCAGGATCCCGCTCTCCCCGTCGGCGACGTTGCGCTCGGGATCGGTGTCGTCGATGCGCAACAACATCCAGTCGCCGAAGCCGCGGTTCGCAACAGCACTCAGCGCGTTGCCGACGTGCAACGTGCCCGTCGGACTGGGAGCAAAGCGAACGCGCGTCACAGCGCAGGACCTTAGATGGTCGCCCGCCGGCCCGACCGGCGATCGTCCTCCCGCTCTGGATACCCCGGCCCGAACGTTAGTCTCGTCAACGTGGCCGTCTTCGTCCTGCGCTTGCGTGCGGTTCCGGCATTTCTGCGGGCGCATCCCCTCCTCGCGAAGGGACTGCAGCTGGCGCTCGTTCTGGCGACCATCGGCTTTTGCGCCTGGGCAGTGCGCAGTGAGTGGTCGAAGGCCGCGCCGCTACTCGAGCACGCGAGCCCTGCCTACATCGCATTGGCGCTTGGCTCCGTGACGATCTACTACCTCGTCTTCGTCCTCGGCTGGATTCGCATTCTCGCCGCCTGGGAGATCGACGTCACCTATCGCGTCGCACTCGAAGCCGAGATGGTCTCGATGCTCGCGAAGTACATCCCGGGTGGGATCTGGACGCCCGCAGCGCGCACGGTGGCGCTGCGCCGTTCGGCAGGCGTCACCGAGACGCCGAAGGTACTGGCATCGATCTTCGTCGAAGCCGCGCTATCGGCCATCTCCGGCGTGCTCGTCTTCGTGGTCAGCCTCGCGTGGGTGAAAGGGGTGGACGCGCCTCTGCTCCCGCTCGTCGCCTTCGGCTTCCTCTGTGCCCTGGGCCTCCACCCGCGCATCTTCCGGCCGCTCGCGAACAAACTGCTGCGTCCGTTCGGCGCCGAGGAGATCGACCCGCTGCCGTTCCCGGAGATGCTCGCGCTGCTCCTCTTCTACTGCGGCACATGGCTGATCAGTGGCGTCGCGGTGTATTTCATGCTGCGGAGCGTCGGCTCGAGTCCGGGGCTCTCGACGATCCCTTTCCTCGGGGGAGTCTCGGCGGTCGGCGCGATCGTCGCAGTGCTGACGGTGTTCTCGCCGTCGGGTCTTGGTGCCCGCGAGGCGTCGATGTACGCCCTCCTGCTCGCGGTGACGACGGCAGGTCCCGCGTTGAGCGTCACTGTCATCAACCGGCTTGTGATCACCGTCGTCGAGCTCACTTCTTCGGCGTCGGCGTTGCCGCGTGGCGCGCCACGCGGCGCTGGTCGCAAACGCACGCGCCGGGCTGAGGACGGCGGCGCCGTGAACGTCGTCCAGCTCGATGCGAACGGGATCGCGAGTCACTCCGGCCCGCTTGCGCAGCTGCTGCTCGACGCGCACGCCGCGGGCATGGCGCTGGGGCTCGCACCGACCTCACTCATGCCGGCGCGGAGGATGCGTGGCGCGAGATTGCGTCCCTGCTCGAGCCCAGCGAGCACGTTCAATGGGCCGCCTTCGAGGACGACGGGCTCCTCGGTGCCGTCCATCTGGCCCGTGCGACCGCTGGCAACGGCCGGCACCGCGCCGAGATCCAGCGCTCGTCGTCGCCGCGGAGGCGCGCGGACGCGGCGTCGGCCGGGCGCTGCTGGACGTCGCTGTCGAGCACGCACGGTCGCTGGGGCTTCGTCTGCTCTGGCTGTCGACCCATGAGGGAACCGACGCCGACCGCATTTACCCGCGGCTCGGCTGGACGCGCGCCGGAGTGATCCCCGACTACGCGGTGCTGCCGAACGGCGCCCTCGCAGGGAACGCGTTCTACTCCTGCAGCTCCAAGCGCTAGGAGCCGAACGCCCAGCGCAGGCCGTCGTCGAACTGCGCGCGCCACTCGCCTTTCTTCGACGGGTAGAGGCGCAGCGTCGTGGCAAGTCCATCACGGTGAGTCTCGCGTGCGAACGCGACCGTCTCGCTCGGGCGGAACCAGTGGCTGTGGAAGGGGCCGCTCGAGAGGAAGAACCGCGTGTGTGCGAGGGCCGATTTGTCGTGCGCGATGAGTTGCTGCGGATCGTTCGCCGCGAGCACGCCGCGCGACGCGTCTTGAACGGCCCGTCGTGCAGCGGCCGGAAGTACCCGCTCCACGACTCGATCGCCCCGAAGACCTCGGGTGGCGAATGCCGATGTCGACCGCGCCGTACCCGCCCGCCGACAGCCCCGCGATCACCCGGCCGTCGCGAGCGGCGATCGTCGGCAGCGAGCGTCGACCCACGGGACGATGCGGCTGACGAGCGCGTGCTCCCAGGGTCCCGCCCACTCACCGTTGTAGTCGCGGCTCGAGCCGGCCGCAGGCACCACGGCGATGAACGGCCGCAGCGCGCCGGACGAGATCCCGTCGTCGGCGAACGTCGCGAGCTGGGTTCGTCGAGGTACTCCGACGGCGAGCCGGGCATGCCGTGCAGGAGGTAGACGACGGGATAGCGCGCCGACGGCTCGAAGCCCGGCGGCAGATAGACGTAACCGGCACGCTCGGTCCCCGGGAACGTCCCGCTGAACACCTGGCCACCGTTCGGCCCGGCGGCAAACGGCGTGAAGCCAGGCAGGAACGCCGATGCGACGAGAGCAGCGAGCACCGCCATCCGGGCGACGATAGCGGCGGCAGGTGAATGCTCTGTTGTCGTCCGATTGAGATTTCCGGTGCGGGGAGCATCTCTCTTAGCCGCTGCATTGCCCATGGCTCAGGTGCTGCCGCTGGCACCGTGTTTCGATGCGGTATGTCCTCGCCGTCTCGTCGCGCTCGCGCTCGTCGTCACGACGGGCGTCTCGCTGCGCGGCTGACGCAGAGCCGCGACCTCGACGAGGGAATCACCTCGGTCGCGCTGAAGGGCCGCGTGCATGCGCGCGTCGTCCTGCCGCCGGGTACGGCGACGATAAGACGCGGTATCCCGTCGTGTACTTCTTGCACGGCCTCCCGGCCGGCGCTACGTCGTACCGCGGCAACGCTGGCTGATCGGCGCGCTCGAACGGGCCGGCCCGCGATCCTCGTCTTCCCGCAAGGCGCACGGATAACGACACCGATCCCGAGTATCTGAACTGGGGCGCCGGCGCGAATGGGAGACGTACGTCGCCGAAGAGGTGCCGCATTTCATCGACGCCCACTTCCGGACGATTCGCTCGCGCATCGGCCGCGCGATCTTCGGCGTCTCCGCCGGCGGTTACGGCGCCACCATCCTCGGCCTGCATCACCTCGGCTCCTTCGCCGTCGTCGAGTCGTGGTCCGGCTACTTCCACCCAACCGATCCGACGGGCACGCAGCCGCTTGCGCGCGGCCCGGCCACGAACGCGCACACGCTGATCGGTGAGCTCCGCGCCTCGCAGAAGCGGCAGCCGACCTTCTTCGCCTTCTATGTCGGCCGCGGCGACAACCGGTTCCGGGCCGAGAATGTGCAGTTCGACCGCGAGCTGACCACGCCGGGGTGCGGCACGTCTTCGAGGTCTACCGCGGCGCGCATCAGACGAGTCTCTGGTCGGCGCACGCGACGGCGTGGTTGCGCCTCGCGCTCGCCCATCTCGCCAAGCCGGCGGCGTAACCCTGGCTTAACCGCTCCGTCAGCTTTCGTTCAGGTGCGCTGTCGTACAACGAGTGCGTGATTGCACCCGGCCTCACAGTGCCAGGCCGGACCTGGGCCACGGCCGCTGCGCTCGGCATCTTCCTCGCCGTCGGCGTCTTCGGCGCCTACCGCTACGTCGAGAACTACTGGGCCTTTCGTGGCTTCGCCCCCCCTCATGATGCGGCCTTCGTGAAGGTGCACGGAACACCGGCCCGCTTCGCCGTCGCAAGCCCCGCGCTCGGCGGCCGCCGCCAGCCGGTCGATGTCTATCTCCCTCCCGGCTACCGGACGCACCCGCAACGGCGCTACCCGGTCGCGTACCTCCTCCACGGCTTTCCGGGCCGGCCCGGGGCGTTCCTCGCGACCGTCCGTATGGGCGTCGTCGAGGACGATCTCGTCGCGCTGCATCGCGTGCACCCGCTGATCCTCGTGATGCCGTTCGGATCGACCGGCTCGTTCACCGACAAGGAGTGGGCCAACGGCATCGGCAAGTACGAGGCCTGGGAGACGTTCGTTGCGCGCGACGTCGTCCGCGCTGTCGACGCCCGGTACCGCACGATCGGGGCGGCGCCGGCCGCGCACTCGTCGGCCTCTCCGAAGGCGGCTACGCGGCCCTGAACATCGGCATCCACCATCCGCTCGAGTTCCACGTGCTCGAGAGCTGGTCGGGCTACCAGCGCGCCGACGACATCGCGGCGATCTTCGGCCACCGCGCAGCGTTCCTGCGGCGCAACAGCCCGTCGGTCTCATTGCCGCGCGCGGCGCTGCACTGCGTCGCGCCGGCACCTACATGTGGTTCTACAGCGGTACCGACGACCGCTTCCGGCCGCAGAACGCCAGGTTCGCCAGGCGACTCAACCGGCTGCACCTGCCGCATCGCTTCTTTCTCGTCCGCGGCGGCCACAACTGGGCGCTCTGGCGCGGCAATGCCTCGCGCGCGCTGCTCGCGCTCTCCCGGAGGCTCCATGCGTAGGCTCGCCGCGTTCCCGCTGCTGCTCGCGACGGCGTTCGCCGCGACGGGCTGGCTGTACGTCTTCCGGCCGGCGTTGCCAGGCCCGAGGCTCGGCGAGGCTTTGCCGCTCGACGAGCTCGCGAAGCACAGCTCTGCGCCGCTCCTCTGGTTCGCCGCGGTCTGGCTCGTCGCGGCGGCCGCGCTCGGGCTCTTTGCGCGCAGCGCCGGATTCGAGCGGCTCACGGCGGCGCTCCTGCTCGGCGTCGGCACCGGCCTCTTCGGCTACCTGCAGACCGGCCTCTCGATCGCGGTCGTCCGCCAGATCCCCCTCCGCGACGCGCTCGACTCGGCGTCGCGACTGCAATCGGTCTACCTGCCCGCTGCGCTGGTCGCGCTCGCCGTCGCCGCGCTTGCGCCGGCACGTAGCCGCGGCGGCGGGCGCCGCTGCTCGTCGCGTCGGTCGTCGCTGTCGGCGCCGTCCTCAACCTCGTGCACACGATCCTGCCGGGAGACGACGCCGGCCTCCTGCACTCGCTCACCCCTGATGCTGTCGGCCCGCTTGCGCGCGCCGCGGGTGCGCTCGCGGGTGTCGCGCTGCTCGTCGCGGCTCGCGGGCTTGCACGACGACGACGGCGGGCGTGGCAGGTCGCGATGGTCGTCGCCGGCGCATCGACCGCATTGCACGTGCTGAACGGGCTGAACCACGGCACGCTTGCGTCGGCGATCGTGCTCGTGCTGCTCGTCGCGCGACGGCATGACTTCGACCGGCCGGGCGACGCGTCGACCCGACGATCGTCGCGCGCGTCGCCCTGGCGTCCGCCTCGATCGCGCTCTACGCATTCGTCACGCTCTGGGTGAACCAGATCGCCGCCGACCAGCCGCTGACGCTGCAGTTCGCGCTCGCGAGACGCTCAGCGGCCTGCTCGGACTGCACCTCGGTGGTTCGCCGCACCTCACCGGCTCGTTCGGCGACTGGTTCCCGCTCTCACTGCTGCTGCTCGGGATCGCGGCGACGGCATGGATCGTCGCGGGCTGGCTCGCGCCGTGGCGCTACCGCGTCGGCCAGCACGAGCGCGAGCGCGCGATCGCGCGTGCACTCGTCCACGCGTGGGGAGTCGACACGCTCGCGCCGTTCGTCCTGCGAGCCGACAAGTCGTACTTCTTCAACGACGACGAGACCGCGTTCCTCGCCTACCGCGTCGTCGGCGGCGTCGCAATCGTCTCCGGCGACCCGATCGGCCCGCACGACCGGCTCGACGACCTGGTCTCCGCATTCGTCGAGCATGCGCACGCGCGCGACTGGCGTGTCGCGATCCTCGGCGCCTCGGAGGGGTTCCTGCCGCTCTACGCCGCCCGAGGCCTCCATGCGCTGTACCACGGCGACGAAGCCGTCGTCGAGACCGCCTCCTTCGCGCTCGAGGGTCGCGCGATCCGCAAGGTGCGCCAGTCGGTGCACCGGCTCGAGCACGCGGGCTACACCGCGCGGGTGCTGCGGCCGAGCGAGCTCGACGCACCGCTGCGGGCGGAACTCGAGGACGTCGCGCGCGCGTGGCGTGGTGATGCGCCCGAGCGCGGATTCGTGATGGCGCTCGACGCCCTGTTCGGCCTCGGCGACGAGGACGCCGTCTTCGTCGTCGGCTTCGCCCGGAGCGGCGAGGCGGCCGGCTTCCTGCACTTCGCGCTCTCGCCGCGTCCGCGGCGCTCTCGCTGTCGTCGATGCCGCGACTGCGTACGACGCCGAACGGCTTCAACGAGTGGCTCGTGTGCGAGACAGTCGCGTGGGCGCGGGCGCAGGCTACGAGCGCGTCTCACTGAACTTCGCGCCGTTCGCGGCGCTGCTCGCGCCCGAGGCTGCGCTGAGCGGCCTGCAGGAGATGCAGCGGCGCGCGCTGCTGACGCTGAAGGGGCACTTCCAGCTCGACAACCTGCTCACCTTCAACCGGAAGTTCTTCCCGCAGTGGGAGCGGCGGTTCGTCGTCTACGAGCGGCGGCGTGACCTGCCGCGCGTCGGGATCGCCGCGCTCGCCGCCGAGGCGTACCTGCCGTTCCAGGGCGAGCGGCGGTGAGCACCGGCGCCGGGCTGACGCTGGCGCTCCTCTCCGCGTTCGCGCTGAACTGGGGCTGGGTCGCCCAGCACGGCGCGGCCGCCTAGCTGCCCCCGCTGTCGCTGCGCGTCCGTTCGGGGGCTCCGAGCGCTCTTCGGCGACATCTCCTGGCTGGTCGGCTTCCTCGTCGGCCTGCTGGCTGGGCGTTCTACGTCGCCGCGCTCGCGCTCGCGCCGATGTCGCTCGTGCAGGCGACCTCGGCCGGTGGGATCGGCATGCTCGCCGCGCTCGCGCACCGCCGTGGCGAGCGGCTTCGGCGCAGGCAGTGGATTGCCGTCGCGACCGCCGTCGGCGGCCTGGCGCTGCTCGGCGGGTCGCTTGCCGGCGGCGCCGACTCCGGCGCGCCGCCGCGCCGGGCGCGGTGATCGCGTGGCTCGTCTGCTCCGCGGTGTTCGCCGGGTCGCCGCCCTTTCGGGTGCGCGCCTCGCGCCCGGCGCCGGCCTCGGCATCGCGGCGGGGGTTCTACGGCACGGGCGACGCCGCGACCAAAGGCGCGTCTGCGGCGGCGCGTGGCTGCTGCTCGTCCCGGTCGTCCTCGCCGCACACGGCGGTGCATTCGTCGCGCTGCAACTCGCGTTCCAGCGCGGCGGCTCGCTCGCGACGGCCGGCACCGCCTCGCTGTTCACGAATGCGCTTCCGATCGCGGCCGGGCTCGCGCTCTTCCACGAACGCTTGCCGGCGGCGCGCTCGGAGTCGTTCGCGTCGTGGCGTTCGCGTCGGTCGTGCTGGCCGCCGCGCTACTCGCGCGGCGCGAGCCCGAGCGCTTGGGTGCCGCGAGCGGAACCGCCCACAGTCGCCGGGAGGCGCCGCGGCCGGCAAACCTGCAGGTGCTTAGCGAGGAAGCACGTGGCTAGCCAAGGCCGCTGTCAGGCAATCGAACTCCACTTGTAAGGCGTACCTGACATAGCCTGGTGAATGTCTACAGTGCCGGGATGACCTGGTCGGGACACGTCGCCGGCTGTTCCTGTTTGCGGGAGCGGGGGCCGCCGCATCGCTCGGCCGGCTCGGCCGGATCGGGCCGGCGTGGGCTGGAACGCCGCTCCTGTCGGGCTTCCGGGTGGACAACAGGGGCAGGCCGTTCGCAGGCGACACGGAGCTCGTGACGACGCTCGGCGCCGTCGCGCCACGAGTGGAAGCCCGGCTCCGTTTCCAGCTCGCACGCCGCTCACGCGTCACGCTCAATGTGCTGCAGACCGGCCAAGGCGCGGCATCCGAGCAGCCTGTTGCGGTCGCGGCGTCACCGCTCGCCGAGCGGCAAGTCGAGCTCGGGCCCGGCGAGCACGAGCTCGCCTGGCGCCCCGATCCGAAACTGGCCGCCAGGACCTACATCCTGCGCGTGACCGCCACGCCGCTCGGGGGCAGCGCACACCCGGCGACCGCCCGAGCCGTCGTCCGGATCCTCGGGGTCGATGCCGGGTTCGTGGTCCGGAGCGCCCGGCCCGGGATACCGCAACGCTCCTCGTCCGCACCGACGCAGCACACTTGTCACTGCAGATGCTGCACAGCGGGCCGGAGACGGTGCCGACATACGCCAACGGACTGATCAACGGCATCCCTGTCGGTGCCGCACAGGTGATCGACTGGCGTGCACACCGCGATCATCCCGCCCGGTCCCGGTGCAAATCGGGACCGACTGGCCGTCGGGCGTCTATGCGGCGCAGCTCACCGCCGACGACGGCCGCGTCGGCTTCGCCCCCATCATCATTCGGCCGGCCGCACCCCAGCATCGCGTCGCGGTCGTCATGCCGACCACCAGTTGGCAGGCCTACAACTTCTACGACGCGAACGGCGACGGGTGGGGCGACACCTGGTACGCGCACTGGAAGACGAACCACGTCGACATGACACGCCCGCATGCCGGCCGCGGCGTGCCGTATCGCTACCGGAGCTACGACCTCAGCTTCCAGCACTGGCTCGCCCAAACCGGCAAGCAAGTCGACGTCTACGGCGACGAGGACATCGAGCGATTCTTGACGCCGGATGCCCTGCGGGCGGCCTACGACCTGCTCGTGTTCCCTGGTCACACCGAGTACGTGACGTCCGGCCTCTACGACCTCGTCGAGGGCTTCCGTGACCGTGGCGGCAACCTCATGTTCCTCGCCGCGAACAACTTCTTCCGCCGTGTCGACAGGCGCAGTTCCCGTGCCACGTTGATCGACGAGTGGCGCGACCTCGGGCGTCCCGAGGCGGCGCTCCTCGGCGTGCAGTACGTGGCGAGTGACCGTGGTGAACGGCATGCGCCGTTCACGGTCGCCGCGGCCGACACCGCCTCGTGGGCGTTCGCGGGCACGGGCCTCACGAACGGTGCGCAGTTTGGCTCTATGGGATCGAGATCGACGCTCGCTCGCCGAATTCACCGCCTGGGGTGCAGGTGCTTGCGACGATCACCGACCTCTTCGGGCCGGGCCGCTCGGCAGAGATGACGTACTACGAGCATCCGAGCGGCGCAAAGGTGTTCTCGGCAGGGGCGCTGAACTTCGGCGGCCAGGTCCTGCTCTGGCCACAGAGCGCCCAGTTGCTCGAGAACGTCTGGCAGCGACTCGCCTGATTGCCCGGCTCGGCGGCGGGGGTAGAAAAGGTGGCGATGGACCAAGACGAGATCAGGCACAGCACCGGCATCCGCCTCTCCGGCCTTGCCAAGACCTACGCGACCCCGACCGGCCCGGTGCCTGCTGTCCGTGGCATCGACATCTCGATTCCGGCCGGTGAGACCGTGGCGTTGCTCGGCCCGAACGGCGCGGGCAAGTCGACAACGATTGACATGCTCCTCGGGCTGCTGAAGCCTGACGCGGGAACAATCTCGATCTTCGGCGACACGCCCAGCAATGCGATCGCGGCCGGCAAGGTCGGGGCGATGCTGCAAGCGGGCGCCGTCCTGCGCGAACTGACCGTGCGGGAGTTGATCGGGATGATGGCCTCGCTCTTTCCGACGCCGATGGACATCGACCGCGTGCTCGACCTCGCCTCGATTCGCGAGATCGCGTCGCGGCGAACCGAGAAGCTCTCGGGCGGCCAGACGCAGCGGGTGCGATTCGCGGTCGCGCTCGTGAGTGACCCCGACCTGCTCGTACTCGACGAGCCGACGGTGGGGATGGACGTGGGAACACGCCACGCCTTCTGGACGACCGTCCGCGAGTTTGCCGCGAGCGGCAAGACCGTTCTCTTCGCAACGCACTACCTCGAAGAGGCCGACCTCTACGCAGATCGCGCGATCCTGGTCGCGGCGGGAACGGTGATCGCCGACGGGCCGCCGACCGAGATCAAGGCGATGGTCGGCTCGCGCACGATCAGAGCCACGCTGCCCGACGTTCAACTCGAAGAGCTCGAACGGCTGGACGGGGTCACCAGCGCCGCGCGCCGCGGCGAGGCGATTGTCCTCACGTGCTCCGACTCCGACCTCGCGATTCGCGAGCTGCTCGCACGGCACCCAAGCGCACGCGACATCGAGATCAGCGGTGCAGGGCTCGAGGAGGCGTTCCTCCATCTGACAGCCGATGGGGAGGCGGCCGCCGCGTGAAGCCGGCCACCTACACCCGCTACGAGCTGCTGCGCACCTTTCGCAACCGTCGCTTCTTCTTCTTCTCGCTCGGCTTCCCGCTCGTTCTCTACTACGCGATCGCGGGGCCGAATCGCAACTCCGAGAGTCTCGGCGGCTCGGGGATTTCTGCTCCGCTCTACTTCATGGTCGGCCTCGCCGCCTTCGGCACGATGAATGCCGTCCTCGGATCCGGAGCGCGCATCGCAGCCGAGCGGTCGGTCGGTTGGAACCGTCAGTTGCGGCTGACGCCCCTGAGGCCGCGCACGTATTTCGGCGCGAAGGTCCTGACCGCATACGCCATGGCGATGGTCACGATCGTCCTCCTTTTCCTTGCCGGCATCTCGCTGGGCGTTCGGCTCTCAGCAGGGAGCTGGGTGGCGATGACCGCGTTGATGCTCGTCGGCCTCATCCCGTTCGCCGGCCTCGGGATTCTGATGGGGCACCTCGTCAGCCCGGACTCGGTCGGCCCCATCATGGGCGGCGTCACGGGGTTGCTGGCCCTGCTCGGAGGCGTCTGGTTCCCAATCACCTCGGGCGCGATGCAGAAGGTCGCCGAGACGCTCCCGTCGTACTGGCTCGTGCAGGCGAGTCATGTGGGCCTCGGCGGCCGGGCCTGGGGCGTCACGGGCTGGGTCGTGATCGCAATCTGGAGCGTCGCCGCCGGGGTGCTCGCCGGCCAGGCCTACCGACGCGACACGAAGCGCTACTGACCGGCCGCCGACCGTCCGGGTGCACGGATGTTCAGCACGCGCGCAGCACTGGAGGCGGTGTTGCGGAGCCCGTGCGCGGCCCCGGGCGGCGCGCACAGCCACGTTCCCGGACCGGCGTGAGCGACCTCTTCGCCGTCGACGGCGAGCTCGACCTCACCCTCCAGCACGAAGAACGAGTTGACCTCGTCCGGGTGGTTGTGCTCCTTCACAAAGCCCGGTTGCAAGCTGAGCTCGATCGCGGTGAGTTGCGAAGTGTCGCCGACGACGCGCAATCCGTGGCTTTCGCACTGCAGCAGCTCACCATCGCCCATGGGGGACACGACCACCCCGTCCGCCGTAGACAGCTGCCCGGCCGCCGGAGCGTCGACGCTGTCGAATGCGTCACCGTCACCGCGGACGTAGGCCAGGAAGCCGGTGCTCGGAGCGTGGAAGTTCAACCACGTCGCCGACGCCGTACTCTGGTTCGCAAAGGTGTGAACGACAAGCGGTGGAACGAGCACAAAGGTGCCCGCGCGCGCCCGAACGGCTGCCAACTCCGGCCCGACGTCGAACTCGAGCTCACCCTCGACGACGAAGAACGCATCGACGTGCCGACGGTGAATGTGCGGGCCGGGCCCGCGCTCGCCGGCGGCGTAGCGCGACCACGTCACGTCGATCAACTCGTTCTCGCACAGGACGCGGATGGTTCGGCTGGAGCTGTCCAAGACAATCTCGCCCTCCGTCGCGAGGAAGACCGCTGTGGATTCACCGCCCTGCATGCTCAGCGGATTCTAGGATGGCCCGATGGATCACCTGCGCATGCTGAAGCCGGCAGCCGGGGTGTTTGCCTTCTACGACGGCCGGGTTGAGGGCCATCGGTTCGACGACGACCCAAACTGGGTCGACGACGGCGCGCTTTCGCTCGGCATCGCGAGTTACGCAATCGTCTCCGGTGAAGCTGCTCTGGTCTACGACACGCACGTCTCGGTCGATCATGGACTTCGGATACGAGCCGTCCTCGAAGAAGCAGGTGCGCGGACGTTCACGGTCGTCCTCAGCCACTGGCACCTCGATCACGTGGCCGGAACGGAGGCGTTCGGCGACTGCGAGATCATCGCGTGCGAGCGAACGGCGGAGCTGCTTGCCCGCTCGCGCGAGGCAATCGAAAGCGGGTCGCTGGAAGGCCCGCCCGCGATCGCTCCACTCGTGCTGCCGACGACGACGTTCGCAGGCCGGCTCGACCTGGAGCTTGGCGAGCTGCGGCTCGAGTTGCTCCACACAGACATCCACAGTGACGATGCGACGGTCCTCTGGTGGCCGGAACGAGAGCTCCTTCTTTGCGGCGACACGATGGAAGACACCGTGACGTATGTCGATGCGCCCGAGCGGCTGCGGATCCATCGTGCGAATCTGGAGAAGCTGAGCGGGCTGCAGCCGAAGCGGATTCTGCCGAATCATGGGTCCTCCGAGGTGATCGCTGCGGGCGGCTACTCGAACGGGCTGATCACAGCGACGGAGCGGTACATCGACTTCCTGCTCCGTTCGCGCGATGACCCGTCGCTCGCGAAGTTGACGCTGCGCGACGTGGTGGCCTCCGTCGGGAACGCGGACGTCCACTACTACGCGCCGTATGAGCGCGTGCACCGCAGCAACCTCGACGCGGTGACACGCTAATCGTCGGCCGGTTCGCGTTTCCGCGGCGTTCGCCCCGGCGGGTGCTCGCGTAGGCTGGCTCGCGTGAGGGAACCGCTCTTGGCTTGGTACCAGCGAACCGGGCGCGATCTGCCCTGGCGCAAGACGAGAGATCCATACGCAATCCTGGTAAGCGAAGTCATGCTGCAGCAGACACAGGTCGACCGGGTGATTCCACGCTGGCACGCCTGGCTCGACCGCTGGCCGACCGTCGAGGCGCTCGCGGCCGCTTCGCCCGCGGAGGTGATCGTCGCGTGGCAGGGACTCGGTTACAACCGGCGCGCGGTCAGCTTGCACCGCGCGGCGGGCGTCGTCGCGGACCGCGGCTGGCCCGACGACCTCACCGAGTTGCCCGGCGTCGGACCGTACACCGCGGCCGCCGTCGGCAACTTCGCCTTCGGACGCGACGTCTTGCCGGTCGACACGAACGTCGCCCGCGTGCAGGAGCGCACCGGCGAGACGTTCGACGGCGAGTGCGCGCAGGCGCTCTTCGATCTCGGTGCGACCGTGTGCCTGGCACGGATCCCGCGCTGCGGTGTCTGCCCCCTCGAGTCGGTCTGCCCGTCGCGCGGCTCGCGGTACGAGCCGCTGCGCAAGCAATCGGCGTTCGAAGGCTCGTTCCGGCAAAGACGCGCCGTCGCCCTGCGCGCCGTCGCCGCAGGCGAGCAACCGTCCGACGGCGACGCGCTCGTGTCGCTCGAGCGCGACGGACTCGTCGTGCTGCGCGACGATGGCGCGGCAAGCTTGCCTGGCTCGAGGGTGGTTAGTTAGCCCGATCGCACATCTTCATCATTGCCGCAGCGCCGGAATGGACCTGGAAAGGTCGCCGTTTCGATGGACATGGCACTCGAGCGCTGGCTGCGCGTTGAGCTTCGACATCTCTTCGCGCTCGAAGCGGTGACGGAGGAGGGATCGTTCAGCGCGGCCGCTGTGCGCCTCGGCTACGTGCAGTCGGCGGTGAGTCACCAGATCGCTGCGCTCGAATCGATCGTCGGCCACCGCCTGTTCGAGCGCACCCGTGGCACGAAGCCCGTCGCGCTGACCCGAGAGGGACAGCTGCTTTACGGGCACGCCACCACCATCCTCGCCCGCGTCCGCGCCGCAGAAGCCGACCTTTCCGGCGCCAACGACTCGAGGACGCTGGTCGTCGGCACGTTCCAGGCGATCACATCCCGCATCGTCCCGCAGGCGCTGAAGAACATGGACACGGACGTCGAGGTCCGGCTGGTCGAGCAGGCGACCGATGTCGGTCTGCTCGAGCAGCTCACGGCCGGCGTCGTCGATGTCGTCTTTGCCGAATTGCCGCTACCCGAAGGCCCGTTCGACCACGTCGTTCTCTTCGAGGACCGCTACGTCCTCGTGGCGCCAACGGGAAGCGACGTGGCACGCTCCCGCGGCGCGCCCACGCTCCGCGACCTCGCGCGGCTCCCGCTGATCGGCCACTCCGGCGAACGCCCCCGCCTCGAGAAGCATCTCGACGCACACGACCTGCAGGCTGCGTTCGTCGCTCGATCCGACTACAACACGACGATCCAAGCACTGGTACGCGAGGGAATCGGCTATGCGGTGGTTCCTCGGCTGTCGGTCGACGAAGCGGACGCCGATGTCGTGCTGGTGCCACTCGACCCGCCCGACGCAATCGAGCCCCGCCTCATCGCGCTCGTCTGGAACGCGGACCGCGTACTCGACCGGCCGATCGAGGAATTCGTCGCGGCGACGCAAGCGGCCTGCCACGACTTGGGACTCGCGCCTCCCCGTCTCCTCGAGCCTCCCGGTGCAGTAGGCGCATGAGTGAGCCGCAGAAGTCGGTCGCCGTTCCGGCCGGAGCGAACGGCGGAGGCACGGACTTCGATTTCTGGCTCGGCGCGTGGCGCGGCGGGTGGCGCGGCAATCGCCCTGGCGAGGCGACCAACATCATCACGAAGGACTTCGGCGACAACGTGATCGTCGAGCAGTTCACGGCGGAGCCGCCGGACACGCTGCGCGGGATGAGCATCTCGGTCTTCGATGCTCGCGAAGGTTGCTGGAAGCAGACGTGGGTCGACGACACTGGCTCCTATCTCGACTTCCGTGGTGGTCTCCACGGGCACGAGATGCACCTGAGCCGGGAGTTCATCCAGGACGACGAGGAATGGCTGCAGCGGATGATCTTCTGCAACATCGATGAGAGCCGCTTCGACTGGCTCTGGCAACACACGCGTGGGAACGGCTCGTGGAGAACGCTCTGGGAGATCTCCTACGAGCGGCTTCCCGACCGGCACTGACTCCCGGCTCCGCGACGTAGCGAGTCGCCGCATACGGTCATCGCCGACCTGCTCAAACGCCGAGCAGCGGCGGGCGTCTACCTGAGCGGGAAGCAGATGCTTCCCGCCGCGGGCTCGCGGCCGAGCGACAAAGGAGTCGATCTTGCAGAACGTCAAACTGGCGACCAGCGTGCTGGTACTGAGCGTCGCGCTCGGGATCACGGCGGCTGCGGCCGCCGCAGCCGGGTCGCAAGCGCATGCAGCGAAGGGCGGAACGCTCAACGTCGACCTGTTCACCGACACCGACTACACCGATCCGGCACTCGACTACTACGCCCCCGGCTGGGAGCTGGAGTACGCGACCGCGTTGAAGCTCATGAACTACGCCGACAAGACGGGGCCGGCGAGCTCCCAGATCATTCCCGAAGCCGCTGCCGGCTTCCCGAAGATCTCGGCGAACGGCAAGGTCTATGACTTCACCGTCAAGGCCGGTTTCACGAAGTTCTCGAACGGCGAGTCCGTGACGCCGGCGAGCTTCGCGCGTGAGATCAACCGGCTCGCAAACCCGAAGCTGCAATCGCCGGGACAGAGCTTCATCACCGACGTCGTCGGCGTGAACGACATGCTCGCCGGAAAGGCGACAACCGCGAGCGGCGTACGGGTGAAGGGCAACCACCTCGTGATCACCCTGACTCATGCCGCCCCCGACTTCCTGGCTCGGATCGCGATGCCGTTCTTCGCGGCCGTCCCCTCCAACATCGGGAACGACCCGAACGGCGCACTGACGCCGGCCTCGGCCGGGCCGTACTACATCGCGTCGCGAACCCCGGGCAAGTCGATCCTGCTGAAGGCGAACCCGAACTACCATGGCCCCCGACCACACAACGTGGCCGCCATCAACTACACCGTCGGAAACAGCCAGGAAGCGATTCGTCTCCGCGTCGAGCAGGGCGCCTCGGACTACGCCGCGGACGGCGTTCCCTCCCCGGCCTACGCGGAGCTCGCGACCAGGTACGGCATCAACAAGAGCCAGTTCCACGTCGAGCCGAGCCTCAACGTCCGTTACGTGGCCCTCAACACGTCCCGGCCGCTCTTCAAGGGCAACATTCCCCTCCGAAAGGCGGTCAACTATGCCCTCGACCGTCACGCTCTCCTGCTCCAGCTCGGATATCTCGCGGGCAAGAGGGACGACACGATCTTGCCGCCGGCGATGCCGGGCTACAACCCATACAAGGTCTACCCGCTCAGCGCGCCGAACCTGCCCAAGGCCCAGGCCCTCGCGAAGGGGCACCAGGGCGACGGCACGGCGGTTCTCTATACCTGCAACAACAACGCCTGCCTGAATCGCGCACAGATCATCCAGTTCGACCTGAAGCAGATCGGGCTCAGTGTCGATGTTCGGCCGTTCCCGCGCGGCGTGCAATTCGGGAAGGAGGGCAATCGTGGCGAGCCGTTCGATCTCGCAGACGAGAACTGGGGCGCCGACTTCGTCGACCCGTCCGACTTCATCAACGTCCTGCTCGACGGCAACAACATCCACGATCAGAACAACAGCAACTTCGCGTACTTCAATGACCCGCACTACAACAAACTGATCCAGCAGGCGGCGTTGATGTCCGGCAACGCACGCTTCATCAACTACGGAAAGCTCGACAAGGACATCATCGCGAACGCTGCGCCCTGGGCGCCGCTCTCACACGCGAACCTTCGCCTCTTCACCTCGAAGCGATTTGGCTGCTTCACCTACAACAACATCTACGGCGTCGATCTGGCCGCCGGCTGCGTGAAGTGAGCAACCATCCGCGAGTGGGCGTGCATTTCACATCAAGCCTCTATCGCGACCGCATAAAGCCGGAAAGGGCGGGGGCCGCAAGCCCCCGCCTTTCACACGCCGTGGCGCAGCCAGACGTTCGGCTCGACGTGCACCCCGATCCCGTCACGTACCTCGAGCGGTGCGAGCATCTCCGGCACGATGTACGTGCCGTCGCCCGGGAAGCGCATCTCCGTCCACGCCTCCCAATCCGACACAGGCGCTTCGATCAGCATCGACCTGGGTGCAGCCTGCACGATCGTCGCGCCGGCCCGTTCGTGCACGCGGATCCAGGGATCGAAGTGCGAGCCGTCGTCGCGGCGCCACTCGATGTACTGCTCGATCGGAATCAGGGGATAGCTGGACTTGAGCGTCGGGCGAACTGGGGCTATCACCGCCGTGAGTCCCGCCTCCCGCGCGGCACCGCGTGCCGCGTCGATGAGCGTGCCCGCGAGGCCGCCTCCGCGACGATCGGGTCGCACAGAGATGGCGAGCAGGCTGAGCACGTTCCCGTCGCCGAGTTCCATTCCACGCTCGAACGCCTCGTCCCAACCGGCGGGCAGGTCACCGTCGACGCGCACCGGCAGCGCGTGCACCTCCGCAGCCAATTCACCGCCATCCTCGAGGGCCAGCTGGAAAGCCGGGAACTCGTCGTAGAGCCGGCCCCAGTAGCGACCGCCCATCGCGTTGTGGTTCATGAATGTCGGAAAGGTGTTGAGCTCGGCGCTGCGCCGCTCACGGAGGTCGGGCCGGTCGGCATAGCGGACGATCGTCATCTCGACTCAGGCCGATTCGAGCAGCGCGACCGCGTGCGCGGCGAGCCCTTCGCCGCGACCCGTGAAGCCGAGCTGGTCGGTGGTGGTCGCCCGGACGTTCACCTCGCCGCCGCCGACTGCCTCCGACAACCGCTTTCGCATCTCCCTGCGATGGGTCGCGATCTTCGGCCGCTCACCGATCAGCACGCAGTCGGCGTTCACGAGCTTCCAGCCCGCCTCGAGCACCTGCCGATACGCCTCGCGCAACAGCTCGACGCTGGAGGCGCCCCGGAACTGCTCGTCGGTCGACGGGAAGAGCGAACCGATGTCGCCCAGCCCGGCTGCGCCGAGCACGGCATCGGTGAGCGCGTGCGCGAGGACGTCGCCGTCGGAGTGACCGGCGAGGCCGCGGTCGTAGTCGAGCCGCACCCCGCCAAGGACGAGCGGCACGCCGCGCTCGAGCGCATGCGCGTCGACGCCGATGCCGACCCGCAGGCTCACGCGAGCACCTCGACGAGCTCGTCGAGGGACGCGATGCGAAGCGCCTCGGCCGGCGGCTCCTGAAGGTAGCCCCAGGGGCCGCGCCGGATGTGCACGGCGACCATGCCGGCTACCAGCGCCGGCTCGACGTCGTTGTCCACACGGTCTCCCACGTAGGCGATCTTCTCAGGCGGCAGCCGCGACTCGGTGGCGATGCGTGCGAAGAACTCCTGCGACGGCTTCTCGACGCCCCAGCCCTCCGAGCTCGCAAGCACGTCGACCTCCACTCCGCAGGCCGCGAGCTCGGAGACCGCAGTCTCGGGTTGGTTACCCGCGAGCCCGACGAGCAGACCGCGTTCGCTCAGCGCACGCAGGCATGGCAGAGCGTCGGGGTAGAAGTCACGTATCTCGATCGGGGGTGGCGCAATGGGCCGCGTACCGACGATCTCCCAGACGCGCTTGTGGTGCTCCCGACGGGCGGCGAGGCCGCCCAGCACGCCGAGCAGCGTCAGCACCGGCACGCCCGCGCGGTCTGCGACGTCGAGCCACGCCCGCGACTCGTCGACGATCGTCTCGCCGACATCCAGGAAGACGGCGTCTACAACCACGCGGCCACGCGGTCGAGGTCGGCGCGGGTCGTCACTTTCAGCAGACGCTCGTCGCCCTCGACCGTCCGGATGCGTCCACCGTTCGCCTCGACGAGCGACGCGCAGTCCGATCCCTGCGTGTCGGCCGTGAGGGCTGACCGAAGCGCAGCAGCGTTGAACGCCTGCGGTGTCTGCACGCTCACGAGGTCGTCGCGCACGAGCGTCTCGTCGACCACTCCGTCACGGACGCGCTTCACCGTGTCGGTGACCGGCAGCACCGGCACCGCGCCGTCACAGCCATCCTCGAGCGCGGCGAGCAAGCGAACAATCACCTCGTCGGGAAGGAGGGGGCGGGCGGCGTCGTGCACGAGGATCACCGCGACGTCGTCCGGCACCTCGGCAACCCCGGCACGCACCGAGTCGCTTCGCGACTCGCCGCCCGTGACGCACGCCGTCACTTTCGACGCGCCGAGCTCCTCGGCCAGCAAGATGGCCGGCTCCTCCCACTCGGGCGGCGCGACGAGGACGACCGCGTCGATCAGCTCGCTCTCGTCGAGCCGGCGCAGCGGCTCCGCGAGCAGGGGAAGCTCGCCGAGACGAACGAACGCCTTCGGCCTTGCTTCCCCGAGCCGTTCTCCTCGCCCGGCGGCGACGAGAACGGCCCAGACACTCACTACGCCCTCGCGGCCGTCTTGCTCTTGGCCGCCGGGGCGGTCTTCGATGTGGCCGGTGTTGCCTTCTTCGCGGCGGGACTCGTCGCGACAGCCTGCTTCGCAACGACTGCCTTCGCAGTGGCCTTCTTCGGCGCGGGACGCACAGGAGCCTTCGACGGTGCGGCAGCCTTTGCGACCGGTGCGGCGGCGACCTTCTTGGCCGGCGCCTTCTTCGCGGCTGCCTTCTCGGCCGGCGTGAGCTTCGGCTTGACTCCGTCGGTCAGCGTCTCCTCGAGCCATTCGAGCGCTTCGTCCTCGCTCATCGTCTTCGCGTACATGAGCTCGGAGGCGAGGATCTTCTTCGCCTTCACGTACATCTGCTTCTCGCCCGTCGAAAGGCCCTTTTCGCCGTCACGCAGCGCAAGGTTGCGAACGACCTCGGCGAGCTCGTAAATGTCGCCCGTCTTCATCTTGTCTCGGTTGTGCTTGAAGCGGCGGTTCCAGTTCTTCGGCATCTCCGTGCCGCCGGAGGTCAGGTACTTGACGACCTTCTTGACCGCCTCTTCGTCGATCACTTTCCGCAGACCGACGCGCTCGGCGTTATCGGCCGGGACGTTCACGGTCATGTCGTTGTGCAGGATCTTGATCGTCAGGTACTCGCGCTTTTCGCCGAGCACCTCGCGCTTCTCGCGCTTCACGACCGTTCCTGCACCGTGGTGGGGATACACCACCTTGTCGCCGACCTTGTACAAGCTGCGTCTCCTCTTTCCGGTGTAGTCGCGAAAGTGCCGGCGGCCCAGAGGGCTCTACCGGCGAGAAGACCAGGGTAGCAGGACCAGCGGAAAACCGCCATTTTTCCAGGGGTTTCGTGGAAAATTCCTGCTCAGGAGGGCTTCTCGCCGAGCCCGGCAGCGAGCGCCGCGCGGAGGGTTTCTGCCTCCACCCCGGCGCCCTTCGTGCCGATCGGCGCAAGCACTGTCGCCAGGCCGAGCTTCCGGCATTCCTCGACCCGACGGTCGGCCTGCGTGGCAGCCCGGAGCCGCCCGGTCAGCCCGATCTCGCCGAAGGCGGCCAGCCCGTCGCGGACCGGGAGGCCCTTCGCCGCCGAGGCGATTGCGAGCGCGATCCCGAGGTCGGCGCCCGGCTCGTCGATGCGCACACCCCCCGCGACGTTCACGAAGACGTCGGCGCCGCCGAGCGGCAGGCCGGCATGGCGCGCGAGGACGGCGACGATCATCGCCAGTCGCTTCGGGTCGACGCCGGTGCCGACCCGGCGGGGCATTGCGAGGTCGGTGGGCGCGACAAGCGCCTGGATCTCGAGCAGGATCGGCCGCGTGCCTTCGAGCACGCAGGCGACAGCGGCCCCGATCTCGCCCGGGTGCGTATGCCCGAAGAGCTCGGACGGATCCGGCACGCCGACGAGGCCGGCGCCGGTCATCTCGAAGATGCCGAGCTCATTCGTCGAGCCGAACCGGTTCTTCACAGCCCGCAGGATTCGATGGGCGTGGTACCGGTCGCCCTCGAACTGCAGGACGCAGTCGACGAGATGCTCGAGCATGCGCGGGCCGGCGACCGAACCGTCCTTCGTCACGTGGCCGACGAGGAACGTCGCGACGCCGCTCTCCTTCGCGACCCGCAGCAGGCGCCCGGCGGCCTCGCGGACCTGCGCGACCGAGCCTGGAGCCGAGCCGAGGTCCGGCGCCCAGAGCGTCTGCACCGAGTCGATCACGCACGCAGCAGGCCGCTCGCGCTCGAGCAGCTCGCAGATCGCATCGAGATCGGTCTCGGCGAGGATCTCGATTCCGTCGCAGCCACCGAGCCGCGCGGCGCGCAGCTTCACCTGCGCGACCGACTCCTCTCCCGTCACGAGCAGCGCGCGCCGGTCGGCCGAGATCGCTCCGAGCGCGGAGAGCAGGAGCGTGGACTTGCCCACACCCGGCTCGCCGCCGACGAGTACGAGTGACGCCGGTACGAGTCCCCCGCCGAGCACCCGGTCGAGCTCGGGGATGCCGGTCGAGATCCGGACGGTCTCCTCCGCGACGACATCGACGAGGCGAAGCGGTGTCCGGCTTGAGGCGCGCTCGCGGCCGCGGTCGCCGCGGCCCGGCACAGCCTCGGCGATCATCGTCCCGAACTCGGCGCACCCCGGGCAGCGCCCGAGCCAGCGTCCGGACGACGTCCCGCATTCGGAGCACACGTGCTGGACTGCCGCCACCTTGGCCATCAGATGTTTGATGTGGATTTGGGTGCTTGCGGGGATGGCTCAGACCAAGCAGGTCGTTCGGGTCGGGTGAAGGCCATAGCGGTGTCTACGTTCAAGCCCGACCCGGGCGAGATGGGCCGCGTCTGAGTCACCATCCGTGAGTGCGTGTAGTTCGCATCAAACATCTACACGACGGTAGCGGTAGGCCCCGACGGCATTCGCGTCGAAACCGGTACGACTTCGGGATGGAATTCAGACAACTTGGCGACAGCGACCTGTCGGTCTCCGAGATCAGTCTCGGCTCCTGGCTCACGTACGGCGGCGGCGTCGAGGACGCTCAGGCGAAGGCCTGCGTCGACGCGGCTTTCGACGCCGGCATCAACTTCATCGACACGGCGAACGTCTACGCGCTCGGGGCCGCCGAGACCTTCCTCGGCGAGGTTCTCTCGGGCCGGCCGCGAAGCTCGTACGTGCTCGCGACGAAGCTCTACTTCCCGATGGACGACTCGGGCGAGAACCAGGGACTCTCGGCCGCGCAGGTGCGGAAGCAGATCGACGAGTCGCTCCAGCGCCTCCAGACCGACCACGTCGACCTCTACCAGTGCCACCGCTACGACGACACGACACCGCTCGAAGAGACCATGGAAGCCCTGAACGAGGTCGTGGTGAGCGGCAAGGCCCGCTACATCGGCTTCAGCGAGTGGACGGCGCAGCAGGTGCAGGCAGCGCTCGATCTCTCCCGTGAGCACGGCTGGGCGAAGTTCGTCAGCTCGCAACCGCAATACTCGTTGCTCTGGCGCGAGCCGGAGGACGAGGTGATTCCGATCTGCAACGCGAACGGGATCTCTCAGATCGTCTGGTCGCCGCTCGCACAGGGCGCACTGACCGGGAAGTACAAGCCGGGCGCCCCGCCTCCGGACGGAACCCGGGCGCTGCACCAGCGGATGGGCCGGCTGATGGGCGATTACCTCACGGACGACGTCCTCGAACAGGTGCAGCGGCTCGTCCCCGTCGCGGAGCGTCTCGGGATCTCGATGCCGCAGCTAGCGCTTGCGTGGGTGCTGCGCGAGGCCAACGTCGCCTCGGCAATCGTCGGAGCGAGCCGGCCGGAGCAGGTGCGGCAGAACGCCAGCGCCGCCGGAATCGAGCTGGACGGCCCGACCCTTGCCGAGATCGACGACATACTCGCGTAATGCCGCGCCGCAAGCTCAGGTCGCAGGGAGACGTGATCGGGCGCGTTCGCGCGCTGCAGGCCGGGTTGCGACCGGCGCTCGAGCAAGTGCCGTCGGCGGACGGCGATCCAGCCCTCATCGACGCCGTGTGGCACGGCGAGGCGGCCGGCACACTGCTCTGGGCGCTGCAACTCGTGGAGTTGCCCGCCTACGACACGCCGTTCGACTTCGACGAGGTGGCCGCGATTGAGCTTGGCGACGCTGCGCTGCGCGGCGGCGCCGAGATCGAGCTCGAATGCGAGTCAGCCCGCCTCTGGCATTGGCGCGCACGCACGAGCCAGCTTCAGGCCGCCGGCGGGCTCGAGCTGCCCGAGCGCTATGCGAACTTCGACCAGCTGATCGCGGCGACGGCGATGCGCGGCTACGAGCGGGGTGTCCTGCCGCCGCCGATGCGGGGCGATTTCGGCGCCTATGGCAAGGTCTATCGCCACCTCCTGCCCGAGCAGCAAGCCGAGGCGCATTCGATCGCAGTCGAGCGCCATCACGCGCTCAACTGGCTCTGCGGGCTCGGCAGCGACTGGGACGACGTCCCGCTCGACACCTAATAGCGATGTCTATATTGTCTGCCGCAGCCGTGGCACGCCTCGATCGCTACGCCGACCTGATCGTCAGGGTCGGCGCGAACGTTCAGCCCGGGCAGACGCTCTTTGTCAACGCCGCGCTCGAGCACGCCGAGCTCGTGCGCGCGCTGACGCGGTCGGGCTATCGCGCCGGCGCCGCCTATGTCGACGTGCGCTACACCGACCAGCACCTGCGCAGGGCGATGATCGAGCTCGGGCCCGACGAGGAGCTGGCTGCAAGTCCCGCGTGGGCCGTCGAGCGGGCCGCCGCTCTTGATGGGAACGCGATCGCGATGATCGCCGGCGAATCCGAGCCGGAGCTCCTCGCGGACCTCGACCAGCATCGGGTCGGGCGCGCCAGACCGATCGAGATGGTCAAGCAGATGCTCGAGATCCAGAATCGGCGCGGTGTGAACTGGACGATCGCCGCGTTCCCCAGCGCAGGCTGGGCCGAGCAGATCTTCGGCCAGCCCGATGTGGAACGCCTGTGGGAAGCGATTGCGGCGACGGTACGGCTGGACGAGGCCGATCCCGTGGAGTCGTGGCGGAAGCACACTGCTCGCCTCCGTTCACGCTGCGCCGAGCTCGACGAGCTCGCACTCGACGCGCTGCACTTCGAAGGGCCCGGCACCAACCTGACGCTCGGGCTCCTGCCCGAATCCCGCTGGGTCGGCGGCGGCATCGACACGGCCGGTGGCATCGCGCATGTGCCCAACCTCCCGACCGAGGAGGTCTTCACGACGCCCGACTCCCGTCGCGCGGACGGGACCGTGCGCTCAACCCGACCGCTCGCGCTGGGCGGGACGATCGTCCGCGACCTCACCATGACCTTCGAGGGCGGCGAGATCGTCGACGTCAATGCCTCGAGCGGCGAGGATGCCGTCCGCGGCGAGCTCGCCACCGATCCGTTCGCGAAACGCCTCGGCGAGGTCGCACTCGTCGACGGCGAGTCGCGCGTCGGCCAGGAGGGCATCACGTTCCTCAACACCCTGTTCGACGAGAACGCCACCTGTCACATCGCCTACGGCGCCGCTGTGCTGTTTGCGGTGCCCGGTCTCGTCGGTCTCGAGCCGGACGCGCTCCGAGACCGGGGTGCGAACGTGTCCGGCGTGCACACCGATTTCATGATCGGTGGTCCGGATGTCGCCATTGCCGGCATCACCTCGGACGGCCGGCGGATACCACTGCTGAAGGAGGACGTATGGCAGCTGCAGTAGACGTACGGCTCGAGCGGTACGCAGCGGTAGCCGTCGAGGTCGGCGCGAATGTCGAGGCCGGTCAGAACGTCTTCATCAACGCCCGCATCGAGCACGCCGAACTCGCTCGTGCGCTCACCCGCGCCGCCTACAACGCTGGTGCCCGCTATGTCGACGTCTACTACGTCGACCAGCACGTGCGCCGGGCGATGATCGAGCTCGGGCCCGACGAGGTGCTTTCGTACACCCCACCCTGGCTGGTCTCGCGCACCGAGGCAATGGCGGCGAACGCGGTAGTCGCAACGACGGGCGACCCCGAGCCCATGCTGCTCGCCGACCTCGACGGAGACCGTGTCGGCCGTGCGCGCATGAAGGAGGTGGCCGAGGTCGTGATGCGGCAACTACAGGATCGCAGCGTCAACTGGACGGGGGTCGCATGCCCGAACGAGGGCTGGGCCGAGCAGATGTTCGGTGAGCCCGACGTCGAGCGTCTCTGGGAGGCAGTCGCTTTCTGCACGCGTCTCGATGAAGACGACCCGGTTGCAGCGTGGCGCGAGCACATGTCGCGGCTCGACAGCCGTGCGAAATCGCTGAACGAACTGCACCTCGACGCACTGCGCTACCGCGGCCCGGGCACCGAGCTCGAGGTGGGCTTGCTCGAGCGCACACGGTTCTGCTCCGCCCTCTTCCACACGTCGGCCGGACGCCCGTACACCGCGAACCTGCCGACCGAAGAGGTCTTCGCGACGCCCGACGCTCGGCGCGCAGAAGGGGTCGTCACCTCGACGAAGCCGCTGGCGCTGCTCGGCGAGATCGTGCAAGGGCTGCAGGTGACCTTCGAAGCCGGTCGAATCGTCGACATCCAGGCCGACAGTGGAGCCGAAGTCGTGCGCGCCCAGCTCGAAAGCGACGAGAACGCCGTACGCCTCGGCGAGGTCGCACTCGTCGACGGCGAGTCTCGCGTCGGCAAGACCGGTCTGACCTTCTTCGACACCCTGTTCGACGAGAACGCGACGTGCCACATCGCCTACGGCATGGCCGTTCCGGAGGGGCACGCCGGCGATGACGCCGACGGCTCCGACGACGGGATCAACGTGTCGACGGTGCACACCGACTTCATGGTCGGCGGCGCCGAGGTCGAGGTCGATGGAGTCACCGCCGACGGTCATGTCGTGCCGCTTCTCCGTGAGGACGTGTGGCAGCTGTCGGAGTAGAGCGCGCCGCACGGTACGCCGAGCTCGCCGTGCGAGTCGGGGCGAACGTCCAGCCGGGGCAGCTCGTCGACGTGGTCGCCCGCGTCGAGCATGCAGAGATCGCCCGTGCCGTCGCGCGCGCTGCCTATTCGGCCGGCGCCCGCTACGTCGACGTCTACTACACCGACCAGCATCTGCGGCGCGCGCAGATCGAAGGTGCCACCGACGATGTTCTCTCGTGGACGCCCCCGTGGCTCCTGCAGCGCGAGCGGATGATGAGCGACGAGCGCGCGGCCGTGGTCGCGCTGACCGGCGACGCCGAGCCCGACCTCCTGGCCGACCTACCGGGTGAGCGCGTCGGCAAAGCGCGGATGCGCGAGCTTGCCGAGGAAGTCACGCGGCAGGTCAACGAGCAACTCAACAACTGGACCGTCGTCGGCGTCCCGAATGCCGGCTGGGCCCGGCAGATGTTCGGCGAGCCCGATCTCGAGCGCCTCTGGAGGGTGGTCGAGTACTGCGTCCGCCTCGACGAGGACGACCCCGTGGCCGCGTGGCGGGATCACGTGCGCAAGATCGGACGCCGAGCCGCGCTGCTCAACGACATGCGCCTCGAGGCCGTGCGGTTCCGGGGAGCCGGCACCGATCTGACGGTCGGGCTCCTGCCGGAATCGCGCTGGCAGGGCGTCGAGTCGAAGACCGCTCTCGGCCTCCCCTACGTCGCCAACATGCCGACCGAGGAGGTCTTCACGACCCCCGACGCTCGACGTACGGAAGGGCACGTGCGCTCGACGAGGCCCGTGGCCCTGCACGGCCAGATCGTGAAGGGGCTGGAGGTGCGGTTCGAGCGAGGGCGCATCGTCGACGTCCGGGCCGACGAGGGCGCCGACGTGGTCCACGGCCAACTTGCCTCCGACGAGAACGCCGCCTTTCTCGGCGAGGTCGCACTCGTGGACGGGACGTCGCGGATCGGCCAGACGGGCCTGACGTTCTTCGACACGCTCTTCGACGAGAACGCGACCTGCCACGTCGCCTACGGCAGCGCCTACGCGGAGGCAGTCGAGGGTGAGCCCGGTGCGGGCGTGAACGTCTCGACCGTCCACACCGATTTCATGATCGGCGGCCCCGAGGTCGAAGTGGACGCCCTCTTGCCCGGCGGCGGCGTCGTCCCCCTTCTGCGGGCGGACGTCTGGCAACTCGACGACTGAGCCAGCCCTCGCCGCACCTCAACCTGGTTTCGCTCTTTGAACCAGGTTGATGAGTTTCGAACCGCCGTGGCCTCCGAGGAACTCGGCAACCTGGTTTGAAACCGAACCAGGTTGCGCGGGGGAACGACAACGGGGCCCCGATCGGGGCCCCGTTGCCTGCGTTCCGCGACTGATCCCCGCCTCTTACTTGAGGCAAGCCGCCGCGAGGTCGACGCTGTAGATCGCGTTGTAGGTGAAACAGCCCACCTTCGACGACAGGAGGATCCGGTCGTTGAAGTTGCTGCGGGCAGCCCACGGCGGGTTCGTCAGCATCATGTTGACGTCGAGGTTGCCGTAGGTGGTGTAGCGCTTCGCGCCCGACATCAACGAGGCAGCGGTCATCGCCTTGTTGAACTTCGGGTTGTTGAAGTACGCCACGTTGTTGTTGTTGGAGTCGTGGATGTTTGCCCCGTCGAGCAGCACGTTGATGAAGTCGTACGGGTCAGCGTAGTCCGCGATCCAGCCTTCCGTGGTCAGGTCGAACGGCTCGCCACGGGTGCCTTCCTTGTCGATCTGGACGGCACGGGCGAACAGGTGCGTGTTCACCGTCAGGCCGATCTGAGCCAGGTTGAACTGGTAGACCTGCGCCTGCAGCGGAGCTGCACCGGTGTTCGAGGTGTACAGCTGCACGGACGTTCCCGACTTGAGGCCGGCCTTGGCCGCCCACTTCTTGGCGGTCGCGATGTCCGGGCCCTTGAGCGGGTACAGGTTGGCATCGCGGAAGCCCGCGATCCCGGGCGGCAGGATCTGATCCGTCCGCTTACCGGCCAGGTAGCCGCCCTGGGCGAGCAGCGCCTTGCGGTCGATCGCGTAGTTGATCGCCTTGGCGAGATCGGTGCCCTTGGCGCCCTTGAAGAGCGGCCGGTCGTGGTTCATCGCCAGGTACTGGACGCCCAGCTGCGGCTTGACCCAGAACTGGCCCTTGTTCACGCCATACTTCTGAGCGGCCTCGGCATACGACGCGGGCGGGATGCCGCCGGCTGCGTAGTCCGTTGCGCCCTGCTGCGTGCGCAGGTACGTCGCGGCAAGCGAGTTGCCGACGTTGTAGACGATCGCGTTCACGTTGTGCGGGCGCTTGCCCTTGTAGTTCGGGTTCTTCTTGATCGTGATCGACTTGTTCGGCACACGGCTCGCGATGTAGTACGGGCCGGCCGAGGGAGGCGCCAGCACACCGTTCGGGTCATGGGCGAGGTTCGTCGGAACCGCGCAGAAGAACGGCATCGCCATGCGCGCGAGGAAGTCCGGCGCAGCGTGCGTCAGGTTGAAGATGATGTGACTCCCTTTCACCTTCACTCCCGACACGGGCGACTTCGACGAGCCGACGACGTCCGAGAAGAACGGGACGGCCGGGGACTGCATCTTCGGATCGGCATCGCGATCGAAGGCGGCCTTGAAGTTCGCGGCGGTCACCGGAGCGCCGTTCGAGAACTTCGTGAAGCCGGCCTTGACCGTGAAGTCATAGGTCTTCCCGCTGTTGGTGACCTTCGGGAAGCCCGCCGCTGCCTCGGGAACAAGCTGCGAGCCCTTCGGACCATTTGCGTCCGGATAGTTCATCAGCTTCAGGCAGGTCGCATACTCGATCTCCCAACCCGTCGACAGATAGTCGAGAGCCGGATCCGTGTAGTCGACGTCGTTCGGAAGATCGACGTTCAATGTGCCTCCCTGCGCACCGGTCTTGCCGCCCTTACCCGACTTGGCGGCGGCACCGCCGGCGAACACCGCAAGCAGCACAACGGCGATCGAGACCGCCGAAAGCCACAGCTTCCTATTCAAGGGGTGCTCCTTTCACTTCACTATGGCGATGCCCACCGCGGACATCTCGACATGAAAGACGCACGACTCAGGAAGTAGTTAACCTCGTTTACGATTCTTTTACGTCCTGCAACGATTTCTTAAATCGCTCTTAGGTCCACCCAATGCGAACGCAAAAAGGGCCGCCCATTTGGGCGGCCCTTCTGACTAATTCCTGAACGTGTAGAGGTTCGGCTAGTCGGTCGAGACGCCGAGATCTTCCGGCGGCGCGTCGGGCGTCGCCGACACACCGATCGCCTCCGGCGGAGCCGGCGGGACGACGGTGATGTCGACTTCTTCCTCGTTTCGCCGTGCGACGAGAATCGTCGACCCGGGCTCGAGCGACCGGCCGAGGACGAAGTCCGCGAGCGGATCCTCGATGAAGCGCTGGATCGCACGCCGCAATGGCCGCGCCCCCATCGCCGGGTCGTAGCCCTTCTCGACGAGCAGGTCCTTCGCCTCGTCGGTCAGCTCGATCGTCACCTCGTGCTCGGCCATCTGCACGCGCAGGCGGTTCAGCATGAGATCGACGATCTGCAGGATCTCCTCACGGGCGAGCTTCGGGAAGACGATGATCTCGTCGATCCGGTTCAGCAGCTCCGGCCGGAACGACTTCTTGAGGTCTCCCATGACGCGGTTCTTCATGTCGTCGTAGGTGAGGCCCTCCTCGCTCGACAACGTGAAGCCGAGCGAGACGTTCTTCGAGATCGCGCCCGAACCGATGTTCGAGGTCATGATCACGATCACGTTGCGGAAGTCGACCTTGCGGCCCTGCGAATCGGTGAGCTTCCCGTCCTCGAGGATCTGGAGCAGGATGTTGAAGACATCCGGATGCGCCTTCTCGATCTCGTCGAACAGGACGACGGAGTAGGGCTTGCGGCGCACGGCTTCTGTGAGTTGGCCGCCTTCGTCGTAGCCGATGTAGCCGGGAGGCGAGCCGACGAGGCGGGACACGGCGTGCTTCTCCATGTACTCCGACATGTCGATCTGGATCATCGCGTCCTCGTCGCCGAACAGGAACTCGGCGAGTGTCCGCGCGAGCTCGGTCTTCCCGACGCCTGACGGCCCGAGGAAGATGAACGAGCCCGTAGGCCGCTTCGGGTCCTTGATGCCGGCGCGTGCGCGGCGGATCGCCTTTGAGACGGCGATGATCGCGGCGTCCTGGCCGATCACCCGCTTGTGCAGCTCCTCTTCCATGCGGACGAGACGTAGGGACTCTGCTTCCGTGAGCTCGAACACGGGGATGCCCGTCCACATCGAGACGATGTCGGCGATCTCCTCCTTGCCGATCTCGGGCTGCTCCGTCTGCTCGGTCTCGCGCCACTGCTCCTCGAGCTCCCGCTTCTTCTGCGTGAGCTTGCGCTCCTTGTCGCGCAGCGAGGCCGCCTTTTCGAACTCCTGGTTCTCGATCGAGGCTTCCTTGTCCTTGCGGACCTTCTCGATCTCCTCCTCGAGCTCGCGGTAGCGCGGCGGCGCGGTCATCGTCTTGATGCGCATGCGCGAAGCGGCCTCATCGATGAGATCGATCGCCTTGTCGGGCAACTGGCGGTCCTGGATGTACCGGTCGGCCAGCGCCGCGGCTGCTTCGAGTGCCTCGTCGGTGATCTTGCAGCGATGGTGCGCCTCGTAGCGATCGCGGAGGCCGCGCAGGATCTGCACGGTGTCGTCGGTCGTCGGCTCCTCGACGCGGATCTGCTGGAAGCGCCGTTCGAGAGCCGAGTCGCGCTCGAGGTACTTGCGGAACTCGTCCAACGTCGTCGCGCCGATCGTCTGCAGCTCGCCGCGGGCGAGCGCCGGCTTCAGGATCGAGGCCGCGTCGATCGCGCCCTCCGCTGCGCCTGCGCCGACGAGATTGTGCAGCTCGTCGATGAACAGGATGATGTCGCCGCGCTGGGTGATCTCCTTCATCACCTTCTTCAGGCGCTCCTCGAACTCACCGCGGTACTTCGACCCGGCGACGAGCGCCGCGAGGTCGAGGCTGTAGATCTGCTTTCCCTTCAGGAGGTCGGGCACCTGGCCGGCCGAGATCCGCTGGGCGAGCCCCTCGACGACGGCGGTCTTGCCCACACCGGGCTCGCCGATCAGAACGGGGTTGTTCTTCGTGCGCCGCGAGAGGATCTGCATGATCCGCTCGATCTCGGTCTGGCGGCCTACGACGGGGTCGAGCTTGCCTTCGCCGGCCAGCTTCGTGAAGTTGCGGCCGAACTGGTCGAGCAGCTTCGAGCTCTTGCCCTTCTCGCTGGCGCTGCCTGCGGCACCGCCCTGCCGGCGTCCCGGGCCGGAGAGCATGCGGATGATCTCGTTGCGGATCTTCTCGGCGTCGGCGTCGAAATCGAGCAGGATGCGCGCCGCGACCCCTTCGTTCTCGCGAACGAGCCCGAGGAGGATGTGCTCCGTGCCGATGTAGTTGTGGCCGAGCGACAATGCCTCGCGCAGGGCGAGCTCCAGCACCTTCTTCGCGCGCGGCGTGAAGGGAATCTGACCCGTGGTGACCTCGTCGCCCTGGCCGACGATGCGGGCGACCTGGGCGCGCACCTCCTCGACCGTGATGTCGAGCGACTCCAGCACCCGTGCGGCAAGGCCTTCTTCCTCGCGCAGCAGGCCGAGCAGGATGTGCTCCGTGCCGATGTAGTTGTGCTTCAGCGCCCGTGCTTCGTCCTGTGCGAGGACGACGACCTGGCGAGCCCGTTCAGTGAATCTCTCGAACACTCAATGACCTTTCTTCCGCCCAAGACGGCGGTACAAACCGGTTGCCCCTTTTCCGAGAGGCCTATCGTACTCCCCCCTGCGGTGCCGCCGCCGGAGGCGGCCCTCAGGGGTGCTTCGTCCGCTGGGCCGGGAACAGGATCACATCGCGGATCGAGTCCTTCCCGGCGAGCACCATCGCCAGGCGGTCGATTCCGAGGCCGAGGCCACCGGTTGGGGGCATGCCGTAGGAGAGAGCCTCCACGTAGTCCGGGTCTCCCTGCTCCGCCTCGATGTTCCCGCCCGCTCCCTCGGCCGCCTGCATCGTGAAGCGCTGGGACTGCTCGTCGGCGTCGTTCAGCTCGCTGAAAGCGTTGCCGAGCTCCATGCCGCCGACGTAGAACTCGAAGCGCTCGACGATCTCGGGGTCCGCGTCGGTCACGCGGGCGAAGGGCGACAGCTCGATCGGGTAGTCGTAGAGAATCGTCGGCTGCACGAGGCGCGGCTCGATATACGCGGTGACCGCCTTGTCGACGAGCTGCGCCCAGGTCTTGTCCTGCGAGACATCGACCCCGCGCGAGGAGAGCCGCTCCTTCAGGTCGTCGTAGTCCTTGGTCCAGAGGTCGAACTCCTGCAGCTCGTCGATCAGCTTCACCCGGTTCCACGGTGCCTTCAGGTCGACCTCGTTCCCCTTGAACGTGGTGATCGTCGTCCCGAGGGTCTCGCGCGCCACGTACTCGATCAGATTCTCCATCCGGACCATCGTGTCCTCGTAGTCCGCATAGGCCTCGTACCACTCGAGCATCGTGAACTCGGGATTGCGCTTGAAGTTGACGCCCTCGTTGCGAAAGTCCTTGCCGAGCTCGTAGACGCGCTCGAGCCCGCCGACGATCAGGCGCTTCAGATAGAGCTCGGTCGCCACCCGCAGGTAGAGATCCTGATCGAGCACGTTGTGATGGGTGACGAATGGCTCGGCGAACGCGCCGCCGTAACGCGGCTGCAGGATCGGCGTTTCGACCTCCAGGAAGCCGTCCGCGTCGAGAAACCGCCGTACGGCGCTGACAATGCGCGTGCGGAGCACGAAATCGGCGCGGGTCTCGTCATTCATCAGCAGGTCGAGGTAGCGCCGCCGGTAGCGCTGTTCGACATCGGTGAGGCCGTGGAACGTGTCGGGAAGCGGCGCGCGGATCGGCGAGAGGAGCACGAGCTCGTCCACGATCAGTGACGGCTCGCCCCGGCGGCTCTTCGTCGGCTTGCCGATCGCCCCGACGACATCGCCGAGATGCACGTTGACCTCGCCTGTGCGCGCCGCCGGGCAGAGCAGCTGGATCCGGCCGCTCCGGTCGACGAGGTCGAGGAAGACGAGCTTGCCCATGTCGCGCCGCGCCAGCACCCGGCCGGCGAGCCGGCGCGTGTCGGCGCCCTCGCCGCTGACTTCGAGGGCGTCTGCCTCGGCGCGAACGGCGGCGACCTCGTCACGATCCGGGAACCTCTTGGGCAGCGCGCTCACGGCGCCTTGACCATAGCCCAGGCGTACGGGCCTCCCCGCGGCGTCTCCTCCTCACGCACGACGACGAAGCCGTGCCCTTCGTAGAACGGCAGGTTGGCCTCGTTGTTCGTCAGGAGCACCGTCGGCAGGCCGTCGCGGCGTGCGGCATCGACGCCGGGGGCGATGAGCGCCGAGCCGATGCCCTGTCGCTGCGCCTGCGGGTCGACCCCGATACCGGCGAGGTACCAGTGCGGCTTGGGCTCCGCCTCGGCGCGCAGCGCCTCGACCGCTCGCCCGTAGGCGAGAAACGACGTGGTCGCGGAACCGAGGCGAAACGGTGTCGTGACGAGTGCCCGCAAGGTCGGCCCGACGCGCATCGCCGGCCGCCCGGGCGGCAGCCAGCGCGCCGCGCCGCGCACGCCGCCTGTCGTCGTCCAGACCTCGGCCGCGGTCACCTCGAAGCCCACGCGAAAGAGCCACGGCAGCAGATTCCGGCGACGTTCGTCGTCCGGGATCAGCCAGGTCCACGCCGGGTCGTCGTGAAACGCGCGCGCGAGCACGTCGCTTGCCTCACCAAGCCGGGACGTTTCAAGCCGCACGACTTCCACGGCGCTGAGCCTACGGGGAGACCGCAGGGTCTTGCTCGCGGTCTGGCTAGCGGGTCGGCTAGGCCGCTTTGATCTCGAGGATCTTGAACTTCAGCGAGCCGCGCGGGGCGGTCACCTCGACGGTCTCGCCTTTCTTGTGGCCCATGATCGCCTTGCCAACCGGCGATTCGTTCGACAGCTTGTTCTCGGCGGGGTTGGCTTCGGCCGATCCCACGATGTGGTACTCGAACGTCTGTCTCGCCGCGACATCGCGCAGGCGGACGCGGGACCCGATCGAGACCATGTCCTTCGAGATCTCCTTCTTCGTGATCACCCGCGCGGTCAACAAACGGTCCTCGAGCTGGGCGATCTTGTGCTCGAGCATCGCCTGCTCGTTCTTGGCGTCGTCGTACTCTGCGTTCTCGGCGATGTCGCCGAATTCCCGAGCAACACGAATCCGCTCAGCCACTTCCCGGCGCTTGTCGCCGCGAAGTAGATCGATCTCCTGCTTGAGCTTTTCGTAGCCCTCGGGAGTGAGGATTACTTCCTTCAACAAAGGCCTCCTGACCCCGGCAGAAACGGGGCGGAATCGTAGCGGCGCTGTCAAGGGTGCCGCAAGGCAAGCGGGCTACCATTCACAGACTGTGAACATCGACCTCGCCGATCACTGGTTCCTCGGGGACGTCGAAATCCCCGGCAGGCTCGTCCTGGCGCCGATGGCAGGTGTCAGCGTGCAGGCATTTCGCCGCCAGGGGCGCCGCTACGGAGCAGGGCTCGTCTGCTCGGAGATGGTCTCGGTGGCCGGGATCCAGCACCGGAACGAACGGACGCTCGGCTACCTGCGCGTGGGGGTCGACGAGCACCCGCTGGCGATTCAGATCTTCGGCTCCGACCCCGTCGCGATGGCGGAGGCCGCCCGCATGGTCGAGGCGGCAGGCGCCGACATCGTCGACATGAACTTCGGCTGCCCGGTGAAGAAGGTCACGAAGACGGGTGCCGGGTGCCTCGCTGCTCGATGACTCCGACCAGGCCTGCCGTCTCGTCGAGGCCGTGGCGACCGCGGTGCCGCTGCCGGTCTCCGTGAAGATGCGCCGCGGCGTCGAGAACGGGTCGCGCCGGTGCCTCGAGGTCGGCCCGCGGCTCGTCGACGCGGGCGCCGCGTCGCTGACGTTGCATCCTCGCTCCGCGAAGCAGATGTACACCGGCACGGCCGACCATTCGCTCACCGCGGAGCTCGTCTCGCTGGTCGACGTGCCCGTGATCGCATCCGGCGACGTCGGCTCCCGCGCGAAGGCGCAGTCGGTGCTCGCGACGACGGGCGCCGACGCCGTGATGGTCGGTCGCGCCGCACAGGGCAACCCGTGGGTGTTGCGCGAGATCATGGGCGACGACTCCGAGCCGTCGCGCGAGGAGGTCGTCGCGGAGCTCCTGCTCTTCATGCGCGAGACCGTCCGCGAGCTGGGGGTCGAGCGCGCGACCGGGTTCCTGAAGAAGTTCTACGGCTGGTATCTGGGCCGCGGGCGCTTCCCGCGCCCGTTCAAGCAGGAGCTCGTGCTGCTGCCCTCACTCGACGAGGTGGAGGCCCGGCTGCTGGCGGCGGCGCCCGGTGCGCGGTTCGTGCTCGAGCGGCTGCTCGGCGAGCTGCCGGATCCCGGCGACGAGGTGCTCCTCGACTCGCTGCCGATCTCGATCTACGGCGGCGGTTAACCCCTCGTCAGCCCCGCGGGTGGTTGCGCTCCCAGACGAGCCGCAGCCCGTGCAGGGTCAGTTCGGGGTCGACGGTCGTGATCGTCCGGGCGTGCGGTGCGATCAGGTCGGCGAGGCCGCCCGTCGCTACGACCGGGGCGTTCGGCGCGTCGAGCTCCGCCTTGATGCGGTCGACGATCGCGTCCACCTGGCCCGCAAAGCCGTAGACGAGGCCCGACTGGAGCGCAGCGGTCGTCGTCTGGCTGATCACGCGCTCGGGCGCGACGAACGGCACCTTCGGCAGCCGCGCTGCGCGGGCGAAGAGGGCGTCCATCGACACCTCGATGCCCGGTGCGAGGACGCCGCCGGCGAACTCACCCGCCGCCGAGACGACGTCGAAGTTCGTGGACGTGCCGAAGTCGACGACCACCGCGGGCGCGCCGTGCCGCTCGCGGGCCGCGACGGCGTTTGCAATCCGGTCGGGCCCCACCTCGCGCGGGTCGTCGTAGCGGATGACCATCCCGGTCGACACACCAGGCCCGAGCGCCAGGAGCTCGGTTCCGGCCCAGCGCTCGGCGAACGCGATGTACTCCTGTACGAGCTGCGGGACCGAGGAGCTGAGCACGATCCCCTCGAGCGAGGAGAGGTCGACGAACGAGCGCAGCATCACGGCGAGCTCGTCGCTCGTGTGCGTCCGGTCGGTGCCGACCCGGAACTGCTCGGTCAGCCGGTCACCGTCGAGGAGGCCGAACACCGTCTGGGTGTTCCCGACGTCGATCGCGAGGAGCATGCCCGCTAGAGGTCTTCGATCTCGCTGCGGCCCTCGCCGATGCGCTTCGCAAGCGCCTCGGGCGTGAGCGCGGGCTCGTCGCCCTCGCCGCGCAGCTCCTCGATCGTCACGTCGCTCGACGTGTAGACCTCGGCGCGCGGGATCATCCGGGTCGGCCGGTTCTTATCCCAGACCCAGACGTCGTCCATCTTCAGGTGGAAGAACGGGTACGTCGGCTGCGGCACGTACTGCAGGTCGAGCTTGTTGCACAGGTACGTGGCGTCCTGGGTGAGGACGCAGTACCGGAAGAGGGTGAAGACCGCTGCGTACTCCTTCTTCAGGCGCAGCTCGGCCTCGGCCTCGAACTCGTCGAGCTCGTCGAGGTTGCTCACGAGCCTGATTGTAGCCCTGCGAGGGCGGCACGGACTGTGCCCTTTCCCGGGATTTCCAGATCGGGGACGAGCTCGGCAAGCGGCTCGAGCGCGAAGCGCCGCTCGAGGAGGCGTGGATGAGGCACGACCAGGCCGGGCTCGTCGATGAGCCGCTCGCCGAACAGGAGGAGGTCGAGGTCGATCGTCCTCGGCCCCCAGCGCGGGCCGACGCGCTCGCGTCCCAGACGCCGTTCGACGTCGAGCAGGAACGTCAGGAATGGCAGCGGCTCGAGGCCGGTCTGCACCTCGGCCACGGCGTTCAGGAAGAGCGGCTGGTCGTCGTGGCCCCACGGCTCGGTCTCGATGATCGTCGAGAGGCGAGTCGCTCCGATCAACTGCGCGGCGTCGCGAATCAACCGTTCCCGGTCGCCGAGGTTCGAGCCGAGACCGACGTACGTGGTCGTCATGGCCGTTCGATCGTAACGGCGCTGAACTCGACGGCGAGCCCCGCGGGCGTCACCTGTGGCTTGCGAATGCGCAGCCGCAACGAGTCAGGCTCGAATCGCTCGATCAGCATGTCTGCCATCGCTGTTGCAAGCGCTTCCAGCAGGTTGAAGCGCCGCGCGTCCGAGAGCTCACGGATCGCCTGCGCGACCTGCGTGTAGTCGATGGCCTCATCGAGGCGGTCGGATGCGCCGCGGTCGCCGACCTCGAGCGCGACGTCATAGAGGAACGACTGCCCGAGACGCTGCTCGTCGGCCTCGGCGCCGTGATAGCCGAACACATCGAGCCCATGCAGCTCGATCTTCACCCGGCAACCGCCTTCGCTGCGGCGAGCGCTTCGACATGCTCACGCACGTCGTGCACCCGCAGGATCGTCGCGCCGCGGTCGAACGCCGCGACCGCAGCGCCCACCGAAGCCGCCGCCGAGCCAGTTGCCGAGCCGGTCAGCTTCCCGAGCGTGCTCTTGCGCGAAAAGCCGACGACGATCGGCCGGCCGATCGCGGCCAGCTCATCGAGTCGCCGGACAAGCTCGAAATTATGGGCTGCCGTCTTGCCGAATCCGATCCCGGGATCGAGGCAGACCAGGTCCTCGCGGATGCCTGCGTCGACCGCAGCGGCGAGCCGTTCCTCGAGAAACCGCTTCACCTCGGAGACGACATCGTCGTACCGGGGATCCTGCTGCATCGTGCGAGGGTCGCCGAGCATGTGCATGAGGCAGAGATAGCAGCCTGCGTCGGCGACCACGCCCGCGAGCTCGGGATCGCCGCGTAGCGCGGTCACGTCGTTCACCAGCTCGACGCCGAGCTCGAGCCCGCGGCGCGCGACGGCCGCCTTCGAGGTGTCGACCGACACGGGCGCGCCCCCGAGGTCGGTGAGTACCGGCTCGATCCGTTTTAGCTCCTCCTCGACGCTGATCCCCTCGGATCCCGGTCGCGTCGACTCGCCGCCGACGTCGACGATTGCCGCTCCCGCGTCGAGCATCCCCCACGCCGCGGTGACCGCGGCCCCGACCCGCAGGTGCACGCCGCCGTCGGAGAACGAGTCGGGCGTGACGTTGATCACACCCATCACCGACGGCGCCGGAAACCGCTCTTCGATCGGGGGCCGTTTTGACATCACTGGATACTTTCGCGGGTGGACGGGGGTTGGCGCTACCTGTGGACGATCGCACGGCGGCTGCGCCGGACGATCCTCTTGGCGATTCTGTCGGGCCTCGCCTGGCAGGGCGCAGCGATCGCTGCGCCCCTCCTGATCCGCCACGCGATCGACTCAGGCGTCGTCACGTACGACCCGACCACGCTTCTTTGGGCGTGCGCCGGCGTCGTCGCCCTCGGCGCGGTCGAGGCGGTCGGCGGCGCGTCACGCCACTACTACGCGATCCGCAACCGTGCGCGAGCGGACGCGGAGGTCCGGGACGGCATCTTCAGGCGCGCGCTCGAGCTCGACGCCCGTTACCACGACCGCGTCGGGGCGGGTGAGCTGATCTCCCGGGCCTCCAACGATGCGGAGCTCGTCTCAAGGGCGTTCGACTCCATCGGGCACACGATCGGCTACGTGCTGACGGTGATCGGCGCGTCGGCGATCATGCTCTGGATCGACTGGCAGCTCGCGCTCGCCGTCCTGGTGCCACTGCCCCTCGTCAGTGTGGGCTTCGGTCGCTATTCACGGCGCTACGCCGCCCGAACGAAGGTGAACCAGGAACAGCTCGGCGAGGCGACCTCGTTCGTCGAGGAGACGGTCTCGGGGATCCGCGTGGTGAAGGGCCTTGGCGCAGGTCCCGCGCTATCCGCTCGGTTCCGGCATCGGTCCGACGAGGTCGTGCGCACAGCGCTCGGCGTCGCCGCGGTCGATGCCGTCTTCCTGCCGGCGCTCGAGGCTCTGCCGCTGATCGGCGTGCTGGTCGTGCTCTGGTACGGCAGCGACCTTGTTATCTCCGGCGCGATCACGATCGGCACGTTCGCCGCCTTCAACTTCTACCTCGCACTGCTCGTGAATCCACTGCGGACGCTCGGGCAGCGCGTCTCCACGTTCCAGCGGGCGGCCGCCGCGGCCCGGCGCGTCGTCGACGTGCTCAGCGCGGAGCCGGTCGTCGTCGAGACGGCAGCGCCGCGAGAGTTCCCCTCCGACGCCCACGTGCGCTTCGAAGCTGTCCGCTTCTCCTACGGCGACGGCGGACCGCCGGTGCTGGACGGCTTCACGCTCGACATCCCACCCGGGACGTCCCTGGCGCTCGTCGGGGCGACGGGCTCGGGCAAGTCGACGGTCGCGTCGCTGCTGGCCCGCTTCTACGACCCCGAGGGCGGCCGCGTCACCGTCGGCGGCATCGACGTACGCGATTTCCGCATCGCCGACGTGCGCCGCGGAGTTGGCATCGTCTTCGAGGACACCTTCCTCTTCGGCGACACCGTCGGGAGCAACGTCGGCTTCGCCTCCGTCGAGCCGGAGGAGGATGAGATCCATCGCGCGGCGCGGCTCGCCGGCGCAGATGAGTTCGTGGAACGGCTGCCTGAGGGCTACGAGACGATCCTCGGCGAGCGAGGCTTCTCGCTCTCCGGTGGCCAGCGCCAGCGAATCGCCATTGCGCGGGCGATCTTCGCCGACCCGCAGGTCCTGATCCTCGACGACGCCACCTCCGCCGTCGACGCGACCAAGGAGCACGAGATCCGTGCGGCGCTCGGCGAGGTGATGCGCGGCCGGACGACCCTCGTGATCGCGCACCGCCCTGCGACGATCGCGCTCGCCGACCGCGTCGCCGTCGTCGACGGCGGACGCGTGGTCGATGAGGGCACGCACGTGGAGTTGCTCGCGCGGTCGCTGCGCTATCGCTCGTTGCTCGCACTCGCCGAGGCGGCAGCGTGATCCGCGAGCGCATCGATCCGATTCTCCGGCCGCAGCGGCGGCTGATCGTCATCGCTGGGCTCGCCATGATCGGCGCGACGGCGATCTCGCTCGCGGCGCCGCTGCTCGCGAAGGTCGCGATCGACCAGGGCATCGAGAAGGACGACCGGCATGTGATCACCGTCGTCTCGCTCTTCTACCTCGTTCTGATCGTGATCCGGCCGATGCTCGAACGCGTGATCGTGCTCGCAAGTGCGCGCGCCGGGGAACGATTCATGGGCGATCTGCGGGTCGCCGCCTACGACAAGCTCCAGCAGCTCTCGATGCCCTTCTTCGAGGAGACGCGGGCCGGCGTGCTCGTCTCTCGGCTGACCGCCGACGTCCAGACGTTGACGACCTTCACGAGGCTCGTGCTCGTGGAGGTCGTGGGATCGGTGCTGCTCTTCGTCGTCACGCTCGTCATCCTCGTGACGCTCTCGCCACTCCTCTCCCTCGTGATGCTCGTCTCGGTGCCGATCCTCGTGTGGTCCTCCCTTCGCTACGGCAAGCGCTCGCGCCCAGCGTTTCTCGCGCTGCGCGACCGCGTCGCCGACACGATGTCGTCCCTCCAGGAGGGCCTCACCGGCGTCCGGGTCGTCCAGTCGTTCCGCCGCGAGGGCGAGCGCTACGCCTCCTACCGGGTGCGCTCGAGGGCGCAGGTGTCGGCGTGGCGCCGCATCTCACTCGTGAACATCGGCTTCTTCCCGATGATCGCATTCGCGCAGTCGCTCGCACTCGCCGCAGTGCTGCTCTTCGGCGGCTACCTGCACGAGCACGGGCGGGTTTCCGTCGGAACGGTGGTCGCGTTCTCGCTCTACCTCATCTCGCTCTTCGATCCAGTGGCGCGCCTCGGCGATTGGTTCAGCGAGTTTCAGTCAGGACGCGCGGCGCTCGTGAAGATCGTCGAGCTGCTGGACACGCCCGTCACGGTCGTCGGCGGCACCACGACACTGCCCGAGCGCGGCCAGCTCATAGCCGACGACCTGACCTTCGCCTACGGCGGCAACGCTCCCGCGGTCGCGGGCGTATCGCTGACCGTCGCACCCGGCGAGCAGCTGGCCCTCGTCGGCGCGACCGGTGCCGGCAAGTCGACACTCGCCAAGCTCCTCGTCCGCGCCTACGACGCGAACGACGGCCGCGTGCGGTTCGGCGGAGTCGACCTGCGCGACGCGCCGCTCGACGACCTGCGGCGGCGGCTCGTGTTCGTGCCCCAGGAGGGGCACCTCTTCTCCGGGACGATCGCCGAGAACATCAGCCTCGCGCACCCGGGCGCCTCGGCAGAGGACGTGCGAGAGGCCCTCCGGGCGATCGGTGCGCTCGAGCGCTTCGAGTCGCTCCCGGAAGGTCTCGGCACCGACGTGCGCTCGCGGGGCGTCCGCCTCTCGTCGGGCGAGCGGCAGCTCGTCTCACTCGCCCGCGTCGCGATCGCCGACCCGGCGGTGATCGTCCTCGACGAGGCGACCTCGTCGCTCGATCCGCAGGCCGAAGCGGCCGTCGAGCAGGCGCTCGCCGCGGTCGCCCGGGGACGCACGGTGATCACGATCGCGCACCGCCTCTCGACTGCCGAGCGAGCCGATCGCGTCGCGGTGATGGAGCACGGCCGGCTGATCGAGATCGCGTCCCACGACGAGCTCGTCGCGCAGGGCGACCGCTACGCGCGGCTCTGGGCGAGCTGGCAGGCAGGTCTAGCCGGCTGAGGCAACCGACGGTCGCGGCACGCGGCGATGATCGCCTGCGCCTCGGCGCGGTTCCCGAACCCGGACGTCTCGGTCTTCCCGCTCTCGAGATCTTTGTAGACCTGGAAGAAATGCTCGATCTCGTTCCGCAGCTGCGCCGGCACGTCGTGCACATCGGAGATCCCGCTCCATGACGGGTCTTGCAGGGGCACGCACAGGATCTTCTCGTCGGGGCCCTTCTCGTCGGCCATGTGGAACACCCCGACCGCGCGCACGCGGATGCGGCAGCCCGGGAAGGTCGGCTCGCCGACGAGCACGAGCGCGTCGAGTGGGTCCTCGTCCTCGGCGAGCGTGCCCTCGATGTAGCCGTAGTCGGCCGGGTAGCTCATCGAAGTGAAGAGACGCCGGTCGAGGACGATGCCGCCGAGCGCGTCGTCCCATTCGTACTTGTTGCGCGACCCGGAAGGGATCTCGACGAAGACTGTGCCGTCGCTCATGGCACGAACTCTACGGCGACCGCGGAGAGAACCTCCTGCAGGCCCTTCCCATAGTCTTCAACCTACGAGACCGCTTGCGCCGGCCGCATGACTCGTGACCGCTCCGGCTGGGCCGTTCGCATAAGACGATGCCCGCGCACAGCGTCCAGAGCAGGTACAGCAGGAACGCGGGGATGAAGCCGCTCGAGACGTAGAGGTTGTAGGAACCGTTGACGACGAGCGCGACAGCGGTCACGCCGGCTCCGTAGCCGAGCCAGCGCGGCAGCACCTGGGTCCGAATCGCAGCAACGGCGATCGCAGCCAGCATGAAACCCAGCGGATACAGGCAGACGTCTGTCGCCGCGTCGGCGATGCCCTGCAGCCCGCACGCAGGCTTCATCCTTCCGCGATGTGCGCGCGGCGGATCGCGATCTCGGGGGCGATGCTCCCGAGCTTGAGCGTGATCCCGGCCAAGCCGGCCGCGTACGCCGTCGACGCAGCCAACCCTGCTCTCCTTCTCTGTGCGAATCACTCCGCACAGGTACGCGAGGAACGGCAGGAAGAGCACAATCGCGACGAGCGCCACACCCCAGAGCGCGTGGTGGCCGGCGCTGAGGAAGAGCCCTATCGGGTAGAGGATCCCACACGCAGCGCCGAGTCTTGGAAGCGTTCGATTGGTCACAGTTCCACCTTTCGTCGATGTCGCGTCGAACCTACGCCCGCACGTTCTCTCCGTCGTCGGCCGCCGCGCCCATCCGCGGTCTTCCGCGCCGTGGACTGCGCCGGCGATTCCGTAGCCCCTGCGGTGACGCACTCGCCGCGGAGATCAACCTGCGAGTTGATGCGCCTTGTGCGCCCGGGAGTAGCGTTCCTCCATGCGCTGAGAGCGTGGCTCAATCGCTGGGGCGATCCTATCATCGCCGTCGGCTTCACGCTCTGGATCGAGAACGACCTCTGGGTTCAGCCGCCTGCCGGGCTCACCGTCTCGGGCGGGCGCGGCGTAGCAGCCGTCGTTCTCGCCCTGATCACGCTGCCGCTCGCCTGGCGTCGTCGAAAACCGCTCGCGTGCTCTTCACGATCACGGGTGCGGTGCTCGTAGGCTCGCTGATCGCCCACCATACGAATGGCATGCCCGGTGCCGCGTTCTTCGCGCTCGTGGTCGCCTTTTACTCCGTCGGCGCCAATTGCGACGACCGGCGCGCTGTGCTCGGCGGCGGAGGGCCATCCTGATCCTTCTTTCGTACGACCTCGTGCACGGTGGCCGCGGTAAGGCGCACGGTTCTCGCCCCGGCGCAGCCCTCGTTTTCCTGCTCGCGGGACTGATCGGCCGCGACCTTCGCCGCCGTCGCCGCGAGCTCACGTTGCTCCGCGACCGCACGAGCAGGCTCGAGCGCGAGCGCGAAGAGCGCGCAGTCGCCGCCGTTGTCCAGGAACGCGGACGCATCGCGCGCGAGTTGCACGACGTCGTCGCGCACGGGGTCAGTGTCATGGTCGTGCAGGCCCAGGCAGGGCCGCGGCTCCTCGGCGACGCCGACCTGGCCCGCGCTGCGTTCCTCTCGATCGAGACAAGTGGCCGGGAAGCGCTTGTCGAGCTGCGGCGGCTGCTCGGATCCTGCGCACCGGAGACGAGCAGCTTGCGATCTGTCCGCAACCGGGGCTCGGATCATTCGGCTCTCTCGTCGATCAGGTTCGAGAGGCGGATTGCCCGTCGCGCTCCGGATCGAAGGCGAACAAAGCCCCGTTCCCCCCGGCGTCGACCTGTCCGCCTACCGAATCGTGCAGGAGGCCCTGACGAACTCGCTCAAGCACGCCGGCCGGCCGAGGCGCAGATCGTGATCCGCTACACCTCGTCGACGCTCGAGCTCGGATCGCCGACAACGGCTCGCACGCGCCAACCGCGGGAAACGGTGCCGGCCACGGGCTCATCGGCATGCGCGAGCGCGTCGCGCTCTACGGAGGCTTGCTCGAAACCGGCGTCCGCGAGACGCGGCGGCTACGAAGTGCTCGCGCGACTGCCGCTCACGGAGGCGCGCACTGACGATCCGGTGCTCATCGCCGATGACCAGGAGCTCGTGCGCACCGGTTTCCGCGTGATCGTGAACGCCGAGCCGGATCATCGAGGTCGTCGGTGAGGCGAGCGACGGACGCGAGACGATCGAGGCCGTCGCTCTGCCTTCACCCGAACGTGTGCTGATGGACATCCGCATGCCGAACCTCGACGGGATCGAGGCGACGCGCCGTCATCACCGCGCGTGACGAGGCGACGCGAGTGCTCATCCTGACGACGTTCGACCTCGACGCCTATGTCTACGACGCTCTCCGCGCAGGCGCCAGCGGCTTCATGCTCAAGGACGCCGGCGCCGAGCGAGCTCGTGCACGCCGTCCGGCGTCGTCGCTGCGGGTGACGCGCTCCTCGCGCCGTCGATCACGCGGCGACTGATCGAGGACTACGCGCGGCGGCCACCGTGGCGCGAGCAGCCGGCAGGCCCTTGCCGATCTCACCCCCGCGCGAGCTCGAGGTGTTGAGGCTTCTGGCGCGTGGGCTGCTCGAACGCCGAGATCGCGCGAGAGCTCGTGCTCGGCGACGCGACGGTGAAGACCCACGTCGCGCGGATCTTCGCGAAGCTCGACCTTCACGACCGCGCTCAGGCCGTCGTCCTCGCGTACGAGACCGGACTCGTCCAGCCGGGTGCCAACGCTCCTACCTCATCGCTTAAGGTGCCGCCATGGCGCCCGAACGTCCACAGCTCGACAAGCCCGAGGGCGACATCCCGTTCGAGCTCGGCATCGAGGACCTCGTTGTCGGTGACGGAGACGAAGCGACGAAAGGCTCGAAGGTGACCGTGCACTACGTCGGCGTCGCCTTCCGCTCGGGCGAGGAGTTCGATGCTTCCTGGAACCGCGGCCAGCCGTTCGAGTTCGCGCTGGGCAAGGGACAGGTCATCCCGGGCTGGGACGCGGGCGTCCAGGGCATGAAGGTCGGCGGCCGCCGCAAGCTGACGATCCCGTCGGCGATGGGGTACGGCGCACGCGGCGCCGGCAGCGCGATCGCGCCGCACGAGCCGCTCGTCTTCGTCGTGGATCTCCTCTCCGTGCGTTGACGCGACCGGTGACGCCCGCGCGGTGGAGCCTGAGGCCCGCGACCGCCGACGATCGGGACTTTCTGTTCGAGCTCCATCGCTCCACGATGAAGCCGTACGTCGAAGCGATCTGGGGCTGGGAAGACGCCGAGCAGGCGCGGATCTTCGATGAGAGCTTCACCCCTGCCGACCAGCAGGTGATCGAGGTGAGCGGCGAGGCTGCCGGGGTACTGGTGGTCGCAGAGACCGACGAAGAGCTGTGGCTCGCCTTGATCGAGCTCGAGCCACGGTGGCAAGGGGCCGGCATCGGCACCGAGATCGTCAGGTGGCTGCTGCGCCGCGGCGCCGACTCGAACCGCTCGGTGGCGCTGCGCGTGCTGCGCACGAACACGCCCGCGCAGGCGCTCTACGAGCGGCTCGGCTTCGTGCCGTTCCGCGAGACCGACGAACGCGTCTACCTCAGGGTCGATCCGCCCGCCTGATGCGCGCCTCGCGCTCCCTCGAACGGCACGACGACCGGCACGAGCCGTTCGGGGTAGCCCTCGGCGGCGTAGGCCGGCACGAGACCGACGAGCCGCTCCACGGCGAGCGGCCACGGGTCGAGCGTGATCCCTCCGAGCCCGTCGACGGCGTAGGCGACGCCGCGTATCTCCCCCTCGGCCGGTTCCTCGAAGCAGAACTCGAACGCCACGCGGTCGCAGACGTTCGTGATCCGGTCGGCAGCCTCGGCCTGTGCCGCCGTGACGCCTGCACCGGCGAGGAGTGACGGGATGAGCGCATCGACCTCGGCATAGGCCGCCCGCTCGTACTCGTCGTCCTGCGACGAGAGCAAACGGCGAACGTGGAGCGCGGCGACGAGGTCGACGACGGGATCCTCGCCACGCGGCGTGAAGCCTCGCCGCTGGATCCCCACCCAGCGTTCGCTCGCGACCGCGCCGAGAGCGTCGTCGTCGTGCTCGCCGTAGCCTCGGTCGTGGTCGGCGACACCGCGCACGAACGCCTCGAACGGAAGCCCCGGCGGCCGGTCGCGCCAGGCGAGCGCGAGCACGCCCGCAAGCCGCGCGTGGTCGGCCTGCGGGAAGACGATCGCACGGCGACGCGAGCGGAACATCGATCCGACCCTCTACGACGGACGCGCGGCGTACACGACCCGGGTAAACGGCCAGTCCCGGGCGAGCCAGGCCGACACAGCTCGCCACAATGGGACGTCGAGCTCGGCACGTGCAGCCAGACCCACGACCGCACCGACGCAGCGGGCTCTGTTCCGGGCTCGCTCGGGTCCGCCGGGCGTGCCGGGTAGATGTAGACGCAACCGATCACGTCTCGTCGGAGGGGTCGAGAACCGTGTAGGTGAAGCCGGTGCGGGCCTCGAAGTCCCGGGCGTGGCGTTCGAGATCGGCGAGGTTCTCGTCGCTGGACATCTCATGCGGCCAGCTTCTGTCGGCGAAGCCCGGTGTGGCGCGGATGTGATCGAGCGAGCTCGTCCAGGCCGCGTAATCGGCGACGTTGTGCTGCGGCCCAAGGGGCTCGAGAAGAAAGGCCTCCTCGACCAACCCCTGCGGTACGCCGAAATCCGCCCGGAACGAAGCGCGCTCTCATCCACGCTCAGATCTTAGATCGCTCCTCTTCCGGGTTGCCGAGGCGTCGGAAGCACGACCTTTGCGCGGCAAGACCAAGCCTTCCGGCGGTGTGGCGACCATCCGGGCCGAGGACATACTCCGACCGTGAACGGTCAGCCGCAAACGAGTAGAGGGGACGCGATGAAACGTCTATTGATCCTTGCGTGTGTTGCGATCGCAGGGATTGCCGCCGTCGCGTATCCGGCCACGGCGAGAACCTCGTCGACGAACTCCAAGGCGTGGCGCCGACCGGGTGACGGCCGATGTCTGGGTGCAGGTCACTCAGCTCGCCGACCTGGGGAACCCGTCCCCGAAGCAGCTCGGCATCGCCCACATCCAGGTCGACGCACACGATGTCGACCCGGCCTCGCCGCTCTCGACCTCAGGCCAGACCGCCGACCAGGGCTCGGTCACGTGCTGGCCCGCTCTCTCCCCAGCCTGCTCTGTGCTGCCGACGCGTGAGACGCCGATTCTCTGGGTTGACTTCAGCTCGTCGACCGACCCCGGCACCGTCACGATCTCGGTGCCGACTGCGCCGTCATCCACGGCGGTCGACTTCCTCGTGCTGCACGACGGGGGACCGCTGGGAAACAGGCTGACCCACGACCTTGGCTCGAGCGGCGACCCCCTTACGGCGGACTGGCTGCGCTGGGGCGACTGGCGCGGACGGCCGTCGTTCGAGGCCCGCGTCCTCGTGGGCAAGGTCAAGATCCGCGGCTGACGCCTGCCGCCGCGCCGCGAGGCGTCAGCCGACGGGCGCGGCGCAATGGGCGAGCTGGTCGGCGATCTCGTCGAGGAACTCTCCCGGATGCCGGTTCGCGATCGCGAATGCGGCGTCGCCGATGATCTCCTGAACTCGTTCCTCGTTGACGTGCTCGAGAAGGCGCGCAGCGAAGTCGAGCTGTCCGCGCTCGGCCAGCAGACGGGTGACGATGCTGAGGAGCCGGCGAGCCTGCTCGTAACTGTTCATCCAGGAGTTAGAGACGCGCAGCAGACTGATCGGTTTGTGCGGAGCCGTCGGATCGACGAGGAGCAGCCGCGAGTGATCTCTGCGAGGATTCCGCGGCAGTGAGTGCGTCGTTCACTGTGCGCCCCGGAGCAGGATCGCGACCGTCTTCCACTCGCCGGTGCTTTTCGCAGCCGTCGCCGAGGAACGCGACGGGATTGCAAGCGAGCCGCCGGTGGATGTCGAGGCGCGTGCGGCGAGTTGGGTGCTCGACGGCACGCTGGTCGCGGTTGCACCGGAGGCCGAGCTCATCGGGTTGATCCACGTCGAGCGGAGCAGGTTTGGCACCGGCGAGATCGGGATGCTGGTGGCTCGCGAGTGGCGCGGCCACGGCGTCGGCTCGGCCCTGCTCGCAGCGGCGATCGGGTGGGCGCGCGAGCACGAGTTGCACAAGTTGTGCCTCAGCGTCTTCCCGCACAACGCGCGAGGAATCGCTCTCTACCGCCGGTTCGGATTCGTCGAGGAGGGACGTCGCGTACAAGCAGATTCGACGCTCGAGTGGAGAGCTCTGGGACACGATCGAGATGGGACTGCTGCTTTGAGTGGCGCCGCTCTGACATCTGCCGCCGAGCGCTATCTCCGGCTGGGGCTGCAGGTGGGCCGCCACGTCGAGGGGATCGTCGATGCCTACTACGGCCCGCCGGAGCTCGCCGCCGCCGTCGACGCGGAGCCGCCGGTCGATCCGCGGGCACTCGTCGCCGCGGCGGAGGGGCTGCTCGACGAGCTCGAGGACGGCTGGTTGCGCGACCAGGTGGTGCGGCCTGCGCACCTACGCCGGCGTCCTCGCGGGCGAGTCCCGGCTCGTACGCCGACGAGGTGGAGGGTGCTACGGCGTGCCGGCCGACCCACACCGACGAGGCCGTCTTCGCAGCGGCGCACGAGCGGCTCGAGGAGCTGCTCCCAGGCGTCGGGCCGCTGGCCGAGCGGTACGAGCACTGGCAGGCCTCGAGCCGCGTGCCCACGCACCAGGTCGAGCGCACGATCGCGGCGGTGATCGAGGAGGCCCGCGCCTGGTCGCGGAGACTGGTCGAGCTACCGGCCGGCGAAGGCGTCGCCCTGGAGATCGTGCGCGGCGAGCCCTGGCTCGCGTTCTGCGACTACCTCGGCGACCTGCGCAGCCGAATCGCCGTGAACGTCGACCTGCCGATGTCGGCGATCGAGCTGCTCGTGCTCGCGCTGGAGACAGGACTGCGCGTGCAGCGCTTGGTAGTGTCGCATTCTCCGTGGGTCACCCTGCGCCCACGAAGGAGACGTGGTGAATCCGACCCAGGCATTCTGGGAGAGGGCGACTTCACTCGTCGCCGGCGAGCTGCGGGCGACGTGGCGAGGCGCTCGTCGCGACGTCGGCGAATCACCGACGGGCCTCGAGGGCCTGGATCTCGGCTGGGCGGCGGGAACGCGGCGTTGCCCGCTGCGAGGCTCGGGGCGAACGTCCTCGGTGTCGACCTCGCCCGCAACCTCGTCGAGGCGGGCAACGGTCGAGCCGAGAGCCTCGCGCCTGCACCGAGCAGGTTCCAGGACAGCGATGCGGACGATCTGAGCGAACTCGAGGACGACAGCTCTCGACCTAGCCATCGAGCATCGCTCGGCGCGATGTTCGCTCCGAGGTCGTTCGACGTGGCGAAGGAGAACGTTCGTGTGACCACGGCCAGGCGGCCGGATCGTCATGGGGAACCGGAGCCCAGATCCCAGCCGATGGCTCGTGCGCCTATCCTGATGTCAGCGCGTCCTTCTCGCCACCTCCTCCGGAAACGGTTCGTCACCCCGTGACCCGGGGCGCGACGACAAACGTGCCGGCGGGCGCCCCTCGCCGTCGAGCTCGAAGCGGCGTGCCCGGCATGACGAGGTAGAGCTCCTCGGTGGGAGCCGAGTCGGCCTCGTCGTGCTCATTGATGATCCGGTCGCCCGCCGCGCGCGCCGTCCACGCCGTCGCGACCGAAGGACGTGATTCCCAAGTGGTGGCGGACGGGGCGGTAGGGACAGCGCCCGTCCGTCCAGCTCGTCGATCTCGTCCAGCCGTGCAACCGCATAGTCACTCATCAGGCCCCCTCAGGTCAGAGTCGCTCGCCGCCAACCGGCTGGCCTCAACCAACCGGCGAGCCTCGACAATGCAAGACCCGCACGTCGTCGGGCCGCGCTCCGAGTCTTATCACACGAACGGAGCGCGGAGTCCGAGCCGGAGTCGAGCTAGGAAGCTTCGGGCTCGGGCGGCTGCATCGCAGCGCCGCCCGGGAGCGGGAACGGGCGGGGCTTCGGGACCGGCCGCCGCTCGGGCGCCTTCTCCGGCTCGGGCGCTGCCTCTTCGGGCGCCGGCGGGAACACTGCCTCTTCGGACTCGCCGGCGAGGAGACGTTCGAACTGCTCCTTGTCGATCGTCTCGCGCTCGATCAGGATCTGCGAGATCCGGTGCAGGTCGTCGATGTGGTCGCGAAGCACCTTCGTGGCCAGCGAGTGCCCTTCCTCGATGATGCGGCGAATCTCGTCGTCGATCTCGCGGGCGACCTCTTCCGAGTAGTCGGGCTCATGGCCCATGTCGCGCCCGAGGAACGGCATGCCGGCGTCGCGGCCGAGGACGCGCGGCCCGAGCTTCTCGGACATCCCGAACCGCATGACCATCGCCTTCGCGGTCGACGTGACCTTCTCGATGTCGTTCGACGCGCCGGTCGTGATCTCGTTGAAGATGATCTCCTCGGCTGCGCGTCCGCCCATCGTCATCGCGATCTGCTCGAGCAGCGCGGTCCGCGTCGTCAGATAGCGGTCCTCGCCGGGCAACGAGATCGTCAGGCCGAGCGCCTGGCCGCGGGAGACGATCGTGATCTTGTGGATCGGGTCGGTGTGCTCGAGGAAGTGCCCGACGAGAGCGTGACCCATCTCGTGGTACGCCGTGATCCGCTGCTCCTTCTCGGAGAGCAACCGCGCCTTCTTCTCAGGCCCTGCGATCACGCGCATGATCCCTTCCTCCAGCTCGTCCTGCTCGATCACCTTCTTGCCTCGGCGCGCTGCGAGCAGCGCTGCCTCGTTGATGAGGTTGCGCAGGTCGGCGCCGGTGAATCCGGGCGTTCCCGCTGCGAGCGAGTCGAGGTCGATGACGGCCGCGAGCGGCTTGCCCTTCGAATGCACCTCGAGGATCTTGCGCCGTCCGTTGCGGTCGGGCCGGTCGACGCTGATCTGCCGGTCGAAGCGACCCGGGCGAAGCAGTGCGGGGTCAAGGATGTCGGGGCGGTTCGTAGCGGCGATCAAGATGATGTTGTCCTTCATCTCGAAGCCGTCCATCTCGACGAGCAGCTGATTCAACGTCTGCTCGCGCTCGTCATGCCCGCCGCCGAGGCCCGCGCCACGATGGCGGCCGACGGCGTCGATCTCGTCCATGAAGATGATGCAGGGCGACGCCTGCTTCGCCTGCTCGAACAGGTCGCGCACACGCGAGGCGCCGACACCGACGAACATCTCGACGAAGTCGGACCCGGAGATCGAGAAGAACGGGACTCCGGCCTCGCCCGCGACGGCGCGCGCGAGCAGTGTCTTACCGGTGCCGGGAGGCCCGTACAGCAAGACGCCCTTCGGGATGCTCGCGCCGAGCGCCTGGAACTTCTTCGGGTTCTCGAGGAACTCCTTGATCTCCTGCAGCTCCTCGACCGCCTCGTCGACGCCGGCGACATCCTTGAAGCCCATCTTCGGCGTATCCGGCGCCATGCGCTTCGCGCGCGACTTGCCGAAGCTCATCACCTTCGAGCCGCCACCCTGCACCTGGTTCATCAGGAAGATCCAGAACCCGATCAGCAGGAGGAACGGCAGGAACGAACCGATCAGCGCCGTCCACGAGAAACCACCGGTGCCCTTCGAGTCCCACTCGACGTGATTTGCCTGCAGCGTGTCCTGGAACCTCAGCTGCGCCTGGTCCGACGCGTAGTGGACCGTCGCGCTCTTCCCGTTCGTGAGCTTCAGGCTGATCGCGCGCTTCGACGGGTTGAACACCGCCGACTCGACATTGCCCGACTGGACCTTGCCAATTGCCTCCGACGTGGTCAGCTTGTCGGTGTTCTTGCTCTTCGGAATCAGGGTCTGACTGGCCAGCCAAACCAGCAGAACGATGACGATGAGCGGGAAGAACGCGCTGCGGAAGAAGCGATTCACAATTGGTCTTCGTTCAGGGTAGCCAAGTGGATGTCCTTTGGGTCACCGATTCACCCTTTCGTACTGGAAGAGGTTACGCCTCCTCGGGCATGAAATCGGGGTGCAGGACGCCGACGTAGGGCAAATTCCTGTATCGCTCGGCATAGTCGAGCCCGTAGCCGATCACGAACTTGTTGGGGATCTCGAAGCCGACATAGCGCACCGGGACGTCGATCTCGCGGCGGGAGGGCTTCGTCAGGAGGGCGCAGATCTCGAGGCTGGCGGGCTCGCGGGACTCGAGATTGCGGAGCAGATAGGAGAGCGTGAGGCCCGAGTCGATGATGTCCTCGACAACGAGCACATGGCGCCCCTCGATGTTGATGTCGAGATCCTTGAGGATCCGGACGACCCCGGACGAGTCGGTGGACGCGCCGTAGCTCGAGATCGCCATGAAGTCGATCTCGCACGGCACGGTGAGCGAGCGCATCAGGTCGGCCATGAAGAACACCGCGCCTTTGAGGACGCCGACGAGCAACACCTCGCGGTCGGCGTAGTCCGACGACAGCTCGGCGCCGAGCGCGCGAATGCGCGATTGCAGGCGTGTCTCGTCGATCAGCACCTCGCCGACGCCGGATGAGAGCTCAGTCGTCGACACGGCTCGCGCTCACCCCTTCGGCCTCGATGATCCCCGGCACTGCGACGACAGCCTCGCCGCGCACGACGAGCGGCCATCCCTCACGGTCGGAGCGCGGAATCTTGGCGTCCACAAAAACATCCTGCACCTTCCGGTTGCGGCCGGCGAGTCGGTCGCCGGGCCTCCAGCCCCGTACCTTAAGCCCTGGCAGCGCTGACTCGATCCGCCAGGCCCCCCACTCCACCGAGCCGCGCAGATCGACCGGCCCGTGCTCGAGCCAGAGACGCTCATGCTCGCGAACAGCCTGCACGCCGCCGCCGAGATCGACGCGCTTCGTCCCGATCGGCGCATCGAGCAACTCGGCGAGCGCCGGCGGCATCGTCCGGCGCTCCTCGAGCGCCCGCAGCACGTTCTCGCGCGCGGCCGGATGCAACTGCTGGAGCCGCGGGACGATCTCATGCCGGATCAGGCCGCGCAGCGACTCGCGATTCGACGAGTCGGTGCGCCAGGCGAGGCCCTGCTCGCGACAGAACGCCTCGGTTTCCTCTCGCCAGCAGCAGAGCAGCGGGCGCACGACGCTGTCTTCCCGGCAGACCTTGATCCCCTTCGTCGTTCCGCTGGTCGCGAGGCGGTAGAGGATCGTCTCGACCTGGTCGGAAAGAGTGTGGCCGGTTGCTCGCAGGAGGTCGGGGTGGAACGAGTAGCGCACGTCGCGCAACGCCGCCTCGGTCTCGCAGCGTCCGGCCGCCTGCACGACCTCGGCGTCGAAGTGCTCGCCGCACCAGCGGGCGTCCTCGTCCGACTCCGCTCCGCGTAGCCCGTGGTCGACATGAAACGCCGAGACCGCGTAGCCGAGCTCGCGCAGCGCGTGGAACAGGCACGTGGAGTCGGCGCCACCCGAGACCAGGCACACCACATCGCCGCCGGGCTCGATCAGGTCGTAGCGGCGGATGTGGGACTCGATGCGCCCGAGGAGCTCCAGGGTCACAGGGTAGATGGATTCAGGCGCGGTCGGACTCGCCGCTCGCGGGCAGGTCGATCGGGGCGGGCCCGGGCGCGCGCCAGTGTCGGCCCGCGTACGCGGCGAGCTCGCCCGCGATGAACCGCAAGAGCAACGCACCGACGAGGACCTTCAGCAGGCGCCTCACAGCAGGACGGTCCGGTACTCGAGGGCCTTCGCCATCCCGATCGACTCGTAGAGCGCGATCGCCGGGGCGTTGTCGGTGCGGACGAAGAGCGTGACGGTCGGAGTCGTCCGCAGGAGCAGCCGGCAGAGATCGCGCATTCCACGTCCTGCGTAACCGTGGCCGCGCGCTTCGGGGTCGACCCAGACCTGCTGGATCTGCACGGCATGCGGTGTCCAGGCGGATGCTTCGGCCTTGAAAAGGACGACGTTGTTCTCGAGCCAGAGCCACGAGCGGCCCTCGTCGATCTGCGACTCGGTGCGCCAGCGGAAGGCCTCGTCGTTCCGGCCGTTCGGATCGACGCCGAGCTCGAGCTCGTGCGCGGCGGCGCAAGCCGGGATCAGACGGTCGGCGTCGGCGCGCGTCGCAGGCCGAAGCGCTGTCTCGCCCGGCGAGGGCGAGGCCGAGATCGTGTAGACCGGCTGCCTCTGGCGGTCCTCGCGGGGCGGCGGTACGCGATCCGAGATCGCCGCCCAGAGCGCGGAGACCGCTCCGCTCTCGCCGATCAGCATGCGCGAGCCGCCCTCGACCGCCGCGTCGGCGAACGCCTCGCAGCCCTCGCCCGACGGAACCACGTTGGCGCCGACGTGGCAGAGAGCCGTCAGCTCGCCGGTGGCCGATTCGAGCGCGCTGAAGTGACCGAGGCCACGGCGCGCGACGTCCTCCAGGAACACACGCTCGATCGGCGAGCGCGCGCAGAAATCGAGCACCTGGCTGCCCTTCGGGTCGACGAGGGTCATGCGACAAGTCTTCTATAGAGTGCGCGCCCGATGCCGATTCATGTTCGCGCCGAGCCGGGTGAGTACGCCGAGGCCGTCCTCCTTCCGGGCGACCCCCTGCGCGCCAAGTACATCGCCGAGACCTACCTGGACGACGTCGTGCAGCGGAATTCCGAGCGCGGGCTGCTCGGCTACACCGGCACCTTCGAGGGCAAGCCGGTCTCCGTGCAGGGCACCGGCATGGGCTGCCCCGGGGCGACGATCGTGTTCGAGGAGCTCGTGCAGCTCGGGTGCAAGAAGCTGATTCGCGTTGGGACCTGCGGAGGCCTGCAGCCGCACCACGCGCTCGGCGACCTGATCGTGGCGCTGACCGCCGTGCCGGCCGACTCAACGGCCATGCACCTCGTCGGCAACGAGCCTCACTGCCCGACGGCTTCCTGGTCGATCATCCACGGCGCAGTGCACGCCGCCAAGGAGATGAACCAGGAGCTGCATGTCGGCCCGATCGTCTCGAGCGATGTCTTCTACAACTCCGACGCAGGTCAGTACGAGCGCTGGTCGAAGCGCGGCGTGCTCGCGGTCGAGATGGAAGCATCGGCGCTCTTCACCGTGGCTGCACTTCGCGGCGTCGAGTCCGGCTGCCTCTTGACGGTCAGCGACATCGTGGTCGAGGGTGAGTTCACGCGCATCAGCGACGACGACCTGCGCAGCGCGGTCGACCGCATGACGAAGATCGCGCTCGAAGTCGCGACCCACTCCTAGCCTTTTCGCATGAGCGAAAAGGCAGTGTTTCTCGTCAACCCCGCGTCGGGCAACGGCGCGACGGGCAAGCGTTGGCCCGAGCTGGCGCACCGGGCGAGCCTGCTCGGCCTGAACGGCGAGACGCTCCTCTCGGACCGGCCCGGCCATTTGATCGAGCTCGCCGGCCAGGCGGTCGACGGCGGCGCGAGCCTCGTGGTTGCGGTCGGCGGCGACGGCACCTTGAACGAGGTCGTGAACGGAATCGCAGGCCGCGATGTCGAGCTCGCCACGATCCCACTCGGGACGGGCATGGACTTCGTTCGCACCTACGGCATCCCGACGAAGTTCGACGACGCGGTGCGGTGTGCGCTCGACGGGGGCACGCGCACGATCGACGCCGGCCGTGTGAGCTACCGGATGTGGTCGGGCGAGGCCGCCGAACGCTGGTTCGCGAACGTCGGTTCGGTCGGCATGAGCGGGGCGGTCGCTCAGCGGGCCAACGGCATGTCGAAGGCGCTCGGCGGCAAGTTGACGTTCTTCTACGCCCTCACGCGTGTTTTCCTCGAGTGGGAGAACACTGAGGTGACGGTTCTGCTCGACAACGGCGAGGAGCGCCGCGGGCTGATGCACGACGTCGTCGTCGCGAACGGCGCTTGGCACGGCGGCGGGATGAAGCTCGCGCCTGCCGCGCTTCCCGACGACGGCCTGTTCGAGGTCGTCCTGATCGGCGACATCGGCAAGATCGACTTCCTGACCACTGCGCCGAAGATCTACAAGGGCCGGCACGTCGAGCATGCGAAGGTCGAGGTCATGCGATCGAAACGCGTCGAGGTCGACGCGGGGGAGCGACTGCCGATCGAGGTCGAGGGCGAGCAGGTCGGAACGACGCCCGCGGTCTTCGAGGTCGTTCCGGGTGCCCTGCGCGTGCGCGTCCCGCGCTAGCTTTTCGGCGCGTCCAGGGTCGGTGCGTTCGGGGGCGTCTTCGGCACGGCTGGGGAGGTCTTCCGCGGTGCTGCGGGCTTGCGTGCGGCAGGCGCCGGCTTCTTCTTCGCGTCGTACTCCAGCTTCCCGAGCCGCTTCTCGACCTTGGCGAGCCGCTTCTCCATCGCCTCGAGCCCACGCACGCGCTTCGACAGGTCGTCGACCTTGTCTCGCATCTGCACGGCGCTCTGCAGGAAGCGCGCCGCGGTGGGATTCTGCGATGCCTTGCCGAGGACATCCTCGCCGAGCGAGGTGAGACGATCGAGAGTGAGACGATCGAGCGGATTCTTAGTCATGACCTTCCTCTTCCCGGTCAACGCACTTGGCTAACCGTCTACGTGAGCTGATTGCACCCGTGCCCGTTCGAGGGTGGGCAGGTCGAGCCTGCCACAACTGCGTTCGCGGCGTGGCGGGAAGGCCTGCGTCGGCCCGTCCTCGCCGGTCTCGGCCGTACCCTTCAGTGCTGTGATCGTCGCCCATCTCGACCTCGATGCCTTCTTCGCCGCCGTCGAGGAGCTCGAGGACCCGAGCCTGCGCACGAAGCCGCTTATCGTCGGCGGCGACCCACACGGGCGCGGAGTCGTCGCGACCGCGAACTACGTCGCGCGCGGGTTCGGGATCCATTCGGCGATGGCGTGTGCCGAGGCGCTGCGGCGTTGCCCGCACGCCGTCTTCGTCCGCCCCCGGCACACGCTCTACCGGGACTACTCGCGCGAGGTGTGGGAGACGGTGCGCGAGATCGTTCCGACGGTCGAGCAGGCCGGGATCGACGAGGGCTATCTCGATCTCGGCGAGGTTGCGCCCGCATTCGACGACGCACGCGCGCTCGCCGAGGCGGTGCAGGCGGTCGTCCGCGCTCGGACGCACCTCACCTGCTCGCTGGGCGTCGCGACGACGAAGGTCGTGGCGAAGGTCGCCTCCGACCGGCGCAAGCCGGCCGGGCTGACCGCAGTTCGCCCGGGCCGCGAGGCGGCATTCCTCGCTCCGTTCCCGATCCGCCTTCTGCCCGGCATCGGCCCGCGAGCCGAGGAGCGCCTCCTCGCCGTCGACATCACGACGATCGGCGACATCGCGGCAGTCAGCGACGACGACCTTCAGCACGTGCTGCGGGGCAAGGTCGGCCGCGAGCTGCGCGACCGCGCGCGTGGCATCGATCCACGGCGGCTCGAGGTGTCGACCGAGCGCATCTCGATCTCACAGGAGGAGACCTTTGAGCGCGACATCGCAGATCCTGAGCGCCTGCATGACGAGCTGCGGCGCATGTCCGAGCAGCTCGCCGAGTATCTGCGCCGCCGCGACCAGGTCGCGCGCACGGTGACGACGAAGGTCCGCTACCCCGACTTCTCGATCCGCACCCGCTCGACCTCGTTGCCCGTCGGGACCGACGACGCAATTCGGATCGGCGAGCTCGCGTGCTCGCTCCTCGACCGGGCGCTCCGCGACCGCCCCGGGCCACTCCGGCTCGTCGGTGTCGGCGTGTCAGGGCTCGAAGAGCACCGGCAACTTTCGTTCGCCTCATCCGTCTAAGCCGTCACAGGGTGGTTGCAGGATGTTCACCCTTTCGGTCGTATCGTCGGCCGAGCCCGTGATTACTCTCAATCTCAGGACGAAATGAGCGCACAGCACCCAACCGTGATCCACGAGCACGTTGCCAAGCGTGTTCATGTGCTCCTGCAGCGTGCCGGCGTCCCGTACGAGATCGAGCAGCAGGTCTGTGCCGACTGCCGCCGAGTTCTCGACGAGAAGCCGGTCAAGCGGGCCGCAGCCTAGGCCCGAGCGTTGCAGGTGCCCGGACCGGCACTGCCGGTCGTCTCGGCGTTACCTCGCACCGCACCCGCTCGCCCTTCGCGCCGAGTCCTTTCCGCACTGCTCGCCCTCCGCGCCGAGTCCCTTCCGCGCTGCTCGGCCGCGGCGCCGAGTTCCTTCCGCGCCCGTGTTTCCCGTCGAGACATGTCTCGACGAGCCATGTCGTGGGGACAGTCCCCGAGCCATGTCCGTCGCGGCCACGTCCGTCGCGCACGGGTCGACGCGCGCCCACTCCTCGCAACGACTTCCTAGACGACGGCGGCGAGCCCAACGGGACTCGTCTCGATGAGCCATGGCTTGGGGACAGTCCCCGAGCCATGGCGGTTTTGGACACGCCCCGCCGAGCAGGCCGCGGCCGCGCTCCCTAGGACGACAACGTCGACGCCACGCAGGCGAGCACGTCACCGGCCGAGGCGTGCACGACGAGCTCGGCTCGGTCGTCGTAGACCGTCGGCTCGCGGTTCACGATCGCGAGCTTGCCGCCGTGTGCCAGCGTCGCTTGCGGCAGCCCCGCAACCGGCCACACTTCGAGCGATGACCCGACCACGAGGAGCAAGGACGCGCCTTCGGCCAGCGCGGTTGCCCGGTCGATCGCGGCGACCGGCAGGACCTCGCCGAACATGACGACCCCCGGCTTGAGGACAGCACCGCACTCGAGGCACCGCGGAACCGGGAGCCGAAGCATGACCTCCTCCATCTGCTCGCTCCTGCCGCAATCGAGACAGAGCGCGGTGCGCAAGGAACCGTGAACCTCCAGTACGTCCCGCGAGCCGGCCCGCTCGTGCAACCGGTCGACGTTCTGGGTGATGAGCGCGCCGATCCAACCGGCGCGCTCCAACTCCGCCAGCGCGATGTGGGCGGCGTTCGGCTGTGCGTCCTCGAGCAGGCCGAGCCGGTGCCGATAGAAGTCCCACACGCGTTCGGGGTCGCGGCGGAAGCCGTCGATCGAAGCGACCTCGTAGGGGTCGTACTGCGCCCAGATGCCGGACGACGCGCTCCGAAAGTCGGGAATACCGCTCTCGGTGCTCGTGCCGGCGCCGGTCAGCGCCACACAGGGCTGATTCGACCGGATCAGTTCTGCGAGCATCACCCCGTCGTGCATGGATTCAGTTTCTCAGCCGAGGTCCGCGTTCGCTTCGCCGAGACGGACGCCCAAGGCATCGTCCACAACTCCAACTACCTCGTGTGGTTCGAGATCGCGCGCGTCGGCTACCTCGAGCTCTTTGCGGGTGGCTACCAGCGCCTACGCGACGCCGGGGTCGAGGCGCTCGTCCTCGAATCGCACGTCCGCTACCTCCAACCTGCGAAGTTCGACGACCGCCTTGTCGTGCACGCCCGGTGCGTCGACGTCCGCGGCGCGCGCTTCCGCTACGAGTACGCGATCGAGCGCGACGGCGTCGTGATCGCCGACGGCTGGACGGCCCACGCAACGGTCGACGCAACCAACTTGCGGCCGACCCGGATCCCGACCTGGCTCGCGGAGGAGATCGCCCTCGCGGAGCACCACGTCCTGGAGGAAGAAATCAGTGCGGCGGGCTCGGAACCGTCGACGTCGGCTCGGTCGTCGTCGTCGTCGTCGTTGTCGTCGTCGTCGTCGTGACCGGCGGTGCTTTCTTCGGCTTCTTCGTCGCAGGCGGTCCGACACGGATGATCTTCGGCTCCGCCCGGTAGCTCGAGTACCAGGTCGCATCCGACATGAGCCTTCCATCGGCTGCGTACACCTTGCGCTCGACGGAGGTGCTCTGGGCGGGCACGCCGTAATCGTCCACGGCAATCTCGCCGGGGCTCAGCGTCGCATCGACCGTCTTCTGCACGGGCGGCGGCGCAACCACGATGAGCGGTGCGGCGACCGACTCGACTCGACGATGCTGCGGAGTCCCGTACAGCGTCACCGTGAGCGACGAAGGGCCGACGAAGGTGCGGAGTAGGAGCCAGTGTCCCGTGTCGTTCACGAATTTCAGATCGATGTCCGGATAGTTGACGGTCGCGTCCCGGCCGAGCGGGTAATGCGAGATGTACAGCGCGTGGTTCGTGCGAGCCGTGATCGGAAGGCCGGCCTCGTACGCGGCGTTGAACACTGTCGTCGAGACCTGGCAGATGCCTCCTCCCAACCCGGTCTGCAGTTCCCCGTTGATGATCACCGGCGCTTCCAGAAAGCCCTTCGCGGCCGTCCGCTCGCCGGTCGCGCCGTTGAACGAGAAGGTCGTGCCGGGCGCGATGAGCTTGCCGTCGACCAGGTGAGCCACCAACTGGACGTTGTGGATCCGGTTCGGATCGCCGCCGTAGATCGTCTGGTAGGTGCCGACCGTCCCCGTGATCCCCATCCCCTGCGCCACAGCGGTCGACCGTTTCGGCTGCTGCACCGAGATGGCGAGCTGCGCGCTGCGATCGCCGGTGCCGCTCGCCGCGGCGAGCACACGCGCGGCCGACGTAAGGCACGTCGAGGACGACTCCTGCCGCGGCCGGGACGACGCGGATCTGGCCGGTCGCGTTGACGGCGAAGCCCGCGTCCCGTGGCTTGCGGTCGATTGTCCGCTCGAGCTTTGTGAAGTAGTGACCGGCGGCCGACCCGGTCAGGCGCAGGCTCTTCAGGTCGAGCATCGTCGCGAGACGCCAGCGCGGAAGGCGAAGCCGGGTCGGCCCGGCGACGAGTGTCACCGGCGCGGAGATGACCCGCGAGGCAGTCTGCTGCGCGGCGGTGAGTGACGCGACGGTCACCGCCGGCGCGTCGACGCGTACGGGCAGGCCGACGGGAGCGCGCGAGAACGACGCGAGCGCGCGCACGATCAACTGGCGTGCTGCGGGACGATCGAGGACGTGGCCGGTCGTCCCTGGGGCGATCGTGATGTGAAGCCCGTGGCGGACGAGCCGCGCTTCCTTGTGCGGTGTGTCGACGGTCTTCCCGAGCAGGCCGATCTCGTAGGACAGACCGACGTCGTAGGCCTGAATCGGCGGTACGAGATCGGCCGGGAAGAACTCGAGCTCGAGACGGCGGTAACCCCGGACGATCCCCGAGCCCCCACCTTGCTGCTCGGCTGATTTGACGGCCTCGTGCCAGTCGACCTGGATGCCGAGCGCCCTCGGAGTCAGGTGGAAGCGGTGCACGCCGAAGACGAACGTGACGGGCACGTTGTTCAGCTGCCGTGAGCGGCGCTGCAAGAGTTGCTCGGCGTCCGACGCGGAGAGACCTCCGACATTCACGCCCGCGATACGAGTGCCGTTTGCGAGCTTGTCGGGCGAGCCCGCGAAGACCAGTCCGAGGACGACGAGGACACCGGCTCCAAGCGCCCCGACTACCGCGGCACGGACCCACAGGCTCATCCGCGTCGAAGAGCGTTTAGCGCGGACTGCCGGGGACCCTCTCACCAGGTGCCTCATGGTAGCGGCGGTCTCGGTGTCTACAAGTCAGCAGGCTTAAAAGACAAACAGCTCGACGCCACCCGAGACATTCAGCTCGATCCCGGTCACATACGACGCGAGATCGGAGCAAAGCCAGGCAACGGCGTTCGCGATGTCCTGAGGCTCGCCGGGCCGCTTGAAGACGGTCCGGGCTGCGATCCGCTCGTTCATGGCGGCGTTCGCCATATGGAAGGCCTCGCTGCCGATGATGCCCGGGACGATCGCGTTTGCCGTGATCCCGTGCCGGCCGCCCTCCATCGCCAGCGTCTTCGTGAGACCGAGGATGCCCGCCTTCGTCGTCGAGTAGGACGCCTGGCCGAAGCCGCCGAGGGTGCCGGCGACGGAGGCCATGTTCACGATCCGGCCCCACTTCCGCTCTTTCATGTGAGGCCAGACTGCCTGCCCGCAATTGAAGGCACCGCTGAGGTTCACCCGCAGGTCTCGCTCCCACAGCTCCGGGCTCTGGTCCGGGAACTGGCCGACGTGGTCGAGCGTCCCTGCGTTGTTGACGAGGATGTCGACCGAGCCGAGCTCGGCGACGGTTCTCTCGACGGCGGCGGCGACTTGCTCGCGATCGGTGACGTCGCAGCGAACCGCGAATGAGTGGCGCCCCATCGCCCGGATCTCCTCGGCCGCCGACTCGGTGCCGACGAGCCCCTGCGTTCGCGCGACCGTGGCGAGCGGGCCGTACGCGTCCGTGTCCTCACTCAGCTCCGACTCGACGAGCAGGTCGGCGATCACGACGTCGGCGCCCGCGCGCGCAAGAGTCAGGGCGTCGGCGCGGCCGAGGCCGCGTGAACCGCCCGTGACGAACGCGACGCGCCCTGAGAGATCGATCTCGAGTGACATGGCTAGCCCTCGCGAGGTAGGAAGATTTCTTTCGCGATCACGAGCCGCTGGATCTGCGAGGTGCCCTCGTAGATCTGGAACAGCTTCGCGTCACGCATCAGCTTCTCGACCGGATACTCCTTCATGTAGCCGTAGCCGCCGAAGACCTGCACCGCATCGGTCGTCACCTTCATCGCCGTGTCGGCGGCGAAGCGCTTGGCGAACGACGAGTAGAGCGTCGCACGGTCGCCCCGGTCGAGCATCCAGGCTGCCTGCCACGTGAGTAGGCGAGCCGCCTCGATCTCGGTCGCCATGTCGGCGACCATGAAGTTCACGCCCTGGTGCATGGCGATCGGCACGTCGAAGGTGACGCGCTCCTTGGCGTAGTCGACTGCAAGCTCGTACGCCGCCTGTGCCACGCCGACCGCACCGATCGCGGTGCCCGGCCGCGTGACGTCGAGGGTCTGCATCGCCAGCTTGAACCCCTGGCCCTCCTCGCCGAGCCGGTTGGCGGCAGGAACGACGACGTCCTGGAGCGCGAACGCCGACGTATCGGTTGCGCGCTGCCCCATCTTGTCGAGGTGCTGCTCGATCGTCACTCCGGGAGTCGACATCGGGACGATGAACGCGGAGATGCCGCGATGACCCTTGGAGACGTCGGTCTTCGCGAAGACGACAGTCCAGTCGGCGTAGCCCGCGTTCGTGATGAAGGTCTTCGACCCGTTGAGCACGTACTCGTCGCCACGGCGCTCGGCGGTGGTCTTCAGGCGTGCCACGTCCGAGCCTGCCTCCGGCTCGGAGAGGCCGAACGAGCACAGAATCGGCTGCTCGAGCAGTGGGACGAGCCAGGTCTCTTTCTGCTCGTGGGTGCCTGCGATGATCACCGGGCCGGCGCCGAGGCCGTTCGCACCGATCGACGTACCGATGCCGGTACAACCCCAGTTCGTCTCCTCACCGATCAGCATCCCGTCGAACGAACTGAGCCCGAGACCGCCGTACTCGACGGGAACGTGCACGTTCATCAGGCCGACTTCGTGGGCCTTCGCGATCACGTCGGCCGGGTGCGTCATGTGTACGTCGTACTCGGCTGCCTTCGGCCGGATCTCTTTGGTCGCGAACTCGCGCGCGAGGGCGCGAAGTTCCTTCTGCTCGTCGGACAGGGCAAACGAGACGCCACCCGACACGGCCTGCTCGGTCACTGCCATTTGCTCAAGCTCCCTGAATCGTTGGTGAGTGGCGCGTTGATTGACTCGTCAGTCAAACAAGGGTAGCGACGGCCGGCGCGACCGGCAACCGCTCCGGGACGTTCCTGCGACCGCCGGGAGCGTCGGCCTGAAGCGCCAGCTAACCTGCTCCGCGTGGATTTCGAACTGACCGACGAGCAGCGCCTGATCCAGGACACCGTCCGGGCGTTCGTCGACGAGCGCGTCCTGCCGGTCGCGATCCAGAACGACATCGACCACAAGCTCGACATGGAGCTCATCGAGGGCATGGCCGAGCTCGGCATTCTGGGGATCGTTGTCCCGGAAGAATACGGCGGCGCGGGGCTCGACTACGTTGCCGAGGCCCTCGCGTGCGAAGAGATCGAACGCGGTGAGGCTGCGTTTCGCACGCTGATCTCGGTGCATGTCGGGCTGAACTCGCTCTCGATCCTCAAGTACGGCAGCGAGACCCAAAAGCAACGCTGGCTCACGCCGCAGGCGAAGGGCGAGAAGCTTGCGTGTTTCGGGCTGACCGAGCCCGACGCGGGCTCGGACGTCGCGTCGATGCGCTCGACCGCCCGCCGTGAGGGTGACGTGTTCGTTCTGAACGGGCAGAAGAACTGGATCTCGTACGCGTCGGTCGCCGATCATGCGCTCGTCTTCGCGAAGACCGACACCGCCGCGGGCCACAAGGGCATCAGCGCGTTCGTCCTCGAGAAGGGCATGAAAGGGTTCACGACGCGAGACACCGAGAACAAGCTCGGCATCTGGGCCGGTTCCACGGGCGAGCTCTTCTTCGAGAACGTCGAGGTGCCGGCCGAGAACCTGATCGGCGAGGAAGGCCAGGGGTTCGAGATCGCGATGCACTCGCTGGACCAGGGCCGCTTCACGGTCGCCGCCGGCGGCGTCGGCGTCGTCCGCGCTTGCCTCGAGCGCTCGGTCGAATACGCGCGCGAGCGGCAGACGTTCGGCCAGCCGATCGGCAAGTACCAGTTCGTGCAGGACATGATCGCCAAGATGGTGCTCGGTTACGAGACCTCGAAGTTGCTCGTCATGCAGGCCGCGTGGATGAAGAACGAGGGGAAGCGGAACACGCGCGAGACGTCGCTTGCGAAGTGGCATGCAACGGAGTCGGCGTTCGAGGCGGCGCATCTCGCGATCCAGGTGTTCGGCTCGTACGGCTACTCGGGCGAGTACGGCATCGAGCGGTACTTCCGGAACGCGCGAGCGCCGATCATCTACGAAGGCACGACGCAGATCCACAAGATGATGCAGGCTGAGCACGCCCTTGGGTACCGCCGGTTGAACGGGCGCGGCGGCGAGTCCTCGCCGCTCTGCTCGTGGGCGCCGGCGCTCTCGCCCGTGCACGCCTCAGCGTAAGTCGTCGACGAGCTCGCCGCCGAGCCACGGCCACTCGTCGCGTGTCGCGCAGAGGCCGGCGCGCACGGCGTTGTCGAGGACGTATTCGCAGGCGCGCACGAGGTGCTCATCGTCGCGGACGACGCGCGAGTCGAAGCGATCCTGGAAGAGATGTCCACGACGGTCGTAGCGCTCGTTGAAGCGCTGCGCGTAGCGAAAGTTCAGAAGGTGCATTCCTCGCGAGACGTTCTCGAGCTCGCCGAGGACGACGATGTGGAAGTGGTTGGTCATCTGGCAGGAGGCGAGCACGTGCCAGCGCCACCGCAGAGCGGCGAGCCGCTGGAGCTTGGCGAAGCGCGTGTGATCCGCGTCGTCGCGGTAGATGTCCTGGCCGCCGACGCCTCGGCCGGTCACGTGGTAGACGGCGACGTCGGGAAGAACACAGCGAGGCAGGCGAGCCACGGCGCGAAGCTAACCGACCGCCGGCAGCGTGCGCAATCCGCTGTTTCGCGCAGGTCCGAAACCCACGTGTCCCGGGGACTGTCCCCCGGACATGTCCCGAAACGGCCGGCTGACGCGGCCGCGATCGGCTCCACCAGGGGCGGCGGAAACAGACAGGTCCTGGGGACTGTCCCCGGGACATGTCTTCGACGGACCAGTCCCTTAGAGCTCGCCTTCCCAGTAGTCGACAGCGTCGGCGAGGCGGAAGAGCTTGCCCGGTGGCCACGCGCCGACTTTTTGCGAGTCGGGATAGATCGCGGTGCTGGGATTGACCCGGTTCGACCAGATCGCCACGCGCACCGTCTCGTCGGTCCTGTTCGTCACCTTGTGCGCCCCTTCCTCGGCCGCGGGGAAGAAGGCGATGTCCCATGGCCGAAGCTCGACGTCGCCGTCGGGCGTGCGCAGCGTCGGCGTTCCCACGAGCGCGATCAGCCACTCCTCCTCGCCCGTCTCGTAGTGGTAGGGGCAAATGCTCTGACCGGGCGGGAGCACGTAGACCGAGAGCCCGAGCTCGCTCCCGCCGACGAGCGGCCCGACACGCGCGTATGACGTGTGGTACCCGTCCGGATCGTCGTCGTCCTTCGTCACGCCAACCGTGAAGAGGTTGACCTCGCTCACGGCTCGCGATCCCAGAAGCCGAGACCCTCGTCGAGCGGCACGATGCGGCGAAAGTCCCCACCGACGATCAGCGCCGTGTGGCTGTCCGGCCGGATCGCGACATACCCGTTCCCCGCCCAGGAGGACGGCATCGCAAATCGCGCCGGCCGATCGGAGTCGTTTCGCACCTGATGCGCTCCGGCTTCGCCGACCGGGAAGCACGCGACGTCGCCGGCACGCATCGTCCGGTCGCCCGCAGGTGTCCGCACGACGACCTCGCCGTCGACGACGATCACCCATTCCTCACGATTCAGCTCGTAGTGATACGGCCAGGCACTCTGGCCCGCCGGCAGCTCGTACAGGCTGAGCCCGGTCAGCTTCGCGCCGACAGCCTGCCCGATCATCGCGCGCAGGAACCGGTGCCCGTCGCGCGCGCGTTTCTCCTCGGCCACCTCGCCGTCGAGCAGGTTGAAGACCTCCGTCACGCCGCCAGCCCCGCGCACGTGACGTCGACGACAGTGGCGACCGCACGCTCGACGTCGCGATCCTCGGAGGGCAACTGGCCGAGCACCCAGCCGGTGAGGATCTCTTCGAACGCGCCGTACACCGCCCACGCTGCAAGTTGCGCATCGCACTCGGCACGCACCTCGCCACGGCCACTCGCCGCCTCGATCATCCGCTGGAGCACGACGAACAGCTCGCGAATCTCACCGACGCGGTTCCCGACCTCCGGGCTGCGCGCGACCTCGCGCACGAGGACGCGAATCACCTCGGGCGTCACGAGCCACGAACCGAGGTAGACACGCGCGAACCTGTCCAGCTGCGTGCGCAGAGGATCGCCTGACTCCTCGATGCGTTTCGTCTCGGCGACGAGCCCGGACCATGTCTCCCGAAAGATCGTCTCGAGGACCTCGTCCTTCGAGCGAAAGTAGTGGTAGAGCAGCCCGTGGGCGACCCCGGCTTCCTCCGCGATATCGCCGACACGGGAGCCGTGGAATCCGTCACGCGCGAAGACCCGCACCGCTGCGTCGACGAGTTCCCTCCGTCTGTCGATCGTCCGTTCCGCCAAGGCGAACAGCATAATCGCCTTCATGCAACCGCTCACCGGCGTGACCGTCGCGGACCTCAGCCGTTACCTGCCAGGGCCGTTCGCGAGCAGGGAGCTGCTGCGCCTCGGCGCACGGGTCTTGAAGATCGAGCCGCCCGACGGTGACCCCATGCAAGCCGCGGCGCCCGAGTGGTATCGGGCCCTCAACGACGGCAAGGAGGTTCTCACCTGGGATGCTCGCAACGACCCGGCCCCGCGGGCTCTCCTCGAAGCCGACATCGTCTTCGACGGCTTCCGGCCCGGCGTGTGGGACCGTCTCGGGGTCGAGCTCGCGCAGACGACGATCCTCTGCTCGATCACCGGTTTCGGTGCCGACGGGCCGCACGCCGGCCAGGCCGGTCACGACTTGAACTACCAGGGCTACGCCGGCGTGCTCGCCGACACGGCGCCGGCAATGCCGCCCGTGCAGATCGCCGACCTCGCGGCCGGAGGCCAGGGGGTGGTGATCGAGGTTCTCGCGGCGCTCCTCGAACGGGAGCGAACCGGCCGTGGCGCGAAGATCGTGCTCTCGATGACGCACGGGTCCCACCGGTTCGTCTCGCACCGGGCGGAGCGGGAAACGATCCCACGTTTCCTCACCGGCGGCGTCGCTTGCTACCGCATCTACGAGACCTCCGACCGCCGCCACCTCACTGTCGCGGCTCTCGAGCCGAAGTTCTGGCAGCGGCTCTGCGAGCTGATCGACCAGCCCGAGCTCGTCGGTCGCGCGTTCGAGCCCGACCTCCCCGAGCTGACCGCCCTCTTTCGCACGCGCACCATGCGCCAGTGGCTCGACCTGCTCGAGCATGAGGACACCTGCGTCGGACCGGTCTCGACCCGCGCCGAAGCGGCGACAGCGCTCGCGTGAAGCTGGCCGCGCTTGCGTTTGCGCTCTTCGGTATCCACATCGGCGCGCACCGGACGATTCCCGTCGGCTATGCGCCGGCCTGGAGTGCCAACGCCGAGCGCATCGCCTACGTCAGCCGCGGCGATCTCTGGGTCGCAGATGCGGATGGGACGCACCGCGCGTTGCTCGTCGCGAACGCGAACGATCCGTCGTGGGCACCGAACGGCAAGCGCCTGGCGTTCTCACGCGGCGATCGCGTGTGGACGGTTCGTGCAGACGGTCTCGACCTGCGCCGGCTCGCCGTCGGCGGACACCCCGCGTGGTCACCCGACGGCGCGCGGATCGCGTATGACCGCGACGGAGAGATCTACTCGGCGCGCTGGTTCGGCGGCGATGTTCGCCACGTCGTCTCCGGGACCGAACCGGCGTACTCGGCCGCGGGCCGACTCGCCTATGTGAGCGAAGGCGAGGTGATCGCCGGAACGAGGATGATCGGAGCAGGCGCCGACCCCACCTGGTCCCCGGGCGGCAAGCAGGTCGCGTACGCCCTCGACGGCAAGCTCTACATCGACGGCCGTGAGATCGGCAACGGGACGCAACCTGCCTGGCGCCCACATGTCGGCGTCCGAGAGTTGCTTCCCGACCTCGACCAGCGCCCGCCTACGGGCCTGATCGTCGGCGGTGGCGACGGCCACTGGGTGATCGGCTTCACGTCGCTCGTCGACAACGTCGGGCTCGGGCCGTCGATGATCGTCGGTGTGCGCAAACCCGGCCAGCAGCTGATGACCGGTACGCAGCACGTGAAGCTCCGGAACGACCGGTGGCGGACGTACGCGAATGCCGGCCGGCTCCGCTACACGAACTCACCGCCCCACCATCACTGGCACCTGATGAAGTTCGACATCTTCCAGCTGCGGACGCTCGCAGGCACCGTGCTGATGAGCGACCGGAAGAGCGGCTTTTGCCTGGCCGACCACTGGGGCGCCGCGCCCGGCGTGTGGCCCGGACGCCATCCGGTGTTCCTCGGCGACTGCGAGCAGTACCACCCGGAGGCGACACGGGTCGTCGAGGGAACGTCACTCGGCTACACCGACCGGTACCCCGCGTTCTTCCATGGCCAGAATGTCGCGCTGTCGAGCGTGCCCGCCGGCGACTACGACCTCGTGCACCGCACCAATCCGAACCTCTATCTGCGCGAGCTGCGGTACGAGAACGACGCGGCGAGCGTCCGCATCCGTCTCAGGTGGCGAAGCGGGGTGCCGAGCGTGCGCGTCCTGCGCAGCTGCGGCGCCACGCCTATCTGCTGAGGGCGGGCAAGAACCGGCTCTGCGCACGCCAGGCGCCGAGCGCGAGCACACACGCCGCGCCTGCAGCGATCACGAGCGCTTGAGCGGCGATTCCGAATGCGACGGCCTGATCGGCGTGCATGCCGGACGCGACGAGAATCGCCGCACCGGCGCCGGCTTGCATCGCCGCGCCTGCCGGGGCGACGGGCAGCACAGCGGCCGCTGACGCCGCACAGACGAACGCGAGTGCGAGCGCGAAGTCGGTACCCAGCCCGAGTGCGGCGAGGAGCACGAAGGTCGCGAGCGAGCGCAGCAGCCATGAGGTTGCAACCGCGCCCCAGGCCCACGCGGCCTCGCGGGGCGGCGTCGCGTTCTCGCCGATCCAGCGCGTGAGGCGGAACCGCTGCAGCCTTTCGACGCGCGAGAGCCGTGGGAGCGAGAGCACAACGGCCGCAGACGCGACACCCGCGACCGCGACGACGACCAGACCAGCCTGCATCCAGCCGCCGACATGTGCGACCGCGAGCGCGACGGATGCGAGCGGAGCGAGCGCGGCGCTGTCGAGGAGGCCGAGCAGGAAAAGGGAGAGGAGGACGGCGCCGATGCTGACGCGCTTGCGGCCGCAGCGTCGAACAACGGCGACACGAATGACCTCGTCACAACGACCGGGAAGCGCGATCCCGCCGACCGAGGCCGCGCCGCCGGCTGCGGCCAGCGTCAGGACGGCCGGGCGCTCACCGCGCCGGAAAAGACGCTGCCAACCCCAGGCTTTCGCGCCGTACGCGCCGAGGAAGATCACCGCCGCGAGCGCGACAAGCCAGAAGTTCGCGCGGTGCAGCGGCCAGCCCGAGTTTGCGAAGTGGCGCGCCACGAGGAATCCGACCACGATTGCGGCCAGGACGAATCCGATGTTGAGAATGCGCTTCGGCGAGAGCAACTGCAGTGGTCATCGGCAGGAACCCCGCCAAGCTGCATCCCTCACGTTGTATCGGGTTTTCCCTCGGATGGGGGAAGAACTCGGTCTGAAATCCGTCCGAGTGCCTGGGTGAGCTCGCTCGGGATCACCCAGAGCTTGTTCGAGTCGCCCTGGGCGATCTGAGGCAGCACCTGGAGATACTGGTACGCGAGGAGCTGCGGGTCCGGGTTTCCGGCGTGGATCGCGGCGAAGACGGTCTCGATCGCCTTCGACTGGCCCTCGGACTCGAGGATCGCCGCCTCCTTCTGCCCTTGCGCCTTCAGGATCGCCGACTGCTTCTCGCCTTCGGCGGTGAGGATCGCAGCCTGCTTGACCCCCTCGGCCTGGAGGATCGCGGCGCGCTTCTCGCGGTCGGCGCGCATCTGCTTCTCCATCGTGTCCTTGATCGACGGCGGCGGCTCGACGGACTTCAGCTCGACCCGGTGCACACGAATGCCCCACTTGTTGGTCGCCTCGTCGAGGATGCCCCGCAGCTGGTCGTTGATCGTCTCGCGTGACGTCAGCGTCTGCTCGAGCGTCATGCCGCCGATCACGTTGCGCAGCGTGGTAACGGCGAGGAGGTCGATCGCGTTCACCGGGTTGGCGATCTCGTAGACCGCCGACTTGGGATCGGTGATCTGAAAGTAGATGACCGTATCGATGCTCACGACGAGGTTGTCCTCTGTGATCACGGGCTGCGGTTCGAACGACACCGCCTGCTCGCGAAGGTCGATCAACGGCCGCACGCGGTCGACGAACGGGATGACGAGGGTCATGCCGGGAGTGAGCGTCCGCGAGTACCGGCCGAGACGCTCGACGACACCCGCGTTGGCCTGCGGGATCACACGCACCGTCTTGGCGAGCGTGACGAGCACCAGCAGGACGAAGACGCCGAGAACGATCAGGGAAACAAGCACGCAGACCCTCCTATTCGGCAACGAGGGCGGTTGCGCCCTCGATCTGGATGATGTCCACAGTCTGGCCCTCTGCGAGCACCTGGTCGTCGATGTAGGCCCTGGCGCTCCACTCGGCGCCGGCGATGCGCACCCGCCCGCCGTGCACGTCGACCTGGCGCGTGACGAGGGCCTTGCGACCGACCAGGGCGTCGGTTCCCGTCCGCGACAGCGCGGGCAGCCGGACGTGCCGCCGTGCGATCGGTCGCAGGAGGCCGAGCGTCGCGAACGAGCCGCAGATGAACACGAGCAGTGACCCGATCAAGCCGGCACCGAGCGCCGCCGCGCACGCCGCAGCCCCCGCAGCGAGGGCGACCGGGCCGAGGAAGAAGAGGCCGGGCGTCAGCAACTCGCCGATCGCCAGGGCCACCGCCAGCAGCACCCAGGGGAGCCAGCTCACAGCTGAAGCCTATTCGAGGTCGAGGGCCTGGGCGAGACCGCGCAGATCGCCGAGCCTGTCCGCGGCGTCGGGATGAACGCCCTGGCGGTCGACGAGGATTGCACGCATGCCGACCGCGCGAGCTCCCTCGACGTCGTCTTCGAGTGTGTCGCCGACCATCACGGCATCCGCGGCATCGACGTCGAGCAACTCGAGCATCCGGCGAAAGATCGTCTCGTGCGGCTTTGTCTTCCCGTGCACGCGCGACGTCAGCACAGCGTCGACCGCCAGGCGATGGTGCGCGACGAAGTCCGTCAGGTCGCGCTCGGTGTTCGAGAGCAGCCCGAGCTTGAGCCCGTGTCTGCGCAGCGCGGCGAGCGCAGGCGGCGCGTCGTCGTACAACTCGAAGTGCTGCGCGTGCTCCCAGTTCGCGGTCATCTCCACCGCGGCCGCGTACGTGTCGCCGGACCCGCCCATCCCCTCGATGATCCGCTCTGTGAAGAGAATCCAGATCTCCTGATCGTGATCGAGCTCGGGGTGGCGCTTCAGGGTCTCGAACGCCGCCCTGCGCGCGCTGTCGTACCGCGCGGCGTCGAGCGCGAGTCCGTGGCGCGCCCCGAGCCGGACGTAGCCCTCGGCGCCGAGGTCGGGGCCGGGCTTCGCGATCGTGAAGTCGACGTCGAAGATGACTGCTTTTGCCATCGACGCACGACGATAGCCTCAGGCCCGGCATGGAGAGTCCGCGGCCCGGCAGCCTCGCAGCGTTCCGTAGCCGCGACTTTCGCCTCCTCTGGGGCGGTCAGACGATCTCGTTCGTCGGGGATGCGGCGTTCATCGTCGCCCTCGGGTGGCGCGTCACCGCGCTGACCGGGAACGCCGGCTCGCTCGCGTTCGTCCTGGCGCTCGAGTCGCTCGCGATGCTCGCGACACTGCTCTGGGGTGGAGTCCTGGCCGACCGCCATTCGCGGCGTCTGCTGATGATCTCGTCCGACCTCTCCCGCGCCGTCGTCGCCGCCATCTTCTTCGGGCTCGACGTCACCGGCCATCTCGATCTGGCGGGCGTCCTCGTGCTCGCCGCGTGCTTCGGCGCGGCCGACGGGTTCTTCCAGCCGGCATTCGGCGGCATCGTGCCGCTCGTCGTCGACGCTCCGATGCTGCCCTCGGCGACCTCCTGGATCGGGATCGCCCGGAACGGAAGCGCGGTCGTCGGGCCGGCGATCGCGGCCGCGCTCTACGCGACGACCGGCCCCGACGTGGTGTGGGCCGTCGAGGCCGTGTCGTTCGTGGTCTCCGCGACAGCGCTCTGGCTGGCGCGCCCGCGCCCGATCCAGCCGCAGCCGCGTCTCGGCATGGGCCGCGAACTGGCCGCCGGCTTCCGCTACGTCCTGAGCGTGCCCTGGATCTGGACGGGCATCGCCGCGGCGACGGTGATCCTGATGATCGCCATGGCGCCCTACACGGCACTGCTGCCGAGGATCGTGCTCACGCACTATCACCGCGGGGTCGGCGCGTACGGCCTGCTCTTCAGCGTGATGGCAGCTGGAATGGTCGCCGGCTCGCTGGTGTGGGCACGCTGGCATCCGAGGCGCCACCGGATCGTCATCTGCTTCGCCGCGTTCGGGATCAACGACCTCGGCATCGTCGTGCTCGCGCTCTCGCCGTGGTACCCGCTCGCGGTCGTCGCGGCGACGTGGCGCGGCTTCTGGATCGGGATCGGAATCTCGGCCTGGCTGAACCTGATCAGCGAGCTCGTGCCGGAAGAGCTCCTGTCGCGCGTGCTCAGCCTGGACTACTTCGGCTCGCTCGGCCTGACGCCGGTCGGGTTCGTGGTCGCGGGCGCGATCGCCGGGGTGGTCGCGCCGACGACGATCCTCGCGGTCGGCGGCACGCTCGGCGCCTTGCTCTGGTTCGTGCCGCTCGCCTGGGCGAAGGTGCGCGTGACCTGACTTCCAGGTCCGACGGTCCAACGGCCTCGTGGCGTCCGTCCGAGGCAACTGCGTGAGCGAGAAGCGCTACCCTTACGCCCGTTCGGGGTGTGGCGCAGCCTGGTAGCGCGCTCCGTTCGGGTCGGAGAGGTCCGGAGTTCAAATCTCCGCACCCCGATGAACTGCGAGAGGCGCGGGCGACCGCGCCTCTCTCGTTCCTCTCCCTAAGAGAGGAACTCGAGCGTCGCCCGCGCGCACGCGTCCGGGCGCTCGCCGATCAGCAGGTGGCCGCAGTCGGCGATCGTGCGGAGCGGCGCGCCCAGCCGGCGCGCATACTCGAAGCCGTCCTCGAGCGGCACCTGACGGTCGCGGCCACCCCAGAGGACAAGCGCCGGGGGACGCACCCGGTCGAGGTCGCGGCGCGGATCGTCGGCGCTCAGCGCGAGGCCTGCACCGAGCGCATCGGTGTGCATCGTCGGCCCGCGCAGGAACCCGTGCACCGCCCGCTCGGACAGGACATCTGGGTTCGAGACCTCGAACGGGCCGAACACGATGCGGCGCAACCTCCGCGACCGCGCAATGCGATCCGCTCGCCGGCCCGCGATCCGGCCGGGCTGGACGAGCCCCACGAGCGCGATCGTGAGCTCCGCGATGCGCGTCGCACTCGAGATGCCGGCAGGCGCGGCGAGAATCAGCCGGCGAACGCGTTCCGGGTGGCGCACGGCGAGCCGCAGAGCGACGACTCCGCCGAGCGAGTGGCCGAGAACGTCCGTCTCGTCGATCCCCTCGGCGGTGAGCACGTCCGCGAGCACATCCGCGAACCCTGCGAGGCTCGGAGCCGGGAGGCGGCGCCGAACCGCCGTGCCCGGGCAGATCGGGGATCAGGAGCCGGCGTCCCGGCAGGAGTTGCGCGAGCTCGTCGAAGTTCCACGCCGCTCCCCCGAAGCCGTGCACGAGCAGGAGGGCAGGTCCGGCCCCGGCGCTGAAGACCCGAACCCGCGCCCCACGCCGCTCGTGGTGCCGTTCCTCGAAGCCCGGGAGAAGAATCGCCGCATCCGTCACGTGGATCGATTATTCTTCTCGTACTGTGAGTTTGCCGGCAACAAGGCGGGGCACCCTTTGAGCCCCCGCCTGTGCCCAAAGGAGCTGAAGGCCTAGCCCGCTCGCGCATTCGCGCGGCGGGCTTTTTTGTGCGCATCGAGATCGTCGAAAAACATTTTCGTTGAACGACAACGATGAGAGAGGAGCGAGATGGCCAACCATCTGACGCCGGACGAGTTGTCGAAGGAAGTCGGGATCGACCGCGACGAGGTGATCCGCATCTGCCTCGAGGAGAGCGTGCCGATCTATCACGGCAAGATCGACAAGTTCCTCTTCCAGGCGCAGCTGCAGGCGCTCGGGGCGCTTCCCGCGCCGCACTGATCGCGCGAGTAAGGAGACGCTACTTGGAGGCGGCGGCGCGCTTGCGCGGCGCCGCCTTCTTCTTGCCCGCGTCCGGCTCCAGCTGCGACGCGGCGACGGACGCCTTCAGCGCTTCCATCAGGTCGATCACCGGTGTCGGCGCGTCCGGCTCGGGGACCTCGATCTCCTGGCCCGCGAGCTTCGCCTCGAGTAGCTCCCGCAGGGACTCCCGGTACTCGCTGCGCAGCTCCTCCGGGTCGAACGGCGCCTCGAGCGACGCGATGATCTGCTTCGCCAGGTCGAGCTCGGGCTTCTTCACCTCGGCGCTCGCGATCGCCTCGTCGATCTCGGCGTGATCCTTCACGTCCTCGTGGACGAAGAGCGTCTCGAGTGCGAGCGCCTCGCCCATCGGGCGGATGAGGCAGAGCTTTTCTTTGCCTGCGAGGACGAAGCGACCCAGTGCTGCAACATCCGCGGACTTCATCGCCTCGAGCAGGAGCACGTACGGCCGCCGGGCAGCCTCGGCCCCGGCAGGGACGAGGAAGTAGGTGCGGTCGTAGTAGACCGGGTCGACTTCCTCCAGGCGCACGAAACGGCTGATCTCGATCGAGCGACTCGTGTCATGCTGCTCGATCGCCTCGAGATCGGCGTCCTCGACCAGCACGAACTGGCCCTTCGCCACCTCCCAGCCGCGGACGAGCTCGTCGGACTCGACATCGCGCTCGTGGACTGGACACCAGCGCTTCTGCTTGATCGGCGTGGCGCACTCGCGGTGCAGCATGCGGAACGACACATCCGACTGGCGGGCGACCGCCTTCGTCGCCGGCGCGAGGCCGACGGGGATGTTGACGAGTCCGAAGCTGACTGAGCCGTTCCAGGTTGTGCGCATTTGATGGGTTTGAAGCAGAAGGGTAATTGTAGAGCGGAAGCGGTGATTGTAGAGAGGACGAGGTGGATTCGCCTCCTTCGACCGTCTTCCTGCCGGCGGGGCAATCATTAGGATTTGCAGCAGTGGCCCGCGCCCGCACGATCGCGAATCTGTGGCGGGACGCGGTCGCAGCCGCGCATCCCGACCCTGCCTACCTGACCGAGGTGTCAGGTGAGTGGCAGGAAGTCTCCTGGGCCGATGCCGCCCAGGCCGTCGACGAGATCGCGAACGGCTTGCTCGCACTCGGGATCCGGCGCGGCGATTCCTTCGCAATCCTCGCGCGCACGAATCTCGAATGGTCGCTCTTCGATTTCGCTCTGGCACTCGTAGGCGCCGTCGGCGCGCCGATCTACGCGAACAGCTCGCCGCACGACGTGCAGTACGTGATCGAGCACTCGGACTGTGTCGGCGCGTTCGTCGAGGACGACGAACAGCGCGCGAAACTCGGCGCGAACCTCGAGCACGTCCTCTCGTTTGCCGACCTCGGAGACCTGCGCGAACGGGGTCGCGCGTTTGCGGCGGAGAATCCCGGCGCGCTCGACGAGCGCGCGGACTCGATCGACGAGGACGACCTCTTCACGTTCATCTACACCTCGGGCACAACCGGGCCGCCGAAGGCCTGCATGATCCGCCACCGCAACTACTACGCGATGGTCGCGAAGACAGACGAGATGGAGCATCGCTTGACAGAGCCCGGCGACGTGATGCTCCTCTACCTGCCGCTCGCGCACAATTACGGCCGCCTCCTGCACCTCTCGGCGGCGTACACGGGCTATACGATCGCATTCCTGCCCGACCCGCTGCGCGCGGGCTCCGAACTCGTGCGCGTGCGGCCGACGCTCTTCCCGAGCGTACCGCGCGTCTACGAGAAGATCCACACCGCGGTCGTCGCGGGGTTCGAATCGCAGACCGGCGCGCGCAAGGCGCTGGTCGACTGGGCGATGGGCGTCGGCCTGCGTGTCTCGAAGCTGCGCCAGGCCAAGCAGCCCGTGCCGCGCGCACTCGCGCTGCAGCATCGCATCGCCGACCGGCTCGTCTACACGAAGGTGAAGGCGCGTCTCGGCGGACGGCTGCGCGTCGCGAACGCGGGCGGCGCGCCCCTCTCCCGCGACATCGCCGAGTTCTTCCATGCGATCGACATCCTGATCCTCGAGGGCTATGGCCTCTCCGAGGTGACGACGGCAGCAACCGTCAACCGGCAGGAGGACTTCAAGTTCGGCACGGTCGGCAAGCCGCTTCCAGGCGTCGAGATCGTGATCGCCGAGGACGGCGAGATCCTGCTGCGCTCGAACACCGTCTTCGCCGGCTACTACCGCGACGAGGAGGCGACGCGCGAGGTGCTCGACGCCGAGGGCTTCGTGCACACAGGCGATGTCGGCCACATCGACGACGACGGCTTCCTGGTCATCACCGATCGCAAGAAGGACATCATCGTCACGGCCGGGGGCAAGAATGTCGCGCCGCAGAACCTCGAGAACGAGCTGAAGGCGCACCGGGTCGTGTCGCAGGCGGTCATCGTCGGCGACCGCCGGCCGTATATCGCGGCGCTGATCACGCTCGATCCCGAGTCGACTGCGAGCCTCTCACCCGAGGAGGCAAACGCCCAGGTGCAGCGAGCGGTCGACGCCGTCAACGAGGAACGCAGCCGCTACGAGCAGATCAAGCGCTTCCGGGTGCTTCCACGCGAGTTCACCGTCGAGCACGACGAGCTGACCCCGACCTTGAAGCTCCGCCGCAAGGTCGTTCTCGAGCACTTCGCAGCCGACGCTTCGGCGCTGTACGACTGAGAGACAGCAAGGCTGATGGCACTCTACGAGCGATGGCACGGCTGAAACGACTGTTCGCAGGCGGCAGCGCGGGCAACGAGCAACTGACCTCGATCGTCGCCGCGATTCTGCTGCTGCTGCTCGCGATCGAGGGCGCAACGTTGCTGCAGCTCGGGTCGCTCTTGACGGTGCACGCCTTCGTCGGGATGCTGCTGATCCCGATCATCGCGTTGAAGCTCGCGAGCACCGGGTGGCGGACGCTGCGCTACTACCTCCACGCCGAGGAGTACGTGGAGCACGGGCCGCCCCAGCTCATCCTCCGCGTCCTGGTCGCACCGGTGATCGTCCTCTCGACGATCGTCCTTTTCGCCACCGGAGTCGCGCTGCTCGCCCTCGACCAGAGGCACGGCACGATCGTCGGCCTCCACAAGGCGAGCTTCATCGTCTGGGCCGGCGCGACGAGCCTCCACGTCCTCGCGCACGTCCTGAAACTGCCGCGCGCGCTGCGAGCGAGGGTGCCGGGCGTGGCGCTGCGCTTGGCGGTTGTCGGCGCGGTCGTGGCCGGGGGCGCGATGCTCGCGGTCGCAACGCTGCCTGCGGCCGACCGGCTGCAGGATCACGCTTCGGGCCGAATCGGGCTCGACGCGCACTGAAAAGGGGTCCCCACGTCACCCGAATAGAGGCTCGGCCGAAGGCGGCGGTGCTCAAGTGAAGCCCCAATCGGCCGATGAAAGCCGTATGCAGAACGCGCCCTTGATCCTGGTCGCCGACGACGACGCCGACATCCGCCTCCTCGTCACCATGCGCCTCGAGCGCGCCGGGTATCGCGTCGTCTCCGCCCAGAACGGCGAGGAGGCGCTGCAGCTCGCCGCCGAGCACGACCCTGACTTGCTCGTCCTCGACGTCTCGATGCCCGTGCTGAACGGCCACGACCTCTGCATCGCGTTGACGGCCGACAACCCGGCCCCGCCGCCCGTGATCTTCCTCTCGGGACGCACGATGCCGCAGGATCGCGTGCTCGGGCTGGAAGCCGGGGCTGTCGACTACATGACGAAGCCGTTCGACGCCAAGGAGCTCGTCGCCCGCGTGTCGATCGCGTTGCGCACCGGACGCCGCATGGCATCGCTTGCGCACGACGCCTCTGTCGACCGCCTGACCGGCCTCCTCAATCGGGCGCAGCTCGACGACCAGCTGGCGGAAGCCGTCGCCCGGGCCGCGCAGCTCGGCTCCCACCTCGGTTGCATTCTCCTCGATCTCGACCATTTCAAGTCGATCAACGACCGCTTTGGCCACCGCACCGGCGACGACGTCCTGCGGGAGGTCGCAGCGCGGCTCCGGCGGAACCTCAGGTCGGCCGACGCCCTCTTCCGCTACGGCGGTGAGGAGTTCTGCGTGCTCACCGAGAACGGTGACGGGCCTGGGACCGTGTTCGTCGCCGAGAAGCTCATCGCGGTGCTCGCCGCCGAGCCGATCAATGGCCTCGAACTGACCGCGAGCGCCGGCGTGGCGATCTTCACGCCCAGCGCCGGCGGGCCGGCAGAGCTTCTGGAGGCCGCCGACACCGCGCTGTACGAGGCAAAGAACGCCGGCCGGGCACGCGTCGTCCTGTCGGCGACGGCCGTTCCAGTCGTCAGCTGAGGGCTGCCTTCCACGGCTCAATTAAGCTCGACGAGATGCGGATCGTCGTCCTGGCGCGCCACGGCGAGTCCCAGCTCAACGTCAGGGGGCTCACGAACGGAGATCCGGCCCTCGACCTCGGCTTGACGGAACACGGTGCGGCGGAGGCGCGTGAGCTCGGCCTTCAGATCGCAGCGCTCGAGGTCGAACTGATGGTGACGTCCCGCTTCCCGCGAGCGCAGGAAACCGCTCACCTGGCGCTCGAAGGGCGCAAGGATCGTCGCGGAGCTCGTCGTCCCGGACCTCGATGACGTGCGCGTCGGCGAGCTCGAGGGGAAAACGGTCGCCGAGTATCGCGCGTGGAAGCAGGGTCGATCTCGGAGCGAGCCCTTTCCGGGCGGTGAGAGCCTCGACGACGCGGCCGCGCGCTTCGCAAACGGCTTTCGCACGGTGCTCGAGCGCCCGGAGCGCGTGATCCTCGTCGTGTGCCACGAGATACCCGTCCGGTACGCAGTCAATGCGGCCGGCGGCTCGCCGTCACTCGACCGTCCGGTCCACGATGTGCGCAACGCGGTTCCGTACATCTTCGGCGAGCAGGGCCTCGCCGCAGCGATTTCGGCAATCGAGCGACTTTCGTCGCCGGACGACAGCTAGAGAATCCGGCGGGCGCCGACGTAGGTCGACGCGTACCAGCTCTCATCGAGGCTGGAGATCTTGACGACGTCGCCGGTATGCGGAGCGTGCACGAACTGCCCGCCGCCGATGTAGATGCCGACGTGACCGAGCCCGTCGAAGAAGACGAGGTCGCCGGGCTGCAACTGATCGCGGGAGACAGCGACGCCATAGCCCCACTGCGCGTACGTCGAATGCGGCAACGAAACGCCGACCTGCGCGTACGCCCACATGACGAGTCCCGAGCAGTCGAAGCCTCCGGGAGCCGAGCCGGCCCACACATACGGCGTCCCGAGCTGCGAGAGCGCCACTCCCGCAACGCCGGAATGCGTCGGCGGCGGGGCGACGACCGTGTCGGTGCTCGGGGTGATCGCCGAGATGCCGACGACGGTGTCGGCGGACTGCTGCTGCGAGACGCGATGAAGCGTCGCGAGCCTCGTCTGCGCCGCGGCGGCCATCTGCAGCTGTCGAGCAGCTTCTGCGGCCTGGATGCGCGCGATCTCGCCCTTGATCGACGAGAGCAGCCGGTGCTGCTCGGAGATCTGCGACTCGATCTGAGCCTTCCGCGCTGCGCGCTCCGCGACCAGACGCTGCTGCTCGGCGTGTGCGGCGGCGAGCGCCAGTCCGTTCTTCTTCACAGCGCTGCGAAACTGCTTCACCTGCTTCAGCACCGAGGCGTCAAGGGACGTGACGCTCTTGGCGCCGTCCATCGCATTGATCATGTCGTCCAGGCTGCGCGCGCCGAGGATCACGTCGAGGGTGGATGTCTGCTCCGAGGTGTAGAGCGTTACAAGCCGGCGTGCGATGTCGCCCTGGCTCGTCTTGAGATTCTTCTTCGCGATGTGTAGCTCGTGACGGTTCTCCTTCAGGTCGCGGCGAATGCGCGCGAGCTTCACGTTCGCGAGGTTGTACTGCTCGACGGCGCGGCCCAGCGAGGAGTCGAGCGTCTGCAACTGCCCGAGGACCTGTTGCGCTTCGGCACGTTTGGCGCTGACCGAGGGGTCGGCTGTCGCAGGGACTGCTGCCACAAGGCAAATGCAGATCCCGGCAAGAACGTACGGCGCCTGACCCAACCTACGAATGACAACCCCCGGGGAGAGGGCTGGGCAGGCGCACCGGGTGGGGCCGGTACGTCACGAGTACGGCAGGTTAGCAGGGTGCTCGGATGGGCGTCAATGCAAGTACTTGTCGGAATCTGCCTAAAAACCTACTGAATTCTGCGTCCCAACTGACTGTCCTGCTCGCGAAGTCTGGTACGGTCAGCCCCTCGTGCTTGGGCAGGCACACACGCCGCGTCGGCGCTATTTGCCGTTCGTCGCCATCGCACTTCTCGTACTCGCGGCTCCCGCCGTGGGCGGCGCAGATGCGTCCCGAACGACGACGTTGCGCGCGCACGACGCCCAAATCGCAGCGAAATCGCGGGCCGCAGTGCTGGGCCTGTATTCACTCGACGAGCAGTTCGGCGCAGCCCAGTCTCGCCTGGCGGGGCTGCGGACGCAGACAGCCGCCCTGCGCGATGAAGAGGTGAGCCTCGACCATCAGCTGTCGATCGCCCGCCGCGGTGCCGTCGTGGCGCAGAGCCGGCTCGGCGCCCGCCTCCGCCAGCTGTACGAGCAGGGAAGCGTCGAGCCGCTCGAGATCGTCTTCGGCTCGCGGACGCTCGATGATGCGCTCTCGAGCCTCGACAACCTGAGCCGCGCGAGCAACCAGGGCAAGGACGTCCTGCGGCAGCTGAAGACGGCGCGACGCAACATTCTCTCCTCACAACATGCGCTCGCGGCTCGGCGTCAGTCGCTGGCGCGCGCCACCGCTCAGGCCGAGTGGACAGCAACGTCCCTTGCCCGGACACGGGCTGCCCGCAGCGCGTACATCGGCTCGCTCGCGTCGGAGCGGCGGTTGGGGCAGCAACAGATCGCCTCGTTGGTCGCGCAGGCCCAGGCGGCGCAGGCGCGCTCCGGCGCAACTCGGGCGGGAGCCCGCAGCCGCGGCCGGGACCTCGACCGACGCGGCGCACCTCAAGCCGGGTCAGCGGTCGAACGATCACGGTCAGCGCGACGGGTTACTCGCTCGGCGGCCGGACGGCGACCGGCCTTCCGGTCGGCTGGGGCGTTGTGGCGGTCGACCCGGCGGTGATCCCCCTCGGCACGCACATGCAGATTCCCGGGTACGGCGACGCCGTCGCGGCCGACACGGGCGGATCGGTGGTGGGCGCAACAATCGACCTGTGGTTCCCGACCGTCGCGCAGGCGAATGCCTGGGGCCGCCGCACCGTCACGATCGTCCTTCACTAGCGGAAACCCCGGGTACACTACGCGGCCCGGTCCGTTGCCCAGGTAGGCCGTTGAACGACCCAGCGAACACCCCAGAGCCCGTCACCCCGCGCGTCGTGCTCGTTGACGACCATGACCTGTTTCGCACGGGGCTCCGCAACCTGCTCGAGGAACAGAGCGTGCAGGTGGTGGGAGAATGCGACAACGGCACCGACGCGCTGCGCGCCGTGCGCGAGCTCGCGCCGGACGTCGTCGTGATGGATCTGAACATGCCCGGCATCAGCGGCGTCGAAGCGACGCGCCAGATCTCGATGATCGCGCCGCTGACACGGGTGCTGGTGCTGACGATCTCCGATCAGGACAGCGATGTCATGGATGCCATCCTCGCCGGCGCCTGCGGTTACCTGCTGAAGGACGCGTCGATCGCCGAGTTGATGCACGGCATCCAGGCCGCGGCGATCGGCGAGTCGCTCGTATCCCCCACCATCGCGGCAAAAGTCCTCCAACGTGTGCGTGCGTCGGGCCCATCGCATCGCGACGCCGAGACGATCCAGTCAGAGCTCTCCGACCGGGAGATCCAGGTGCTGAAGCTGATCGCGAACGGCAAGGACAACGCGATGATCGCCGGCGAGCTGCACATCAGCCCGAAGACGGTCAAGAATCACATCTCGAACATCCTGATGAAGCTGCAGATCGACAACCGGATCCAGGCGGCGGTCTACGCCGTGCGCTCGGGGATCGTCTAGAGGATCAGGCGACGCCGACGCGGACGTCATTCGCGCGCCGGCGAAGCTCCGTCAGAAGCGAACGCAGTCGTGCGAGGTCGGCGGCGTTCCCGTCGAGTCGTCTGGCGATCGCGCTCAGCTCGAGCGCCTTCTCGGCAACGTCGCCGCGCTCGATGTCGTGCGCGACGGCGGACAGACGCTTCTCGAGCCGCCACTGCTCGGCCTCGATCGCCAACGCGTAGGCATATCCATCCGTGAGCGTGTTCTCGATCTGGTCGAGGTCGTGGTCCGACTCACCGTCGAGTGCGTTCGAGATCTTCTGCAGGAGGTCAGTCATGTGTTCCGCGCCGCTCATCGATTCTGGGGGGTGCGGCGCGAATGAGCAAGGGCTGCGAGGCCCATTCTCGATCGGCGCCAGGCCCAGGGCGCCGGGGTCAGTCATACCCGTCGTTCACAATGAGCGAGATGCGCCGGCTCCTCTGTCGTCTGCTCGCTCACCGTCCTCGCGCTCGCCGCCGAGCGCGAGCGCGGCTCAGCGGCCGCTCTCGGCCCGCCTCGCGCACGCGCTCGCGGTTCCCGGGGCTCTCGGCCGCGAGTCCGGGGCGATTGCGATCGACCTCACCACCGGGCAGACACTCTTCGCACGTAATCCCGACACATCACTTGCGCCTGCGTCCAACGAGAAGCTGACGGTGACACTCGCCGCGTTGCGTGACCTCGGCGATTCGTACCGCTTCCGGACCGAGGTGCTCGCGCGCGGGCACCAGGAAGGGACGACCTGGGTGGGGAACATCTACCTGAAGGGGTTCGGCGACCCCACGCTCACGTCGCTGCGGCCTCGACCGGCTCGCGACGCAGCTGAGACGCGCGGGGATCAGGCGGGTCGATGGCCGCGTGCTGGGCGACGAGTCGTGGTTCGACGGGCGACGGACCGCGCCCGGCTGGAAAGCAGTCTTCTTCATCAACGAGTGCCCACCGCTGTCTGCGCTCTCGGTCGACCGCGATTTCTACGACGGTCACGTCGCGCAGTCGCCGGCGCTGGCAGCCGCGGGGCAGTTTCGCCGGCGACTTCGTGCGCACGGGATCGAGACGGGGTCGGTAGGGCTCGGACGGGCACCGGCCGACGCGAACATCGTCGCGCAGATCGAGTCCAAATTGCTGCCGACGGTGATCGCCGAGATGGATCACGACAGCGACAACTTCATGGCCGAGGAGCTGCTCAAGACGATCGGCGCGGAGGTCGGCGCCGGCGGCACGACCGCTGCAGGGGCGGCGATCGTCAGGCGCGACCTCGCAGCGGTCGGCATCCCGCTCGCCGGCGTGCGGATCGTCGACGGCTCCGGCCTCTCGCAGGAGGACCGTCTGACCGCGCGCGCGATCTCGTTGCTGCTCACGATCGCCTGGAACGACCCCGACCTGCATCGGCCGCTCTGGGCTGCACTGCCCGTCGCCGGCGTCAACGGCACCCTCCAGCATCGGCTGCAGCACGCGCCGGCCCGCGGAGAGGTGCGTGCGAAGACCGGGACGACCGACAGTGCATCCGCCCTCTCCGGCTACGTCCGCGACCGCTACGCCTTCGCCGTGCTCCAGAACGGCGCGCCCGTTTCAGCGTTCTCGGCGCGCGAGGCGCAGGACCGGTTCGCGATCGCGCTTGCGTCAACTCCCTGAGCGCCGGGTCGGCGAGCAACGCTCTCAGCTCGTCCTCGCTGCGGAGCGGGACGCCTGCCTTCTCGGCCTTTGCGACCTTCGAGCCCGGGCTCTCGCCCACGAACACGCCGGTCGTCTTCTTGGAGACGTTGTCGGAGACCTTCGCGCCGAGCTCTTCGAGCGCCGCGCGCGCTTCCTCGCGCGACATCGTCTCGAGCGTTCCTGTGATCACGTACTGCTTCCCGGTCAGCGGCCCTTCGATGGGGCGGTCGCCCTCGTCGGCTTCGAAGTTCAGCCCGAGCGCGCGCAACTCCTCGACGAGACGCGCGTTGTCGTCGTCGGCAAACCACTCGGCGATCGCCTCGGCGCGCTCGGGCCCGATCCCCTCGCACTCCATGATCTCCTCCTGCGCGGCACCGGCAAGGCGCTCGACGCTGCCGAAATGCCGGGCGAGGTTCTGCGCCGTCACCCAGCCGACGTCAGGGATGTTGAGCCCGAACAGAACACGCCGGAACGGGATCGCTTTCGACGCTTCGATCGACGCGATCGTGTTCGTCGCCGAGATCTCGGCGAACCCGTCGAGCTCGAGCAGTTGCTCCTTCGTGAGCCGGTAGAGCTCCGGCAGCGAGCGCACGAGGCCGAGCTCCCAGAGCCTGCGCACGAGCTGCTCACCGACTCCGTCGATGTCCGCGGCGGCCTGCACCCAGTTGATGAGGGACTCGAGCCCGCGCGAGGGGCAGGCCCGGTTCGGGCAGCGATGCATCACTTCGCCCTCCGGCTTCACGATCTCGGTGCCGCAGAGCGGGCAGTGCGTCGGCATCGCGAACCGCTTCGTGCCGCGGCGGTGCGCGCCGGCCGGCCCCACGATCTGTGGGATCACGTCGCCGGCGCGCTGGATGATCACGTCGTCGCCCTCGCGAATCTCCTTGCGGTTGATGTCCTCCTCGTTGTGGAGAGTTGCGCGCGACACCGTCACGCCGCCGACCTCGACGGGCTCGAGCATCGCCCACGGATTGAGCGCACCCGTACGGCCGACGCGAATCGCGATCTTGTTCAGGCGCGTCGTCGCGGTCATCGGCGCCCATTTGAAGGCGCGCGCCCAGCGTGGTCGCTGATGAAGCGCGCCGAGCGTCTGCTGCTGCGCATAGTCGTCGACCTTGATCACGATCCCGTCGATCTCGTAGTCGAGTTCGGCACGCTTCCGCTCCCAGTCGCGGCATGCCTTTGCCACCGCTTCGATCGTCTCGAGCCGCTCGGCGAACGGGTTGATCGGGAAGCCGTGGGTCTTCAGCCACTCGAGGGTCTGCCAGTGCGAGGTGAGCTCGACCCCTTCGCGCGCACCGATGCCGTACGCCCAGAACCGGAGAGGGCGCGCGGCCGTGATCGCCGGATCCTTCTGGCGCAGCGAGCCGGCGGCGGCGTTGCGTGGGTTCGGGGTCGGTTTCTTGTCCTCGGAGACGAGCCGCTCGTTCAAAGCGCGGAACCCGGACAGCGGCATGTAGACCTCGCCCCGCACCTCGAGCAGCGCGGTCGCGTCGGCTCCGAGCATCCAGAGGGGAATCGAGGAGATCGTCCGGAGATTGGTGGTGACGTCCTCGCCGACCTCGCCGTCGCCGCGAGTCGCGCCACGGGTGAACACGCCGTTTTCGTAGGTCAGGTTGATCGCGAGCCCGTCGATCTTCGGCTCGATCACGAACGCGATCGGCTCGTCCGTGTCGAGCCGCTTGGCGATGTCGGCGGCCCACTTCTCGAGCGCATCGTCGGTCGTCACCTTCTCGAGCGAGCCCATCGGCTCGAGGTGGCGAACCTTCTGGAACTTCCCAGAGAGCGGCGCACCGACCCGGCGCGTCGGCGAGTCGTCCGTCGCGAGCTCGGGGTGCTTGGCCTCGAGCTCGACGAGCTCGTCGTAGTGCCGGTCGTACGTCGCATCGTCGACCGAGGGATCGTCGAGGACGTGGTACTCGTGCAGCCAGCGGTTCAGGAGGCCGCGCAGCTCCTGCGCACGTTGTGCCTCAGAGGATGCCAAGCAGCTCCTCCGCGTGGTCGACGATCACGTCGGCGTCGCCGACGAGTGCGTCGCGCGCGTGGATACGGCCCCAGCTGACCCCGATCGCGTAGAGGCCGGCGGCCCGTGCGGCCTGCATGTCGAACGGCGAGTCGCCCACGTAGGCAGCGTCTCCGGCGGGCGCGCCGAGTCGCTCGAGCGCGAGCAGAAGAGGCGCCGGGTCGGGCTTGTGGTGCTCGGTCTCGTCGCCGCCGACGACGACGTCGAACAGATGCTCGATCGGCAGCCGCGCGAACGCAAGGTCGACGGTCAGCCGCCGCTTGGCGGTGACGATGCCGAGGCGGCGGCCCTGCTCCTTCAGCGTGGCGAGAACCGTATCCATGCCGGCGCAGCATTCGAGCGTCTCGTGCAGCGGCTCGTTGTGCGCGCGGTAGACCTGCACGAGCTCGTCGACGCGTTCCGGGTCGAGCGCACCCATCTGCGCCTCGAGCCCCGGCCCGCCGACCGCCTTCATCAGCTCGGCGTCCGAGTACGTGCCACCGACGACGGTCTCCGCCGCGTGCCGCATCGACGCGAGGATGATCGCGCCGGAGTCGATGACCGTGCCGTCGAGATCGAAGAGAACCACCGGAAACCGCACGGCGCCGATCGTAGCCACCACCCCCGCGGTCACGTCACGCCGCGAGCGGCCCTCACCCGGCAGACTGCACCAATCGGCCGTGTCCCTCGCTCCGCGACGTATTCGCGAGCACGGGGCGGTTCTCCACAGGCAACGACGAGGGATCCCGCACCATCAAGCGCAGCACCCGCTTGGGGATCGAGAAGCCTGTGGGCGAAAAGTTGCCCGCGCGTCACACTTGGTCTGACCAAATACGGAGCTCGGCGGCGGCTAGGCCTGAGGAGAGATGGCTCAGTAGGCCACGTGCACGAGGTAGAGGCCGTGCGGGGGTGCTGTTGGGCCTCCTTCGGCGCGAGGGCGGGCGTCGACCAGAGGGGCGAGCTCGTAGCCGGCCAGCATCGAGCCGACCGCGGTGCGGACCATGTGTCGGAGAAAGGAGTTCGCGGTGATCTCGAACGTCACCTCCTGCTCGTCGAGCCGTGACCAGCGGGCCTCGCTCACCTCACGCACGAACACGGTGTGCTTCGTGTCCGCGGGCGTGAACGCCGTGAATTCATGCCGGCCGACGAGCGCGGCCGCGTTCTCGTTCAGCGCGGCCACGTCGAGCCTCCGTGGATGCCACAACGCTCGCCGAGACTCGAGTGCCGACGGGACCGAGCTGTTCCAGATGCGGTACCGATACGAACGCGAGCGCGCGTCGTAGCGCGCGCTGAAGCCGTCCGGGGCCGGCTCGGAGCGAAGCACCGCGAGGTCGAGCGGCAGGACGCTGTTCAGCGCGACCGCGGCCTTTTCCGCCGGCGGGCCACCGGCGACCTCGACCGAGACCACGTTCGCGAGCGCGTGCACGCCCGCATCGGTGCGTCCGGCGACCGCGAGGTCATCGACCCGCTCGTAGAGCCTCCTGAGGGCGCGCAAGAGCTCCTCGTGCACCGTCCGTCGGTCCGGCTGCGGCGCCCAGCCGCTGAACGCGCTTCCGTCGTAGGAAAGCGTCAGCTTCAGACGCACGTCAGGTGCTCCTGACCTCGTTTGTATGGTTTGCCTGATGCTCTGTTCACTTGTTGTCTGTCAGCTATACTCTATTCATGTCGGAAGACCACAGGTTCCTGCTCCAACGGGTTCAGCCCGCGATGGTCGGCCTGATCGACGGGTCGCTCTCGACTCTGGCGCCGATCTTCGGCATCGCGTTCTACACCCAGCAGCCCCACGCCGCGTTCATCGCCGGCCTCGCAACCGCGATCGGCGCCGGCATCTCGATGGCCTACAGCGAGGGCCTGTCGGACACGGGCGAGCTGACCGGCCGCGGCAACCCGGTGGCGCGCGGTTTGATCACCGGTGGCGGTACGTTCCTCGGCGGGATCCTGCACACGCTGCCGTTCCTGATCCCGAGCTACCACGCAGCCGTCGTCACCGCCGCGATCGTCGTCGGCTTCGAGCTCATCGGGCTCGCGGTGATGCGCTGGCGGTTCTTCGAGACGAGCTTCGCGAAGTCGCTACTGAACTTCGTCGTCGGCGGCGCTCTGATCGCCGTCGTCGGTGCCTTCGTCGGCTCCGTCGGCTGAGTCGGCCTCCGCCTCGCCTGACTCGGCCTCGCCGGTGTCCTCCGCCTCGCCCGCAGGCTCCTCGACCGCTTCGGCCTCGGCCTCCGTCTCCGGGGCCTCCTCGCCCGCTGCAGGAGCAACCGCTGCCGCCGCGGGCTCCGGCGTGCGCTCCTTGCGCTCCTTCGCCACGTACTCCTCGTCGACGAGCTCGAGGTACGCCATCTCGGCCGCATCACCCGGGCGCGGACCGATCTTGATGATCCGCGCGTACCCGCCCGGCCGATCCTTGAAGCGGGGAGCGACCTCGGCAAAGAGCTTGTGCACGATGTCGCGCGAGCGCAGGAACGCCGTAGCCTGGCGGCGCGCGTGCAGGTCGCCGCGCCGGCCGAGCGTGATCATCTGCTCGGCGATCGGCTTGACGGCCTTCGCCTTCGTGACGGTCGTCTTGATGCGCCCGTGCTCGATCAGCGCACCCGCAAGGTTCGAGTAGAGCGCCTTGCGGTGCGCCGAATCACGACCGAGCTTCTTCCCTGAGCGCGCGTGCCGCATCGAGCCGCTACGCCTCCACGCCGTTGGCGGACGCGCCGCCACGGAGGTTGAGGCCGTGCTGCTGGAGCGTTTCCTTGACTTCCTCGATCGACTTCTTGCCGAAGTTCGGGATCGCAGCGAGCTCCGACTCCGACTTCGTGACGAGATCGCCGATCGTCTCGATCCCCACCCGCTTGAGGCAGTTGTACGAGCGAACACCAAGCTCGAGCTCCTCGATCGGGAAGTTCTCCATCCCGCCCGCGAGCGAGACGCCGGGCGTCTCAGCGCCCTCGGCCGCTGCCTGCGCGGCCTCGCCGAAGCCCTCCATCTTCTCGAGGTCGGTGAAGATCGCGAGCTGGCGGATGAGGATCTCGGCCGCCTGGGCGATTGCGTCCTTCGGATCGATCGAGCCGTTCGTCGTGACGTCGAGGATCAGCTTGTCGTAGTCGGTGCGCTGCCCGACACGTGCGGCCTCGACGTCGTACGCGACGCGGTTGATCGGCGAGAACATCGAGTCGACCGGGATGACGCCGATCGTGTGTGCCTGACCACGGTTGCCCTCGGCGGGCAGGTAGCCGCGGCCGCGACCGATCGTGACGGTCACCTCGAGGCGTCCCTTCGACGAGAGGTTGGCGATCTCGAGGTCCGGATTCAGGATCTCGAGGTCGGCCGGCGCCTCGATGTCGGCGGCGGTGACAATGCCCTCGCCCCGCTTCGTGAGGCGAACCTCGACTTCGGGGGACTCACCGTGCAGGATGCAGACGAGCTGCTTCAGGTTGAGGATGATGTCGGTGACGTCCTCGCGGACACCCGGCAGCGTCGTGAACTCGTGTGCGACACCCTCGAGCTTCACCGAGGTCACCGCGGCGCCCTCGAGTGAGGAGAGGAGCACCCGGCGCAACGAGTTCCCGAACGTGTAGCCGAAGCCACGGTCGAGCGGCTCGATCACGAAGACGCCGCGATTCTCGTTCACTTCCTCGTGCGTGATCTTCGGGATCTGGAAATCCTGTGCGCGTACGGCCATCTGTTCCTTTCCTAAGGCGAGCGCTACTTGGAGTAGAGCTCGACGATCAACTGTTCGGAAACCGGGGTGTCGATCTCGGCACGCTCCGGCCACTTCAGCACTTTGCCGGTCAGCCCCTCGTGGTCGGCCTGCAACCACGGAGCGACGGCGGCGGTGAGATCGGTCGCGTCGCGGACGATCTGCTCCGCGCTCGACCCACCTTTCAGCGTCACGACGTCGTCGGGCTTGACCTGGTAGCTCGGGATGTTCACCCGGCGGCCGTTCACGGAGAAGTGACCGTGCCGCACGAGCTGACGCGCCTGCGCGCGGGACGCAGCGAAGCCAAGGCGGTAGACGACGTTGTCGAGCCGCGTCTCGAGCATTTGCAGGAGGTTCTCGCCGGTGATGCCACCGCGCTTGTTCGCCTTCTCGTAGTAGGTGCGGAACTGCGTCTCGAGCAGGCCGTAGTACCGGCGCGCCTTCTGCTTCTCACGCAGCTGGAGCAGGTACTCGCTCTGCTTGATCCGGCCGCGGCCGTGCTCGCCCGGCGGATACGAGCGACGCTCGATCGCGCATTTCTCCGTCAGGCAGCGCTCGCCCTTCAGGAAGAGCTTGATGCCCTCCCGGCGGCACTGCTTGCACTTCGGTGAACGATCGCGAGCCACTAGACGCGCCTCCGCTTCTTCTGGCGGACGCCGTTGTGTGCCTGCGGCGAGACGTCCTTCACTCCGAGGATCTCCAGCCCGGCGGCCTGCAGTGACCGGATTGCGGTCTCGCGCCCGGAGCCGGGGCCCTTGACGAAGACCTCGACCTTCTGGAGGCCGTGCTCCATCCCCTTGCGGGCCGCCGAGTCGGCGGTCACCTGCGCGGCGAACGGGGTCGACTTGCGCGAGCCCTTGAACCCGGCCGAGCCGGCGGACTCCCACACGATCACGTTGCCCTCCTTGTCGGTCAGGGCGACGATCGTGTTGTTGAACGACGTCTTGATGTGCGCCTGGCCGATCGCGATGTTCTTGCGGACACGGCGACGGGTGCGACCGCGGGTCGCTGCTCTCCGGGGAGGCGCCATTTACTTCGCCTTCTTCCCGCGGCCGACGGTCTTCTTCGGGCCCTTGCGGGTGCGCGCGTTCGTCTTCGTGCGCTGGCCGCGCAGCGGCAGGTTGCGCCGGTGGCGCAGGCCGCGGTACGAGCCAATCTCCTGGAGGCGCTTGATCGCCTGAGTACGCTCGCGGCGCAGATCGCCTTCGACCTGGTAGTCGGAGTCGATGAGCTCGCGGAGCTTCGCGACCTCGTCCTCGGTCAGGTCGCGCACCTTGGTGTCCGGCGAGAGGCCGAGCGCGGTGCAGATCTTCTGTGCGGTCGGCTGCCCGATCCCGAAGATGTAGGTGAGACCGATCTCGAGTCGCTTCTGGTTCGGCAGGTTCACACCCGCGATACGTGCCATAAGTGTTCGGTTACCCCTGACGCTGCTTGTGACGTGGATTGGTGCAAATGACCATGGTGCGCCCGTGCCGCTTGATCACGCGGCAGCGCTCACACATGGGTTTGACGGACGGGCGAACTTTCATGAGTGGTATTTCCTCAAACGAAGGGTGCGCGCGGGCAAACGCCTCGCATCGCGGGTCGTTATCGTACCAGGACCCCTGCCCCATCGGTCAGGATCCGGGGGCCGTGGGCGGTGACTGCGACGGTGTGCTCGAAATGGGCGGCGAGCGACCCGTCGGAGGTCGAAATCGACCAGTCGTCGTCGTGGATGTAGACGTCGGGGCCGCCGGCCGTGATCATCGGCTCGATCGCGATCGTCATGCCTTCCTGCAGCTCCGGGCCGGTATAGGACGAGACGAAGTTCGGCACCTGTGGGTCTTCGTGCATCGAACGGCCCACCCCGTGCCCCACGAGGCTGCGGATGATGCTGTAACCCGCCGCTTCGGTGACCGTCTGAACCGCACGGGAGATGTCCCCGACCGACTTCCCGACCTGGGCCTCGGCGATGCCCGCCTCGAGCGCCGCCTTGCACGTGTCGAGCAGGCGCTGCGTCTCCGGAGCGATCGCCCCGACCGCGAAGGTCCAGGCGGAATCGGCGACGAACCCGTCGAGGGTGACCCCGACATCGACGGAAAGGATGTCGCCGGCGACGAGCGTGGTGTCGCCCGGGATGCCGTGCACGACCATGGCGTTCGGCGATAGGCATGTGGCGGCCGGATAGCCCTTGTATCCCTTGAACGTCGGCTCGCCGCCGTGCGAGCGGATGAAGTCCTCGGCGAGGGCGTCGAGCTCGCGGGTCGAGATCCCTGGCTGGAGGTGCTCCTCGAGCAGCGCGAGCGTGCCGGCGACGACCGTGCCGGCGCGCACCATCGTCTCGATCTCCTGCTGGGACTTGCGGATGATCACGCCGGCGCCACCTGCTGCAACGCGGACGAGATCTCGTTCCAGACCTCGTCGATCGTGCGTCCGGCGCGCACCGGCACGAGCTTCCCGGTCGTCCGGTAGTGCTCGATCACGGGCTCGGTCTGCGAGTGGTAGGTCGCAAGTCGCTTCGCGATCACCTCGTGAGTGTCGTCTGTGCGGTTGTCGATCTGCGCGCGGTTGAGGGCGCGTTCCATGCCGACCGAGTCCGTGACGTCGAAGAAGAGGATGGCGTCGAGCGTGCGCCCGATTGCGGCCAGCATCTCGTCGAGTGCTTCGGCCTGCAGCAGGTTGCGCGGGAACCCGTCGAGCACGAACCCAGCCTGGGCGTCGTCCTCCGACAGCCGCTCGCGGATCAGCGCGATCGTCACCTCGTCGGGAACCAGTGTGCCGCTGTCGATCAACGGCTCCACCTTGCGCCCGAGCTCGGTGCGCGCAGCGATCGCTGCGCGGAACATGTCGCCGGTCGAGACGTGCGGGATCCCGAATTCCTCCGAGATGCGCTTCGCCTGCGTCCCCTTGCCGGCTCCCTGCGGGCCGAGTACCAGAAGGTTCACGGCTATTTGAGGAAGCCCTCGTACGAGCGCATCATCATCTGCGATTCCATCTGCCTCATCGTGTCGAGCGCGACGCCGACGACGATCAACACCGAGGTGCCGCCGAGCGCGCGTGACGTCGCCTGGGAGAAGCCGAAGTGCGCGATGAAGAGGGACGGGAGCACGGCGACGACCGCCAGGAAGAGCGATCCCGGCAGCGTCAGACGCGTGAGCACACGGTCGAGGTACTGCGCCGTCGGCGGGCCCGGCCGGATGCCCGGGATGTAACCGCCGTACTTGCGCAGGTTGTCGGCCTGGTCGACCGGGTTGAAGGTGACAGCCGTGTAGAAGTAGGTGAAGATAATGATGAGCGCCGCCTCGGTGAGGAGGTAGATCGTCGAGGACGGCGAGAAGTGCGTGTTGATCCACGACTGCGTCTGCGGGAAGAACTGCGCGATCGTCGGCGGGAACGCGAGGAGCGCTGCGGCGAAGATGACCGGGATGACGCCCGCCATGTTGACGCGCAGCGGCATGTAGGTTGCGCCGCCCCCCGTCTGGCGGCGTCCGACCATGCGCTTGGCGTACTGGATCGGGATCCGCCGTTGGCCCTCCTGCACGAAGACAACCGCGACGACGATGCCGATCGCGATGAGTGGGAAGAACAGTCGCTCCATCGGGCCGCCGTTGATCCAGGCGTTGATCCCCTGCGGGGCCGAGGTGAGAATCGAGGCGAAGATGAGCAGCGAGATGCCGTTGCCGATGCCGCGCTTGGTGATCAGCTCGCCGAGCCACATCAGCATCACGGTGCCGGCGGTCAGCGTCACGATGATCAGGACGAGGCGGCCGCTGTTCACGGACAGGGCGCCCGAGCGCTTGAAGAGGTATGCGTAGCCGGTCGACTGCGCCGCGGCCAGCACGACGGTGAGGTACCGCGTGTACTGGTTGATCTTGGCCGTCCCCGCTTCGCCTTCCTTCTGCAACTGCTCGAGCTGCGGGATGACGACCGTCATCAGCTGCAGGATGATCGACGCCGTGACGTACGGCATGATCCCGAGCGCGAAGATCGAGAAGCGCGACAGCGCCGAGCCCGAGAAGAGATTCAGCAGGCCGAGCACCGAGCCGCCCTTGCCGTTGAAGTAGTTCTGGATCTGGCTCGAGTCGACGCCCGGCGCCGGAATCCACGAGCCCAGGCGGTACACCGAGAGGACACCCGCCGTGAACAGGAGTCGGCGTCGAAGCTCCGGGACTCGCCAGGCGTTGGCGAGCCAGCTCAACACGGCTCTACTCGCCGCCTTCCGTCGTCTCTTCGGTCGCCTCGGTGGTCTCGTCAGCCGCGGCTGCCTGCGGCTCTTCCGCCTCCGGAGTGCTGTCCTTCGTCCTGCCTTCCGGCCGGCGCTTCATGTTCTTCGGCTTGCGAACCTTCGGCTCCTTGAGGAGCGTCAGCGTGCCACCCGCAGCCTCGACCTTCTCGCGCGCCGTCGCGGAGGCGGCGTGCACGGTGATCGTCAGCTTCTTGGAGAGATCGCCGACACCGAGCAGCTTCACGTCCTTGCGGATTGTGCGAATGAGCCCCTTCGCCTTCAGCGACTCGGGCGTCACTTCCTCGCCCGCCTCGAAGCGGTCGAGGTCGCGCAGGTTGACGGGCTGCGTGTACGTGCGGAACGGGCCGACGGGCATCGCGTCCGCCGAGGTGTTACCGCGGAGCTTGGCCGTGCGCATGTGCAGCGGCATCTGGCCGCCCTCGAACCCGGCCCGCATGGCGTGCGAGCCGGCGCGCGACTTCTGGCCCTTGATCCCGCGACCGGAGTAGCGTCCCTTGCCCGAGCCCATGCCGCGGCCTACGCGCTTGCGGTCCTTGCGCGGCTGCGCGGGCTGCAGGTTCGAAAGGTTCAGCTCACCGGCCATTACTGCTGCTCCTCCACGTTCACGAGATGGCGGACCTTGCGAAGCATGCCTGACAGGACCGGGCCTTCGGTGTGCTCGGCCGTCTTGCCGATCCTGCCGAGGCCGAGCGCCCGCAAGGTGCCGCGGTGGCGCTGCGTCTGGCCGATGGCGCTACGAACCTGGGTCAGCTTCACTTTCGCCATTGGTCGCCACCTCCTCCGGCTCGGCTTCGACCGCCACCTGGTGGGGCAGCACGTCGCGAATCGACTTGCCGCGCGCCCTCGCAACGTCCTCGGGGCGGCGCAGCTGCCGCAGAGCGGTCTCGGCGGCCTTCAGCATGTTGATCGGGTTCGTCGTGCCGAGCGACTTCGCGAGCACGTCGCGGATGCCGGCGAGCTCGAGCACCGCGCGCACACCGCCACCGGCGATGACGCCGGTACCGGGCGAGGCCGGGCGCAGCAGGACGCGCGCAGCGTCGAAGCGGCCGAGTGACTCGTGCGTGATCGTCTGGCCGTGCTTCGCGACCGTGAAGAGGTTCTTCTTCGCGTCGTCGACGGCCTTCGAGATCGCGAGCGGAACCTCGCGGGCCTTGCCGTAGCCGACGCCGACGCGATCGACTTCGTCGCCGATCACGACGAGCGCGGTGAACGAGAACCGCCGGCCGCCCTTGACGACCTTGGCGACACGGTTGATCTCGACGACGCGCTCTTTCAGCTCTCTCGACTCGTGGACGTCAACTGCCACTAGAACCTCAGTCCTCCTTCACGGGCGCCCTCAGCGAGCGCCTTGACGCGACCGTGGAACAGGTAGCCCCCGCGGTCGAAAACAACAGCTTTGATGCCGGCCTTCCTCGCGGCCAGGGCGAGTGCGGCTCCGACCTCCGTGGCCTGGTCCGACTTGTCGCCCTTGAATGACTTCGGCAACCCGATCCACGATGCAGCCGCGATGGTCTTGCCGGCGTCGTCGTCGACGAGCTGGGCGAAGATGCCGCGGTTCGAACGGAACACGGCCAGGCGCGGGCGCTCGGCGGTGCCGCGAACCTTGCCGCGGACGCGCCGGTGGCGGCGCAGGCGCGCTTCGCGAGTGGTGAGCTGGCTCATGCGCGCTTCCCGACCTTCCGGCGAACGAACTCGCCCTCGTAGCGGATGCCCTTGCCCTTGTAGGGCTCCGGCGGACGGACTCTGCGAATCTCTGCGGCGGTCTGGCCGACGACCTGCTTGTCGATCCCGCGGACGACCACCTGCGTCGGCACCGGGACCTCGAACTCGATGCCCTGGCGCGGCTTGATCTTGACCGAGTGCGAGTAGCCGACCTGAAGCTCGAGATCGGTTCCGGACAGCGCGGCGCGATAGCCGACACCCTGGATCTCGAGCTTCTTCTCGAAGCCCTGGGTGACGCCCTCGACCATGTTCGCGATCAACGAGCGTGTGAGACCGTGCAGCGCGCGATCCTCGCCGCGCTCGGTCGGACGCGAGACGAGAATCGCCCCGTCGTCCTCGACGATCTTCATCCGCTGCGGCACGACCTGGCGCAGCTCGCCCTTCGGCCCGGACACGGTGACGCGGCCTGGATCGACCGAGACGATCACGCCGGCGGGCAGCTCAATTGGACGTTTTCCGATACGGGACATGTGTCGTTACCAGACGTAGCAGATGACTTCGCCGCCGATGCCTTCGGCTTCGGCGGTGCGGCTCGTGACGACGCCGCGGGACGTGGACATGATCGCGATCCCCATGCCGCCGAGCACACGCTGGCGGCGATCCTTGCCGGCGTAGATCCGCCGGCCCGGCTTGGAGATGCGCTTGAGGTCGGTGATGATCCGCTCGCGGCTCCGGCCGTACTTCAACTCGACGACGAGCGTCTTGTGCGGACGGTCCGCGCTCTCCGCGATGTGGTAGTCGCGGATGTAGCCCTCCTCCTTGAGGATGCGGGCGATCTCGACCTTCAACTTCGAGTTCGGCATCTCCGCGCGATCGTGGAGCGCCTTGTTGGCGTTGCGGATGCGCGTGAGCATGTCGGCGACGGGATCAGTTAGCACTCGTTGTCCTCCTACCAGGAGCTCTTTGTCATGCCGGGGATGACGCCCTGATGGGCGAGTTCCCGCAGGCAGATACGGCAGAGCCCGAACTTCTTGAAGACGGCACGCGGCCGCCCACAGCGGTTGCAGCGGGTGTAGTTGCGCACCTTGAACTTCGCGGGGCGCGCAGCCTTCACGACAAGCGACTTCTTCGCCACTTACAGCTCCCTTTGTCCGTCGGTGCCGAACGGCAGGCCGAGGCCCCGCAAGAGGGCATGCGCCTGATCGTCGTCACTTCCGGTCGTCGTGATCGTGACGTCGAGTCCACGGATCAGATTGATGCTGTCGTAATCGATCTCGGGAAAGATGATCTGCTCGCGGATGCCGAGCGAGTAGTTGCCGCGGCCGTCGAACGACGCCGGGCTCAGGCCGCGGAAGTCGCGGATGCGCGGCAGCGCGATCGAGACGAGCCGGTCGAGGAACTCCCACATCCGGTCGCCGCGCAGCGTGACCTTCACGCCGATGGGCATGCCTTCGCGGATCTTGAACTGCGCGATCGATTTGCGGGCGCGGCGGACCTGTGCGCGCTGGCCGGCGATGATCGTCAGCTCCTCCTGCGCAGCGTCGATCTGCTTGGCGTCGTTCTTGCCCTCGCCGACACCCATGTTCAGGGTGATCTTCGAGATGCACGGCACCTGCATGATCGACTCCAGCCCGAGCTGCTCCTGCAACTGGCTGCGGAGCTCGTCGTTGTACTGCTGCTTCAGGCGGGGCGTATAGGTCTCGGTGGTTGCCATCAGCGATCGATCTCCTGGCCGCAGCCTTCGCGCTTGCAGACGCGCACCTTGACCTGCTCGCCGCCCTTGGCTTCCTTGAACCGGTAGCCGACGCGGGTCGGCAGCTTGCACGTCGGACAGACGAGCATCACGTTCGAGATCGCAACCGGGGCAGCGAGATCCATGATCCCGCCGGGCGCCATCTGCGTTCCCCCCATGCGGCTCGCGTCGCGAATCGGGCGCGGCTTGCGGTGGCGCTTCGTCATGTTCAGGTTCTCGACGAGCACCTTGCCGGCGCGCGGGCGTGCCTCGAGGACCCGTCCTTGCTTCCCCCGGTCCTTCCCGGAGAGCATCTGGACGGTGTCGCCCTTCTTGATTTTCATTGCAGTCGCCATAACTAGAGCACCATTCTCTTAAAGGACTTCTGGAGCCAGGCTCACGATTTTCATGAAGTTCTTCTCACGCAACTCGCGGGCGACAGGCCCGAAGATGCGCGTCCCGCGCGGATTCCTTGCGTTGTCGATCAGCACAGCTGCGTTCTCGTCGAACGCGATCAGCGTTCCGTCGTCACGGCCGAAGGGCTTCTTCGTCCGCACGACGACGGCCTTCACCACTTCGCCCTTCTTGACCGCGCCCTGTGGGGCAGCGGACTTGACGGTCGCAGTGATGATGTCGCCGACACGTGCGTAGCGGCGCCTGGAGCCGCCGGCAACGCGGATGCAGAGTAGCTCACGCGCACCCGTGTTGTCGGCCACTTTGAGACGTGTTTCCTGCTGGATCACTTCGCCTTCTCCGTGATCTCGGCGAGGCGCCAGTGCTTCAGCTTGGAGAGCGGCCGCGTCTCGACGATGCGCACCTTGTCGCCGACGCCGGCCGTGTTCGCCTCGTCGTGCGCATGGAACTTGACCGTCGAGCGGATCACCTTCTTGTACTTCGGGTGGCTCTTGATCACGTCGACCTTGACGATGATCGTCTTGTCGCCCTTGTCGGAGACGACGACGCCGCGTCGCTCCTGGCGACGGCCGCGCTCGTAGTCCGGCTTCTCCGTGCGCGTGATCGGCTTGCGCGAAGCTGGCTTCTCGCGTACGACCTTCGTGCGCGTGCGGCGCGCGGTCCGGGGCACGTGCCGCTGCGACTTCGACGGCTTCGCGACCGGTGCTGCGGCCGGCTCTTCGGGCGCTACCTCTTCGGGCGCCGCCTCTTCGACAGCCGCTGCCTCCGCGGCAACGGGCTCCTCGGCGGCAACGGGTGCCTCTTCGGCGGCCGGCGCCTCGTCGACCTCAGCCGCAGGTGCCGCTTCTGGAGCCGGAGTCTCCTCGACAGCCGGGGTCTCCTCGACTTCGGCCGCCGGGGTCGTCTCCTCGACGGCGGCTTCCTCGGTCGTCGACTCCTCGGGTGTCTCGTTCAGTTCTTTTTCGTCCGCCATCTAGTTCTGCACTTTCTGCTTGTTGGAGTTGCGCTCGTGCTGCGTCGTCAAGATGCGCGCGATCTCGCGCTTGGCGAGCCGGAGGCGCGTCGAGTTCTCGAGTGCGCCGGTGGCTGCCTGAAACCGGAGGTTGAAGAGCTCCTGCCGGGTGTCTGCGAGCTTGTGATCCAGCTCGTCGTTCGACAGATCGCGGAGGTCTCTAGCCCGCAAAGAGATCACCACCGTCGTCGCGCCGCACGAACTTCGTCTTCAGCGGCAGCTTCTGGCCGGCCAGGCGCAGTGCTTCCTTGGCCAGCGGCTCGGGCACGCCTGCGAGCTCGAACATGACGCGCCCGGGCTTGACCACGGCCACCCAGCCTTCGGGTGAGCCTTTGCCCTTGCCCATGCGCGTCTCGGCCGGCTTCTTCGTGAAGGGCTTGTCGGGGAAGACGTTGATCCAGACCTTGCCGCCGCGCTTGATCTTGCGCGTCATCGCGATCCGGGCCGCCTCGATCTGGCGGTTCGTGATCCAGCCGGCCTCGAGGGCCTTGATCCCGTACTCGCCGAAGTTCACGGTCGTCTGCCCGCGCGACTCGCCGCGGCGGCGGCCGCGATGGTGCTTCCTGAACTTGGTCTTCTTGGGGAGCAGCATCAGCTATCGGCCTTCTTCGGCGCCGGCTTCTTCGGGGCGGCCTTCCTCGCGGCCGGCTTCTCGTCGGCGGCCGGCTTGTCGGCCGCGGCCGGCTTCTTCTCGGCAGCGGGCTTCCTCGGAGCGGCGGGCTTCTTCTCGGGCTTCGTCGTCTCCTGCGGCGTCTCGACGGTCGCCTCCGCGGCCGGTGCGGGCGTCGCCTCGACGGCCGGCGCCGGAGTCGCCTCCACGACCTGCTCGGCGACGACCGGCTCGGTCACGGGTGTGGCGACGTTCGCCTCGGGAGCGGTCGTCTCGGGAGTCGTCGCCTCGGGAGCGGTCGTCTCGCGTTGCGGACGGCCTCCACCAGCGGGGCGCGTCGCGCCGCCACGGTTGCGCGGGGCACCGGCGCGGTTGCCAGGCCCGCCACCGCCGGGGCGCTGCGGCTGGCCGCCGCGCTGGCCGGGACGGCCGCGGCGCACCGGGCCGAGACCCTCGCGATCCTGGTTGCGATTGCGGCCGGATTCGCGCGAGGCGCCGAGACCCTCGGTGACGCCACCACGGCGGCGTGCCGTGTCCTGGTCGCCAAGCCGCGTCTCCTTCTTCTCGGCCATGCCCGAGTAGCCCTGCGGCATGATCTCGCCCTTGTTGATCCAGACCTTCACGCCGATGCGGCCGGTCGGAGTCCTCGCCTCGACGAAGCCGTAGTCGATGTCCGCGCGAATGGTGTGCAGCGGCACGCGGCCCTCGGAGTACTGCTCCGAGCGGCTCATCTCGGAGCCGCCCAGGCGGCCCGAGCACTTGACCTTCACGCCGGCTGCGCCCGAGCGGATCGCGGACGCGAGGGAACGCTTCATCGCCCTGCGGAATGAAACCCGGTTTTGCAACTGTTCAGCGATCGACTGAGCGACAAGCTTCGCGTCGAGCTCCGGCCGCTTGATCTCGTTGATGTTGATGTGCACGTTCTTCTGCGTCATCGCGTGCACTTCTTTGCGCAGCGCGTCGACCTCGACCCCGGACTTGCCGATCACGATGCCGGGGCGCGCCGTGTAGATGTCGATCGTGATCCGCTGCTTGTCCTTGCGGATCAGGATGTCCGACAACCCGGCGTGCGAGAGCTTCCCGAGAATGTGCTCGCGGATCTTGATGTCTTCGATCAGCGCGCCTGCGAATTCCTTGTCGGGGACCATCCAGTTCGACTTCCAGTCGTGGATGACACCGACGCGCAGGCCGCCAGGATGAATTTTCTGACCCACTAGCTCTCCTTCTTCGCGGTCGACTTGCGCCTCTTCGGCTTGGTCTTCTCCGCCGGAGCGGGAGCCGCAGCCGTCTGCGCGACCTGAATCGTGATGTGGCACGTGCGCTTCTTGATGCGGGCGACGCGGCCGCGCGCGCGGGCGCGCCAGCGCTTGATCGTCGGACCACCGTCGACGAAGACAGCCGCAACGACGAGGTCGTCGCCGCGCCACTGCAGCGCCGGGTTCGACTCGGCGTTCGCGACGGCAGAGCTCAGGACCTTCTCGATCTCGACCGCGGCGGCGCGCTCGGTGAACGCGAGAATCGTGCGCGCCTCGGGCACGCTGCGCCCGCGGATGTTGTCCGTCACCAGGCGCGCCTTGCGCGGCGAGATCCGGACGAACTTCGCGACCGCTTGCACGGTCTGCTGCTTTTCCGCGACGGCAGCCATTAGCGCTTCTTCACCTGCGTCTTCTGGTCGCCGGCGTGGCCACGGAAGTGCCGGGTCGGCGCGAACTCGCCCAGCTTGTGCCCCACCATCTGCTCCGAGATGAACACCGGCACGTGCTTGCGGCCGTCGTGGACCGCGATCGTGTGACCGACCATGTCGGGGAAGACCGTGGAGGTCCGTGACCAGGTGCGAATCATGTTCTTGGAACCGGAGTCATTCATCTTCTGGATGCGCGCGAGCAGCCGCTCCTCGACGAAAGGCCCCTTCTTCGAAGATCTCGACATTTAGCGCTTGTCCTTCCCGCGGCGACGGCCGCGAACGATCAACTTGTTGGATTCCTTGTGCTTGGAGCGGGTGCGCTTGCCGAGTGTGGGAACGCCCCACGGGGTTACCGGATGACGGCCGCCCTTCGACTTGCCCTCGCCGCCGCCGTGCGGATGGTCGACCGGGTTCATGGCCGAGCCGCGCACGCCCGGGCGGATGCCCCGCCAGCGGCTGCGCCCGGCCTTGCCGCCGGTGATGTTGCCGTGCTCGACGTTCCCGACCTGGCCGACCGTGGCGCGGCAGGTCATCAGCACACGCCGCATTTCGCCCGAGGGCAGACGCAGCGTCGCGTGGGCGCCGTCCTTTGCAACCAGCTGGATGCCGGAGCCGGCCGAGCGCGCCATCTGGCCGCCCTTGCCTGGCTTCAGCTCGACGTTGTGCACGAGCGTGCCTGTGGGGATGTTCTCGAGCGGGAGCGCGTTGCCCGGCTTGATGTCGGCGTCGGCGCCCGACTGCACGACCGAGCCGACGCGCAGACCGGCCGGCGCGAGGATGTAGGCCTTGAACCCGTCGGCGTAGTGCAGCAGCGCGATGCGCGCAGAGCGATTCGGGTCGTACTCGATCGCCGCCACTTTGGCCGGCACGCCGTCCTTCGTGCGCTTGAAGTCGACGAGGCGGTAACGGCGCTTGTGGCCGCCGCCCTGATGGCGCGTCGTGATGCGGCCCGTGTTGTTGCGGCCACCCTTCTTGGTCAGCTTTTCGGTGAGCGCCTTCTCGGGCTTCGACTTCGTGATCTCGGCGAAGTCAGACACCGTCATGTGACGGCGGCCCGGAGAGGTCGGCTTGAACCTACGGACTGGCATGGCTAAATCTGCGCTCCTTCGAAGATCTCGATCGTGTCGCCGGCGCGCAGGAGCACGATGGCCTTCTTCCAACCCTGACGGGTGCCCTTGATTGCTCCGCGCCGCTTCGGCTTGGCCTGCACCTTGATCACGTTGACGCGCGCAACCTTGACGTCGAACATCTGCTCGACGGCCTGGCGGATCTGCGTCTTGTGCGCGTCCGGATGCACCTTGAAGGTGTACTGGCCACTCGTCGACGCCGCGTAGCTCTTCTCACTGACGATCGGCGCCAGAAGGACCTGGCTTGCGTGCAGGGCCATTTACTGTGCCCTCCCCTCGACGAGCGGCAGCGCAGTCTCGGTGACGAGCAGCGAACGCGCCCACACGAGAGCGCTGACCTCGACCTCGCTCGGCGTGATGACGACGACCCGCTGCAGGTTGCGGAAGCTCTTCAGGAGGTTCGTCTCACCCTCGGTCGCCACGATCACGAGCGGCGTGCGCTGGCCCCAGGCTTCGACGAGCGCCTTGCCCTGCTTGGTCGACGGAGCGTCGAAATCGTCGGCGGAGACGATCGCGAGCGAGCCCTCGTTGACGTGGCTCGCGAGGGCCGACCGAAGCGCGGCTTTGGCCGCCTTGCGGTTGACCTTCTGCACGAAGTCACGCGGCGTCTTCGCGAACGCATGACCGCCGCCCGAGAACTGCGGGGCGCGGATCGTGCCCTGACGCGCGCGGCCGGTGCCCTTCTGGCGCCACGGCTTCGCGCGACCGCCGGAGACGAGCCCGCGGCTCTTCGTCGCGGAGGTGCCTGCGCGTTGCGCGTTCATCTCGGACCGGACCGCTTCGTGCACGAGATGTGCCTTGACCTCGGCGCCGAACACGTCCTCGCCGAGCGAGACGTCCTTCGACTTCTTGCCCGACGCATCGAGCATGGGAGCGGTGGGAGAGGCCATTACCCGCGCACCTCGACGAAGCCGTTCTTCGGGCCAGGGACGGCGCCCTTCACGAGCAGGAGGTTGAGCTCGGCATCGATGCCGTGCACGGTCAGGCCGAGTTGCGTGACCCGCTTGCCGCCCATCAGGCCGGGCATCTTGCGGCCCTTCATGACGCGCGAGGGCGTCGCCGACGCTCCGATCGAGCCGGGCTTGCGAATGTTGTGGGAGCCGTGCGAGCGCGGGCCCGAGCTGAAGTTGTGGCGCTTGATCGTGCCCTGGAAGCCCTTGCCGATGCCGATGCCGGCGACCTTCACCTTGTCGCCTGCCTCGAAGAGCTCGACAGTCACCTGCTCGCCCTCGACCGCGCCGTCGATGCCGCCACGAAACTCGACGAGCCTGCGGTGCGCGCCGACCTTGAACTTGGCCAGATGGCCGAGCTCGGGCTTCGTCAGCTTGCGGTCGGGCACGGCGTCGAATGCGAGCTGCACGGCGTCGTAGCCGTCCTCGGCCTCGAACTTCACCTGCACGACGGGGCACGGGCCGGCCTGGATGACCGTGACAGCCGTGACCCCGCCGGTCTCCGGATCGAAGACCTGCGTCATGCCGAGCTTCTTGCCGAGGATTCCCTTCGCCATGGCTAGAGCTTGATCTCGATGTCGACGCCCGCCGGGAGATCGAGCCGCATCAGCTGGTCGATCGTCTTCGGCGTCGGGCTGAGGATGTCGATGAGCCGCTTGTGGGTGCGGATCTCGAAGTGCTCGCGTGAGTCCTTGTCCTTGAACGGGCTGCGGATCACGCAGTAGACGTTCTTCTCCGTCGGCAGAGGGACCGGCCCAGTGATCGTCGCACCGCTGCGTTGCGCGGTGTCGACGATCTGCTGGGCCGACCGGTCCAGCTGTTGATGGTCGTAGCCCTTCAGGCGGATCCGGATTTTTCCCTGTGCCATGTCTGCTGCTCTCTACTCGACGATCAGTTACTTGACGATTTCAGTGACGACGCCGGCACCGACGGTGCGGCCGCCCTCGCGGATCGCGAAGCGCAGGCCCTGATCCATGGCGATCGGCTGGATCAGCTCGATCTCCATATTCGTGTTGTCGCCCGGCATGACCATCTCCTGGCCCTCCGGAAGGCTGACTGCGCCCGTCACGTCCGTGGTGCGGAAGTAGAACTGCGGGCGGTAGTTGTTGAAGAACGGCGTGTGACGGCCGCCTTCGTCCTTCGACAGCACGTAGACCTCGGCCTTGAAGTGCGTGTGCGGGGTGATCGACCCGGGCTTCGCGAGCACCTGGCCACGCTCGACGTCCTCGCGCTTGACACCACGGAGAAGTGCACCCGCGTTGTCACCTGCATGCGCGTAGTCGAGCGACTTCTGGAACATCTCGAGCCCGGTGACGACGGTCTTCTCGACCTTCTCGTGGATGCCGACGATCTCGATCTCGTTCCCGACCTCGATCTTGCCCTGCTCCACGCGGCCGGTGACGACCGTGCCGCGGCCCGTGATCGTGAAGACGTCCTCGATCGGCATCAGGAACGGCTTGTCGGACTCGCGCTCCGGCTCCGGGATGTAGGAGTCGACCGCTTCCATCAGCTCGACGATCTTCTCCTCCCACGCCTCGTCGCCCTCGAGCGCCTTCAGCGCCGAGACGCGGACGATCGGGATGTCGTCGCCGGGGAAGTCGTACTTGGACAGGAGCTCCTGGACCTCGAGCTCGACGAGCTCGAGCAGCTCCTCGTCGTCGACCATGTCCGCCTTGTTCAGCGCGACCACGATGTACGGCACGCCGACCTGACGGGCGAGCAGGATGTGCTCACGCGTCTGCGGCATCGGGCCGTCGGCAGCGCTGACGACGAGAATCGCGCCGTCCATCTGCGCGGCGCCCGTGATCATGTTCTTGATGTAGTCGGCATGACCAGGGCAGTCGACGTGCGCGTAGTGACGGTTCGGCGTCTCGTACTCCACGTGCGACGTGTTGATCGTGATGCCGCGCTGGCGCTCCTCGGGGGCGTTGTCGATCTCGGCGAAGCTCTTCACCTGTCCGCCACCGCCGCGCTTCGCGAGCACGTTCGAGATCGCGGCTGTCAGCGTCGTCTTCCCGTGGTCGATGTGCCCGATGGTGCCGACGTTGAGGTGCGGCTTCGTGCGCTCGAACTTCTGCTTGGCCATTCCTTCCTTCCTTTTACTTTGATCCCGAGGTCTGCTCGGTGATCTCGCTTGCGATAGACGCCGGCACCTCTTCGTACCGGTCGAACTGCATTGTGAAGTCAGCGCGGCCCTGGGACATCGACCGCAGGTCGGTGGCGTACCCGAACATCTCGCTCAGCGGGACCATCGCCTTGATCACCTGAGCGTTGCCGACCGGCGACATGTCCTCGATGCGGCCGCGACGGCTGTTCAGGTTGCCCATCACGTCACCGAGGTAGTCCTCGGGTGTCGTGACCTCGACGGCCATCACCGGCTCGAGCAGCTTCGGCTTCGCGCGCTTCATCGCTTCCTTGAAAGCAATAGAGCCTGCGATCTTGAATGCGCGCTCGCTCGAGTCGACGTCGTGGTAGGAGCCGTCGATCAACTCGACCTTCACATCGACGACGGGATAGCCGGCGAGGACGCCCGAGCTCATCGCTTCGCGAATGCCTTCGTCGATCGGCTTGATGTACTCCTTCGGAATCTTGCCGCCGACGATCTTGTCGACGAACTCGTAGCCCTTGCCCGCTTCCTGCGGCAGCAAGTTGATCACTGCGTCCCCGTACTGGCCCGAGCCGCCCGTCTGGCGGACGAACTTGCCCTGGATCTTCTCGGCCGGCTTGGAGATGGTCTCGCGATAGGCGACCTGTGGGCGGCCGACGTTCGCGTCGACGTTGAACTCGCGCTTCAGGCGGTCGATGATGATCTCGAGGTGCAGCTCGCCCATACCGGCGATCAGCGTCTGGCCGGTCTCCTCGTCCGAGGTGACGCGGAAGGTCGGATCCTCGTCGGAGAGCCGCGCCAGGCCGTTGCCCAGCTTGTCCTGGTCGGCCTTCGACTTCGGCTCGACGGCGACGGAGATCACGGGCTCGGGGAACGTCATCGACTCGAGAATGATCGGCGAGCTCTCGATCGCGAGCGTGTCGCCGGTCGTCGTCGACTTCAGGCCGACGCCGGCCGCGATGTCGCCCGCGCCGATCTCCTCGCGCTCTTCGCGATGGTTCGCGTGCATCTGGAGGATGCGGCCGATCCGCTCGGTCTTGCCGGTAGTCGTATTGAGCACGCGGTCGCCCGCCTTGACCTTGCCGGAGTAGACGCGGAAGTACGTGAGCTTGCCGACGAACGGGTCGGACATCACCTTGAACGCGAGCGCCGAGAACGGCTGCTCGATCGACGGCTCGCGCGTGATCTCGGCGCCCGACTTGGGGTCGAGGCCGATCATGGGCGGCACGTCGAGCGGGCTCGGCAGGTAGTCGATCACCGCGTCGAGCAACGGCTGGACGCCCTTGTTCTTGAACGCGGAGCCGAGAATGACCGGTGTGAGCGCGTCGGCGATCGTCGCTGCGCGAAGCGCGCGCCTGATCATCTCCGGCGTGACGAGCGACTCGTCGGTGAGGTAGGTCTCGGTCAGCTCGTCGTCGAACTCGGCGACGGCGTCGATCAGCTGGTGATGGTAGGCGTGCGCCTGCTCGGCGAGCTCGGCCGGGATGTCGGTGACGTCGAAGTCCTCGCCCAGGTCGTCCTTGTAGACGATTGCCTTCATCTCGACGAGGTCGACCACGCCGACGTGCTTCTCCTCCTGCCCGATCGGCAGTTGGATCGGCACGGGGTTCGCGCCGAGGCGGTCGATCATCGACTGGACGGACTTGAAGAAGTCGGCGCCGGTGCGGTCCATCTTGTTGATGAACGCGATCCGCGGCACGCGGTACTTGTCGGCCTGGCGCCAGACGGTCTCCGACTGCGGCTGGACGCCCGCGACGGAGTCGAAGACGGCGACGGCGCCGTCGAGCACGCGCAGGCTGCGCTCGACCTCGGCGGTAAAGTCCACGTGCCCGGGCGTGTCGATAATATTGATGCGGTGGTCGCGCCACGTCGCAGTGGTCGCAGCAGACGTGATCGTGATGCCGCGCTCCTGCTCCTGCGCCATCCAGTCCATCGTCGCCGCGCCCTCGTGCACCTCACCCATCTTGTGGGTGCGGCCGGTGTAGTAGAGGATCCGCTCCGTCGTCGTGGTCTTACCCGCGTCGATGTGAGCCATGATCCCGATGTTGCGGACGCGGTCCAGCGCCACGCGTGATTCAGTTACAGCCAACTCTCTCCCTTACCAGCGGTAGTGCGCAAAGGCCTTGTTGGCCTGCGCCATCCGGTACATGTCGTCTTTGCGCTTGTACGCGTTGCCCTGCTGCTCGAGGGCATCGAGGATCTCGCCGGCCAGCTTGTCCGCCATGTGCTTCTCACGACGGTCGCGCGAGAACGTGACGAGCCAGCGAAGGGCCAGCGTGCGCCCGCGGCGCTGCGGAACCTCGATCGGAACCTGATAGTTCGCGCCACCGACGCGGCGCGAGCGAACCTCGAGCACCGGCGTGACCGTCTTCACGGCCTGCTCGAGCACCTCGACCGGCGGGCGGCCCGTCTTCTCGCCGACCTTGTCGAGCGCCGAATAGACGATCGCCTCGGCCGTCGACTTCTTGCCGTCACGCATGACGCGGTTCATCAGCTGCGTCACGAGCTGGCTGTCGTAGACCGGGTCGGAGATGACCGGGCGCGGGGTGATTTCAGCGCGGCGGGGCATTACGAGGAGCTCTTCTTCGCTCCGTACTTCGACCGGCCTTGCTTGCGGTCGGCGACCCCGGAGGCGTCGAGCGCGGCACGGATCACCTTGTAACGGAAGCCCGGGAGGTCGCTCGTGCGGCCGCCGCGGACGAGCACGACGGAGTGCTCCTGGAGATTGTGACCCTCGCCGGGAATGTAGGTGCCGACCTCCTGGCCGTTCGTGAGCCGGACGCGCGCGATCTTCCGCAGCGCCGAGTTCGGCTTACGCGGGGTGGTCGTCGAGACCCGCGTGCAGACGCCGCGCTTCTGCGGGGCTCCCGCGAGCGCAGGGGTCTTCACCTTGGCGCGCTTCTTCACGCGGCCCTTGCGAATCAGTTGATTGACGGTCGGCATGCGGAAACAGATCTCCTAAAGCGGGTCGTATTCAGACAGAAGGACGGGGGAGCACGCGGCGCCCACCGACGGCGAGGCATGGTAGCGAATCGAGCAAGAGGTCGCAAACGCCTCGAACCCGCTTCGTTCCTTGCGTTCAAGCAGGGTAGCCGATCGCCGGCGGCGCCCGTTTTTTCACCATTTCGCGCCATAGCCTTCTGCTTGATCCCTCACTATGGTGAGCCGACTGCGGTGAACGTCTATTTCGCTATCGGGGCACTCTGTCTCGCGTTTCTGACTGCCCTCGCGGCAGCAGTTGCGGTTTGGCGCGCTCGGGCGACGGCCGACGACCGGGTCGCCGAGGCGGTGAAGTCGCTCGCGGCGGGGATGCAGGAGACGATGCGCGACCTCGCCGACGCCCTCGAGGCGAACGAGCCGGCGGGCCGTGTCGAGCGGTTCCAGGTCGAACTGGCCGCGACGCTCGACCTCGACGAGGTGACGGAGCGGACGCTCGAGGCGGTTGCCACGATCCCGGGCGTCGAGTCGGCGCATCTCGAGGCAGCCGGCCCCGACGGCGCGCGGCTCGCGGCAAGCATCGGCATGCCGGCCGACGAGGCCGCCGGGGCAGCGCTCGAGATCCCGGCCAACGAGAACCTGCGGGCGGTCGAGGTCTCCTACCGCTACCGCATCGACACGGCCGACGACTCGTCCGGGCTCGTCCGGTCGGGCGTGGTCGTTCCGCTCCGTGCCGACGGATCATCCGTCGGCACCCTCAGCGCATTCAGCCGCTCGTCGACCCGTCGGATCTCGGAGGACGAGATCGACGCGCTCGAACGTGTCGCGTTCAGGGCCGGGGCGGCGCTCGAGAACGCTCGCCGCTACGCGGAGGCCCGCGCACTCGCCGACCTGGACGCGCTGACGGGCCTGCACAACCGCCGTTACTTCCACGAGACCCTCGCACGTGAGGTCGCGCGCGCAGGGCGCTACGACCGGCGGCTCGCGGTGATCGTCCTCGACCTCGACGACTTCAAGGCCGTCAACGACCGCGTGGGTCATCTCGCCGGCGACGCGGTGCTGGCCGAGGCCGCGGAGCGCATGCTCACGGTGATGCGAGACGCCGACGTTCCGTGCCGCGTCGGCGGTGACGAGTTCGCCGTCGTCCTGCCCGAGGGCAGCGTCGGGGACGGCCAGCTGCTCGCGAGCCGGATCGCGCGCGCGATCGGCTCCCGCCCGATCGGCCTGGCCGGGACGCTCCAGCTCTCGGCGGGGGTCGCGGAGCTGAAGCCGGGCGAAGAGCCGAACGACCTCTTCCAGCGTGCCGACGACGCTCTCTACCGGGCGAAGGAGCTGGGCAAGGCCCGTACGGTCGCCGTCGACGGCGCCGGCGCCGGCTGAGCGACCATCGCTGTCGCCTCTAGGTCCGCGTGACGCCGGCGCGTACGAGCCCTGACTCGTACGCGAAGACGACTGCCTGAACCCGGTCACGAAGCCCGACTTTCGCGAGCAGGCTCGCGACGTGCGACTTGACCGTTGACGGCTCGACGACGAGCTCTGCCGCGATCTCGGCGTTCGTCAGCCCGCGCGCGAGGAGGACCAGCACGTCCCTCTCGCGCGCTGTCAGCGAGTCGAGCACGGGCGATTCGCGCACGGGCTGGGCGAACTGCTCGATCAGCCTCCGCGTCGAGGCAGGTGCGAGCAGCGCTTCGCCCGCGTGCACGGTGCGCACCGCCGCAACGAGCTGATCGCGTGGCGCAGTCTTCAGCAGAAATCCAGAGGCGCCGGCGCGGAAGGCCTCGACGATGTATTCGTCAAGGTCGAATGTCGTCAGCATGAGCACGCGGGTCTGCGGTGTGGTTGCGATCAGCCGCCTCGTCGCCTCGATCCCGTCGAGCTCTGGCATGCGGATGTCCATCAGCACGATGTCAGGGTGTCTCGTCGCAACCAGAGCAACTGCCTCGAGCCCGTCGCTTGCCTCGCCGAGGACCTCCATGTCGGGCTCCGCGCTGAGGATCAGGTTGAAGCCGGCGCGGACGAGCGCCTGGTCGTCCGCGAGCAGGACCGAGATCACGGCTGCCCTTCGACTGGCAACGAGGCGCGCACCACCCAGCCGTCGGGCTCAGGGCCGACGTGGAGCTTCCCGCCCCAGAGCCCCACCCGCTCACGCATGCCGACGAGGCCGTGCCCTGTGCCGCCGCCGTTGCCCGAGCCCGCACCGTCATCGCGAATCTCGATCTCGACGGTGTCCCGCGCGTAGGTGACGGTCAGCGCCGCGCGGGCGGGCCCTGCATGTTTGAGGGCATTTGTCAGTGCCTCCTGCGCGATGCGGTAGGCGGAAAGATCGAGCCCTGGCGGCAGTTGGGTCGGCGTGCCCTCGACCTTCAGCTCGACCGGGAGGCCGGCTTCGCGCACCTGCTCGACCAGGGTGTCGAGTGCAGCGAGGCCGGGCTGCGGCGCGAGCGCCTGCGTATCTTCGTCGCGACGCAGGACACCGAGTAGGCGCCGCATCTCGTCCACGGTCTCACGACCCGTGGTTTCGATCGCTTCGAGCGCGCCGCGCACATTCGGCTGCTCGCCTTCGAGCACGCGCGCGGCCGCGCCCGCCTGCACGACGATCATCGAGACGTTGTGGGCGATCACGTCGTGCAGCTCACGGGCGATCCGCCCACGTTCCACTGCGACGGCGGCCTGCGCCTGCAGCTCCCGCTGCTCCTCGAGCATGCGATTCGTGTGCTCGAGCGCCACGGCTCGGGCGCGCCACGAGCGGATGATGCGACCGACCAGCCACGCACTCATCACCCAGACGACCGTCGGCAACGAGTTCCCCGCGGTGACGTATCCCATGCTCGCGGCGGCGACGCCGGCGATGACGCCGACCGGGATCGCAATCGCGAGCGTCAGCAAGCCTTTCCGCGCCGAGGTGTGCGCGCCGAGCGCGTAGAAGGCGAGGACGAGTGCGAGGAACGGCTCGAACGCCGCCTGGCGCGGCGCCACGAGCGCGACACTGCCGAACGACGCGACGACGACGATCGCGACCACGAGTGGCGCATTCGTGCGACGCCACAGGAACGGAACCGAGATCGCCGCCGCGATCAGCAACTGAACGGCCAGCGGCCCGCCCCAGCCGCTGCCGCTACCTGCCTTCAGGAGATCGGCGAGAGACGCGATCAGCAGGGCCACGACGAGCGCCAGGTCGCAGAGCACCTGAAAGCGCCGGTGCCCGGAGAGCGAGGCGAGCCGTTCGTACATATCTCGAACGTATCGCGCCGAGTCGGGCTGCCGCATCCGCCCCGCGGCGGAATCGAAGTTCCCTCGCGCGGCGGAGACGAGTTCGGCGGCGCGGCCGAAGAAGTTGCCTACGCGCCTTCGTAGGTTGCGAGGCAGTCGATCCCGGAGGTTCAGAAATGACGCAACGTCCCGTCCCGCTCGTCGCCGCGCTCAGCGGCCTCGCATCCGTCGTGCTGCTGTTCGTCGGGCAGGGCATCAGCGGCGGTGGTAATTCACCCGACCTGACGAAGTCCCGCGCCGAGCACGCCGCGTGGCTCTCCAAGCAGCACGCAACGACCGCCGGCTACGCCGGGGACATGTGCGAGATCGTCGGCATCCTGCTCCTCATCGTGTTCGCGGCGACGTTGTGGAACGTCCTGCGGGACGGCGATAAGAGCGGCATCGTCGCCGCAACTGCCTTTGGCGCCGGAATCGCGTCCGCGGCGGTGAAGCTCGCATCCGTACCGGCGGCGTTCGCGCTGTACTGGCGCGCCGACCAGGGTTGGAACCCGCAGGTCGCGACCGCGCTCTTCGACATGAACGACGCGGCGTTCGTGCTGACGTGGGCGATCGACGCGGTGATGCTCGGTGCCGCCGCACTCGTCATCCTGCGGAGCGGCGTCCTGCCGCGGTGGCTCGGCTGGCTCGCCGCAGTCGCGGGAACGATCTCGATCGCGACCGTGCCGATCGCGATGAAAGCGCCGCCTGTCGGGATCCTCCTGACGTTCGTCTGGCTCATCGCAACGAGCGTCGTACTCACGCGTCGCTCGCTGCGCCGGGAGCCTCGCGCGGCTGTCGCAACGGCCTGATCGCTTCCGAGCCACGTGGCTGCCGTTCCTCAGCCGAGGCTGAGGAACGGCAGCCATTCGGTCAGGTCGACCGTGGCCGGCTGCGGCGGCTGATCGTGCTGGCAGGTGAGGCGCGAGAGCGACTGGTTCTGGTGGCGGCGCGACCAGAGCGCGAACGCTGCATCCTTCTGCTGCGCGACGAACGCGGCGCGAACCGAGGCGGCGGCCTGCGCGAAGGGGAACGAGGCGAGCGGCGAGACCTCGCCGAGCACGGTCACCTTCACGCCGTCGATCACGGTCGTCTTGCCGGTTTCGAGCCCGAAGAGCCGGCCCGGGGCCTGCTGGCTGAGCGCGACCCCGGAACTGCGGTTCCCGAGCCAGCGCTCGGCGGCGGACGCGCGCACGAGGCGTGCGTTCGTCGGCGCGTACGTGTCGTACCACTGCCGGAGCTGCGCGGCGGTCGGCCCGCTGACCGGGAGCGACGCCTCGACGGCGCGACGCCGCAACTCGTCGGCGAGGATCCGGCGCGCGAGCGTCGGCGTCGCTCGTGCCCGCGCGAGTGCCGCCAGGTACGCGCTGCGGCTCCCGCCGAAGTGGTCGAGGATCACCCCGCGCTCGGCGCTCGCCACCGCCTGGGCAGCGACCGGTCGCGTATCGGCGAGCACCGCGTGCTGGAGCTCCGCCGAGTACGCGAGATCGCGGTCACCGGTCAGCCGGTTGAGCGCGGCGACATCGTTCGCGAGGAGCTTCGTCTTGTCGAGCAGGCACAGCGTCCCCGCCGGCAGGGTCGCGCCGACGTCGAGCGACGTGTCGAGGCTCGTCCCGGCGAGGGCCGGGGCGTCGCAGAGCGAGTGGTCGCGCACCCAGAGCCACGTGCACGCAGCCTTCGGCTTGTCGGGGTCGTTGCCGGCCGGGTTGAACGCCGCCCAGCCCCAGGACCAGACGCTCGCGATGTTCAGCTCGGCCGCAACCTGCTTCGACGCGAGCGCCTCCCACTTGACGACGTCGAGCCACTTCGAGAGCGGCTGCAGGCCTTCGCGGCCGCCGGCCTTGGGGGTCGAGCTGAAGGTCAGCATCATCCCGAGCCGGTTCGTCGGCACGCCGATCTCGATCAGCTGCTCGAGCCGGTTGCGCATGGTCGCGCGCAGGCGGCGGCTGCCCTGCACCGCACCCTGCTTGGAGATCGCAGGGCCGGAGAAGTAGATCTCCGGCACCAGGTCTGCGACCTCGGCGGCCTGCTGCCACCACGCGTCGGCGGTGGGGTCGTGCGTGTAGGGGTTGCTCGAGAGGAGCAGGAAGGGCCGCGCGCCGCGGTCGGCGAGCCGCTGCAGGAACGCGAGCACGTTCGCGCGGTATTGCGCGGTGGTCGGCGTCCACGGGGTTGGCAGCTGCGCCCCGAAGAGCTCGTTCTCGGCCATCAGCGGGTGGTCGCAGCCGGACGACGCCACGGCCGCTGCGAAGAGCTTGTCGGCGCGCGCCTGGATCGTCGAGGGATCGGCCGGCTTCGACGGGGTGCCGACGCGGTTGTTCAGGTAGAGGTCGAAGTAGACGGTCTGCGCGCCCTTGGCGCGCAGTTGCGGCGGGACGAGGAGGTTCGACGCGGCGCCGACGATCCCGGGCCGCGCGAAGATCGTCGACCAGAACGGAACACCGCCGTCGGCGTAGTCGACCCAGAGCGGCTGCGCCGGCGGGAGGCCGCACGGAAGCGGCAGCTGCGTTGTGGGCGACTGCGCGGCCGGCGCGCCCCCGCGGGCGGCAGCCGCCGTGAGCGCGAGCACGCAAACGCCGAGCACGAGGATCCGTCTCACGGCGCCCGTTGTAGCAAGGCGGCGAGAAGTCACCCGCGGCCCTTTCGTGACGTGACCCGCACGGCCACGGCCGGTGTCAGACACGCGCACGACACCGTGACGGACCATCCACAGGGCGAGGACCTGCCGCGCGTGGCCGGTCGCGGAACGCGTGGGGCCGGCTTGCCCCCGCAGCGCTCCTTCCGACGGCAGCCGTCGTGCCGAAAGCGGAAAGAAAGTGCACCAAGAGTGGGTCGAGGCGGGGCGGAACGAGACAGCGTTCGGCAGCATGTGGAGCGCGAAACCGCTTCGGAGCGTCCTCCCCGGCGGTTATCGACGCCTGGCCACTCCCGCGCCATCCCGCTCGTCGCGCACTCCCTCAGCGCACTCCGCAACGGCAGCCGTTGTGACGTAGGCGTCACGCACTCGTGCCGAAGGTGGAACGCGTGAGGCCGGGTTGCCCCGGCCTCACGGTCATGCTTCGTCTGCCTTTACGACTCAGTCGTCGAGCGGGCTGTCGACCTCGGGGGTCTCCGTTGCCTCGCCGGCTTCGTGCGTCGTCGACGCCTCTGCGCCGGGCTCGCCGCCGAAGGTCGCGTCGAGTGCACCGAAGTCGATCGCGCTTCCGTCCTGCCCGATCTCCTCGAGCGCCTGCAGCAGGGTGTCCCGCTCGTAGGCCTCGCGCACGATCGGCTCGGACGGGGCGATGTCGATCGTCCGGTACCGCTTCAGGCCGGTGGCCGCCGGGATCAGCTTCCCGATGATCACGTTCTCCTTCAGCCCGAGCAGGCGGTCGATCTTGCCCTCGATCGATGCGTCCGTCAGCACCTTCGTCGTCTCCTGGAAGGAGGCCGCCGAGAGGAACGACTCGGTCGCGAGCGACGCCTTCGTGATGCCGAGGATGAGCGGCTCGTGCGTCGCCTTCTCGCCCTTCGCCTTCACCTTGGCGTTCTCACGCTCGTAGACGACGCGGTCGACGAGCTGGCCGGGAAGCAGGTCGGTGTCGCCGTTCGACTCGACCCGCACCTTCTTCAGCATCTGCCGGACGATCAGCTCGATGTGCTTGTCGTGGATCTCGACGCCCTGGCTCTTGTAGACCTTCTGCACCTCACCGACGAGGTACAGCTCGGTCTCCGTCGAGCCGGTCAGCGCCAGCTTGTCGGCCGGGTTCTGCGAGCCCTCGTTGAGCGCCTCGCCGGCCTCCAGCACCTGGCCGTTCGTCACGAGCAGGCGCGTCCGCCGCGGCAGCTGGTACTCGACCGGCTCCGCCAGCTCTCCGTCCGCACCGACCTCGGTCGGGTGGAGGGAGACCTTCGGCCCACGCTCTGTCGGCTCGATCTCGACGCGGCCCGGGACCTCCGCCAGCACGGCGGCGCCCTTCGGGTTACGCGCCTCGAAGATCTCGACGACGCGCGGGAGGCCGTGCGTGATGTCCGCGCCGGCGACGCCGCCGGTGTGGAACGTCCGCATCGTCAGCTGCGTGCCCGGCTCGCCGATCGACTGGGCGGCGATGATGCCCACCGCGTCGCCGACCTCGCACATCTCACCCGTCGCCGGGAAGATGCCGTAGCAGACCTTGCACACGCCGGTCTCGGCGCGGCACTTCAGCACCGAGCGGACCGGCAGGACGAACTCCCCGCCGAGCTCCGTCTCGAGCTCCTCGAGCATCTCGACCGTGACCGTCTGGCCCTTCTCGGCGACCACGTTCTTGCCGGGCTTGCCCGACGCGAGCGGCTTGTGCACGTCCTCCGAGAGGACGCGGCCGAGCAGTGACTTGTTCAGCCCTTCCTGCGTGCGGATCGGCAGAACGATGTGGTCGTCGGTGCCGCAGTCGTGCTCACGGATGATCACGTCCTGCGAGACGTCGACGAGCCGCCGGGTGAGGTACCCCGAGTCGGCCGTGCGGAGTGCCGTGTCGGCGAGGCCCTTGCGCGCGCCGTGGGTCGAGATGAAGTACTCGAGCACCGTCAGGCCTTCCATGAAGTTGGCCTTGATCGGACGCTCGATGATCTCGCCCTTCGGGTTTGCCATGAGCCCGCGCATACCGGCCAGCTGCCGGATCTGCTTGAACGAGCCACGGGCACCCGAGTTGGCCATCATGAAGACCGGGTTCAGCTCGTCGAAGTGGTCCTGCATCGCGTTCGCGACGACGTCGGTCGCCTCGGTCCAGATGTTGACGATCGTCTCGTGACGCTCGTCCTCGGTGATCAGACCGCGGTCGTACTGGCCGTGAACCTCCTCGACCCGCTTCTCGTACTCGGCGAGGATCTGCTCCTTCTCCGGCGGGATGATGATGTCGTTCTTCGAGATCGACACGCCGGCGCGCGTGGCGTACCGGAAGCCGAGCGTCTTGATCGTGTCGAGCACCGGCGCCAGGGTGTGCGCGCCGTAGCGATCCGACAGGGCCAGGACGTAGCGATCCATGTCCGCCTTCGCGAGCGTGTGGTTCAGGAAGTCGAACTCCAGCTCCTCGTCGGGAGGCAGCAGCTCGTCGAGTGCGCGGTACACGGCCGAGTTGAAGATCACGCGGCCGGCGGTCGTCAGGTGCAGCTCGCCGTTCCAGCGGAACTCGATCGGCTCCTGCAGGTCGACGCCGCGCATCTCGATCGCGACCTCGATCTCGTCGGCCGAATCGAAGCGCCGCGGGTGCGGCTTCAGCTTCGAGGCCTCCATCGTCTGCAGGTCGTGACCCGAGTACGTGAGCACGTAGATCCCGAGCACCATGTCCTGGGTCGGCGTCGCGAGCGGGCGCCCGGAAGCCGGCGACAGGATGTTGTTCGAGCTGAGCATCAGGATGCGGGCCTCGGCCTGCGCCTCCGCGGAGAGCGGCAGGTGGACGGCCATCTGGTCGCCGTCGAAGTCGGCGTTGAACGCGTGACACACGAGCGGGTGCACCTGGATGGCCTTGCCCTCGACGAGGATCGGCTCGAACGCCTGGATGCCGAGGCGGTGCAGCGTCGGAGCGCGGTTCAGCAGAACCGGGTGCTCCGCGATCACCTCTTCGAGCACGTCCCAGACCTCGGGCGTCATCGAGTCGACGTACTTCTTGGCCGCCTTGATGTTCTGGACGGACTTCCGCTCGACGAGCCGGCTCATGATGAACGGCTTGAAGAGCTCGAGCGCCATCAGCTTCGGCAGGCCGCACTGGTGCAGCTTCAGCGTCGGGCCGGCCACGATCACCGAACGGCCGGAGTAGTCGACGCGCTTGCCGAGCAGGTTCTGGCGGAACCGGCCCTGCTTGCCCTTCAGCATGTCGCTGAGTGACTTCAGGGGGCGGTTGCCCGGGCCGGTGACCGCACGACCGCGGCGGCCGTTGTCGAACAGTGCGTCGACGGCCTCCTGCAGCATGCGCTTCTCGTTGTTCACGATGATCTCCGGCGCGCCGAGATCGAGCAACCTCTTCAGGCGGTTGTTCCGGTTGATCACGCGGCGGTAGAGGTCGTTCAGGTCGGAGGTCGCGAAGCGGCCGCCGTCGAGCTGCACCATCGGGCGGAGCTCCGGCGGGATCACCGGCACGGCCTCGAGGATCATCCACTCGGGGCGGTTCTCCGACTTGATGAATGCGTTGACGACCTTCAGGCGCTTGATCGCGCGCTGTTGCTTCTGGCCCTTGGACGTCTTGATCGTGTCGCGGAGGAAGTTCGCCTCTGCGTTCAGGTCGAGGTCGCGGAGCAGGTCGCGGATCGACTCCGCACCCATGCCGCCGCGGAAGTAGACGCCGAAGCCGTACGGCGAGCCGAAGCGGTCCTTCAGCTCGCGGAACAGCTGCTCGTCGTTCACGACCATCTTCGGCTCGAGGTCGCGGAAGAGCTGCCACGTCTGCTCGAGACGGCGAACGGAGTCGACGGCGGCCTCGCGCGTGTCGTCACGGCGTGACTCGATGTCGAGGTACATCTCGCGGACCTTCAGCGCCCACTGCACGAGCTGGTCCAGGTCTTCCTTCTGGATCTTCCCGTCGGTGCGCAGGCAGAGGTCGTTCGTGACCTCGCGGATGTCCTGGCCCTCGGCCCAGGTGTCGACGGCGTCCTTCAGGAGGCCGGCGCCCAGGTCGCGTGCCTTCTCGAGGTTCTTCGGGTCGACGTTCTTGACGAGCTTCTGATCGTCCTCCGACAGCTCCTCGCCGGTGAGCAGGCCGTCGACGACGCGATGCAGGTGCTTCGTGATTGCACCCTTCTTCGAGCCCGTCGCCTTGCCGAGCTCCTTCTCGAGGGGCTGGATGGCGGCGAGGATCTGCTCGGCCGCCGACGCGACCTGCTCGAGCTCGCGCGGGCTGAGCTTGCGGTCGTCGCGAATTGCCGCGTTGCGCACGAGCTCACGGATCTTCTTCGCGTCCTCGGTCGTGATCTGCGGGACGAGCTCGAGGAAGAGCCCGTTCACGAGCTTGCGTGCGTCCTCGAGCGGCGGGAGCAGCTGCTCCTCGGCCCAGGTCGCGAGCCCGCGAGTCCAGAAGTCGTCGTCCTCGTCGAAGCCCTTCTCCTTGCTCTCGGCGAAGAAGGCGCGCCGGCGGGTGAGCCGCTTCTCGAGCTCGGCCAGCTGCTCGTCCCGGTCGACGTAGATGCGCTCGGACTCGGCCTTCACCTTGTCCTCGAGGTCGTTCAGGTCCTTCGCGCGCGCCTCGTTGTCGACGTTCGTCACGATCGACGCTGCGAAATAGAGCACCTTCTCGAGCTCGCGCGGTGCGATGTCGAGGAGGTAGCCGATGCGGCTCGGCACGCCCTTGAAGAACCAGATGTGCGAGACCGGAGCGGCGAGGTCGATGTGACCCATGCGCTCGCGGCGCACCTTCTGGCGCGTCACCTCGACGCCGCAGCGCTCGCAGATGATGCCCTTGTACCGGACGCGCTTGTACTTGCCGCAGTAGCACTCCCAGTCCTTGGTCGGACCGAAAATGCGCTCGCAGAAGAGGCCGTCGCGCTCCGGCTTCAACGTGCGGTAGTTGATCGTCTCCGGCTTCGTGACCTCACCGGACGACCAGTCACGGATCTGCTTCGATGACGCGAGGCCGATCCGAATCGCGTCGAACTCATTGATGTCGATCAAGTGTTTCTCGCCTCTTTCTTTCCGTGGTCGTCCAGGTCTCAGTCTTCGATGGGCTCGGCCTCGTCGGCTGCACCGACGGGCTCGACGTCGTCCTCATCCACTGCCAGCTCGATGCCGTCGAGGTCCTCGAGCGACTCGTCGGCCGGCAGCGCCAGTTCCCCGTCGGTGTCGACGCGGTCCTGGCCCTCCTCCGCCTCTTGCGCCGTCGGCTGCCGTGCGGCAGCGCGGAGCGAGCCGGGCGAGAGGTCGATGCCGAGCTCTTCCGCAGCGCGGAGCAGCTCGTCGTCCTCCTCCCGCACCTCGACCTCGTGGCCCTCCTCCGACTCGACGCGGACGTCGAGCGCGAGGGACTGCATCTCCTTCAGCAGCACCTTGAAGGACTCGGGGATCGACGGCTCGGCGATGTTCTCGCCCTTGACGATCGCCTCGTACGCCTTGACGCGTCCGACCGTGTCGTCGGACTTGATCGTAAGCATCTCCTGCAGCGTGTACGCGGCGCCGTATGCCTCGAGCGCCCACACCTCCATCTCGCCGAAGCGCTGGCCGCCGAACTGGGCCTTGCCGCCCAGGGGCTGCTGCGTGACGAGCGAGTACGGGCCTGTCGAGCGAGCGTGGATCTTGTCGTCGACGAGGTGGAGCAGCTTCAGGATGTACATGTAGCCGACGGTGACCTCCTGCTCGAACGGCTCGCCGGTGCGCCCGCTGAAGAGCCGCACCTTGCCCGCGGCCTGGCGGCCGGGGACGGCCTTGCCGTCGACCTCGAACTTGATCGGGCTGTCGGGGTTCTGCGTCGTCCAGTCGACCAGCGCCTTGTCGACGTCCGCGACCGTGGCACCGTCGAACACCGGCGTCGCGATCGGCGTCGGCTTCGGTGCGTTGATCACGCGGCCCGCTGCGCCGTCCATCGGGAGAACCTCCGCGTCGGCGAACACGCCGTGTGCGGCAGCCCAACCGAGGTGCGTCTCGAGGATCTGGCCGATGTTCATCCGGCTCGGCACGCCGAGCGGGTTCAGCAGGATGTCGACCGGGCGGCCGTCCTCGAGGAACGGCATGTCGGCCTCGGCGACGATCTTCGAGATGACGCCCTTGTTGCCGTGGCGTCCGGCGAGCTTGTCGCCCTCGGAGATCTTGCGCTTCTTCGCGACGTACACGCGGACGAGCTCGTTCACGCCCGGGCTGAGGTCGTCGCCGTTGTCGCGCGAGAACGTCTTCACGTCGATGACGACGCCGCCCTCGCCGTGCGGGACCTTCAGCGAGGTGTCGCGGACCTCGCGTGCCTTCTCCTTGAAGATGGCACGGATCAGCTTCTCCTCGGCCGTCAGCTCGGTCTCGCCCTTCGGCGTCACCTTGCCGACGAGCAGGTCGCCGGAACCGACCTCGGCGCCGACGCGCACGATGCCGCGGTCGTCGAGGTTGCGGAGTGACTCCTCCGAGCGGTTCGGGATGTCCCGCGTGATCTCCTCGTCGCCGAGCTTCGTCGAGCGGGCGTCGATCTCGTACTCGTGGATGTGGATCGAGGTAAGGACCTCGTCCTTCACGAGCCGCTCGCTGAGCACGATCGCGTCCTCGAAGTTGTAACCCTCGAACGGCATGAACGCCACGAGCAGGTTCGCGCCGAGCGCGAGCTCGCCGTGGTCGGTCGAGGAGCCGTCCGCCAGCACCGCGCCGGCGAGGACCTTGTCGCCCTGCCGCACGATCGGCTTGTGGTGGATCAGCGTTCCCTGGTTCGAGCGCATGAACTTCGTCATGTCGTACTCGTCGCGCGTGCCCCGGCCCTCGACGACGATGCGCTCGGCGTCGATGTCGATGACGGTGCCCGCGTTCTTCGCGACGACGACGTCGCCCGAGTCGACCGCGGCGCGATGCTCGACGCCGGTGCCGACGAGCGGCGCCTGCGTGATCATCAGCGGCACAGCCTGGCGCTGCATGTTCGCGCCCATCAGTGCCCGGTTGGCGTCGTTGTGCTCGAGGAACGGGATCATGGCGGTCGCGATCGACACGATCTGTGCCGGGGCGACGTCCATGAAGTCGATGTCCTTGGCGCTCGCGATCACGGCCTCGCCCTCGGCCGAGCGGCAGAGGACCTGCTCGTGCTCGAAGCGGCTGTTCTTGTCGAGCGGCTCCGACGCCTGGGCGATCGTCCACTGTGCTTCCTCGGCGGCGTCGAGATAGATGATCTCGTCGGTCACCTTGCCGCCGACGACCTTCCGGTACGGCGTCTGGATGAAGCCGAACTGCGACACGGTCGCCATCGAGGCGAGCGAGCCGATGAGGCCGATGTTCGGGCCTTCAGGCGTCTCGATCGGGCACATGCGGCCGTAGTGCGTCGGGTGGACGTCGCGTACCTCGATCGGGGCGCGCTCACGGGTGAGGCCGCCGGCACCGAGTGCCGACAGGCGGCGGCGGTGGGTGAGGCCGTCCAGCGAGTTCGTCTGCTGCATGAACTGCGACAGCTGTGACGAGCCGAAGAACTCCTTCAGCGCGGCGACGACGGGCCGGATGTTGATGATCGTCTGCGGCGTGATCGTGTCGACGTCCTCGGTCGTCATCCGCTCACGGACGACGCGCTCCATGCGGTAGAGGCCGACACGGAACGCCTCCTGGATCAGCTCGCCCGTGGTGCGAAGGCGGCGGTTCCCGAAGTGCTCGTATTCGTCGAGCTCCGAGCGGATCGGGTCGCGGTTCATGCTGATGCCGTCGGCGGCGTAGTCCTTCGAATCCTCGGTGAGCCCGATGGAGTGCGGCATCTGGACGAGCTTCTGGACGAGCGCCAGGATGTCCTGAGTCGTGAGGACACGGGTGTCGTCCGGCACGTCGACGCCGAGCCGCTGGTTCAGCTTGTAGCGGCCGACCTTGGTCAGGTCGTAGCGCTTCGGATCGAAGAAGAGCGAGCGCAGCAGGTTCCGCGCGTTGTCGAGCGTGGGCGGCTCACCAGGACGCTGCTTCTTGAAGACCTCGATCAACGCCTCTTCCTCGCGCGTTGTCGCGTCCTTCTCGAGCGTCTTCTGGATGAAGTGCGAGTCCGCCGAACAGCTTCAGGATCGCTTCGTTCGACGACGTGTCGACCTGGAACCCGGTGGTCGGGTCCTCGGCCGGCAGGGCGCGCAGGAGCGTCGTGATCGGCAGCTTCCGCTTGCGGTCGATGCGGGCGTAGACAACGCCCTTCTTGTCGATCTCGAGCTCGAGCCACGAGCCGCGGCTCGGCATCAGGTTCGCGGTGAAGACCTGCTTCGTCGCGTCCTTCGGCTCCATCAGATAGGCGCCGGGCGAGCGGACGAGCTGCGTGACGATCACGCGCTCGGTGCCGTTGATGATGAATGTGCCCCATTCGGTCATCATCGGGAAGTCGCCCATGAACACCGTCTGCTCGCGGATCTCGCCCGTGTCTTTGTTCACGAAGCGGACCGTCATCGAGAGCGGTGCCTGGTAGGTGAGATCTTTCTCACGGCATTCCTGGATCGAGAACTGGGGCTCACCGAACCGGTACTCGCCGAACTCGACGGCGAGCGAACCGGTGTAGTCCTCGATTGGAGAGATGTCGTCGATGGTCTCGCGCAGGCCCTCGTTCAGGAACCAATCGAACGACTCCGTCTGGATGTCGATCAGGTTCGGAAGGTCGAGGACGTGCTTGAGACGCGAGAACGACTTACGCGCGCGAGGCGCTGTGACCGACTTGGCCAAGGAGATACAGCCTCCCTTGCTAGCTATGAAATGAGGGGCGGAAAGGTGTTACGGCACAAAAGGGCGTGCAAAGGCGGGACATGTCCGGACGCCGGCGACAACCCTTCACATGTGTGAAGGTGCCCTCCAGCCGCAAAGGCACGCGGCGAGGGCCCGCTGGGCCGACTGGTTGCCCAAGATACCAGGACCGGTGCGGGTGGCGCCAGCCCAGCCTGGAACGATCCAGCCCTCAGCGACCGCCGGGGACGCCCGTCCGAAGCGGTTTCCGCCGCCATTCTGCCCCAGATCGCCCTCAGCCGCCGGAAAAGACCCTGAATCGGCACACAATTGGCGCTGTTTCGCGACGACGGCTGCCGTCGGGTCGTCGCCCCGGGACAGCGCCTTCGGAGACGTTGTCCGCGGTCGCCACGGCCGAACCGGCGGGGCGGGCGGCGCCGCGCCGGCCCGGCCGGGAGATCGCGCGGCCGTTCCTGGCGCCTTTGTCGGCAGAGAACGCCCGTGCCAGGAGCGCCTGCGCGCGAATTTCACCCGTTCGAGTGGCACCCGGGGCGCGTGCAGAACCCTGCGTGCCAGTGGGAGCGGTGCCCGGCGCGCGCCGGGCACCGCTTCCGCGGGGCGTGCCTACTTGATCTCGACGGAGGCGCCGGCCTCCTCGAGCTGACCCTTGATCGTGTCGGCCTCGTCCTGGGCGACGCCCTCCTTGACGGCCTGGGGCGCCGAGTCGACGAGGTCCTTGGCCTCCTTGAGACCGAGCCCGGTGACGGCCCGGACGACCTTGATCACCTGGATCTTCTGCTGGCCCGCGCCGGTGAGGACGACATCGAACGCCGTCTTCTCCTCGGCAGCGGCCTCGCCGCCACCGCCGCCACCGGCGGCCGCGACTGCGACGGGAGCGGCAGCGGTGATGCCCCACTCCTCCTCGATCTTGTTCTTCAGCTCGACCAGCTCGAGGACGGTCATCGTCCCGAGCTGCTCGAAGACAGTGTCAACTGCAGCCATCTCTAGGCCTCCTGGTCTTCAGTTTCAGTGGTTTCCTGGGTCTCTGCCGGAGCAGCTTCGGCTTCAGCCTCCGGAGCAGCGTCAGCTTCTGGAGCAGTCTCAGCCTCCGCAGCGGGAGCCTCCGCCTCGGCGGCAGCCGTCTCCTCGGGCTCGGGTGCCGCGGCCGCTTCGGCGGGTGCGGGCTCGGCGGCGGACGTGTCGCCGGCGGCCTGCAACTGCTCGATGCGAGCGTCGATCAGCCCGTAGAGGTTCTGCAACGGTGCGTTCAACAGTGCGGCAATGGCGGAAAGCGGCGCAACGATCGCGCCGAGCACCTGGCCACGCAACACATCGAGCGGCGGGAGCTTTGCAAGGTCCTCGACGTTCGCTGCCGAGATCTCGCGGCCCAACATGACGCCGCCGCGAATCTCGAGCACCTTCGTCTCGCGCGCGGAATCCGCGAGCGCCTTCGCCACGGCGACCATGTCGCCGTCGGCCTCGATGAACGCGATCGCCGACGGGCCCTCGAGGAGCGCCAGCAGCGCATCCGCCCCGGCGGCCTGCGCGGCGCGGCGGGTGAGGGTGTTCTTGACGACCGACAACCTGGCCCCGTTCTCCAGCAGACGCCCGCGCAGGGCGTCGATCTGGGGCATGGTCAGGCCGCGGTAGTCCGCGACGAACAGCGTCTCCGCGCTACGGAGCTTCTCCGTCAACTCGGCGACGACGCGTTCCTTGTCCTCTTTGTGCATTACACCTCCTTACGAAATCGGCCCCGCCTTGAGGGCGGGGCCGATTTGGCCAGAAGGTTCTCCGGCGAAGATTCGACACCGCCTCGGCTGGGCTTCTGCCCCGCGTTCTTGAGAGACGGGGGCTGCCAGCTGTCTTAGGCGACGGGCGTTTATACGGAAATCAGTTAGACGCTCAGCGCCGCCTCAGTCGAGGAACTCGTCTCAGCGAGCTCCTCGGCAATGTCGCGGGTGCGCGTCGGGTCGACGTGGATGCCTGGGCCCATCGTCGAGGTGAGCGTGATCTTCTTGATGTAGCGGCCCTTGGAAGCCGACGGCTTCGCCCGCACGATCTCCTCGATCAGCGCGGCGTAGTTCTCGACCAGCGCGCGCTCGTCGAAGCTCTTCTTGCCGATCGGGATGTGCACGTTGGCGCCGCGGTCGGTGCGGTACTCGAGCTTGCCGGCCTTCGCGTCCTTGACGGCCTTCGCAACGTCGAAGGTGACGGTGCCCGTCTTCGGGTTCGGCATCAGCCCGCGCGGACCGAGCACACGGCCGAGGCGGCCCACGTTGCCCATCTGATCCGGCGTCGCGATCGCGACGTCGAAGTCGGTGAAGCCTTCCTCGACCCGCT
>CAWJGF010000003.1:0-318609 GCA_963842335.1 uncultured Thermoleophilia bacterium | reverse complement strand
TCGGGGAGTTCGTGCGCGCGCAAGCCTGCCCGCAGTGCGGCGGCCGTGGCCAGATCGTCGAGCATCCGTGCAAGACGTGCGACGGCGCGGGACGCGTGATCGACAGGCGCACGCTGCAGGTCGAGATACCTGCCGGGATCCATGACGGCCAGCGCATCCGCGTTTCCGGAGAAGGGCACGCCGCGCCCGGCGGTGGCCGCGCGGGGGACGTCTACGTTCTCGTCCGCGTGCGACCCGATGCGCGCTTCGTGCGAGAGGGCAACGACGTCTATTCGGAGGTCGATCTGACGATCGTGCAGGCCTCACTCGGGGCGACGATGACGGTCGAGACGCTCACCGGGCCGCTCGAGCTGGAGCTGCCGGCCGGGGTGCAGCCGGGCGAGGTGCGCGTCTTGCGCGGGCGGGGCATGCCGGTGCTCCAGGGCTTCGGCCGGGGAGATCACCGCGTGCTCGTCAACGTCTCGGTGCCGCGGCATCTGACCTCCGACCAGCGACGACTGCTCGACGAGTTCGAGCTGGCGAGTGACGAGCACACCTACCGCCAGGAAGAGAGCTTCTTCGGGAAGTTGAAGAGCACCTTCCGTTGAGCGACCTGCGGCGGGTCTCCGTGCAAGTCCTCGAGCGGCGCGCCGAGGAAGCGCGGGCAACGATGATCGAGCTGTTCCCGCAGGGATTCGAAGAAGTCGAGCACGACGGCGGGGTAGAGCTGGTCGCCTATACCGACGCTGCGGGCGAGGAGAAGATCTGGCATTTCTTCGGTGCCGCCGAGAGCGCGGACGTTGAGAGCGGCTGGGAGGAGCGCTGGCGGATGTTCCACCAGCCCGTGCGGGTCGGCCGGCTCTGGATCGGCCCGCCGTGGGAGACACCGCCGACGGATGCTCTGCTCGTCGTCATCGATCCCGGCCGCGCGTTCGGAACCGGCGCGCACCCGACGACGCAGCTCTGCCTCGAATTGTTCCAGCGGCTCGAGCCGAGCTCCCTGCTCGACGTCGGCTGCGGCTCGGGTGTGCTCGCGATCGCGGCGGCTCTTCTCGGCTTCGGCCCCGTCGTGGGCGTCGACGTGGAGACCGCCTCGATCGACGCCACGCTCGAGAACGCCCGCGCCAACGGCGTCGAGGTCGATGCGCGGATCGTTGGGCGCGAAGATCAGCTCCCGTCCGCGGGCACGGTGGTTGCCAACATCTCGCTCCCGGCAGTGCTCGCACTCCCTGGGCGCACGAGCGCCGACGTGCTCGTCACTTCCGGGTACCTCATGTCGGAGGAGCCGCGACTCCCTGGGTATGAGCACGTCGAGCGTGCAGCCGTCGACGGCTGGGCCGCCGACGTGCATCGCAAGACCTGATCTAACATCAGGGCGTGGCGACGTTCCGCGTCGACTTCCTCGGCTGCAAGGTCTCGCACGCCGACGTGCACGAGGTCCGCGAGGCCTTACTTCGTGACGGTCACGCCGACCGTCGTGAGCGGGATGCCGAGATCGCGGTGATCAGCACCTGCTGTGTCACCAACGAGGCGCTCGCGAAGAGCCGGAAGGCCGTCGCCCGCGCGGCCCGAACCCATCGCCGGGTCTACGTCACCGGCTGCGGGGCGAACCTCGAGGGAGGGGCGTTCGCGGGGCTGCCGGCCAACGTCACCGTGGTCGCGCGGCGCAGCGAGGAGACGGCGGCGTTCGTGGCGGGCGACGTCGGCGCGATCGGCTGCGTCCAGGCCGACACGCGCATCGATCGCGTTCGCGCCTTCGTGAAGATCCAGGACGGCTGCTCATTCAGCTGCAATTTCTGCGTCATCCCACTCGTGCGCGGCTCGTCGCGCAGCCGCAGCGCTTCGGCCGTGCTGCGCGAGGTCCAGCGCCGGGTCGAGCAGGGCCATCGCGAAGTGGTGCTCACGGGCATCAACCTCGGTTGCTTCCGCGACCGGGACGCGGGCTTCGACCTGCCGCGGCTCGTCCGCGCCGCGGGCGCGACGCCCGGGCTCGAGCGGCTTCGCCTGAGCTCGATCGAGATCAATCATGTCGATGCGGCGCTCGTCGCCGCGTTGCGCGAGACCCCGACGGTGACCAAGCACCTGCACGTGCCGCTCCAGTCCGGCGACGACGGAGTGCTCGCAGCGATGCGCCGCCGTTATTCGACCGCGACCTACCTTCGCCGCCTCGAGCCGCTCGCAGACGAGTTCAACCTCACGTCCGACGTGATCGTCGGCTTCCCTGCCGAGGACGCCGCGGCGTTCGAAGGGACGCTACGCATGGTCGAGCGCGCCGGCCTGACGAAGGTCCACGTCTTCCCGTACTCGCCCCGCCCGGGCACCGTCACGGCAACGGCCGACCCGGTTCCGGCCCACGAGAAGAAAGAGCGCGCCGCACGCTTGCGCGCGCTCTCGCACGAGTTGTGCCTGCGCCGCTGGGCGGGCAAGCTGGGCGTCGAGGACTCGGTGCTCGTCGACCGCCCTGGGCGCGGCTACGGCGACGACTACACGCCGTGGCTCGTCGATGCGCCGGTCGGTGCCCTCGTGCGTGTTCGAGGCGCCGTCGTCACGGAGGAGGGTGTCCGTGCCGCAGCAGCATGAGGATTGCCCCTTTTGTGGGATCGCCCGCAACGGGGCCTACGTCAACGAGGGCAAAGGGTTCGTCGCGATCAACGACATCAATCCTCAGGCACCGGTGCACATCCTCGTGCTTCCGGTCCGACATGTAGATACGTTCCGCGAGATCTCGGAGTTCGATGCAAAGGAGACGAAGCGCATGCTCGAGTTCGTCGCGGAGACTGCGCAGAAGGCAGGGCTGACCGACTACCGCGTGCTGGTGAACGTCGGCGCGAGCGCCGGCCAAACCGTTTTTCACCTGCACTGGCACATCCTCGGCGGCGGCGCGGAGTCGCAGGCCGATGTCCCGGCTGCTGTCGCGACGGCGGTGATCGAGGGATGAGCGTGCTCGCCCGGCTCGAGGACGAGATCAAGGATGCGATGCGCGCGCGCGACAACACGCGGCGCGACGCCCTGCGCCTGATCCTCTCGAGCCTGCGCTCGGCCGAGAAGGAGCTGCAGCGGCCGCTCTCCGACGAGGAGGAGCTGCAAGTGCTCCAGCGCGAGCGCAAGAAACGGCACGAGGCCGCCGACGCGTTCAGAGCTGGCGGGCGCGAGGAGTCGGCACTGAAGGAAGACGAAGAGCTCGCGATCCTGCAGGAGTTCATGCCGGAGCCGCTCGCCGACGAGGAGATCGAGCGAATCGTCGATGACTCGATCGCCGAGAACAAGGCGACGAACATGCGCGACATGGGTCGAGTGATGGCTGATGTGATGCCGCAGATCGCCGGGCGCGCAGACGGATCGGCGGTCAGTCAGATCGTCCGCGAAAAACTCGCGTGATCCGACCGGTCCCCGTCGCCGCGTTCGCGGCGAACCTCTAACTCTCGGCGGTCTGCGGCGGCGGCCCGCTCGAGACGAAGTCCTGCTTGCGCACGAGCAGCAGTGCAAGCAGCGCGCCGATCGCCGCGACCACAGCGCCGACTTCGAGGATCTCGTTCAGCCCAGAGATGAATGAAGCCCGTGCGGTGAGCGGCAGCGCACCGGCGGCACCGAACCCGAACGAGCCGATCTTGCTCAGGAAGATCGCACCGAGTGCGGCGATACCCGTTGCTATCCCGAGTTGGCGAAATGTGTTGTTGATGCCCGAGGCCATCCCGGCCCGCTCCTGCCGAACGGTCGAGACGGCGGTGGTCGCAAGCGGTGCATTCACGAGCCCGATCCCGATCCCGCCGACGATGAAGCCGGGCAGGAGCGTCGTCCAGTCGGAGCTCAGCGAGATACCGCTCATCAGCCACATCGAGAGCGCCACGAGCGCGAGCCCTGAGCCGAGCAGCAGGCGGATCGGCACGCGCGCGGACAGCCGGCCGGCGATTGGCGCCGCAACGAACGAGACGAGACTCAGCGGCAGGAATCGCACGCCGGTCTGTAGCGGCGAGAGCCCCAGCACGTCCTGGAGGTAGAGCGTCAGGTACAGGAACATCGCGAAGAGGGTCGAGGAGATCGCGAACGCAGTGATCTGGGCTCCGACGAAGGCTGGGCGGCGGAAGAGGCTCAGGTCGACCATTGAGGTCGGCTGCACGGCCTGCGAGATCACGAACGCCGTTATCAGGACGGCGGCGGCAACGAACAGTCCGATGATCAGGCTGCTCGACCAGCCGTGGGTGTTGCCCTCGATCAGCCCGAGGATCAAGCAGAACAGGCCGCTGATCAGCGTCACGAGGCCGATGACATCGACCTTGCCGTGGTCGGGGTCGCTCGACTCGCGCAGCTGCGCGACCGCGAGGGCGATGGCCGCGACGCCGATCGGGATGTTGACGAGGAAGATCCAGCGCCACGAGAGCCACGAGGTCAGCATCCCACCGACCAGCGGCCCGATCGCGACCGCGAGGCCGATCGTTGCCCCCCAGATCCCGAAGGCCGCGCCGCGCTCCCGGCCGTGGAACTCCTGGGAGATGAGCGCGAGGGCGGTCGCGAACATGATCGCGCCGCCGATTCCCTGGACGGCACGCCCGATGATCAGGAACAACGGGTCGTTCGCGATGCCGCAGGCCGCCGAGGCGGCCGTGAAGAGGACGATCCCGATGATGAAGAGCCGCTTGCGCCCGAAGGTGTCGGCGAGCGCCCCCGCCGTCAGAACACATGTGGCGAGGGTGAGCGCGTAGGCATCGACGACCCATTGGAGGTCGGAGAATGAGGACTTGAGCGCCTTCTGGATCGCCGGGAGGGCCACGTTCACGATCGTGATATCGAGCAGGAGCATGAAGGTGGCCACGCAGACCGTCAGCAATGTCCACCCCTTCCGGCCCATGGGGGCAACCTACACTGCACCCGTGCAGGAAACGCTCGATGTCCCGAATGCCGTCGCGGCCGAACTCGCCGGGATCTCCGACGGCGTGCTCGCCGCCATGCGCGAGCGCATGCAGTGCACGATCCGCCTGCGTGGCAACCAACTGACCCTGGAGGGCGACCAGGAGCACGTTGCCGAGGCGCGAGCGCTCGTCGATGAACTCGTCGAGTTGGTCGAAGGCGGCCATCAGATCGGCGCCCACACGGTCGACGCGGTCCTCGGCGCCGTCGAAGCGGGCCAGGATGTCCGCGAGGTCTTCGACGCGGTCGTGTGGCGGCATCGCGGCAAGAAGATCGCGCCCAAGACCGTCGGCCAGAAGGCCTACATCGATGCGATCCGACGCTCGACCGTCACCTTTGGGATCGGGCCCGCCGGCACCGGGAAGACCTATCTCGCGATGGCCTGCGCCGTCGCTGCGCTGCACGAGCGCGAGGTGGCGCGCATCATCCTGACGCGGCCGGCGGTGGAGGCCGGCGAGCGTCTGGGCTTCCTGCCCGGCGACATGCTCGCCAAGGTCGACCCGTATCTGCGGCCCCTCTTCGATGCGCTCTACGACATGCTCGAGCCCGACAAGGCGATGAACCTGATGGAACGCGGCACGATCGAGGTCGCACCGCTCGCGTTCATGCGCGGTCGCACGCTGAACGACAGCTTCATCATCCTCGACGAGGCACAGAACACCTCGCCCGAGCAGATGCAGATGTTCCTGACGCGCCTCGGCTTCGGGTCGAAGGTGGTCGTCACCGGCGACGTGACGCAGATCGACCTGCCGCGCGAGCAGCGGTCGGGTCTGGTGCACGTGCAGGACGTCCTGCAGGACATCGACGGCATTTCGTTCACGCAGTTCGGACACAAGGATGTCGTCCGCCACAAGCTCGTGCAGCGCATCGTCGAGGCCTACAAGGAGCACACCGAAGAGCGCAATCGATGATCTCGGTCGAGGTCGACAATCGAAGCGGGGCGGAGGTCGACGAGCCGGCGGCGGTCGAGCTGGCCGGGCGAGTCCTGCGTGCTGAGGGAATCGAGGATGGAGAGCTCGGGCTCGCATTCGTCGGGCCTGACGAGATGCGCGACCTGAAGCGCGACCACCTCGGCATCGACGAGGCAACCGATGTGCTGTCGTTTCCGATCGACGGCCGCGACGCCGTCCACGAGGGCGTGCCTCGTGCGCTCGGTGACGTCGTGCTGTGCCCGCAGGTTGTCGGCAGCGACTGGCGTTGGCCCTTGACGCACGGCCTGTTGCACCTCCTCGGCTATGACCACGGAGCCGAGATGGACGCGCGGGAGGAACAGCTCCTCGCATGAGCTCTCGCCGCACGCCCGGCATCCTGGACTCCTTCAACTACGCGTTCGAAGGGATCATCCACACGCTACGGACGCAGCGGAACATGCGCATCCACCTCGCTGTGGCGTTCATCGTGCTCGTCACCGCGCTGATCGTGAACGTCACGAAGCTCGAATTGATCGCACTCCTGATCTCGATCACGTTCGTGCTGATCGCCGAGATGATCAACACCGCCGTCGAGGCTGCGATCGACATCGCCACCACGTCGTTCGACCCGATGGCGAAGCTCGCGAAGGACATCGCAGCCGGCGCGGTCCTGATCGCGTCGGTCAACGCGATCGCAGTCGGTTACCTCGTCTTCGCCGGCAAGGTCGCCGACCGGTCGTCGCGACTCCTCGATCGCCTCCGCGACGCGCCGGCAGAGCTGACCCTGGTGGCACTCGTGCTGACGGTGATCCTCGTGATCGCGACGAAGGCGTACACGGGACGCGGCACGCCGTTGCGCGGTGGCATACCGTCGGGCCACGCGGCGCTGGCATTCGCCGGGTGGATGGCGGCCACGTACGTCGCGGGCGCGGATCACCGCTTCCTGATCTCGTCGATCGCGCTGATCATGGCTCTGCTCGTCGCCCAGACGCGCGTCGAGTCGGGCGTGCATTCGACGCTCGAGGTGACCTACGGAGCAGTCGTGGGCGCGCTCGCGGCGCTCGTCGTCTTCCAGGTGTTCTCGTGAGCGACCTGGTCAGCAAGGCGGAGGCCGTCGCCGCGCGCGCGTACGCGCCGTACTCGAACTACTTCGTCGGCGCCGTCGTGCGGACGACCGACGGACAGGAGTTCTCGGGTGTCAACGTCGAGAACGCCGCCTACCCGCTCGGGATCTGCGCCGAGAAGTCGGCCCTTGCCGCGGCCGCGACCGCCGGGTATCGCCCAGGCCAGCTCAGCGCGATGGGCATCTCGGCGTCACCGTGCGGCGGCTGTCGGCAATGGCTGCACGAGTGGAGGATCCCGGAGGTGAGCTACCGCCGGGCGGACGGTTCGATCGGGACGGCGGCGGCATCAGACCTGCTCCCGGACACGTGGGACCTGCCCGAGTGAAGTCCGGCTTCGTCGCAGTCGCGGGACGGCCGAACGTCGGCAAGTCGACGCTTGTGAACGCCCTCACCGGCACCAAGGTCGCGATCGTCTCCGACAAGCCGCACACGACGAGGCACCGCATCCGCGGCGTGCATACGACGGAGGATGCGCAGCTCGTGCTCGTCGACCTGCCCGGCTGGCAGCGGCCGATCGACCGGTTGACCGAGCGCATGCAGGTGACGGTCGACGAGACGATGGCCGATGACATCGACGCGTTGCTGCTCGTCGTCAATGCGCGCGAACGCATCGGTGCAGGCGATCGCTACGTCGCCCGAAACGTCTTCGCGATCGGCGTGCCGGTCGTGATCGTCGTCAACCAGATCGATCGTCTCAAGGCCGGCCACGTCGCGACCCAGATGAAGACCGCTGCCACCCTCGGCGACTTCCACGCCTTGCATCCCGTCAGCGCGAAGACCGGCGACGGCATCGACGAGCTGCGCTCCGACCTGATCTCACTGCTCCCTGAAGGGCCGATGTATTACCCGGCGGAGACCGACACCGATATGCCGCTGGAGGCGCGCATCGCCGAGCTCGTCCGCGAACAGGCTCTGCGGGTGACGAAGGAGGAGGTTCCGCACGCCGTCACTGCCGAAGTCGTGGAGATCGACGAGAAGCGCGTGCACGTGCGCCTCTACACCGAGACGGAGAGCCAGAAGCAGATCCTGATCGGCAAGGGCGGCACGATGGTGCGGGAGATCGGCCGCACCGCGAGGCCCTTCATCGAGCAGCTCCTCGGCCACCCGATCTACCTGCAGCTCCAGGTCAAAGCCTCACCGAAGTGGCGCCGCAACGAGACGATGCTCGAACGGCTCGGCCTCTAGCTGCGTCCTCGAGTCGGCAGCGCAGCCCGCGCACCCGCAGCCCGCGCACGCCGAGCTGCCCTGTGCGCAACTTGTCACGCTTCCGCAACGGTGCCTGGCACCGGCCATGTCTGATTGCGAATGGCTCTGCTCCGGCGTTTCCCCGGCGATGTGGACAACTTGTCACGCTCCCGCAACGGTGCCTGGCACCGGCCGTGGCTCGCTTCGGCATGTCCGCGCGGGACGTGTCTCGCCGCTGCCGTTCGGGGCGGGCGGTCGGCGATCGCGCGGTGCCTCACGGCCGGCGGGCAGCTGACCCGACCTCATTACACTCCTCACATGGCCCAGGCGCCCGTGCTTCCCAGAGGCTTCGAACTGCCGCTCAAGCAGCGGCTGCCGCGCATCGGCTCGATCGACCAGGTTGGCGTCGAAGTGCGCGCCGCCGAGCTCGCCAAGCGGTCGATCAAGAAGGAGGCGAAGGTCTGGGCGCTCGAGCTTGCGCTCCGCTGCGTCGACCTGACGACCCTCGAAGGCCAGGACACACCTGGCAAGGTCGCTGCGCTCTGCTCGAAAGCGATCCGGCCCGACCCCAGCGACCCGAATGTTCCCTCCGTCGCCGCGATCTGCGTCTACCCGAACCTCGTCCGGACCGCCAAGGAACGGCTCGCCGGCAGCGGGGTGAAGGTCGCGAGCGTCGCGACGTACTTCCCGAGCGGCCAGGCGCCCCTCGATGTGAAGATCCGTGATGTCGAGGACGCTGTCGAGTTGGGCGCCGACGAGATCGACATGGTGATCGACCGCGGCTCGTTCCTCTCGGGCCGGTACGCGAAGGTCTTCGACGAGATCGTGCGGGTGAAGGAAGCATGCGGCCATGCCCACCTGAAGGTGATCCTCGAGGTGACCGAGCTCGGGACCTACGACAACGTGCGCCGCGCGTCGCTGCTCGCGATGGCGGCGGGCGGCGACTTCATCAAGACGTCCACCGGCAAGCTGCCCGGCGCGGCGACGCTGCCCGTGCAGCTCGTGATGCTCGAGGCGATCCGCGACGTCTTCGAGGAGACCGGCCGGAAGGTGGGGATGAAGCCGGCCGGCGGTATCCGGACCTCGAAGAACGCCATCCAGTATCTGGTGCAGGTGCACGAGACACTCGGCCCCGACTGGCTTACGCCCGACCTCTATCGCATCGGTGCGTCGAGCCTCGTCAACGACATTCTCATGCAACTTCGCAAGGAGAAGACAGGCGCCTACCAGTCCAAGGATTACTTTACGAATGACTGAGGTCTCGAAGCGCCAGGACCGTAGCCCGGTCCCCAAGGACTGGACGTACGCGCCGGCCCCTGAGAGCACCGACATCGTGCAGCTACGCGAGCGCTACGGCCTCTACATCGGCGGCGAGTGGCTCGAGGCGAAGGAGCACTTCACGACGATCGCCCCACGCGACGAGGCGCCGCTCGCAGAGGTCGGCCAGGCGAGCGCGGCCGACGTCGAAACCGCCGTCGCCGCGGCGCGCGAGGCGTTCAAGTCCTGGTCGAAGCTGCCCGGCTCCCAGCGCTCGAAGTACATGTTTCGCATCGCACGCATCCTCGCCGAGCGTTCGCGCGAATTCGCCGTGCTCGAGTCGCTGAACGGCGGGAAGCCGATCAAGGAGTCGCGTGATGTCGACCTGCCGCTCGCGGCCGCGCACTTCTTCTACTACGCAGGCTGGGCGGACAAGCTCGAGTACGCGTTCCCGAACCGGCGACCGCAGCCGCTCGGAGTCGCGGGCCAGATCATCCCGTGGAACTTCCCGCTGCTCATGCTCGCGTGGAAGATCGCGCCCGCGCTCGCCGCCGGGAACACGGTCGTGCTGAAGCCGGCGGAGACGACGCCGCTCACCGCTCTGCTCTTCTGCGACGTGCTGCGCCAGGCCGAGCTTCCCGCTGGCGTCGTCAACATCGTCACCGGCGACGGCCGCACGGGAGCAGCGCTCGTCGACTCGGACGTCGACAAGATCGCCTTCACGGGCTCGACTGAGGTCGGGAAGGCGATTCAGCGCCACATCGCCGGTTCGAGGAAGAAGCTGACGCTCGAGCTCGGCGGCAAGGCGGCGAACATCGTGTTCGACGACTGCGCGATCGACCAGGCGGTCGAGGGCATCGTCAACGGCATCTACTTCAACCAAGGTCACGTCTGCTGCGCGGGGTCGCGCCTGTTCGTACAGGAGTCGATCTACGAGCCGGTGATCGACAAGCTGAAGCAACGCATGGCGACGCTGCGCGTCGGCGACCCGCTCGACAAGAACACCGACGTCGGCGCGATCAACTCGCGGATGCAACTCGACCGCATCGAGGAGCTCGTCGAGGCCGGCAAAGCCGAGGGCGCCGAGATCTATCAGCCGCCGTGCACCCTGCCCGAGAAGGGCTACTGGTTCGCGCCCACCGTCTTCACGAACGTCGCGCAGAGCTATCGCATCGCGCAAGAGGAGATCTTCGGGCCGGTGCTCAGCGTGCTCACGTTCCGCACGCCGGAGGAAGCGGTCGAGAAGGCAAACAACACGCCGTACGGCCTTTCGGCGGGCGTGTGGACGGAGAAAGGCTCGCGCATCCTCTGGATGGCGCAGAACCTGCGGGCCGGCGTCGTGTGGGCGAACACGTTCAACCGCTTCGACCCGACCAGCCCGTTCGGCGGCTACAAGGAATCGGGCTTCGGCCGCGAGGGCGGCCTGCACGGCATGGAGCCATACCTCGCCTTCGAGACGGGGGTCAACGGTGGCTAAGCGGCTGCCTGTCAAGAAGACGTACAAGCTCTTCATCGGCGGAGCGTTCCCGCGCAGTGAGAGCGGCCGCACCTACGAGGCCGAAGGGCAGAACATCGCGCGCGCCTCGCGGAAGGACGTGCGCGACGCCGTGCAGGCCGCCCGCGGCGCGCAGCCGAAGTGGGCGGCCGCCACTGCCTACAACCGCGGCCAGGTGCTCTACCGCATCGCCGAGATGATGGAGGCGCGGCTCGACGAGTTCGCGTCGTTCTGCACCGGGCGTGACGAGGTCGAGCGGGCGATCGATCGCTGGGTCTGGTACGCCGGTTTCGCCGACAAGCTCGCGCAGGTTCTCGGCTCGACGAACCCCGTCGCGGGCCCCTATTTCAACTTCACGATTCCGGAGCCGACCGGAGTCGTGGGCATCGTCGCTCCCGACGAGCCGCCGCTGCTCGGGCTCGTCTCCCGCATCGCGCCGGCACTCACAGGCGGCAACGCCGTGATCGCGCTCGCCTCGGAGACGCAGCCGCTCGCGGCGATCGAGCTGGCCGAGGCAATCGCAACGAGTGACGTGCCCGCAGGACTCGTGAACCTGCTCACCGGCCAGCGGGCCGAGCTCGCGCCGTGGCTCGCTTCGCACATGGACGTGAACGCACTCGACATCACGGGTGCGAGCGCGAACGGCCTGCGCGCCGAGCTCGAGCGGGCCGCGGCCGAGAATGTGAAGCGCGTCGTGCGCGCCGATCCCGATGCGCAGTCGCTCTGGGAGATCTCCGCCTTCCTCGAGCTGAAGACGGTCTGGCACCCGATCGGGGTCTAGCCGGCTGTCGACGGCTTCTCGACGCTCCAGTGCTTCACGGTGTCCTCGCGGGCGACGAGGAACCGGTCGTCCTCCGGGTAGTACACGGCGCGCTCGAGGTCGTCGCCCGCGAAGCCGCGGATCGAGTCGAGCGAGTCCCAGAAGCTGAGCGTCGTGAACTCGGTGCGGTCGCCCTCATCGCGGCGCAGGATCCAGGCGCCACGGTTGCCCGGCGTCTCGCGGTACTGGCGCATGCCCGTGTCCTCGATGTAGGCGACGTACTCATCGGCGTCCTCGCGCCGGGTCCAGCCTCGCCAGGTGCGTGCAACCATGACCGAACCCTACGCTTCGATACGCTGGCGATGAGATGAGTGCTTTCGACGACATCCGCGCGATCGTGCCGCTTCAAGTCTGGGACGGTGTGGTCGCCCGCGCCGTCGCGGGCAAGGAGGCGACACTCGCCGCCCTGGAGCTCGACCCGGACGTCAAGGTGCCTGAGCACCAGCACGCGAACGAGCAGACCGGCCTGCTCTTGCGGGGCTCGCTGCAGTTCCGGATCGGTGACGAGACGAAGGATCTCGTGCCCGGTTCGACGTGGGTGATCCCTGGCAACGTGCCGCACAGCGTCCACGCCGGCCCCGAGGGCGCGTTTCTCGTCGAGCTGTTCGCTCCGCCGCGTTCGGATTGGGGCGGCCTCGAGCGGCTCGAGCCGAGCACCCCGACCGGCTTTTAGCCGGGACGGTTACGCTGCGCTCGCAGGTGCCCGGGTCAAGAAAGCTCAGTCAGCGAATCTCGGAGGGTGACGGGATCGCGATCATCGTCTGCGTCGACGACGCCGATGCTGCACGCGATGCCGAGCGCGAGGGGGCAAAGGCGCTCGCCATTGCACGGCCGATCGACGGCATCCGCCAGGCAACGACGCTCCCACTGCTCTGGATCGGGAAGGGCAAGCCGCACGACGCGGATGCCGTGACGACGCGCCCGGAGGACGACGCGCTGCACGGCCCGCTCGAGGTGGTGGTCGACGTGCGGGACGAGGAGGAACTCGAGCTCGCGCTGGAGCGGCTCGACCCGGAGATCTTCCTGCTCTCGGCCAAGGAGATCGACGACGACGTCGACCCGGTCGACGCCGTCCTCGAGCTGCTGCCCGACGTTCCCGCCGGGAAACTCGCGATTGCGAGGGTCGACGTGACGGGACGCGACGAGGTGCTAGCCCTGGAACGGGCCGGGATCGACGCCGTCCTGGTGCCTAGCGGCCACGTCACCGGCCTGGTCGGGCACCGGCCGTTCGACGTTTGATGTAGGCGGCTACCATGGCCCGCTGTGAGAGGGCTCCTCGCGATTTCCGGGCTCCTCGCCACGTGCGCGCTCCTTGCCAGCGGCTGTGGCGAGGCGAAGAAGGCAAGTGCTGCGCCGCCGGCTGCAGCGCCGAAGCCTCGCTGCGCGCATGTCGCCGGCTGGCAGAAACTCGCGAACCGCATCAAAGCGCCGGTCTACTGCCCCGGCTGGCTGCCCGATCCGCTGATCGGCCAGATCGGCGGTCAATGGAACAACATCAATTCGGTCTCGCCCGACCGCAGCTATCTCGAGAGCTTCGTGTGGCAGGAGACGGGTGGCGGGGCAGCGGGCGGAGAGCTGCACGTCAACCTCCGTGCGTATCCCGGCGTCTCGAAGATCCCGACCTGTCGCACGGGCGGCTCGGACAGCCGCAACGTCCCGTGCTTCGACTCGCCGCACGGCGGCGTGAAGGCCGGTGGCATCGCGACTCGCCTCTACACGGTGAACCAGGACGCTGACGAATGGCATCTGGCGCTGCTCTGGCGCCGCTACGGCAACCTCTACACGCTCTCCGAGCACGTCGCGCCGCCGCTCTCGTACGAGCATGTCCTGCGGTACCTGAAGCAGGAGCTCGCGTCGCTCGTCCTCATCAAGCCGACCCCCGTCACCTGATGAAGCTGACGCGCAGGCAGGCCCTCGCCGGCGCGGCCGCCGGCGTTGTCGGGGCTGCCGGCATCTATGAGCTCGTCGACCAGTTGGCCGGCGGGTCACCGCAGCGCGCGGCCGCGGCAGGCCCGGTGCCGCCCGAGCAGCATCTGCTCGACGGCATCCGCGTCGTGCACTCCGACAACGTCGAGGTGCTCGTGCCGCCGCTTCATCACGAGATCCTCACCGGGCACGTCACCGCCGACCGCGGGAACATCCAGAGCGCCCAGCGCGACCTCGAGCAGTTGCTCGCCGGGCTCGAGCGCGACTACGCACCGACGCCGGCCGGCCTCGGAGTCACCGTCGCGTGGGGCATGCCGTATTTCGAGCGCCTCGTGCCCGACGCGGCTGCGCGCTTGTTGCCACACGACCGGCGCGCCGACAAGCCAGTGCTCCTCGACGCAATCCGCTTCCAGAGCGATCCCGGCGACACGCGGCTCGAGGCAAACGACATCGCAATCCTGCTGCGCTCCGACGTGCGGGCGCACATCGACGACGCGACGGAGCGCATCCGCGTCTCGAAGCTCTTCACCCTCACGTCGATCCGCCGTGGGTTTGCCGGAGGCGGCTTCGAAGGCGCCCAGTCGCTGCCGAAGCAGATGGCGCTCGCCGCAGGTATTCCGGGCGCCGATCTGATCCCCGACACATCTGAGCTCTTCCTCGGGTTCACCTCCACGCAGAAGGCCGGGATGGGGCCGGGGCCGATCGCGAACTTCGAGACGCTCGGCTACGTCGACTTCCGCGACAGCGACTACTTCCGCAACGGCACGCACATGCATCTCTCGCATATCCACGAGGACCTCGAGGCCTGGTATCTCAACTTCGACTTCGACGAGCGGGTTTCAACGGCATTTCGCCCGAACCTGAGCGTGAAGCAGGACACCCAGACCGTCCCCCAGGGCCCCAAGAACGTCTCGACGGAGAGCGACGTGCACGCCGATTACAAGAGCTCGGGACGAATCGGCCACAGCGCAGCGATCCAGACGACCTCGCGCCTCGATCGAGACTTCGTGGCGGCCGACGGCACTGTCTATCCGAAGGGCACTGCGATCCCGGTGCGGGCCGACTTCAACACGCTCGACAACCCGTTCAACTGGTCGGTACGCTCGGACGAGATCGGCGCGACGCCCGCTGCCGGCGTGCATTTCGTCGTCTTCAACCCGACGAGTGACGACTTCTTCCGCAACAGGCGCGCGATGGACGGCGTGCTTCCCGGCGGCACGATCGCCTTCGAGCCGCGCGCACGTGAGCAGGGTTTCAACCAGGTGCTGTCGACGACGCACCGCCAGAATTTCCTCGTGCCGCCGCGCCGTCACCGCAGCTTTCCGCTCGCATGATGGGTGGGCGTCAGCCGAAGAAGGCGCGCGCGACGTCATACCAGGCGGCCGGCACGGTCTTCAGCTCGGCGGTCGCCTCCTCGAGCGAGACGCTGATCACGTCGTCCCCGCGCAGCGCGGCCATCTGTCCGAACGCCCCTGTCTCGACGAGGTCGGCCGCCTTCAACCCGAACCGCGTTGCGAGGATGCGGTCGCGAGGAGTGGGGGAGCCACCACGTTGCACGTGGCCGAGCACGGTCACGCGGGTCTCGAAGCCGGTCAGCCGCTCGATCTCGTCGCCGATCGATTCGCCGACGCCGCGCTTCGCGAGCAGCTTGTGCCCGAACTGATCGACGTCTCCCTTGTCCTCGGCGCCGGGCAATTCGCACCCCTCGCTGACAACGACGATCGAGAAGTTCTTGCCGCTGGAGTGGCGCCGCTTGATCTCCCCGCAGACCTCGTCGAGGTCGATCGGCCGCTCGGGGATCAGGATCACGTCGGCGCCGCCGGCGATCCCGCTGTACACGGCGATCCAGCCGGCATGGCGGCCCATCACCTCGACCACCATCACCCTGTTGTGCGACTCGGCCGTCGTGTGCAGCCGGTCGATTGCTTCCGTGCAGATCGCCACAGCGGTGTCGAAACCGAACGTGTAGTCGGTGCCTGACAGGTCGTTGTCGATCGTCTTCGGGACGCCGACGACAGGCGCGCCGAACTCGGCGTGGAGCTTCGCGGCGACGCCGAGCGTGTCCTCGCCGCCGATCGCCACGAGCGCATCGAGCTGCTCGAAGGCCGTGCGCACCCGGTCGATGCCGCCGTCGACCTTGTACGGGTTCGTGCGGGAGGTGCCGATGATCGTGCCGCCTCGCGGCAGGATCCCCGAGATCTGGCCGGGGCCGAGGGGCACGAAGAGCTGCTCGACCATCCCGCGCCAGCCCTCGCGTACGCCGACGACCTCGTGGCCGCGCGACCACGAGCGCCGGGCAACCGCTCGGATCACCGCGTTCAGGCCAGGGCAGTCGCCGCCGCCGGTGAGAACGCCGATCCGCATTGATCTGAGTCTACGTTGACGCGGCACAACTGCTGCCGGACACCTGCATGATCCTGTCATGAGCGCCCGGCTCACGATCTGCTCGCTCGTCCTCGTCCTCGCGCTCGGGATCGTGCTCGCCGGAATCGGCTCGGCCGCCACGACGCCGCGGCCACGGCTGACCGGAGAGACGTTGTGCTCGGAGGTGCCGGACTTCACGTGCTCGACGCTGTCCGTTCCGCTCGATCACTCGGGGAAGCACAAGGGGAAGCTCTCGCTCGCGGTTGCCGCCGGGAACAACGTGCACGCGCCGCACGGCGTGCTCCTGCTGCTCACCGGCGGCCCGGGGCAGCCGGGGGTGGCATCGCTCGAGCAGCTGTCCCGGATCGTCGGCGCCGAGCTGCTCGGCTACCGCGTCGTCGTCTACGACCAGCGCGGGACGGGCGACGGCGCGCTCGACTGCCGGGGGTTGCAGCGGGCGATGGGGAGCTCGGATCTCTATCCGCCGCCCGCGGCCGCCGTGCGGGCCTGCGCCCGGCAACTCGGCGCGAAGCGCGCCTTCTTCGGAACTGACGACGTGGTCGCCGACATGGAGGCGCTTCGCGAGGCGCTCGGTGTAAAGACGTGGGCGATCGACGGCATCTCGTACGGCACCTTCGTGGGGGAGCGGTACTCGCTCGCCCATCCGAGCCGCGTGAGCAAGCTGGTACTCGACTCCGTCGTGCCGCATACCGGCCGCTTCGATCTCGGCCTCGTCGAGTTCCATGCGGTGACACGCGTGCTCCATGAGGTGTGCGGCACGGATGCGTGCGCCACGGACCTCGCCGCGGTCGTCCGGGCGACGCACAACGGCCCGAAGCTGCTCGACGCGCTCACCTTCGAGTCGATCGTCGATCCGACGTTCGTCGCGACGATCGACGTGCCGGCCGCGCTGCACGAGGCGGCGAAGGGCGACCTGACGGCACTCGACCGGTTCCTCGCGACGGTGCATGCCGACGAAGCGTTCCCTGCAAGCGAGCTCGACCAAGGGCTGCACGCGAGCGCCCTCTGTGCCGACTGGCGGTATCCGTGGGGCGACTCGACGGCACCGCTCGCCGGCCGCCCCGCGAAGCTCGCTCGCGCGGTCGCGAGGCTTTCGGCGGCCGCTCTCTATCCGTTCGACCGGGCGACGGCGCTCGGCAATGGCTTCATCGGCCAGTGCCTGCCGTGGGCGCCGACCCCCGCGACGCCGCTCGTGAGCGGCAAGATCAAGGTGCCGACCCTGCTCGTGAACGGCGACCGCGACCTCTCGACGCCGCTCGAATGGGCTCGGCAGGAGCTGAAATTGGTGCCGCACGGGACGCTCGTCGTCGTGCCCGGTGCCGGCCACTCGGTGCAGTCGCGCGCGGCCAGCGGCCGCGGCCGCGCCGCCATCGCCTCGTTCCTGCTCAGGTAGAGGCTGGTGGCGAAAGCTCCGCCTCGACCGCGTCGAGCACGTCGTTCGGAGCGCCGTCGCGGGGATCGAGGTCGCGCCAGGCGAACTGCTCGAGGTACGCGTCGCTGCCGATCAGGCCCTGCTCCATCGCGACGCGATCGATCTCCTGCTGAAACGCGTCCGGCAGCTGCCGCGAGAGCTGCGTCCCGTCCTCTTCCGTCACACGGACGAGCGACGGGATCTCCTGCCAGTAGAGAACCTGAACGCGCACTACCGCCGATTCTGCACGTACTGGTAACCGAAGCGACCCTTGATGCACAGGTTGCCCTCGGTGACGTCATGGTCATGGGGTGACGTGACGTTCACGACTTCGTTCTCCTGTACGTGCAGCTCGAGGTTGCAGCCGACGCCGCAGTAGGGGCACACGGTCGAGACCACTGTCTCGTTCTCGGCGTCCCATGTGCCGGCCTGCCGCTTCTCGTACTCCGCCACCGACATCAGGGCACCGGTCGGGCACACCGCGATGCAGTTGCCGCAGTACACGCACGCCGACTCGGGCAGCGTCACGTCGAGCTCGGTGGAGATGTGGGCGCCGAATCCGCGTCCTGCGACGGCGATCGCGAAGGTGTTCTGATGGTCCTCGCCGCACGCCGAGACGCACTTGTAACAAAGGATGCAGCGGGAGTAGTCGCGCACATAGAGGTCGTTGTCGATCTTCACCTCCTGCGCGACGGTTGCCGCCTCCGGGCCGAACCGCTCCGGCTTGGCGTCGTAGCGCTCGATGTAGCCGAGCGCCTCCGGGGCGAGGTCGAGGTTCACCGAGGAGCCCAGCAGCTCCAGCACGAGGCGCCGACTCGTGCGGACGCGCTCCGAATCGGTGAGTACCACCATCCCGTCCTCGGCCTTTCGCGAGCACGCAGGGACGAGCGTGCGGGCGCCCTCGAGCTCGACCACGCACACGCGGCAGACGTTCACCGGCGTCAGGGTGTCGCCGTAGCAGAGCGTCGGCGTGTCGATCCCGAGCATCCGGCACGCATCGAGAATTGTCGAGCCCTCGAGCAAGCGCACAGGTTGCCCGTCGATCGTCACCTCGACCATCTTCTTCGGTGCGGCCAGCATCGTTGTCGTCACGCCTTGAACACTCCGAGGTTCACGATCGCTGACGTTACCGCGCTCGCCGCCGTCTGGCCGAGGCCGCAGATCGATGCGTCGCGCATGACCTGAGCGAGCTCGGCCAGCGTCGCCAACTCGTCCTCGTGCGGCTTGCCCGCAGCGAGGCGATGGAGCGCTTCTTCCTGGCGGACGGTGCCGACCCGGCACGGAACGCACTGGCCGCACGACTCGTCGCGGAAGAACTCTGCGATCCGCAGCAGTGCCGGCACGAGCTCCGCGTGCTCGTCGTACACGATCACGACGCCCGAGCCAAGAGTTACTCCGGCGGCGCGCGTGTCCTCGTGTGTCAGCTTGAGATCGAGCAGCTCCGGGCCGACGAAGGCACCCGCCGCGCCGCCGAGCAGCACCGCTTTCGGCGGCCGCGCACCCGCCAGGTCGAGCAGCTCGCGCAGCGTCGCGCCGAACGGCAGCTCGTACAGGCCCGGCCGCTCGACGCAGCCCGATACGCAGAAGAGCCGCGTGCCGGTTGAGTCCTTGGTTCCGGTCTCGGCGTACGTGGCGCCGCCCTCGCGGAGCACCTCGAGGACGTTCAGGAGTGTCTCAACGTTGTTGACGGCGGTCGGCCGGCCGAACAACCCGACCTCGACCGGGAACGGCGGCTTGTTGCGCGGCTCGCCGCGGAACCCTTCGATCGACTGGAAGAGCGCGGTCTCCTCGCCGCACACGTAGGCGCCGGCGCCGATGCGCAGCTCGATCTCGAACCCGTTCAACAGCTCGCGCGACTCCTCGATCGCATGCGCGAGCCGCCGATGGGCGAGCGGATACTCCGCGCGTACGTAGAGGAAGCCCTTCGCGCTGCCCGTCGCGAGCCCTGCGATCGCCATCGCCTCGATGACGGCGAACGGGTCGCTCTCCATCAGCACGCGATCCTTGAACGTTCCCGGCTCCGACTCGTCGGCGTTGCAGACGATGTAGTGCGGCTGGGCCGGCTGGCGCGCGACGGCCTCCCACTTCGTGCCCGTCGGAAACGCGGCGCCGCCGCGGCCGAGCAGCCGCGACTCGGTCACCTCGCGGATGATCGCCTCGGCTCCAAGAGCGCGCGCGCGGAACAGGGCTTCGAAGCCGTCCGCGGACAGGTACGCGTCGAGTGACTCCGGGTCGATGCCGTCGCCGATGCGACGCAGGAGCCGCAGCGACGGATCACCTGCCTGTGGCAGCGGCGGGGACGATTCCGGCAGCTGCAGCTCGACCGGTGTCTCGCCGGCGATCGTGCGGTACGACGCAGGTGCCCGCTCGCAGAGCCCGAGGCACGGGCTCGGATGAGCGTCCTCGGGGACCTCGGCGCCTGCGAGCATGCACGACAGGTCGTTGCACACGTGCGTCACGTCGGCGGGCCGCTCTTCGAGCGCAAGCAGTGCGTAGAAGCTCGCGACGCCGTACGCCTCGGCGGGCGGTACCGCAAGGCGCCGTGACGCGTAGCCGAGTGCCCCCTCGCTCACCCAGCCGACCCGGAGCTGGGCGGCGCGGAGCGCGGGCAAAAGGCGGTGCCGTTGTGTGCGGTCGTCGTGTGCGATGCGTCCGTCGTACGTCCCCGGTGCGCCGAGCACTCCATCGATTGCCTCGCGCTCGGCCGTGCTCGGCAGCGCCTCGAGCAGCCGCAGGTCGGGCATTCGCTAAACCGCCTCCACGCGGATGGCTGTCGCCTTGAACTCGGCGGTGCCGCTCTTCGGATCGGTCGCGTCGATCGTGAGCACGTTCGTCTCGACGACGTCCGGGAAGTGGAGATTCATGAAGGCGAGACCGGGGCGGAGCGTACCGTCGAACGCGACCGGCGCCTCGACCGAGCCGCGACGAGAGACAACGCGAGCCCGGCCGCCGTCGACGAGGCCGTAGCGCGCGCCGTCCTCCGGCGAGACGCGCAGCGCCTCGCCGCCAACATGCAGTGGCGAGCTGAAGCCGCCAGTCTGCACGCCCGTGTTGAACGACTCGAGGCGGCGGCCAGTCGTCAGCCGCACCGGGAACTCCTCACTGAGCAGGTCGACCGGTGGGTCGTCGACCACCGGTGTGAACGGCGCCGGAATCGCGACGACGTCGTCCCACAGCCGCGCATGCAGGAACTGCTCGCCTTCGTGCTGCTCGTCCCAACAAGGCCACGGGATGCCGCCGAGCTCCTCCAGCCGCGCGTAGGACATGCCGGCGTGCATGGGCGAGAGGGTCCGGAGCTCATTCCAGACGTCCTCGGGCGCGGCGCTGCCGAGGTCGACCCCGAGCCTCGCCCCGAGCGCGTAGACGATCTCGACGTCGTCACGCGCCTCACCCGGTGGGTCGAGTGCCTTGCGCACCCGTTGCACGCGCCGCTCGCTCGAGGTGACCGTGCCTTCGGCCTCCGCCCAGGAGGCAGACGCCGGGAGGACGACGTCGGCGAGCTCGGCCGTCTTCGTGCGGAAGATGTCCTGCACCACCAGATGGTCGAGCCGCTCGAGCAGTCCGACCGCGCGGGTGCGGTCGGCCTCCGACTGCGCCGGGTTCTCGCCGATCACGTACAGGGCGCTCAGCTCGTCCCGCTCGATTGCTTCGAACATCTGCGAGAGGTGCAGGCCGTTCCGCGCCGGGATCGTCGTGCCCCAGGCGGCTTCGAACCGAGCCCGGCACGCGTCGTCTTCGACGTCCTGGAAGCCCGGCAGCTTGTTCGGGAGCGCGCCCATGTCGCCGCCGCCCTGCACGTTGTTCTGGCCCCGCAGCGGCTGCAGGCCCGAGCCGTACTTGCCGACCTGACCTGTCAGGAGCGACAGGTTGATGAGTGCGAAGACATTGTCGACTCCGTTGTGGTGCTCGGTGATCCCGAGCGTCCAGCACATCTGCGCGTGCTTCGCATTGCCCCACAGGTGCGCGAGCTCCTTGATCGCGGTTGCGGGCACACCGGTGACGCGCTCCGCCTCGTCGAGCGTCCAGCGCTCGACCGACTCGCGGTAGGCGTCGAAGCCCGAGGTCGCGCGAGCCACGAACTCGTCGTCGACGAGACCGGCGACGATGATCTCCCTTCCGACCGCGTTCGCAAGCGCGATGTCGGTGCCGACGTCGAGCCCGAGCCACAGATCGCCCCACTGCGCCGATGGAGTGCGGCGCGGGTCGACGACGACGAGCTTCGCGCCGCGGTGCATCGCTTTCAGGACGTGGTGGAAGAAGATCGGATGCGCCTCGCGGGCGTTCGAGCCCCAGAGCACGATCACATCCGCACACTCGCGCAGCTCTTCGTAGGAGCTCGTTCCGCCACCTGCACCGAACACCGTCGCCAGACCGACGACGCTAGGAGCGTGTCAGGTGCGGTTGCAGCTGTCGATGTTGTTCGAGCCGAGGGCAAGACGCGAGAACTTCTGTGCTGCGAAGTTCAGCTCGTTCGTGGCTTTGGAGCAGCTGAAGAGACCCGTCATCGAGCCTCGCTCACGCGCGGTGCGGAAGCCGGCGGCGGCGCGATCGAGCGCCTCATCCCAGCTCGCGGTCCTCAGCTCTCCGTTCTCACGGACAAGCGGTTCGGTCAGCCTGGTGTAGCGCGGTGGCATGAACCGAATATAGACGCGGCGTCGGAACGGTCCGGAAACGTGCCGTCCGAATGGCCCCGAAGCGTCGATTCGGTCACACCTCCGTCACGGTTTCAACACGACGGCTGCCGTTACCGGGTCGTTGCAGGTGGGGCCGGCGAGGGTGGTGCGGGCAGGGGCTGAGAGCCGCCGGGGACGTTGGTCCGAAGCGGATTCTCCGTCCCATGGTGCACGGGACCGTCTCGATCCGCCGGGAGCGTCGCCACTTTTGTTGCACTTCTTTCACGGTTTCGTGGCAACGGCTGCCGTCAGCAGTGCCGGCCCGCCATCAGCGGTGGGGCTCAGGTGAGCGAGCCGGCGGGGAGCGCTGGCGCTCCCGCGAGCCAGGCGGTCGTACGCCGGCGGAGGACGTCCTCGTCCGTCTGCGCCCACTCGTGCTCGCGTGCGTAGAGATCTTGTGCCCGGAGGTCGGGACGTCCCTCGACGATCGGGTCGAGCAGTGACCGGTCGTCGACCGCGGGCGCGAGCACCTCGGGCGCGAGCGACCCGTAGAGATGGAGGAGGTGGCTCCGCGTCGCCTCGTCGAGCTCGACCGGCCACCTGACCAGCTCGAGGCCGGTCGCCCCGGGCAAGGGCCGTGGTTTGCGGTCGAGGTTGCGCACGCCGAGCTGCTCGAGCGCATCGAGCGCGATGCGACGGTAGGTCGTCAGCTTGCCGCCTGCGACGCTCAGCATCCCGGCCCTGCCCTTCGTATAGACGGTCTCGCGTCGTGCGTTCGCGGTCGAGCCCGGCCCCCCCGGCAGCACGCGCAGGCCGCAGAACGAGGCACGCACCTCGCCGAGCCCGTCGACCCCCACCGCCGCCTCTGCGAGGACGGTGCGGATGTCGTCGTCGGTCACTCGCGCCGCCTCGGGCTCGCCCTCGTGCAGCGTGTCGGTCGTCCCGAGCAGCAGCTTGCCTTCCCAGGGAATGGCAAAGCTCACTCGCACCTTGTCGTGCGGGATCGTGATCGCCGCGCTCCAGCCCTCGCCGCCGTCGACGATCAGGTGCACGCCCTTGGAGAGCCGGATCGACGGGCTCGCCGACGGGTCCTCGAGCCGGCGGATCTGGTCGAGCCACGGCCCCGTCGCGTTGACGATCGAGCCCGCCTGCACCCGAACGGTCGCGCCGTCGACGTTCACCCCGGCGCCTTCGCTGTCAAGCGAGACGACCTCTGCGTAGTTGAGTACCACCGCGCCGCGGTCGGCAGCCGCACGGACGTTTGCGAGCGTCAGTCGCCCGTCGTTCGTCCACGCGTCGGCGTAGAGCGCCGAGGAGTGCAGCCCCTGCGTCCGGAGCTGAGGCACGAGCTGCAGCGCGCGCGCCTCGCTGACGCGGCCGTTCAGCTTTGCGCGCGCGAGACCCGAATAGAGCAGCACGCCGGTGCGGACGAACCAGGGCCGATGAGGCCCGTCGGCGTAGAGCGGGAACACGAACGGCAGCCGGTGGACGAGGTGGGGCGCGACCACGTTCATCAGTGCCCGCCGCTCCTCGTGCGCCTCGCGCACGAGCCGAATGTCGCCCATCTGGAGGTAGCGCAGACCGCCGTGAATCAGCTTCGACGAGGCGCTCGAGGTCGCGCAGGCAAAGTCGCCCCGGTCGACGAGTGCGACATCGAGCCCGTGCGCGCTCGCCGCCTCGGCGATTCCCGCGCCGATGATTCCGCCGCCGATGACGAGCAGATCGAACCGGCGGGCGCCGAGTTGCTCGACCGCGTTCGCCCGATCCACGGTCACCCGATCCACAGTGCGTTCGTCCAGGCTTTCGTGCCGTCGGGGGCGGCAACCTCGATCCGGCCATACGGCTGTCGGAAGGGCCGCTCGAGCCGGACGGCAGTGATCAGCCCGGCTGGGTCACGCTCGAGGATCTCGCCGTTGTTCGGATACCCGAGGCGGCCGGCGTTCACGCGCGCGCCACGGGCCCGGCCGGTGTAGAGCGTCACGCTCGCCGCGGGGCTGCAGCGTACCGTCACGTCGCCCTCGCTCAGCTCCACTGCCTCGATGAGCGGGCCGGTCGAGCCGTAGAACGAACCCGAGCGCAGGGCGTCGAGCACCGCGCTCTGCGACTTCTCCGCGGCGCGAACCCACGTCCAGGCGTAGCCGCTGTCGTAGCCGGGGTGATGTGAGTCGTCGGTGGCGAGCGCGTAGAAGTCGCGCCCGCGCTCGAGCGCCTCGTCCCAGTGCAACGCCGAATCGCCGCGTCCCAGCTCGAGCTCACACCCCGTGTTCCACACCTCGATGCCGAAGAGCCCCTCGCATTCCTCCCACTGCTCCGTGCGCAGGCCGCTCCAGTAGGTGTGCGCGAGATAAGGCACTCCGCCGTGCTCGGCGATCCACGTCACAACCTCCTGGAGCGGTGCGAAGTCGAGCTCCGGAATCACCGGGTCGGCGTCGACCCCCAGGCCGAGGACGTGGGCATCATTCTGTCGGTCGGGTGCATGGGCGTTCAGCTCGGTCGAGGGGATCACCAGCAGGCGCTCGGTCGACGGCGACACGGTTCGCACCCAGTGGTCGGTGATCGCGAGCACGTCGTAGCCCGCCCACTCGTAGTGGCGCACGAGCAGGTCCGGCGCCAGCTCGCCGTCCGAGTTCGTCGTGTGCGCATGGAGCGCGCAGCGCAGCCACAGCCCGGGTGCCTCGAAGGGGCTCATCTGCGCGAGCCTACTAACAGACTCCGGAAGTGAACGTCACATTTCCATATCGTGAAACTCGGGTGCGTTCCTATTGAAATGCACCCCTCCGGCGTGATCTTCTAGGACCACCACCAAACGGGAGGCGAACTGCATGGAGGACTACGAGGCCCAAGAAATCGAGTTCTGGGCCAAACTCGAAGAAGAAGGAATGAGTCGCTCGTCGATGCTGCGTCGCAGTGCCGCCGCGGCCGTGGGCCTGACGGCTCTCGGCTCCGCGAGCACCGCACTCGGCGCGACGCGCGCACGCTTCGCCGCCCCTCCGACGAAGGAGACTGCTGCGGGGCTCGCTCAACTCGTCAAGAACGCCAAGAAGGAAGGTCATCTCAACACGATCGCCCTGCCGCCCGACTGGGCGAACTACGGCGAGCTGATCTCGACCTTCCAGAAGAAGTACGGCATCAAGATCACGAACGACAACCCCGACGGCAGCTCCGCTCAGGAGAACCAGGCGATTCGCTCGCTCAAGGGTGACTCTCGTGCTCCGGATGCGGTCGATGTCGGTGTGTCGTTCGCGATCGCAGGCGCCAACGAGGGCCTGTATGCGAAGTACTTCAACACCAACTACAAGACGATCCCGCGCTCGCTCAAGGACACCCGCGGCTTCTGGATGGGTGACTACTGGGGCGCGATCTCGATCGGCTACAACAAGAGCCTCGTCTCCAACCCCCCGAAGACGTGGAAGGACCTGTTGAAGTCGGACTACCGCGGCAAAGTCGCGATGAACGGCAGCCCGCTCAGCTCGAACTCGGCGATTGCGGGTGTGCTTGCCGCGACGCTCGGTGCGGGCGGCACGCTGTCGGACGTCGGTCCCGGCATCGACTTCTTCTCAGCGTTGAAGAAGAGCGGGAACTTCATTCCCGTCCAGACGACTCCCCAGACGGTTGCGTCGGGCCAGACCCCGATCTCGATCGACTGGGACTACAACAACCTCGCCTACATCAAGGAGTTCCCGGCGGCGAACTGGGGCGTCACGATCCCGAGCGACGGCGTCTACGGCGGCTACTACGCGCAGGCCGTGAACGCGACGGCTCCGCATCCGTGGGCGGCCCGGCTGTGGGAGGAGTTCATCTACTCCGACCAGGGGCAGATCCTGTACCTGAAGGGCTTTGCGCATCCGGCCCGGTTCAACGACCTGGCAACGCGCAAGGTGCTTCCGAAGTCACTGCTGTCGGCACTTCCCTCGCCGGCGCTCTACGCGAAGGTGAAGTTCGCGAACCTGAGCCAGCTGTCGAAGGCAGCGGCAAAGATCGCAGCTGAATGGCCGGCGAAGGTCGGGTAAGCAGCAATCGCAGCTGAGGCTGCATCCGAGGCCCTCCGGCCGGACATCAAGTCCGGCCGGAGGCGTCCCTCGTTTGCGTGGATCGGGACGCTCCCGTTCTTCGCGTACACGATCGCCTTCCTGTTCCTCCCGGCGGGCGCGATCCTCATCGGCGCGTTCAAGACCAATGCGGGCAGCTGGACGCTCGACAACATCCGGCTGCTCTTCCATCACCCGTACATCGATGCGTTCAAGACGAGCATCGAGATCAGCCTGACCACTGCCCTCCTCGGCGGGCTCGTAGGGCTCTTCGTCGCCTACGCGGCACTGCGCGAAGGATCGCCGCGCTGGATCCGCTCCACGCTGACCACGTTCTCGGGTGTGGCCGCGAACTTCGGCGGCATTCCGCTGGCCTTCGCGTTCATCGCGACGATCGGGCCGCTCGGGATCGTCACGGTCTTCTTGCGCAAGCACTTCAACTACGACCTGACGGCTCATGGTTTCAGCCTCTTCTCGAAGACCGGTGTCGAGCTCGCCTATCTGTACTTCCAGCTGCCGTTGATGATCCTCGTCATCGCCCCTGCGATCGACGGGCTGCGGAAGGAGTGGCGTGAGGCCGCCTCGAACCTCGGCGCGAAGCAGTGGCAGTTCTGGCGCTACGTCGGCCTGCCCGTGCTGATGCCCTCGATTCTCGGTGCAGTCATCCTCCTCTTCGGCAACGCCTTCGCCGCGTACGCGACTGCTTACAGCCTTACCTCCGGCTCGGTGAACATCGTCCCGATCCTGATCGGCGCGTACTACAGCGGCAACGTGCTCAGCAACCCACATCTTGCGCAAGCGATGGCCTTCGGGATGTTCTTCGTCCTGGCGGTGATGATGCTGCTCTACATCCCTCTGCAGCGGCGCGCCGCGAGGTGGGCGAAGTGATCAAGCGGCCGCGCATGGCGCCGTCGGCGTACGTCTGGCTGCTGATCGCGGCCGCGTACTTCATCATCCCGCTGTTCTCGACGCTGCTGATCAGCCTCAAGTCGAACCAGACCGGCAAATGCTGCACGCTGGCGAACTACAGCTGGGTGATTCACAACGGCGACTTCTGGCACACGCTGAAGATCTCCGCGCTGCTCGCGCTCGAGACGATCGTGATCAGCCTGATCATCTTCGTGCCCACGATCTACTGGGTGCATCTGAGAGTGCCGAAGCTGCGGCCGGTGATGGCGTTCCTCGCGCTGATCCCGTTCGTGATCCCGCCGATCGTGATGGTCGTCGGCCTGCTGCAGGTCTACAAGGGGACTCCCAGCTGGTTCTATGCCCAGCCGTGGGGCTTCCTCGCCGCCGCGTACGTGATCCTCGCGTTCCCGTACATGTTCTTCTCGCTCGACGCCGGCTTCCGCTCGATCGACGTGCACACGTTGACGGAAGCTTCTCAGAGCCTCGGCGCGCACTGGGGGACGACGCTCTTCAAGGTGATCCTTCCGAACATCCGCTCGGCAGCGCTCGCGGGGTCGTTCCTGACGCTCGCGATCGTGATGGGCGAGTTCACGATCGCGAACCTGGCTGCATTTCACACCTTCCCGATCTTCATCCAGTACGTGAACGAGTCGCAGGGCTTCCCAGCCGGCGCGGTCACGCTGATGAGCTTCGGCATCACCTGGGCGGCAATGCTCTCGCTGCTCCTCGTCGGACGTAAACGGAGCGGACGTGGCTTCCTGATGGCTGGAGGGCGATAGCGAGATGGCATTCCTCGAACTGCAGAACCTGCACCGTGACTTCGGAACCGTGAAGGCGCTCAACGGCATCAACATCGCGCTCGGCGAGGGCGAGTTCCTCTCGCTGCTCGGCCCGTCCGGATGCGGCAAGACCACTGCGCTGCGGCTCGTCGCCGGCTTCGACCGTCCGAATGACGGCCGCATCATCGTCGACGGCAAGGACGTGACGAACGTCGCGCCCAACAAGCGCGACATGGGAATGGTGTTCCAGGCTTACTCGCTGTTCCCGAACATGACCGCACGTCAGAACGTCGAGTTCGGCTTGAAGATCCGCGGCAAGAGCAAGGGCGACCGGGCGGGGCGCGTCGACGAGCTGCTCGAGCTCGTCGGGCTCAGCCATGCCGTCGATCGGTACCCGCATCAGCTCTCCGGTGGCATGCAGCAGCGAGTCGCGCTGGCACGTGCGCTCGCGATCGAGCCGCGCGTGCTCCTGCTCGACGAGCCGCTCTCCGCACTCGACGCGAAGGTCCGGGTGCAGCTCCGTGAGGAGATCCGCCGCATCCAGCTCGACCTCGGGATCACGACGCTCTACGTCACGCACGACCAGGAAGAGGCACTTGCAGTCTCTGACCACGTCGCGGTGATGTACGGCGGGGTGATCGAGCAGATGGGAACCCCATCCGAGATGTACACAGCGCCCGCGACCCCGTTCGTGGCCGAGTTCATCGGCACGATGAACCGTCTCGAGTCGACCGTCGTCGACGGCACGTCGGGCGAGATCGACCATGCCGGCACTCGCCTCAGGCTCGACGCGGCCCGGGGCCGGCGGGACGGCGAGCGCGTGCTCGTGCTGATCCGTCCGGAGTCGCTCGAGGTCGAGGCGTCGACGAACGGCACGACGCCCGACGGAACATCGGCCGGTGGCAACGTCCTTGTCGGCGAGGTGCTGACGCAGACCTTCCTCGGCCCGGTGACGCGGTTGAAGGTGAACACCGCCGGGTCAGGCCTGATCGCCGACATGTCGACCGCGCGTGCTGCGGCGCTCCCCGTGGGGGCGCGCGTCATCGCTCGCGTGCCGGCCGAGGGGGCGAAGCTGCTCAGCCTGCCGGATGACGGGCCAGCACTGCCAGTGCTCGATCCGGACAATCCGTAAAGACCCCTGAGACGCCGAGTCGCTCGAGCTCGCCGAGCCGCGCCTCGTCGTTCACGGTGTACACGGTCGTCTCGAGGCCGAGCCGGCGCGCCGCCTCGAGCCCGCGCGAGGTCACGCGCTCGTTCTGGAACCCGGCCGCCCATGCGCCCGCCGCGCGGCGAATCGAGACGCCGAAGCCGACGTGCTGGATCGTGCGGATTGCGGGTCGCAGCGCGCGCGCCTCTTCGAGCGCCCGCCGCTGAAAGCACACGAGCACATCGTCGTCGCGCATCAGCGCGAGCGCGCGCGGGACGATGCCGCGATACCGGCTCGGCCGTTTCAGCTCCACCATGACGCCGATCCGGTCACGGCAGAGGTCGAGCACCTCCTCGAGCCGTGGGTACGTGCCGCTGCGCGGTGGATCGTGCGTCACGACGAGGTTGTCGTTGCGGTCGGCATGCACGTCGAACTCGACGTAGTCGGCGCCCAGCTCGATCGCTCGCTCGAAGGCAGGGAGGGTGTTCTCCGGACGCTCGAACGAGGCGCCGCGGTGAGCGATCACGAGCACAGGAGACGCTCCAGCAGCGGCACGTCGATGCGCTCGACCAGCTCGTCCGCCGCTGCCAGGCGCTCGGCGCCGACCGTCCGCGTCAGCCCGACGACGCGGGCCCCCGCGGCCATTGCCGCGGCCAAGCCCACGTCGGTGTCCTCGAAGACGAGCACGTCTGCGACCTCGACGCCGAGCAGGCGCGCAGCCGTGAGATAGCACTCGGGGTGAGGCTTGCCCTGCTGAACGTCGTCCTGCGCGACGATCAGCGTGATCGAATCGAGGATCCCGGCCGCAGCGACGACCGCGTCGATCTCGCTGCGAATCGCCGCCGAGACGATCGCCACCGGAACGCGCGCTGCGGCGAACCGGACCGCAGCACGCGTCTCCTCGTCAACCGTCGAGCCGTCGGAGACGCGAGCGATGTAGCGGTCGACCCGGTCGGCGATCAGCGCGGGATCAGCGTGTCCGAGCCAGCGCGAGAACATCTCCTCGTCCGTGTGGCCGGCGAGGTGCTCGTAGTACTCCGCCTCGGACAGCGGGCGCCCGTGCTCGGCGAAGAGCTCCTGATAGACCGCCAGCAGCACAGGCTCGTCGTTCGAGAGCGTGCCGTTGAAGTCGAACGCGATTGCGGTGGCGGTCATCCGCGGGTGAGCGTACCGTCGGCGCATGCCGACGACGGCCCTCGCGTTCGCGCTCGGAGCCGCCGGGCTCCATGCGGTCTGGAACCTGCTGCTCGCGCGGGCTCCGGACGTCGAGTCGGCGACCGCGGTTGCGTTGATCGTCGCCGAGGTCGCGTTCGCGCCGGTCGCGATCATCGTCTGGCGAGTCGACAGCGGTGTCTGGCCCTGGCTCGTCGCCAGCGGCCTACTCGAGATCGCCTACTTCGCGTTGCTCGCGGCCGCCTACCGTCGGGCGCCGCTCTCCGTCGTCTATCCCGTCGCACGCGGCGGCGCGCCCGTGCTGGTACTGGTTATCGGCGTCGTCGCCATCGGACGCTCCACGTCGTGGAGCCAGGCCGCCGCCGTCTTGCTCGTCGTCGCCGGCGTCCTGCTCGTACGCGGGCTGCGGAACACCGCCTGGCGCCCGCTCGTCTTCGGGCTGATGATCGCACTCTGTATCGCCGGCTACACGCTGGTCGACCAGCACGGCGTGCAGTTCGCAAGACCAATCCCGTACCTCGAGCTCTCGATGCTCGGCCCTGCGATCATCTACGCGGGAGTCGTCGTGCGCTTCAAGGGCGGTGCCGCGGTTCGCGCGGCCGTCGGTCCGTCGACCGTCATAGCGGGGCTCGCGACCTTCGCGGCCTATGCGCTCGTGCTCGCGGCGCTCCAGCGCGCGTCCGCCGCGTCTGTCGCCGCGGTGCGCGAGACGAGCGTCGTCATTGCTGCAGCGCTCGCGGCAGTGGTGTTGAAGGAGCGAGTGGGGCCGGGCCGGATCGCGGGCGCCGTGCTCGTCGTCGTGGGGGTAGCGCTGCTTGCGCGCTGAGCGTTCGCCCTCCCGAACCGGGCCTGCTCGAAACGGCGAGGGGCGCCCGCAGGCGCCCCTCGCATTCGAGCTAGGTCAGCGAGCCGGCTATTTGCCGAGCCACTTGTTGACCGTCGCCTTGTTCGCCGCAACCCACTTCTGCCCGGCCTTGTCCGGGTTCATGTGGTCGCCTGCGATCCACTTGGCGACGACCTCCTGATCCTGATTCGACCACGAGAACCGCTTCAGCACCGGATACGCGGGCGAGCCGCTCGTTGCGAACTTCTTGCTGAACACCTTCTCGATCACGGTGTTGCCGTACGCGCACTTGTACTGCTTGACATTGCCGGCCGACTTCGCGTCGTCCTGGCAGCCCGGGAAGCGCGGCGGCAACTTGACCTCGGAGAGCTGGTACTCCGTGTTCAGGTACTGGGGCGTGTACCAGTAGAAGATGACTGCCTTGTGCTGCTTGTACAGCTGGCTCCAGCGCGCGACCTGCGCGGGCTCGGCGCCGACGCTGACGAACTTGAAGTTCAGTCCGAGCGCCTGGATCAGTTGCGAGTCCTTCTGCACGTAGGACGGGTCACCACCGAGGAACATTCCCTGTGAACCGGATTCGGGGCTCTTGAAGAGCGACTCCTTGCCCTTCAGTCCCTTCCACGTCGCGAACTCGGGATGCGCCTTCATCAGGTACGTGGGGATGTACCAGCCGATGTGGCCGACGACGCCGTTGGGGCCGCCCGCGACGACAGTGTGCTGCTTGTCGATGTACTGCTTGTACTGCGCGACGTGCTGCCAGTCCTCGAGGACTGCGTCGCTCTTGCCGTTGGCGAGCGCCTGGTAGACGGGGATCTCGGCGATCTGCGTGATGTTGACCTTGCAGCCCATTCCTTCGAGCACGGCCTTCGCGACGTACGTGTTGGCGGTCGAGCCGGCCCAGGCCTGCTCGTTCAGCGTCACCGTCCCGCACTTCGCGGTGTTGCGCGCCCCGGCCGGGCCGGCGGCAAGCACTGCCGTCGCCGCCGCCGCAACCGCCAGCAAGCCCACGACTGCCGCGAGCCTGCGGCCTTTCAACCCCTTCGACATCCGCTCCTCCTTCGTGAATGACATGACGACTCAGTTGCTCCGTGCACGTGCCGCACCCCGGCCCTGAGTGACCCGATCGAGCGCGATACCGAGCGCGAGGATCGCGATCGAGGCGATCACCCCCTGCCCGAATTCGTTTCGTTGCAGCCCTTGCGCGACTTCATAGCCGAGCGCGCCGGAGCCGACGAGCCCACCGATCACGACGACGGCCAGCACCATGATGATCGCCTGGTTGACGCCCAGCATGATCGCGTCGCGAGCGAGCGGGATCTTGACCTTCAACAGCACTTGCAGCCGGGTGGCGCCGAACGATTTCGCCGCTTCGATCGACTCGGGCGAGACGTCTTCGACGCCGCGTTGGACGAGCCGGATCATCACCGGTGAGGCGTAGAGCACGGCAGCCACAACACCTGGGACGCCGGAGACTGGCATTAGATAGATGAACGGGATGATGTAGACGAGTTGCGGCAACGTCTGAAGCACGTCGTTCATCGGCCGGGTGATGCGCGCGACCGTGCGGTTCTCTGCCGCGAGCACCCCGATCGTGAGCCCGATGATCACGGTCAGCACGGTCGCGACCAGCACCTGCGAGAACGTGTCCATCGCGTTCGTCCACTCGCCGACGAGGCCGACGATGAACAGCATCAGCGCAGCGACGAGCGCGCGCCTCGGGCCGCTGAGCAGGAACGCGAGCACGACGAGTCCCACGAGCGTCGCCGGCCAGGGTGTCGAGATGAAGAAGGTGCGAAGTGGTTGGATCCCGTGCTGGACGATGAAGTCGCCGGTCGGGTTCGTGAGGTCGCGGAAGAGGAACGTGCTGGGGTTCTGGATGTAGTCGAGCCCCCGCTGGACGTAGACGCGGAGCCAGTCCTGCGCAGTCCAGCGCGACCAGACGGTGCCGGCGCCGAAGACGTGGCCGAGCGCGGCGGCAAGGACGACCGCCACCACGCAGGCGGCGGTGTACATGCGCAGGACACGGGCCTTCTGCGAGGTCAGGTGCCGCTTCGCCGGATCGGTGCGGTTTGCCATCGCCTCGGTCGAGCGGTCGAGAGCGATCGCCATGATCACGATCGCGGCGCCCGCGAAGATCGCGAAGGCCGGGTCGGTGTACAGACCGTTCGTGACGGCGTCACCAAGCCCCGCGCCCCCGATCAAGCCGGCGATCACGACCATCGAGAGCGCAAAGAGGATCGTCTGGTTCACCGAGAGGAGAAGCATGCGCCGCGCGAGCGGAAGCTGCACCTTCGACAGCACCTGCCACCGTGTTGCCCCGAGAGCAGTCGCCGCCTCGACGGTGTTCGCCGCGACGCCGCGGATACCGAGTGACGTGATGCGGATCGCCGGTGGGACGGCGTAGATCATCGTCGTAACGACCGCGGCACCCGGCCCGACCGAGAAGAGAATCACGACCGGGATCAGATAGGCGAAAGCCGGGATGATCTGCATCGCATCGAGCACCGGGGTGATCGCCGAGTTGAACCGTGCCGAGCGCCCGGCCACGATGCCGAGCGGCACGCCCACGACGAGCGACATGCCGACCGCGGCGAACATCAGCGAGAAGGTCAGGACGGCGTCGTCCCAGAGACCGAGCACGGCGAAGCTCACGAACGCCAGGAAGGTCCCGAGGGCTGCCTTGCGACCCCCGAAGCGGAGGACGATCAGCGTGCCGAGCGCCGCCGTGCCCGACCACTTGAGGAAATAGAAGAACCGCGTCAGCCAGGAGACGAAATCGTCGAGAAGGTTCGCAAAGCCGTTGAAGACCCGGAACGCGATGTTCGGGTGCGGCAGGTTGCGGTTGTCCGAGAGCCAGATCTGGAAGCGGTCGAGATGCGGCGAGAGCGAGTTCCAGGTCAGCGCCGAGGGCCAGGCCCAGGCGTTCTTCCAGCGGAAGTAGGCGAAGAGCATGCCGAGCACGACCAGGACGGCGAGGCCCGCCTTCCCGCGCCACCACGGAGCGGGAAGCGCCCGCGGCGCAGGGCGGACGGTCTCGGCGACGGCCATTAGTCGGCTTCGCCCTCGCCGGCGATGGCGTTCAGGACGGCGGCTTTGTCGACGACTCCGACCACCCGGCCGTCCTCGACGGCGCAGACAGGACGCTCGCTGGCGGCGATCACGGGGACAGCCTTGCGGACGGGAGTCGAAACGTCCAGCCTCGGGCCGTCTTCCTCTCCTGGCCTTGCGTCGCGCATGATCCAGCGCAGCGTCAGCACGTGGCTGCGCGGGATGTCGCGCACGAAGTTGGCGACGTAGTCGTCGGCCGGCGAGCCGACGAGGTCCTCCGGCGTGCCGAGCTGGACGATTCGTCCGTCGCGCATGATCGCGATCCGGTCGCCCAGCCGCAGCGCCTCGGGCAGATCGTGCGTGATGAAGACCATCGTCTTGCCGGTCTCGTGCTGCAGACGGATCACCTCGTCCTGCATGTCGCGGCGGATCAGCGGGTCGAGGGCGCTGAACGGCTCGTCGTAGAGCATCACCTTGGGATCGACCGCGAAGGCGCGGGCAAGCCCGACGCGCTGCTGCATGCCGCCCGAGAGCTCGTCGGGAAACTGGTTCGCCGCGTCCTCCAGGCCGACGAGGTGCAGCACCTCGTCGGCGCGCGCAAGCCGCTCCGCCTTCGGCTTGCCCTGCACTTCGAGCCCGAACGCGACGTTGTCGATCACGCTGCGGTGCGCCAGCAGGCCGAAGTGCTGAAACACCATCGACGAGGTGTGCCGCCGCAGCTGCAGCAGCTCGTCGCGGCTTGCGGCCGTGACGTCCCGGCCGTCGATCTCTACCCGACCCGCGGTCGGCTCGATCAGCCGGATCAGTGTGCGGACGAGTGTCGACTTGCCGGAGCCCGAGAGGCCCATCACGACGAAGATCTCGCCGGGATAGACGTCGAACGACACGTCCTTCACCGCCGCGACGCAGCCCGTCTTCGCCCGCAGCTCGGCGCGGGGCAGGTCGGCATCGGGCGTGCCGATCACCTTGCCCGCGTTCTTGCCGAAGATCTTCCAGATCCCCTCCGCCTTGATCAGCGGCGCGGCGGCGGCGATGGTGCCGTTAGAAGAGGCCAACCGTCTCGCCGTGCTCGTCGATGTCGACGTCGAAGGCGGCTGGCGTCTTGCCGAGGCCTGGCATGGTCTGCATGTCGCCGCAGAGCGCCACGATCCAGCCCGCGCCGGTGTATGCCCTCAGGTCACGGACGCCGACCGTGAAGCCGGTCGGCGCGTTCGCGAGCGTCGGGTCGTGGGAGAGGGAGAGGTGGGTCTTCGCCATGCAGATCGGCAGGCGGTCGAGGCCCGCCTTGTTGAACACGTTGATCTTCGCGCGTGCAGCCGGTTGCAGGAAGACACCGTCGGCACCGTAGGCGCGTCGTGCGATTGCCTCGATCTTGTCCTCGATCGGGGCGTCGAGCGGATAGAGGAAATCGAAGCTCGCAGGCTCATCCGCTGCGGCGACGACCGCTTCGGCGAGTGCCGCAGCGCCTGCGCCTCCCCGGCTGAAGCCGTCGTTGACCTCGGCGGCGTAGGCGCCGTGCTCGAGCGCGATCGTTCGAACGAGCTCCACTTCGTCCTCCGTGTCGCCCGGGAAACGGTTCACGGCGACGACTGCATTCAAGCCGAACTCGCGGACGATCGAAAGGTGCCGCGCGAGGTTCGCGCCGCCGATCTCGATCGCGTCCGCACCGCCGTCCGGGTCGTTGGCGTGGTGCTTCAGCGCCTTCACCGTTGCGACGAGCACGACCGCGTCGGGCCGGAGGTTGCCGAGCCGGCACACGATGTCGAAGAACTTCTCCATGCCCATGTCGGAGCCGAAACCGCTCTCGGTGACGACGTAGTCGGCGAGCTTCAAGGCGACGCGATCGGCCACGACCGAGTTGTTGCCGTGGGCGATGTTCGCGAACGGCCCGCAGTGCACGAACGCCGGCTGTCCTTCGAGCGTCTGCACGAGGTTCGGCTTGATCGTCTCCTTCAGCAGTACCGTCATCGAGCCCGCTGAGCGCAGCTGCTCGGCGGTGACGGGCTCGCCCTCGTAGGAGTTCGCGACCGTGATCGCTCCGAGACGCTCGCGGAGATCGCGGAGATCCGATGCGACCGCGGCGATCGCCATCACCTCGGACGCGGCCGTGATGTCGAAGCCGGTCTGGCGCGGATACCCGTTCGCCTTCCCGCCGAGGCCGATCGCAACGTCGCGCAGCGCGCGGTCGTTGATGTCGATGCAGCGGCGCCAGCTGACCGAGAGCGGGTCGATCCCGAGCTTGTTGCCGTGCAAGATGTGCGCCTCGAGCATTGCCGCGAGCAGATTGTTCGCCGCGCCGATGGCGTGGATGTCGCCCGTGAAGTGGAGGTTCAGGTCCTCCATGGGTACGACCTGCGTATAGCCGCCGCCTGCCGCGCCGCCCTTGATCCCGAAGACGGGCCCGAGCGAGGCCTCGCGCAGGCACAGCGCCACCGAGCGCCCGAGGTGGCCGAGGCCCTGTGTGAGGGAGACCGACGTCGTCGTCTTGCCCTCGCCTGCCTTGGTCGGCGTGATCGCTGTGACGTCGATCAGCTTGCCGTCTGCCTTTGCTGCCAGACGGTCGAGTACCGAGAGGTCGACCTTCGCCTTGTAGCGGCCGTACGACTCGATTTCGTCGGGCTCGAGACCCGCCAGCGCGGCGATCTCGGTGATCGGCCGGAGCTTCGCCTGCTGCGCGATCTCCAGCGACGAGGGCATCGTCGTGTCCATTCCGTCCTTTCGTCGTCTGACGTTCGACGCGAGGATACGAGTAATATATCTCCGTGGCTAGGGCAGCCATAGGTCGCCCAGTGATCCCGCCGTCGGGCGCGACAGTCTCGCTCTCCGACCAGGCCTTCTATGCGATCCGAGAGCTGATCGTCACGCTCGAGCTCGCTCCCGGCGCGGTGGTCAACGAGCGGGAGCTGACCGAACAGCTGGGGATCGGGAGGACACCGGTGCGCGAGGCCCTGCGCCGGCTCGCGCAGGAGAAGCTCGTCGAGGTCTATCCGCGGCGCGGCATCTTCGTCACGGCGATCGACGTGCGCGACCTCGCGCGGCTGTGCGAGGTGCGTGCCGTGCTCGAGCCCGAGGCGGCGCGGCTCGCTGCCGAACGGGCCACGCAACTCGACCTCGATGGGCTGAGCGAGCTTCTGAACGCGCTCGGCACGCCACAGGGACGTGACGACAAGGCGCTGATCGCGCTCGACCAGCGGATCCACCGCACGATCTACCGGTGCACGCACAACCACTTTCTGGAGGCGACGCTCGAGGAGTACTACGCACTCGCGCTGCGCATCTGGATGCTGGCCCTCGAGGAGACGGGCGAGCTCCAGGCGGCCGTGCTCGAGCACCGCGCGCTGCTCGAAGCGGTCGCCTTCGGCAAAGGCGAGGTGGCGGCGCAGATCATGCGCGACCACGTCGAGCACTTCGAGACCGCAATGCGTCGTGTCCTGCTCGCCCGCTGACGTGATATATCAGTGGTATGACTGAGACATCCTCACTGCCGACCACTGCGTTCCCAGCCACCGCTCGCGCGGTCGTGATCGGTGCCGGCATTGTCGGCAACAGCCTCGCCTACCACCTTGCAGAGCTCGGCTGGACCGACCTCGTGCTGCTCGACAAAGGCCCGCTCCCGAACCCGGGTGGTTCGACGGGCCACGCTTCCAACTTCATCTTCCCGGTCGACCACTCGAAGGAGATGACGCAGCTCACGCTCGATTCGGTGCGCCAGTACCGCGAGTGGGACGTCTTCACCGAAAGCGGCGGCATCGAGGTCGCCCGGACCGAGGAGCGCATGGAGGAGCTGCGCCGGCGCGTCGGCTCGGCGAAGGCCTGGGGGATCGAGGACACGCGCATCATCACGCCGGCCGAGGTGAAGGAGCTCGTTCCGTTCATCGAAGAGTCGGTGATCGTCGGTGGCTTCTACACCCCGTCGGTGGGGATCGTCGACTCGCTGCGGTTCGGGACGATCGCGCGCGAGCGCGCGCAGGCGAAGGGCGCGCTGAACGTCTTCGCGAACACCGAGGTGCTCGGAATCGACGTCGAGGACGGCCGCATCAAGGGCATCCGCACGTCGCGCGGTGAGATCGAGACCGGGGTAGTCGTCGTCTGCTGCGGCGTGTGGAGCCCGAAGATCGCCCGCATGGCGGGTGCGACGATCCCGCTGACCCCCGCGGTGCACCAGATGATCGACGTAGGGCCGGTGCCGCATTTCAAGGACACGAAGGGCGTGATCGAGTTCCCGATCGTGCGCGACATGGACACGAACATGTACGAGCGGCAGGACGGGAGCGGGCTCGAGATCGGCTCGTATGCCCATCGTCCGATCCTGCACGACCCCGAAGAGATTCCGTCGAACGAGGAGGCGGCGCTCTCGCCGACCGAGTTCCCGTTCACGCAGGACGACTTCACGCAGCAGATGGAGGACGCGCTGGAGTTGATCCCCGAGGTGCTGAACGACGAGTCGGTCGGGATCAAGTACGCGATCAACGGCATCCTCTCGTTGACTCCCGACGGGTTGCCCCTGCTGGGCGAGACGCCCGAGGTGAAGGGGCTCTGGTCGGCGGCCGCGGTCTGGGTGAAGGAGGGGCCGGGCGTCGGGAAGGCGGTTGCGGAATGGATGACGAGCGGCGAGTCGGAGATCGACCTCCAGTCGTCCGACATCGCCCGCTTCTACGAGCACCAACGGTCGAGCGAGCACGTGAAGGCGCGAGCCGCCGAAGGCTTCAACAAGACCTACGGGATCGTGCATCCGGCGGAGCAATGGGAGACGAACCGCCGGGTTCGCCTGTCGCCGTTCTACGCGCGGGAGCAGGAGCTCGGCGCGGTCTTCTTCGAGGCCGCCGGTTGGGAGCGACCGCACTGGTACGAGGCGAACGCCACGCTGCTCGAGGAGTACGGCGACCGGATCAACCGGCGCGAGGCCGAGTGGGAGTCGCGCTGGTGGTCGCCGATCATCAACGCCGAGCATCTCGCGATGCGCGACCGTGCGGCGATGTTCGACCTGACGGCGTTCTGCGTCTTCGACGTCACCGGCCCTGGCGCGCTCGAGACGGTTCAGAAGGTCTCGATGCGCCAGATGGACGTCGCGATCGGGAAGGTCGTCTACACGCCGGTGCTCTCGCCGAGTGGCACGTTCAAGAGCGACCTGACCGTGATGCGGCTCGGCGACGACCAGTTTCGGGTCGTCACCGGCGGCGCGCACGGGATGGCCGATCTGAAGTGGTACGCCGACCACCGGCCGGGCGACGGCGCGGCGAGCATCACCGATCTCACGTCGGCGTACGCGACACTCGGCCTGTGGGGGCCGCGCTCGCGCGACATCCTGGCGAGCCTCACCGCCGACGACCTGTCGCACGAGGCGTTTCCCTTCGCGACGTGCCGCGTCATCGAACTGGGATCGCTGAGGGTGCTCGCCTCGCGGATCTCGTATGTCGGCGAGCTCGGCTGGGAGCTGTACGTGCCGATCGAGCAGGGAGCGAAGCTCTGGGATCTCGTGTGGGAGGCGGGTGAGCCGCACGGCACGGTACCGGCGGGAATCGGCGTCTACGGGACGACCGGCCGGCTCGAGAAGTGTTACCGCGCCTTCGGGTTCGAGCTCGACGCCGACTACGACGTGGTCGAGGCCGGCATGGCGTGGGGGCGGGTGAAAGGCCCCGACTTCGTCGGCAAGGAGGCGCATGTGCGCCACCGTGAGGGCGAGCCGACAGCGGTGCTCTGCACACTCACCGTCGACGACCACACCTCGCGTAGCGGCGTGAAGCGCTATCCACTCGGGCGCGAGCCCGTGCTCTCGAAGTCGGGCGCACCGCTCGTCGACGCTGAAGGCCGCCGCTCCTACGTGACGAGTGCGGGGGCAGGCCCGTCGATCGGCAAGCACATCCTCATGAGCTATTTGCCGCCCGAGAACGCGAACGTCGGTGAGGAGCTGCTCGTCGAGTACATGGGCCAGCAGTACCCGGTGAGCGTTGCGACGAACGATTCGACCCCGGTGTTCGACCCGGACAACTCACGGGTTAAGTCGTGAGGGTTCTCTGCTCCGTCAAGCGTGTCCCGATCACGGGCGGCAAGATGGTGCTGACCGAAGACGCGCAGGCGCTGCAGACGCGCCACCTCGGCTTCACGATCTCGCCGCACGAGGAGTGCGGCGTCGAGGAGGCCGTGCGGATCGTGGAAGCGCAGGGCGGAGAGGTCGTCGTGCTCACGCTCGGCCCTCCGGAGGCGGAGGAGCAGCTGCGCGAGTGCATGGCGCTCGGCGCCGACCGGGCGATCCATCTCGTCAGCGACGAGGACTGGGACGCGCAGGCGACGGCAGGCGCGATCGTCGAGGCGGTCCGCGGCGAAGAGGCGTTCGATCTGATCGTCTTCGGCAACGAGTCGGCGGACTCGGGCAACTTCCAGGTGGGTATCCGGGTCGCGTACGCCCTCGGACTGCCGGTCGTCACCGGCCTGAAGGGCCTGACAATCGCCGACGGACGCGCGCACTGCGAGCAGGAGGTCGCAAGCGGACGGGACATCTACGACGTGCCGCTGCCGGCGGTCGTGACGGTGAAGGAAGGCCTGAACCTGCCGCGTTACCCGTCGGTGCCCGCGAAGCTACGTGCGAATCGCAAGCCCGTCGACGCGAAGCCGGTCGCACCGCCCGCGGCGCGACTTGAGAAGCTGCGTCTCGTCGTGCCGGAGGGGCAAGGGAAGCAGGCTGAGATCCTCGGGCATGGGCCTGGCGCGGCGGTTGCCGTCGTCGAAGTGATGCAGAGGCTGGGCGTCGCGTGAGCGTCCTCGCGTTCATCGAGGGCGACGACGACCTGTCACTCCAGGCCGTGGCGCTCGCTCGCCGGCTGGGAACCGCGAAGATCGTCCGGTTCGACGGACCCTATGCACCCGCTGCGTGGGCCCGCGACCTCGCCGCACGCGACTGGGAGACGCTCGTCGGGGCAGGCTCTGATCGCGGCAACGAGGTGCTCGCACACGTCGCTGCACAACTCGACCTGCCGTTCGCGGCGAACGTGACCGACGTGCGCGGGGATCAGATCACGCGCCAGCGCTGGGGTGGCAGCTTGCTCGAGGAAGCTCGCATTCACGCTGATCGCAGGCTCTACACCGCCGCACCTTTCACCTTCGCCCCGTCCGAGGAACCATTGGACGTCGAGGTCGCGACGCCGGAGCTCGGTGAAGCGCTCAGAGTCGCCGAGCATGTCGCGCCCGACACGGGCGGCAAGATCTCGCTCGCCGATGCCAAGGTCGTCGTCTCGGGCGGGCGTGGCGTCGGGTCGAGCGAGGGCTTCGCAACCCTCGAGGAGCTCGCGGCGCTGCTCGGCGGCGCGGTCGGCTGCTCGCGGGTCGTCACGAGCGCCGGCTGGCGGCCGCACACCGACCAGGTCGGACAGACGGGCACGAAGGTCTCGCCCGATCTCTACATCGCCTGCGGCATCAGCGGTGCGACGCAGCACATCGCCGGCTGCAAGGGTGCGAAGGCAATGCTCGCGATCAACGACGATCCTGAGGCCACGATCTTCGCGCACGCCGACTACGCCGTGATCGGGAACCTGCACGAGATCGTCCCGGCGATCACGGCCGAGCTCCGGAAGGTGCGAGGGACATAGCGACGCTCGCGGGCGCGCTCGTTCTGGCGGCGGCGCTCGCTGTCGCAGGAACGCTGTTCGCGCGTCGCGCGCTTTTCCTCACTCGTCTCGTTCGGGCTGCGAAGCCGCTCGACCGCAGTGACGACGTCGCCGGGCGCGTCCGGAACGAAGCCGTGATCGTCCTGGGGCAGAAGAAGCTCTTCCAGCGGCTCCTGCCGGGCCTCGTGCATGCGCTCATCTTCTGGGGCTTCATCGTGCTCTTCCCCACGATCGTCATGGCGATGGTCGGAGCGATCGACCGCGACTGGTCGATTCCGTGGCTCGGCGCGCAGGGCTGGTTCATGGCGGCGGTCGACGTCTTCGTGCTGATGGTCCTCACGGGCGTGGTTGCGGCCGCCTGGATCCGCAAGGTCGTCCGGCCGGCGCGCTTCCACGGCTCGCATCTCGGCGAGGCCGACTTCATCCTCGCGATGATCGCGCTCGTCGTGCTGACGCTGCTCGGCTGGCACGCGTCGCGGATCGCGGCCGGTCTGAACGAGTGGCCCGCGCAGGCGTCGTTCCTCTCGAACTCGGTGTCGGGCGCGATCCCTGCACCACGTGTCCTCGAGCGCGGCTTCGTCTGGGCGCACGTCGCCGTGGTGCTCGCGTTCCTCGTCTATCTCCCGCGCTCCAAGCACCTGCACATTGCGACGGCGGCGATCAACGTCTACTTCTCGCGCACCCGCCAACGCGGGCGGCTCGAGCCGCTGCGCTTTGACCTGCCTGACGACGAGATTCGCTTCGGCGCCGGGACGATCGGCGATCTCACGTGGAAGGAGATGGTCGACTCGTTCTCCTGCACCGAGTGCGGCCGGTGCCAGGACGTCTGCCCGGCGTATGCGACGGGCAAGCTGCTCTCGCCGAAGCTCCTGATCATGGGCATCCGCGACCAGGTATTCGCCGAAGGGCCGAACCTGCTTGCTGGCGAGGAGCTGTCGCCGATCGCCGGGAACGGCGTGCCCGAGGAGATGATCTGGGACTGCGTCACGTGCGGCGCCTGCGTGCACGAGTGTCCCGTCTCGATCGAGCACGTCGACCACATCGTCGACCTGCGACGCGATCTCGTGATGATGCAGTCGAGCTTCCCGCAGGAGGCCGAGACGATGCTGCGCGACGTCGAGCGCGTCGGCAACCCGTGGGGAAAGCCGCAGGGCGACCGCGCGTCGTGGGCCGAGGAGCTTGGAGTGCGCGTGCTCGCCGAGGGCGAGGAGCCGCCTGAGGTTCTCTACTGGGTGGGGTGCGCCGCCGCGTACGACGAGCGTGCCCGGGTCGCCGCCGAGTCGACGGCGAAGCTCCTGCAGAAAGCGGGCGTGGACTTTGCGATCCTCGGCGCGCGTGAGGCGTGCACGGGCGACCCGGCACGGCGAATGGGCAACGAGTACGTCTTCCAGCAGTACGCCGAGCAGAACGTTGCGACGTTGAATGAGGCGCGCGTGACGAAGATCGTTGCGAGCTGCCCGCACTGCCTGAACTCCCTGGGCAACGAGTACCCGGACTTCGGCGGCCGCTACGAGGTGATGCATCACACCCAGCTGCTCGCCGAGCTCGTGCGCGACGGCAAGCTGCAGCCGCGGGCGGGGGAGGGCGAGATCACCTACCACGACTCCTGTTACCTCGCGCGGCACAACGACGTCCGCGACGAGCCACGCGAGCTGGTCGCATCGGTCGGCAAGCCGGTCGAGATGTCCCGCAACCGCGAGCGCACGTTCTGCTGCGGCGCCGGGGGCGCCCACATGTGGATGGAGGAGCGTGGCACTCCGATCAACGAGGAACGCGTGCGCGAGGCGTCTGAGACGGGCGCCGAGACGCTGGCAGTCGCGTGCCCGTTCTGCACGGTGATGCTCGACGACGGCGTCCGTTCGATGGGCAAGCAGCTGCGCGTCGTCGACGTATCGACGCTGCTCGTCGAGTCGATGGACGACTGACGGAGGAACGGCCATATCCGCCGGAGCCATCTCCGCGGCGGCCACGGCTGGTGTCAGCCACGCACAAGAAAGCGTGTCGCTTTTGTGACAGGACTGTGAACGAACGGCGGTGCGCAAGCCGTCGCTTCGTTGCGGGCTCGTCTAGAACTTCAGGATGCTCGTCGGACTCGGTCACGTCGATCTCGTCTGCAGCGACCTCGAGCGGTCGCTTGCGTTCTACACCGCCGTCTTCGGCGAGCTCGGGATCAGCGACACCGCCCAGTTCCGCGGCGAGCGCGGCGAGACGATCCACTACCTGCGCTTTCCGCAGTCCGGCTCGGGCTCGATCGGCCTCCGGCAGGCACTGAAGGAACAGCGATTCGAGCTCTACGCGCCCGGCTTCCACCACCTCGCGATCGCCGTCGAGCGGACGGCCGACGTCGAGCTCGCCTACGAATCGGCGCTCGCCGCCGGAGCGGAGATCCTCCATCCGCCGCGCCACTGGCCGGTCTACCACGCGGACTACTACGCGACGTTCTTCCTGGATCCCGACGATTTTCGGCTTGAAGTGGCAGCCAGCCGGGACGCCCGGATCGGCCCGCAGCCGGCCTGACGCGACGCCGACTTGACGTTTGTGGAACTCATGTTCCACAATATGGGCGGATGGCGACCGAAACGGGAACCCAGGCGATCGACCGGGCGGCGGAATTGCTCGTGCGCGTCGTCGAGAGCCACGAGCCGCTCGCGGTCACCGAGCTTGCCGACCGCTCCGGCCTGCCCAAGTCGACGACATCGCGGCTCGTTGGCGCGCTCGAGCGCCAGGGGCTCGTCCAGCGCTCCGGTGACCGGCGGCTCCGCCCAGGCCCGGTGCTCCTCCGCTTCGCCCATCGCGATCCGGGCGAGAACCTCGTCGAGCTCGCGTCGCCGGCCCTGCACGCCCTGGCGCAACTCTCCGGCGAGACGATCAACCTCGGGGTGCCGACGCCGCTCGGCGTCGAGCATCTCGCGCAGGAGGACACGCGCCACTACGTGGGCGGCACCAACTGGATCGGGAGGCGCGTGCCCTACGACGTCACCGCCAACGGCCGCGTGCTGCTGGCGTTCGCATCGCCGCTCCCGGAAGGCCGCGTCGCGCAAGCGATCCGGGCGCGAGGTTACGCGGTCGCGGTCGACGAGCTCGAGCACGGGCTGGCTGCACTCGCCGCGCCCGTGTTCGGCCCGGGCGGCGATCCGGTCGCAGCTCTCTCGATTTCCGGCCCCACCATCCGGCTCACGCCCGAACGAATCGCAGAGCTCGCTCCGGCCCTGCTGGAGCAGGCGCGCCTGCTCTCGATGCAACTCGGAAACCACGACGACCAGCGAGGTGCCGCATGACCCACGAAGAGATTCTCAAGGCCCTGTACGACGAGACCCTCGTCGGCAATGCGCCCGAGGTGAAGGATCTCGTGAACCGAGGGCTCGCAGACGGCCTCGGCTGCGAGTCGATGCTCTACGACGCGCTCATCCCGTCGCTCGAGGAAGTCGGTGCCCGCTTCGAGCGCGGCGACTACTTCGTGCCCGAGATGCTGATCGCGGCGCGCGCGATGCAGGGGGCACTCGACATCCTGCGGCCGCTGCTCGCCGAGACCGGCGCCAAGCCGATCGGCACGTACGTGATGGGAACCGTGAAGGGCGACGTCCACGACATCGGCAAGAACCTCGTCAACATCATGCTCGAGGGGGCCGGGTTCACCGTGTACGACCTCGGGGTGAATGTCGCTCCCGAGACGTTCGTGCAGCAGATCCAGGAGCACCAGCCGGACGTCGTCGGGTTCTCCGCGTTCCTGACGACGACGATGCCGATGTTCAAGGCGAACATCAACGCGCTCCAGAAGGCGGGCATTCGGGACGACGTGATCGTGATGGTCGGCGGAGCGCCGGTCACGCAGGAATATGCCGATGCCGTCGGCGCCGACGGCTATGCGGCCGACGCATCGACCGCGGTTCGCCTCGCCAAGGAGCTGATCGAGAAGCGCCGCTCGGCCGTCGCTGTATGAAACCGCTCGCCCTTGTCGAGGCCGCTGTCAAGAAGCCTATCTTCGGCTGCCAGATGTGCGGGCAGTGCGTGTTGCACTCGACCGGGATGACCTGCCCCATGAACTGCCCGAAGACGCTGCGCAACGGGCCGTGCGGCGGCGTACGCCCCGACGGCAACTGCGAGGTCGACCCGGGAATGCGCTGCGTCTGGCTGAAGGCGGTCGAGCGCGCGCCGAGGACACCCTGGGCGCACGAGCTCAACGACATCCGCAAGCCTGTCGACAACCGCCTGTGGCACACGTCGTCGTGGGCGAACTACCTCAGCAAGCGCGATCGTGTCGCTCCGAACGGTTGGCGTGTCGAGGCTTGAGGCAGCGGTCGCGTCCGGGCGTTTCGTCCTGACCGCCGAGCTCCTCACGGTGAACAACGGCGGCCTCGACGCCGTCCACGAGCGGTTCGCGCCGTACGAGGAGTTCGTCGACGCCGTGAATGCGACCGACAACACGGCCGCCCACGCGCACGCCTCGCCGCTCGCCGTCGCGATCGCTTTGCGGCAGCTCGACATGGAGCCCGTGATGCAGCTGGTCTGCCGCGATCGCAACCGCCTTGCACTCGAGGCCGAGATCGCGGGCGCCGCGCTGCACGGCATCGAGAACATCTGCTGCCTGACGGGAGACGACGTGACCGCCGGCGATGAGCCGGAGGCCCGGCGAGTGTTCGACCTCGACAGCATCCAGCTCCTCGTCACGGCGAGCGGCATGCGCAGCGGGCGCTATCTGTCTGGGCGCAAGATCGAGCCTCCGCCGCCGCTCTTCCTCGGTGCGGTCGAGAATCCGTCCGCGCCGCCCGTCGATTACCGCGTCGAGCGAGCGCTGAAGAAGGTGCGCGCCGGTGCACGGTTCCTGCAGCTGCAGGTTGGGTTCGAGCGGGCTCCGCTCGAGCGGTTCATGGCGGCCGCCGTCGTCTCCGGGCTCGCGGAACAGGCGGCGATCCTGCCGTCGATTTGTCTCGTCCGCTCGCCGAAGGCGTTGCGCTTCATCGATGAGAAGGTCCCCGGAATCTCGGTGCCGGCCGGGTTGATCGAGCGCTGCGAGCGCGCCCGCGATCCGGAGGCCGAGTGCTTCGAGGTCGCATGCGAGCTCGCCGAGCACGCGCGGTCACTGCCCGGCGTTCGCGGGCTGCACCTGATCAGTTTTCGCAAGGAGGCGGGCATCGCGCGCTTGTGCACTCGCCTCGGCATTCCGACTCGTCGAGAAAGGGAGTTGAGTGGAAACAGTTCTCGAATCGCCGTCTAGGACGGTGGTGATCGGACCCGAGCGCGCGTTCTGCGTGATTGGGGAACGCATCAACCCGACCGGGCGAAAGACGTTTCAGGCGGAATTGCAGCAGGGCGATCTCTCTCGTCTCGAGATCGACGTCGCGCAGCAGATCGCAGGGGGCGCGGACATGCTCGACGTCAACGTCGGCGATCCACTGGCTGACGAGATCGAGCTGATGCGTTCGGCGATCCCACTGGTGCAGGGTTTGACGGACCTGCCCCTGTGCATCGACTCCTCGGTGATCGAGGCACTCGAGGCCGGTCTCGGTGCCTACCAGGGCAAGGCGCTCGTGAACTCCGTCACCGGCGAGGACGAGCGTCTCGAAGCGATCCTGCCGATCGTCGCGAAGTACGGCGCGGCGGTGATCGGCCTCGCGAACGACGACGAGATCCCGATGGAGCCGGAACGCCGGCTCGAGGTCGCGCGCAAGATCGTCTCGGTCGCCGGTGACTACGGCATTCCTCCCGAGGACGTCCTGATCGATCCGCTTGCGATGCCGGTCGGCGCCGAACCGCGCGCCGTCACGTTGTTCCTCGAGACGGTGCGGCTGATCCGCGACGACCTCGGCGTGAACATGACCTGCGGCGCGTCGAACACCTCCTTCGGGCTACCCGGGCGAGAGACACTCGGAGCGGGATTCCTCGCGATCGCCGCCAGCCACGGGCTGACCAGCGCGATCATGGATGCCCGCTCGCAGGAGATCGTCGAAGCGGTGCGCGCGACCGACTTTCTCCTCGGCCACGACGAGTGGGGAGCGGCCTGGATCGCCGCGTGGCGCGCGAAGAAGGCGGCCGCAGCCGCGTGAACGCGGAGCCGCAGCCGGTGCTCGACCACGTTCATCCGGATCGAGTACGGCTCGTCTTCGAGCAGGCAGACGGGGCTGTCAAGGAGACGCGCGTGCCCGCGGGCACGACGCTGTTCGACGGGGCCAGCTGGAACGGGATCGCGATCGACTCCACGTGCGGCGGTCATGGCACCTGCAAGAAGTGCAAGGTGCGGGTGGCGTCCGGCGAACAGGCGATTTCGACGGTCGATCCGCGGGCGTTCACGGCCGAGGAGTTGAAGGCGGGCTGGCGCCTCGCCTGTCGTGCGCAGGCCGAAGTCGATCTCGTGGTCGAGGTGCCGCCGCTCCAGACCCGGCCGAAGGCCGCGCTTGCCGGGGTCGGTCGCCACGTCATCCTTCGTCCGGCCGTCCAGAAGCGCTACCTCGAGCTGAGCGAGCCGACGCTCGAGGATCAGGTGTCGGATCTCGAGCGCGTGCTGCAAGCGATGGACGATGTCGAGCTCCGTGTGCCGATCGAGCTCTTGCGCACGCTCGGCCACACGTTGCGCGGCGCCGACTGGAAGGTCACCGCCGTGTTCGTCGACGACCTGCTCGTCGACGTCGAAGCCGGCGATACGTCGGCGCGAAGGCACGCAATCGCTTACGACCTCGGCACGACGACCGTCGTCGCGACGCTGATCGACCTCGAGACGGGCCAGCCGGCCGCCGTCAGCTCGATGCTGAACGCGCAGCAGCCGTTCGGCGCGGATGTGATCTCGCGCATCAGCGCGACGATGATGGATCCGACCGCGCTCGGGACGCTGCGCGACCGCGCCCACGAGACCTTGATGACGCTGACGACCGAGGTGTGCGAGGAGGCCGGTGTCGATCCGGCCGAGGTCTACGAGATCGTCGTCGCCGGGAACATGACGATGCTGCAGCTCGCGCTCGGGATCGATCCCGAGCCGCTCTCGATGGCTCCGTTCACGATCATCGCCCGCCGCCTCCCGGAGGCAAAGGCAACCGACTTCGGCGTTTCGGTGCACGAGCGCGCGCCGGCCGTGCTGTTCCCCGCTCTGGGCGCGTATGTCGGCCCGGACATCGTCGCCGGCATCCTCGCGACCGGGCTGACGCTCGACAAGCGCACGCGGCTCTTCATCGACGTCGGCACGAACTCGGAGATCGTGCTCGGCTCATCCGCGCGAGCGCTCGCGACCGCTGCGCCGGCAGGCCCGGCGTTCGAGGCGGCACAGATCCGCTGCGGCATGCGCGCGGCCGAGGGCGCGATCGAAGGAGTGCGGATCGTCGGAGACGACGTGCAACTGACCGTGATCGGTGACGTCGAGGCGGTTGGCCTGTGCGGCTCCGGGCTCGTCGACGCGGTCGCCGAGCTCGTCGGCGCCGGGATCCTCGATCATTCGGGCCGCTTCGTGCTCGGCTCGTCGCCCCGTCTTGGCAAGATCGGCGAGGAGAACGTCTTCTACCTCCACGACGACGTCTTTCTCTCGCAGCGTGATGTGCGTGAGCTGCAGTTCGCGAAGGCGTCGATCGCGACAGGCTGGCAGATCCTCTGCAACGACATGGGCGTCGATCCAGCGGAGATCTCGCAGGTGCTCCTCGGCGGGTCATTCGGCTCGTATCTGACCGCGGCAAGCGCGGTGAAGATCGGGCTCGTACCGAAGCTCGCACTGACGCGGATCGTCGCGGCCGGCAACGTGGCCGGCGAGGGCGCGAAGATCGCGGCGCTTTCGGTGAACGAGCGCGCGGCAGCGGCGGCCGTCCTCGACGAGGTCGACTACGTCGAGCTCTCCGGCCGCACCGACTTCAACGACCTGTTCATCGACCAGCTGTCGTTCCCCGCGTGACGAAAGTCGTCGTTGCCTGCGGCGCGCTGGCGTTGCACATCGATCAGATCGCGAAGCGCCGCGGCTGGGACATCGAGGTGCGCCCGCTGCCGCCCGAGCTGCACAACCGCCCCGAACGCATTCGCGCAGCGGTCGACGCCGCCGGCGGCGACGTCGTCGCGTACGCCGACTGTGGGACGCGCGGCGCCCTGGACGAGCTGCCGCGGCTGCCCGGCGCCGACTGCTACCAGCTCTTCGGCGGCATGGAACATGAGCTCGGCACCTACTACCTGACCGACTTCCTGGTGCGCTCGTTCGACCGCGTCGTATGGCGTGGCCTCGGTCTCGACCGCCACCCGGAGCTGCGAGACGACTACTTCCGCCACTATGAGCGTGTCGTCTGGCTCGCACAGTCACCGACCGCCGAGCTGCAGGCAAAGGCGGAGGCCGCCGCCGACAGGCTCGGACTGCCGCTCGAAGTCCGCGAGACCGGCGACCACCGGCTCGAACGCGCGCTCGAACACCTCCTGAGCACCTCACCAACATTCACGGAAGGAATACTCAATGCTCGTCAATGAGCTACCGCGCTACGAGATCCTCGACGAGCATTCGATGCAGGAGCTCGAGCGCGGCTGGCGCCGAATCGTCTCCGACCTGGGCATCGAATTCGGGACGTCGGAGCCGCACGAGCCGACGGTCGCGCTGCTTGAAGCAGCGGGTCAGAAGGTCGACGGCCAGCTCGTCAAGCTCGACCCGGATTGGATCCTCGAGCAGGTCGCGAAGGCGCCGCGCGAGTTCGATCTCCAGGCGCGCAATCCAGCGAACAACATTCACATCGGCGGCAAGCACATGGCGTTCGGTGCCGTGTACGGGTGCCCGTTCGTGCGCGAAGGGATCGAGCGGCGTGAGGCGACGTACGCGGACTTCGAGAACCTCGTCCGGCTTTCGCAGGCGTTCCCGCAGCTCGACACGCCCGGCGGGACGATCTGCGAGCCGAACGATAAGCCGCTCGATTCGCGGCACCTCGACATGGTCTACGCGCTCATGACGCTCTCGGACAAGCCGTTCATGGGTTCGGTCACCTCCGGGCCGAACGCCGAGGACACCATTGCCATGGCGGAAATGGTTCTGGGCCGCGAGTCGCTCGAGCAGACACCTGCGATCATCAGCCTGATCAACGTCAACTCGCCGCTTCGCTACGACGAGCGGATGTTGGACGCACTCCACGCCTACGCAAAGGCGAATCAGGCGCTCGTGATCACGCCGTTCCTGCTGATGGGCGCGATGTCCCCCGTGTCGGTCGCGGCCTCGCTCGCCCAGCAGGTCGCCGAGGCGCTCGCAGGGATCGCGCTCGTGCAGACGATTCGTCCAGGGGCGCCTGTCGTCTTCGGCTCGTTCCTCTCGAACACCGACATGCAATCCGGCTCGCCGAGCTTCGGCACGCCCGAATCGGCAGTCGGCTTGCTCTGCACCGGCCAGATCGCGCGGCACTACGGCCTGCCGTTCCGTGGCGGCGGAGCGCTGACCGCTTCACAGACCGTTGACGCCCAGGCCGCCTACGAGGCCGCGATGACGCTCTGGCCGACGTTCCTCGCCGGCACGAACTTCGTCATGCACTCTGCCGGCTGGCTCGAGTCGGGGCTCGTCTCGTGCTACGAGAAGTTCATCGTCGATGTCGAGATGCTGCGGATGCTGCAGCACGTCTTCCAGCCGCTCGAGATCAACGAGGAGACGCTCGCCTACAGCGCCCATCAGGAGGTGGGGCAGGGCGGCCACTTCCTCGGCGCGGTGCACACGCTCGAGCGCTTCCGCGAGTGCTTCTACCGGCCTCTTCTGTCCTCGACGGAGAACTACGAGCGGTGGAACCGAAACGGCGGCAAGGACGCGGCCGCCCGCGCGTCGGACGTCTGGCACAAGACGATCGAGGAGTACGAGGAGCCTGCGCTCGAAGGCGACCTCAAGGACCAGTTGAAGGCCTACGTCGATCGCAGGCGCACGGAACTTGGCGACTGAGATGTTTGTGGACGGCCGGTGGACGAGCGCGCTCTCGGGCGAGACGTTCACGGCTGCCTCGCCCGCGACGGGCGAGGACATCGCCGAGGTCCCACAGGGCGGCCGCGACGACGCGCAGCTCGCGATCGGTGCGGCGAATCGCGCGGCGGACTCCTGGGCGCGGCTGACGGCATTCGAGCGGGCCGCAGCGATGAACCGCGTCGGCGACGCGATCGAGCGCCGCCGCGACGAGCTTGCGCACACGCTGACCCTCGACCAGGGCAAGCCTCTGCACGAGTCGCGTGACGAGGTCGAGGAGCTGATCGCGTACTGGCGTAACGCCGCCGAGGACGGCAAGCGGCTCGAGGGGCGGCTTCCGAACTCGATGTCGCCCGGCAAGCGCGTGCTGCTCGTGCGGCGCCCGCGCGGCGTGATCGGCGTGATCACGCCGTGGAACTGGCCGTACACGATGCCGGCCGAGCTGATCGCGCCGGCGCTCGCCTCGGGCAACACCGTGGTCTGGACGCCGGCATCCTCGACGGCGGTCGCAGCCGTTGCGCTCGCGCAGTGCGTCGTCGAAGCCGACCTTCCGCCCGGGGTCTTCAACCTCGTCACCGGGCCTGGCTCCACGGTTGGCGACGAGATCGCCCGCAACCCGGGCACGCACGGCGTCGGCTTCATCGGCTCGACCGAGACCGGCCGCAGGGTGGCCGAAGCGGCAGCGGGGAAGGCCGTCGTACTCGAGCTCGGCGGCAACGGCCCGGTCGTCGTCCTGGACGACGCCGACCTCGACCTTGCTGCCGAGGCGACCGTCACCGCCTGCTTTCTCTGCGCAGGCCAGAGCTGCACGGCCGGCGAGCGGCTGCTCGTCCACCGCGACGTGCGCGAGGCCTTCGTCGAGAAGCTCAGGACGCTCGTCGCGGACCGGGTCGTGCTCGGCGACCCGTTCGCCGAAGGCACGACGATGGGACCGCTGAACAATTCGGGCGTCGCGGAGAAGATGGACGAGCACGTCGCCGACGCGCTGCAGCGCGGCGCGACGATCGTCAGTGGCGGTGAGCGCGCCGACGGCTTCCCCACCGAGCTCTACTGGCAGGCGACGGTACTCGACGGGGTTCCGTCCGATGCACTGGTCGCGGTCGAGGAGACCTTCGGCCCGATCGCGCCTGTCGTTGCGATCGATTCGCTCGAGCATGCGATCGAGCTGACCAACGCTTCTCCGTACGGTTTGCTCTCGGCCATTTTCACGCGCGACCTCGCGAAGGGACTTCGCTTCGCCGACGAGGTGCGCACGGGTTGGGTGAACATCAACGACAGCTCGAACTACTGGGAGCCGCAGCTGCCCTTCGGAGGGCGCTCTGGCAGCGCCAGCGGCATCGGGCGGGTGGGCGGCAGCGCGCCGATGGAGTCCTTCACCGAGCTGCAGACCGTCACGATCGCGTGACGTACGACTATCTGATCGTCGGCGGGGGCTCGGCCGGCTGCGCGCTCGCGGCACGGCTCACGGAGGACGCTGCCACGCGCGTCCTCGTGCTGGAGGCGGGCCGGCCGGACTCCTGGTGGGATCTCTACATCCACATGCCGGCGGCGCTCTCCTTCCCGATCGGCAACCGCTTCTACGACTGGAAGTACCAGTCGGAGGCCGAGCCCTTCATGAACAACCGCCGCATCTTCCACGCCCGCGGCAAGGTGCTCGGCGGCTCGAGTTCGATCAACGGGATGATCTTCCAGCGCGGCAATCCACTCGACTTCGAGCGCTGGGCCGCCGAGCCCGGCCTCGAGCGCTGGGACTACGCCCACTGCCTGCCGTACTTCAAGCGCATGGAGACCTGCTTTGCGGGCGCCGACGAGTGGCGCGGCGGCGACGGCCCGCTGCCGCTCGAGCGCGGCCCCGCCGAAGGACCGCTCTTCGCGGCGTTCTTCGACGCGGTGCAGGAGGCGGGCTATCCGCTGACGAGCGACGTCAACGGTTTCCGACAAGAAGGCTTCGCGACGTTCGACCGCAACATCCGCAAGGGCCGCCGCGTCAGCGCGGCTCGCGCGTACCTGCGGCCGGCGATGAGCCGCCCGAATCTCGAGGTGCGCACGCGTACTTTCGTCGACCGCATCGTCTTCGAGGGAACCCGCGCCGTCGGCGTCCAGGTGAAGGGCGAGACGATTCGGGCAGGCGAGGTGATCCTCTGCGGCGGCGCGATCAACTCGCCGCAGTTGCTGCAGCTCTCGGGTGTCGGCGCCGCGGATGAGTTGGGCGCACTCGGCATCGATGTCGTGCGCGATCTGCCGGGGGTGGGGGACAACCTCCAGGATCACCTCGAGGTCTACGTGCAGTGCGCCTCGAAACTCCCGGTGACGGTCGCTCCTGCGTTCAAGTTGCGCAATCGGCCGCTCGTCGGCGCGAAGTGGCTGCTCTTCAAGTCAGGCCCTGGCGCGACGAACCACTTCGAGGCGGGAGGCTTCATCCGCTCGAACGACGAGGTCGCCTATCCCAACGTGATGTTCCATTTCCTGCCGATCGCCGTCCGCTACGACGGTACGGCACCCAAGGGCCATGGTTATCAACTGCACGTCGGCCCGATGTACTCGGATGCCCGAGGATCGGTGAAGATCGTGTCCTCTAATCCGCGCGTGCACCCTTCACTTCGCTTCAACTACCTCTCGACCGAGCAGGACCGGCGCGAGTGGGTCGAGAGCGTCCGGGCGGCGCGCTCGATTCTCGGCCAGCCGGCGTTCGCACCCTTCAACGGCGGCGAGTTGTCGCCGGGGGCGAGCGTCGAGACGGACGACGAGATCCTCGCCTGGGTCGCGAACGACGCCGAGACGGCGCTCCACCCGTCGTGCACCGCGGCAATGGGCGTCGGTGACTCGTCGGTTGTCGACCCCGAGACGATGCGCGTGCACGGGCTCGATGGGTTGCGGGTCGTCGATGCGAGCGTCTTTCCGTTCGTCACGAACGGCAATATCTACGCGCCCGTGATGATGGTCGCCGAGAAGGCTGCGGATTTGATTCGCGGCAACACACCGCTGCCGCCGGAGGAGGCTCCGTTCTACCGCCATGAGCTACAGCAACCTGCAAATCGGTGAGTTCCTGGCTGCCCTCGGCGAGCGCACGCCCGCACCGGCCAGCGGCGCCGCCACTGCGATGACGGCTGCACTCGCAGCTGCGCTTGTTGAGCTCGCCGGTCGGTTCGCCGGCGATGAGCAAGCGGTGGTGCACGCGAAAGCGCTCTGGTCGCGACTCTCGGAGCTCGCTGACGAGGACTCCGCCGCCTATGTCGCGTTCATGGCCGTGCGTACCGACGAGACGCGCGCGCGCATCATCGCCGTCCCGAACGAGATCGCTGCGTGCGCCGATCAGGTCGTCGTCCTCGCCGAGCAGGTACGGGGTCAACTCCACTCGTCGGTCGCCGGCGACGCGGAGGCCGGCTCCGAGCTTGCCCGCGCCGCCGCGCGGGTGGCACGTCGCCTCGCCGAGGTGAACGCCTGATGCCGTCGTTCATCGAACGGCTCGCCCAGCACACAGTCCTTATCGCCGACGGTGCGACCGGCACGAACTACCAGAACATGGGCATCGAGCCGGGTGTCGCGCCCGAGGAGTGGGTGGTCGACGAGCCTGGCAACGTTCAGGCGCTGCACCGCCGGTTCGTGGGAGCTGGTTCGGAGCTCGTGCTCACGTGCAGCTTCGGAGGGACTTCGCTGCGCCTCGCCGACGAGCGTCTCGCAGGCCGTGCGGTCGAGGTCAATCGCCGGGCCGCAGAGCTCGCGCGCGAGGCGGTGGGCGATGACGTGCTCGTTGCGGGCTCGCTCGGGCCGACGGGTCATCTCACCGAGCCACTCGGCCCGCTGACCCGTGACCTCGCCTTCGCCACGTACGCCGAGCAGGCACGCGCACTGGCGGAGGGCGGCGTCGACCTGCTCGTGCTGGAGACCTTCTTCTCGCTCGACGAAGGGTTGTGGGCATTGGCCGGGATCAGGAGCGCGAGTGATCTGCCCGTCGTCGTGTCCTACAGCTTCGACCAGGGAACGAAGACCATGATGGGGCTGACGCCGACACAGGTTGTCGAAGCGTTCGCACCGCTCGGCGTTGCTGCGATCGGCGCCAACTGCGGCAAGTCGCTCGCCGACACCGACCTGATCGTCGACGAGTTGGTCGGCGCGGCGAATGGGCTGCCGCTGTGGGTGAAGCCGAATGCCGGCGTGCCGCGGATGGTCCGCGACGCCGTGGTCTACGACGCCGGGCCGGACGACCTGGCAGCGCACGTCGCGGGCTACGTCGCCCAAGGCGCGCGCATTGTCGGGGGCTGCTGCGGCTCGACTCCCGAGCACATCGCCGCGATTACCGCTTCGCTCCGGGAGTAGAACTGGCGGACCTTCAACCCGACGCGTTGACCACGGCGCACGGCCGAGACACAATGAGCTGAGATGCAACAGGCGAATGGTCTTCGGGTGGGACGCGTGCTCGTGCTCGGAGCAGCTGTCTTGCTGTTCCTCGACACGTTCGCGCCCTGGCAGCGCGTAACGCTCGATCAGTCGTCGTACACCTGGAACGCCTGGCACGGAGACAAGGGTGTCCTGCTCGGATCCCTGACGGCAGTACTCGTCGTGTGGGCTGCCGTCCGGGCTCTCGGTATCGCACTACCGGCGCGTGTCCCCGAGACGGCGATCACGCTCACGCTCGCCGTGCTCGTCTTCGCGGTCGCCGCGGTCAAGAACCTCCACGACGACTACTCGGCGTGGGGCAGCTACCTGGGCGTGGTCATTGCGGGAGCGATCGTCGCGGTCGCGTGGCGGGCCTACCAGCGTGACAGCGTTGCGTTGGTCGAAGCCCCGGTCGCGGTCTCCGTCGACTGATCTTCATGCAGGCAGTGCTCGTCCGGACGGTCGTGTTCGGCATGGCAGTCCTTGCCGTTTTCGTGCAGATCGGCGTGTGGGGGGCAACCAAGATCCGCTCCGAAGGAGCGCTCTTTCAATCCTGGCAGCCGTATTTCGGCTGGCCTTACGGCGTCGCGTTCGCGGCGGTTCAGATCTGCGTCTGCTACTGGCTTGCGATCGAGCGCGGGGTCGTTTGGCTCGTGCGCACCTGGGCGATCGGCGGCGGGCTGCTCCTTCTCGTCTGGTGGCTGTCCGGCAGGACGGGCCCGCTCGGGATCGACAACGGTGTTGCCCTCAGCTCGGGCCTCGGTGCGCTCGTGCTCGCGCTCGCCCTGTACGACGGCCGCTTGATCCCCGGTACGGCCAGGCGACGCATTCCCGGTTGACGGGGTCGTTTCCCTACCCTTGCCTGCAGGAGCAGCGCGAAGCCGCTGAGGATCTCAGGCTTCCGGGTCGATCAGAGGATGAACGGCACGAGCATCTTGGTCGAGCGCTTGTACTCCGGATAGCTGTCCGGGAATTGCTCGGTCAGGAAGCGCTCCTCGACCGTCGCGCTGTAGAGGAAGTAGACGCCGGCCAGGGCTACGGCAGCCAGCCCCAGCCAGCTCAGGGCGAGGGCGGTGCCGAACCCCGCGACAAGGATGCCCGCGTAGATCGGGTGTCGCACGTAGCGGTAGGGCCCGCTGGTCACGAGCTCTGGCTCGTCCTTCTGCGTCATCGGAGTGCCCCAGTTGCGTCCGATGTGAATGCGAGCCCAGAACGCGAACAACAATCCGACAGCGAAGAGGACGAGCCCGATGCCCGCGAGCCAGGGATCGGTGTTGAGGCCGTGGCCACGAAACACTCCCAGGCGGACCAAGATGATCACGACGACGGCGAGGACCGCCCTGACACGCAGGTCGCGCAACCACGAAGGGCGGCCCCGTTTCATCGAGAGGGCTGCCACGAGCCAGTACCCCCAGAACGCCGCCCAGCCGACCGCGAAGATGAGCTCCACCACTCTCATCACGCCTCATAGTTCCAGGTGGCAGGAAGCTCTTGCGCAGGCATCCATTCACGTCACGCGCAAACCTGGTTTTGGGCTCAACCAGGTTGCGTTTGACCCGACGCGCTCGGTATCCGTCTAACCGGCCTGCCGCGAGGGAGAGGTGGTTGACCGCGATCCCGTGTGCGAACGAAGATCTCCCGAGACCGTGGCAGCCGCCGCGGACCGGGATCGAGGAGGAGCCGTGATCGGTGTCAACGTCAGCTTCCATTACGACGGATCGTTTGATCGTGCCCGTGTGACCGGCGTCGCGGACAATGCCCGCGCGACGTTCGAGGGCATGCCGGGCCTTCGCTACAAGTTCTTCACCTTCGACGAGGTCGAGGGACGCGCCAACAACTTCTACGTCTGGGACTCGAAGGAGAGGGCGCTCGAGTTCTTCTCGGACGAACTGAGGGAACGGGTGACCGGCCTGTACGGGGTCGCGCCGACGATCGAGTTTGTCGAGATCGCCCAGTTCGTCGACAACTCGGGTGCGTGAAGGCGCAACGACCCGCCACCCAGGGAACTCCGGGCAGCTGGCGTCGCCCTGCGTCCACTCGGGTGATCAGGTGCCGAAGGTGGGAATCGAACCCACACTCCCCGAAGGGAACCGGATTTTGAGTCCGGCGCGTCTGCCAGTTCCGCCACTTCGGCCTGTCGGCGAATCGTACTTGCCGGTTCCATAGGACTTTTGCCGCCGAGGCAGTAAAGTCGCACCACTGTGGCAGCAGACGCCTCCGCCCCTTCGCTTGTTGCCCGGATCCCGCGGCCAGGCCTGATCAGCGGCCTCGGGCTCGTCTTCGTGGCCCTGCTCGGCTTCTGGCTCGTCGTCAATGCGGTCAAGACGCCCAGCGATTTCTTCGAGGTGTTCCTGATCGGGATCACGACCGGCTGCGTCTACGCGCTCGTTGCTCTCGGGTACACGCTCGTCTACGGCATTCTCGAGCTGATCAACTTCGCGAACGGCGACGTGTTCATGCTCGGTGGCATGTTCACGATCACCTACGCCACGAGCCTCTTCGGCCTGCACACCGGCCAGGGGTGGGTGACCGTGCCGATCCTCCTCGCAGTGCTCGCGCTGTCGATGCTCTCGTGCGGCTTCTTGAACGCCGGGATCGAGTTGATCGCCTACCGGCCGTTGCGCGGCGCGCCGCGTCTCGCGCCGCTGATCACCGCGATCGGCGTCAGCTTCATCATCGAGGACATCGGGCTTGCCTGGAAAGGGCCGAACTACGTCACCGCGCCCGACGTCTTCCCACACTCGAACGTGTTCTCGATCGCCGGCGTCCAGTACACCTGGAACAAGCTGATCGTCGTGCTGATAACGGTCCCCGTCCTGCTCGGTCTGTCCTACCTGGTACAGCGCACGCGACAGGGGAAGGCGATGCGCGCGACTGCCCAGGACAAGGACGCGGCGGCGATGATGGGCATCAACGTCAACCGGACGATCTCGTTCACGTTCTTGATCGCCGGCGCCCTCGCCGGCGCCGCCGGGTTCGTCTACGCGCTCTACGTGACGACCGTGCGGTTCGACCAGGGCTTCCAGCTCGGTCTGATCGCGTTCACGGCTGCCGTGCTCGGCGGCATCGGGAACCTTCCCGGCGCTGTTCTCGGTGCGGTGCTGATCGGTCTGATTCAGGCATTCAACGAAGGCCTGAACTGGCATGCGCCCGGCTCCGACTGGACCGAGTCGATCGTCTTCTCGATCCTCATCCTGATCCTCGTATTCCGCCCGGAGGGGCTGCTTGGTGAGCGCACGCCGGAGGGTGGGTGAGCACCCAGCCCGGCACTGAGTTCGTCGAGCAGGGGCCGCCGCCGGAGGCAGTCGGGTTCCGCAACCAGTTCAAGGCGCGGTGGAGGTCGCTGCCCGCCGTACAGCGCGCTGCGATCTCGATCTTCATCGCGCTCCTCTTCGCGCTGTTCTGCTATTTCGCGCTCGACCACGCGCTCGGCTTCGCGCTTCTGACGATCACCGCCATCTACTGGCTGTTGAAGTTGCCGTTTTATCCGCGGGTGGCGTGCGAGGTCATCCTGGTCGGGACGTTCCTCGTCTTCGGCCCCCGGTCGTTTGCCGCGATCCTCGCGGTCGTGTTCTCCGTCTCGTTCGCTCCGGAGCGAACGAGACGATGGCTCGTTCCCACCGTCGCGCTCGTCGCCGCGGTCCTCTATCCGTTCTACCAACCGAAGCTGTTCACGATCCCCGTCTTTGGCGTCTGGCCCGATGTCGCCACGGGCGTCTACATGCTCGTGTTCATCATGATGGCGGTCGGCCTGAACATCGTCGTCGGCTACGCGGGCCTGCTCGACCTCGGCTATGTCGCCTTTTACGCGATGGGCGCCTACACCGCGGCCTGGTTCGCATCGCTCCAGTTCCCGCACCAGACGATCCACTTCGGCGCGGTCGGGATCGACCCGCACCTGCCCGGGATCCACGTCACGCTGTGGCTCCTGTTACCACTCGCCGGGATCCTCACTGCGGCAACGGGCATCATCATCGGCCTGCCAACGCTGCGCCTTCGGGGCGACTATCTGGCCATCGTGACCCTCGGGTTTGGCGAGATCCTGCCGCAGATCGCGCGCAACAGCGACAACTTCCTCGGTACCGGTTTCAACCTCACGAACGGGCCGAACGGGATCACACCGCTCGACCCGCTCGGGTTCGGCAACCATCTCTCCCATCTGACCGGCGGCTTCCTGCCCGCCAACTACCTGACGTGCTGCAAGGCGACGTACTTCGGGCACCAGATCCAGTCGACGGACGTCTTCTACTGGACGGCGATCGTCCTGCTCCTGATCACGGTGTTCTGCTCGTTCCGGCTGCAGTACTCGCGGCTCGGCCGGGCGTGGATCGCCATCCGCGAGGACGAGACGGCTGCGGCGGCGATGGGCGTGCCGTTGATGCGGACGAAGACGTGGGCCTACGCGACGGGTGCGTTCTTCGGCGGCATCGCCGGCGCCTACTACGCCTCGTTCAAGAGCGCGACGTTCCCCGGCGACTTCTACTTCAACATCTCGGTGTTCATCCTCTGCATGGTCATCCTCGGCGGGATGGGCAACATCGCCGGCGTGATCGTCGGCGCGGGCTTCCTTGCCTATCTCAACCAGGAGGGCCTCGCGAACACCGGCGCCTGGCTGAACGCCCACATCTCGGTGATCGGCAACCTGCCTCCGGTTCCCGGCGACACAGGCAACGGGCTCGACGTTCCTCTCTTCGCCTCGGGCATCTACGGATTGATCATCCTGCTCGTCATGCTCTTCCGACCCGAAGGGCTGATCCCGTCGAAACGCCGGGCGGCCGAGTTGCACGAGGGCGTCCACGACCAGCCGCTCTACGACGTGACCCACGAGGGCGCATGACGACTGAACAGCGCGTAGAGACGGGTGGCGACAACATCCTGGTCGCGGATGGGCTGCGCAAGGAGTTCGGCGGTCTCGTCGCAGTCAACGACGTCAGCTTCAACGTCCCGCGCGGCAAGGTGATCTCGCTGATCGGACCGAACGGCGCCGGCAAGACGACGTTCTTCAACATGCTGACCGGCGTCTACAAGCCGACCGGGGGCACGATCACGCTGCTCGGCGAGGATGTGACCGGCAAGCCGCCTCACGCGATCACCGAGCGCGGAATCGGGCGCACGTTCCAGAACATCCGCCTGTTTCAGAACATGTCGGCGCTCGAGAACGTGCTGGTCGGGATGCACTCCCGGATGCACGCGAATCTGTTCAATTCGATCTTGCGCACGCCGTCCGTGAAACGCGAGGAGAAGGAGTCGCGCGAACGCGCGCTCGAGTTGCTCGAGTACACCGGTCTGCGGCGTAAGGCCCAGGAGACTGCGAAGAGCCTCCCGTACGGCGACCAGCGCCGGCTCGAGGTGGCGCGCGCGCTGGCGACGAACCCGCAACTGTTGCTGCTCGACGAGCCGACGGCGGGGATGAACCCACAGGAGTCCGCCGAGTTCACGTCGTTCGTCGGCCACCTGCGTGAAACGCGCGGTGTCACGGTGCTGATGATCGAGCACGACATGCGCGTCGTCATGGGTGTTTCCGACCGCGTCTCGGTGCTCGACTACGGCGAGAAGATCGCCGAGGGCACGCCGCGCGAGGTACAGCAGGACGAGCGCGTGATCGAGGCCTATCTGGGCAAGGCAGCCGTCGAGGACATGAAGCGCCAGGGGCTCGCATGACCTCTGCCGGTGCGGTGCCGATCCTGCAGCTCGCGAACGTGCACACCTACTACGGGTCGATTCACGCGCTGAAAGGGGTCTCTCTCGAGGTCCACGAGGGTGAGATCGTGACACTGCTCGGTGCCAACGGCGCCGGCAAGTCCACGACTCTCCGGTCGATCAATGGGCTGAATCGCCCCCGACTGGGATCGATTCGGTTCCAGGGCACGGAGATCACGAGCGTTGCGGCGCATGAGATCGTGAAGCGCGGGATCGCCCAATCACCGGAGGGGCGCCGTCTGTTCCCGCGGATGACCGTGATCGAGAACCTCGAGATGGGCGCGTTCCAGCGGAAGGACCGTGGCGAGATCAAGGGCGACATGGATCGCGTCTTTGAGCTCTTCCCCCGCCTGCACGAGCGGCGAACGCAGAAGGCCGGAACGATGTCGGGCGGCGAGCAGCAGATGTGCGCGATCGGGCGGGCACTGATGGCGCGGCCGAAGCTGCTGCTCCTCGACGAACCGTCGCTCGGGCTCGCGCCGATCTTCGTCGAGCGGATCTTCGACATCATCCGGCAGATCAACGAGCAGGGAACGTCGATCCTGCTCGTCGAGCAGAACGCAGCGATGGCGCTCGACGCCGCAAACCGCGGCTACGTGCTCGAAACGGGCCATGTCGTGCTCGCCGACGACGCCAAAGCGCTGAAGACGAACGAGCAGGTTCGCAAGACCTACCTCGGCGAGACCTAGCCACCCGGGCCGCGGCCCCTCGAAGCCACGCTCGTCGCCAAACAAGCGTTACCGAACTGTGACGAACTGTCCACAGCAGGTCAGAGTGTGGTCAGACCGACGGTGAAGAACGCGTAACAATTTCGAAGCCGCTGGACACGGCTGAACGGGGCCTGTCTGCTGTCAAACGCGAGGAATAGCGCCACGAGAGCACCGCGCAGCGCGTCAACTTGGTCAGACCAACTGTGACGCCAAGTGTGACGAGAGCGAGGCGTTTCGCCCGTCTGGTGGGACGTAGGGCACAGGCTAGGCGTCGCGGCGTTGCGTCCAGTAGCGGCCGGCGAAGGAGAAGGCTGCCGCCCACACGACGAGGATCGCGACCGCGGCCGCGGCTGACATGGCAACGCGCTGATCCGCGGCTTGATGCGGCTGGAAGTGCTCGGCCGCCGCGACGTCGACGAACTTGCGCGCACCGCCCAGGCTGTGGAACGAGATCAGGATGTGCGCCACGACCGAGTTCCAGACGATCAGCACGCCGATCACGATCCGCGAGCTGACGATCGCCGCCAGACCGACTGCCATGAAGAGGTTGATGATCCCGATCGCGAGCGCGTAGGCGAGCTCGTGCGTCAGGTCGTGAGCGGACGGGTTCGGCAGGTCGCCCGCGAACACGAAGCTGGCGACGGTGATGATCGCGAAGCCCGTCAACATCATCGGGAGCCAGACCAGGAATGCGCCCGGCACTCGGACGTTGAAAAGGGCCGCACGGGGGCGTCCGGTGACGACGAGATCGCGGAAGACCCCGTTCCCGACATCCTGGCTCCCGCCAGTCGCCCCGATCAGCACCGCGGTCAGCGTCCCGAAGAGCGCCACTGTCTCGGCCGCGCCGCGGAAGTTCGACGGGCCGCCTGCCGGCCCGTGATGCGCGGAGTTGACCGCGTGCAGAACGACGAGCACGGTCTCGACGACCGCGACGATGCCGATCGTGATCAGAACGCACCAGGCCATCAGGCCGCGGCGCCGGACGAGCTTCAGTACTTCCGCGCGGACGAGTCTCATTCGTTGCTTTCCAGCCGCGACGTGATCGACAGGAACGTTTCCTCGAGCGTTGCGCGCGCAGGCTCGAGGCGCGAGACGGCGATGCCCGCTTCGACGAGCGAGCGGTTCAGCGCAGCCGCCGTGAGGTCGCCGTCGAGTGTGACGCGCAGCGCCTTGCCCTCTTCTTGCATCTGCACGGCGCCGAGGACACGCCGCGCCGACGCGATGTCGTCGACCTCGATCAACACCGTCGGGTCGCCGGTGGCCGAGATCTCGCCGACCGAGCCCTGGACGATGATGCGGCCCTGGTCGACGATCGCAATGTGGTCGCAGGTCTTCTCGACCTCGTCGAGGAGATGGGAGGAGAGGAATACCGTGCGTCCTTCGTCGACGAAGGCGCGGATCAGGTTGCGCATCTCCAGGATGCCGGCCGGGTCGAGGCCGTTCATCGGCTCGTCGAGGATGAGCAGCGCAGGATCGGCGATCAGGCAGCGCGCGATGCCGAGACGCTGGCGCATGCCGAGCGAGTAGGTCTTGACGCGGTCGTCGGCGCGGTGGGCGAGGCCCACGCGTTCGAGTGACGCGGGGATCCGCGCGTCGGCCGCGCGATCGCGCGCGGCTGCGACGATCTTCAGGTTCTCGCGACCGGTGAGGTGTGGGTGGAATTTCGGTTCCTCCACGATCGCGCCGACCCGAGCGAGCGCCTCGCGGCGCTTCGACGGCTGCGGCAGGCCGAGGAGGGAGACCTCGCCGGAGGTGGGCTGCGTCAGCCCGACGCAGCGTGCGGATCATGGTCGTCTTGCCTGCGCCGTTCGGGCCGAGGAACCCGAAGGCCACACCGGCCGGCACGTGCAGGTCGACGCCGTCGACGGCAGCTCGGCTGCCGAACTTCTTCGTCAGCGCGCTTGGTCTCGATGACCGTTTCCATGCTGTGCACGGTACGGGCACCGTCGGCGGGACGCGCGACCGGTTCCGTCTCGAAGAAGGGACCACCAAACGACGAGGGGAAATACGGCGGTGAGAGCAGGTAGCCGATGCGCTCCGCGCCGCTGCCGCGTGCGATGTCGAGGGCCGCCGAGAGACTGTGGGTCGGCACGAAGCCCAACTGCCTCGCTGCCCCTGCATCGCGGCAACCGGCGATGAGCACCGCGCCGAGGCGGTGGCTTGTGGCGTCGCAGGCGCTCCACTCGACGAACGGCTGCAGGGGGTGACACGCGTGGCCCGCGCGATAGTCGTCGATCGCATGCTGGTCCTCCACGGCTGCGCGCTCGGCATCGCGCATCGCCCCGATGTCGCGGGCGCTGCGCTGGTCGTAGAACAGGGCACGGTATGGGGCCTGCGTCGGCCGCGGAAACCGCCGTGTGAACGGGTGCACGAGAATCGCGGTGCCACCCGCCGTGATCGGCGGCAGGTTCCGCCAGAGCCGCAGCGCGAGGCCGAGGCCGAGATACGCCGCGCTGATCGGGTTCGGCTTCTCACGGGGCATGAACGGAGTCGTCGGCGGGATTCCGATCACGAGCGCATCGACCGGCTCGTGGAGCTCGGCGCCCCGGAACACCGTTCCGCGGAGCAACGCCTCGGCGTGCGCCACCGACGGGGTGCCGCCGTATGCTGCCGCGGCGGTCAACTCGCGCGGGAGGCGCTCGATGATCCGCTGCCGCAGCCTTCCCGGCGCGAATTGGAAGGCGCGACGCAGCCGAGAGTCGAGCATGCGGTCGATCGCGTCCTGATCGTGCGGGTAGCCCGCGAACGGCCCCGCGATGCGCGGCGCGTTCAATACGAGCGAGACGCCGGTCACCGGCACGCGCTGCGCGAGCAGCCGCTCGGTCGCGACGGCAAGTCGCCAACCCTGCGACGCGCTCGTCTCGAGCAGCGACACGGCGCCCGATGCGCGCAACGACTCGCGGCCGGTGGCTGCGAGCAAGGCGGCGGGCCCGCCGTGGAGCACCGTCTCCGCGGCGGTTACGGTGACGACGAGATCTGTCTCTACGAGCGCCGGGTTGACGCGCAACGTGACGTTGCCCGCCTGCCCGAGTTCGACCAGGTCGTCCCCCTCCGCGTCATGCACGATCACGCGGCCCTTGAAGCGGCGGCGGAACTCGGGCGGCACGAGCAAGCCGATCTCCCGAGGCGACGTGCGGCGGAGCAGCCCGCCCGCAACGAGGATCGTCACCTTCGCAACGCCGAGTCGCTCCAACTCGTCGACGACCGCGGCCACTGCGGCATGTCGCGGGCTGCTGGGCGCCGCAGGGATCGGCAGCGAGGGCTGCTCGATCACGACCGTGGCTGTGCCGCCGCGCGTCAGCAGGCCCTCCAGCGGCTCGCCGGCGAGCGGGAACGCGAGCGCAGCCGTGACCGCGGCCGAGACGTCCTCCAGCGCCTCACGTGCCGGCGGCGCACGGAGGATGACGTCGCCGTCGTCGACGTCCGCGACCACGATCCGCGAGTCGGACAGCAGCGGGATGCGCGGCATTCGTCTTAGCTCCGGTGCGCCGCTGCGGCGGTGATGCCCAGCGCAATGAAGATCCCGCCGGTTGTGAATCGGCGGAGGCGGGCCGCCCGGTCGCTTCTGCGCACGCGCCCGGCCAGCGCGTCGGCGAGCACGGCGTAGCCGAGGTCCGAGAGCAGTGCGATCGTTGCGAAGAGGAGGCCGAGGATGGCGACCTGGAGCGGAACCGAGCCGTCACGGTCGACGAATTGCGGCAGGAATGCGAGGAAGAACAGCGCCGTCTTCGGGTTGAGGACGTTGACGACGACGCCCTGTCCGTACAGTCGGCGCAGCCGTGTCTCCTCGACAGCCTCGGCTGCCTTTTCCGCCTCGTCGCCCGAGAGGATGCGACGGATCCCGACGGCGATCAGGTAGGCGGCGCCGACGATCTTCACGATCGTGAACGCGGCCGCCGATGAGGCGACGAGCGCCGACAGGCCGACGACTGCGGCTGTGACGTGCACGAGGCCACCGCTGGCGATCCCGAATGCAGACACGATCCCAGCGCGGCGGCCCTTGTCGACGCTCTGGGTGACGATGTAGGCGACCGCGGGGCCGGGAACGACCGCGAGCGCGATCGCGGCGAGGCTGAAGAGCGCGAGGGTCGACGCCGACGGCATCACGGCACCGCGCCATTTCAAGGTCGCGGCCTCGTCTCGAAGGCCGGAAAGTGGGTGAATCTCGAGGCTCGGCATCGGCGTCGGACGATACCTTTGGGTGATGCCGAAGACCCTCACCGGAGCCGAGCTCGAGCTGGACGACGGGCCTGCGCACGAGAGCGATCTGTTCATCGTCGACGGCAACAACCTCGCCTATCGCGCGTTCTTCGCGCTTCCGGAAGAGCTCGCTACGACGGACGGGCAGCCGACGGGTGCGCTGCTTGGTTTCACCAACATGCTCTTCAAGCTTCTTGCCGACTACCGGCCGAAGGGCGTCGCGGTCGCCTGGGACTCGCGGCCCGTGCATCGCACCGCCGCCGCCGCCGCCGAGGACGTCGTCTACAAGCAGGGCCGGAAGCCGATGCCCGACCTGCTGCGCGAGCAGTTTCCGCATTTTCGCCCGATCGTCGAAGCATTCGGCTACCGGAATCTGGAGTTCGAAGGTTGGGAGGCAGACGACGTGATCGCGACACTCGCGACGCGCGCGGACGCCGAGGGCATCAAGACGTGTGTGGTCTCGACCGATCGCGATGCCTTCCAGCTCTGCAGCAGCAACATCTGCTTGATGATGACCCCGCGCGGCGTTGCTGACGTCAACGTCTATACCCCGGAACGGGTCGAGGCTCGCTACGGCGTCACGCCCGAGCAGGTGCCCGACTTCATCGGGCTCAAGGGCGACACCTCGGACAACATTCCCGGGGTCCCGGGCATCGGCGACAAGACCGCCGGCCAGCTGATCTCCCAGTATGGGTCGGTCGAGTCCGTGATCGAGCATGCGTCGGAGCTCTCGCCGGCGCGCGCCCGCAACATCACGGAGAACGCCGACATCGCGCGCCTCTCGAAGGAGCTCGCGACGATGCGGCGCGACCTCGACATCGATTGCGATCCCGCACGGCTCGTGCTCGACCCGCCCGATCGCGCCCAGCTGAAGGAGATCTTCAGGCGCTTCGAGTTCCGGAACCTGTTGAACCGCGTCGACGAGTTGGACGTCGCGGTTCCGTCGGCACCCATGCAGGTGACGGGTATCGAGGTGGCGTGGCGCGAAGGCGACTCTCGACTTCCGCGGCGTCGTGGGTTACGCCGCCGACGGCGATCGTGCCGCCGTCGCGGCCGGAGAGGAAGTCGTGATCGGCCCCCGGCCGGCGAAGATCGACGCCGATCTGGTCGTGCACGACGCGAAGCGACTGCACGTCGACGCGCGCGAGGACACGCTCATCGCCGCGTATCTGATCGATCCGGGCCGCGCCGCCTACGAGCTCGACGATCTCGCCGCCGAGTACGGAGTCGAGCTCCTGCCGACGCCTGCGTCCGACGAGGAGACGACCGCGCTCGTGCGCCGGGCCGAGACTCCCCGCCGGTTGATCGGGCCGCTCCTCGACCGCCTCGAGGAACGCGGCGTCACAGACCTGTACCGCACGATCGAGTTGCCGCTCACCGCGGTGCTCGCCGACATGGAATCGGCCGGTGTGAAGATCGACACCTACCGGATGGGTGAGATCACAGCGCGGCTCGCTGATCGCGTCGAGGAGCTGGAGGCACAGGCCTACGAGCTCGCGGGCGAGGAGTTCGTGATCGGCTCGACGCAGCAGGTCGGGCGCGTGCTCTTCGAGCAGCTTGGCCTGACGACGGGCAGGAAAGGCAAGACGGGTTACTCGACCGACGCGAAGGTGCTGCGCTCGATTCGCCAAGACCACGCAATCGTCCCGGTGATCGAGGAGTGGCGGGAGTATTCGAAGCTCCTGAACACGTATCTCGGACCGCTGCCGTCGCTCCTCTCCGAGGAGGACGCGCGGCTGCACACGACGTTCAACCAGACGGTCGCTGCCACCGGGCGGCTCTCGACGTCCGATCCGAACCTGCAATCGATCCCGATCCGCACCGATCTCGGGCGCGAGATTCGGTCAGCATTCATCGCGGAGGAGGGCCATCGCATTCTCTCGGCCGACTACTCGCAGATCGAGTTGCGCATTCTCGCGCACGTCTCGGGCGAACCGAAGCTGCGCGAGGCGTTCGAGCGCGGCGAGGACATCCATACGGCCACGGCGGCGGAGGTGCTCGGTGTCGAGCCGGCGAAGTTGACGTCGGGGCAGCGCTCGATCGCGAAGATGATCAACTTCGGGATCGTCTACGGCATCTCCGCGTACGGCCTGTCGGACAACCTCGAGATCCCGCGCGAGGAGGCGCAGCGCTACATCGACGCTTATCTGGCGCGCTTCCCACATGTGCAGGACTTCATCGCGCGCACGATCGAGCAGGCCGCGGCCGACGGCTACGTCACCTCGCTGCTCGGCCGAAGGCGCCCGGTCCCCGAGATTCGCGCATCGAACCGGCAGACCCGCGGATTCGGCGAGCGGATCGCGGTCAACTTCGTCATGCAGGGCTCGAACGCCGACATCATCAAAGTGGCGATGATCCGGATCGCGCGGCGCCTGCGCGAGGAGGGCCGCGGCGCACGCCTTGTCCTGCAGGTGCACGACGAGTTGCTGCTCGAAGTGCCCGAGCCAGAGGTATCGAAGGTGCGAGAGCTCGTGCGTGCGGAGATGTGCGGCGCTTACGACCTCGATCCGCCGCTCGCCGTCGACGTCGGCGTCGGCGACAACTGGGCCGACGCGAAGTCGTGAAGCTCCCGGCACGCGTCGGGCTGATCACCCTCGCGTGCCGTGATGTCGAGCGCATGGCCCGCCTGTTTCGGGATCTCGGCTGGCCTGAGACGCCGGGGAGCGACGAGCACCACCGCACGTTCCAGTGTACGAACGGCGTCGTCTTCGGGCTGTACCCCGCCACGAACTACGAGCCGGCATTCGGGCCGCTGACCGACGGCTTCCGCGGCTTCACGATCAGCGTGAACCTCGATTCGTTCGACGAGACGAAAGCCGTCTACGAGACGCTGCGCGAGGTCGACGGGGTTGAGGTGCTGGAGGAGCCGACCGAGGCGTTCTGGGGCGGTGGCTTCAGTTGGCGCGACCCGGAAGGCAACATCTGGGACGTCGCGTGGGCGAACGGCACGACGCTCGACGAGCGCGGCGGGTTGACCTTTCCGTAGACGGAGATCTCGGCTAGGCTCGCGCGGTCGCGCCGCCGTGGGGGAGGCGCTGAGAGAGGGAGAAACAGGCATGCAGCGTCTTGTCGCGCGTCTGGCCGTGGGCCTCCTGGCCGTTGTCGCAACGCTTGTGGTGACGTCCGGGGCGCTCGCAGCGTCCAGTTCGATCACCATCAGTCAGGTCTACGGAGGCGGCGGCAACTCCGGCGCAACCTTCAAGAACGACTTCATCGAGCTCTACAACCTGAGCAACGCGTCTGTCAACCTCACGGGCTGGTCGGTGCAGTACGCCGCGTCGACCGGCACGACGTGGCAGGTGACGAACGTGGCCGGTTCACTCGCGCCCGGTGCGCACTACCTCGTGCAGGAGCAGGCAGGGGCCGGCGGCACCACTGCGTTGCCGACACCCAACGCCACCGGCAACATCGCCATGGCGGCGGGCGCAGGCAAGGTGGCGCTCGTCTCGGCGCAGACTGCGCTCGTCGGTGTGTGCCCGACTGGGGTTGTCGACCTTGTGGGCTACGGAGCTGCGAACTGCTTCGAGGGCGCGGCGGCGGCCCCGGCGCTGTCAAACACGACGGCTGCTCTGCGCGGGGCCGCAGGCGCCACCGACACTGATAACAACTTCGCCGATTTCACCGCCGGCGCGCCGACGCCGCGTACGGGCGACGGTGGCGATGCAGCGCCGAGCGTCGCCTCCACCGTTCCGGCAGACGGTGCAGCGGGGGTCGATCCCGCCACCGACCTCGTCGTGAACTTCTCCGAGCCCGTGAACGTCGACACGGCCTGGTTCACGATTCACTGCTCGGCGAGCGGTGAGCACACGGCGACGGTCTTGGGAGGCCCACTCGTGTTCACCTTGCACCCGGATACGCCGTTCAGCTCCGGCGAGCAGTGCACGACGACCGTTTCCGCAACGGCCGTGCACGACCAGGATTCGGTCGACCCGCCGGACACGATGGCTGCGAACTTCAGCTGGCAGATCACGACCGCGACCCCACCGGTATCCATCCCGGAGATTCAGGGCTCGGGTCAGTTCTCGCTGCTCGCCAACCAACCGGTCTCGGGCGTGCGCGGGATCGTGACCGCCGTGGAGTCGACGGGAAGCGCCCGCGGCTTCTTCATGCAGGACCCGGCAGGCGACAACGATCCGACGACGAGCGACGGGATCTTCGTCTTCACGGGCTCGACGACGCCGTCCGTGGCACCCGGCGACGACGTGAAGGTTGCCGGCACGGTGAAGGAGTTCATTGCCTCGACCGCTCCCGACGATCTGCCGACCACCGAGATCGTCTCGCCGACGATCGCCACGCTCTCGTCCGGCAACGCGCTGCCCGCGGCGACGGTCATCGGCCAGGGCGGCCTGACGCCACCGACCGCGCTCGTCACCGACGGGATCGCGTTCGACGAAGCGCTCGAAGGGATGCTCGTCCAGTTCAACGACATCCAGACCGTCTCGCGGGTCGACTCGTTCGGTGAGGTGTGGATCGTCCCCGACAACGGCGCCGGCGCCGGGGTGCTGACGCCGAGCGGCGGGATCCTGCTGCAGGGCGACGACGTCAATCCGGAGAAGTTCCGGCTCGACGACGACGTCCTGGCGGCCACGATGCCGACCGCAGACGTCGGAGCGACGTCGCCCGGCCCGCATGTCGGGGTCATGGACTACGCCTTCGACAACTACACAGTGCACCTGCTGAAGGCGCCGGTGTGGCAGCCGAGCCCGATCCAGAAGGAAGTCACGACCGTCGTCGGCGGTCCCGATCGCCTCACGGTTGCGACCTTCAACATGGAGAACCTCGCGCCCGGTGACCCTGTCTCGAAGTACGACGGGCTCGCGAACGTCTTCGTCAACAACCTGCGTGCACCCGACATCGTGGCGCTCGAGGAGGTTCAGGACTCGAGCGGGGCGACCGACGACGGTGTCGTCGACTCGACGGCGACGCTCGACAAGCTGAATGCGGCGATCGCGCGCGCCGGCGGCCCGAACTACGCGTTCGCCTGGGTGAACCCGGTCGACGACCAGGACGGCGGCCAGCCGGGCGGCAACATCCGCGTGGTGTTTGCCTACCGCACCGACGTGGCCGGCCTTTCCCTCGCGCCCGGCACGGCCGGGTGGCTCGCTCGACGCGAACGCAGTCGTCGGCACCGGGCCTGCGACCGCGCTGAAGTTCAACCCGGGACGTGTCGATCCGACGAGCTCCGCCTGGCAGGACAGCCGCAAGCCTCTGGCCGGAGAATTCGTCTTCAACGGACACGTCGTTTTCGTGATCGCCAACCACTTCGTCTCGAAGCTGGGAGACGACCCGCTCTGGGGCACGGACCAGCCGCCGGTCAACAGCTCGGAGACGCAACGACACCAGCAGGCACATGAGGTGGCCGATTTCGTCTCGAGCATCCTCGGCGCGAATCCGAGCGCGAACGTCTTTGTGCTCGGCGACCTGAACGACTTCCAGTTCTCGGACACGGTGTCGATCCTCGAGTCGTCGGGGCTGCATGCATTGATCGACGACCTGCCGCTGAACGAGCGCTACTCCTATGTGTTCGACGGCAATTCGCAGGTGATCGACCACACCCTGATCGCCGGTGGGCTGTTGCCGAGGCCGCATGCGTACGACCCGGTCCACGTGAACGCCGAGTTTGCGAACCAGGTCTCGGACCACGATCCGCAGGTAACCGGTGTGACGTTTGCCGCACCGGTCGTCTCGGCGGGAGGCCCGTACACCGTCGACGAGGGTGGTGCGGTCCCGCTCGACGCAAGCGGATCGGACGCGAGCGGCGGCACTGTCACGTACCGCTGGGATCTCGACGACGACGGCACGTTCGAGTCGGCAGGGGCAACCCAGCTCTTCTCGGCTTCGTCGATCGACGGGCCTGCGACACGCACAGTGAACGTGCAGGTGACGGCCCCGGACGGCTCGACAGCCGTTGCGAGCACGACTGTGACCGTTCGCAACGTCGCACCGTCGGCAACGTTCGCGGCGCCGGCGAGTGTGCTTGCGCCGAACGCCTTCACGATCTCGTTGGCGGCGGCTTCCGATCCGTCGGCCGCCGACACGGCCGCAGGCTTCCAGTACGCGTTCGACTGCGGCTCCGGCTTCGGAGCATTCTCGCCGGCAGCGACTGCCGTGTGCCCGACCAGCGACACCGGCTCGCTCGTCGTGAGGGGCTGGATCCGGGACAAGGACGATGGCGTCTCGGAGTACACGGCGACCGTCTCGGTGACGGTGACGGTCGACAGCCTCTGCTCGACGATCGCCGGCTGGGCCAAGAATGGCGGCCAGGCCGACTCGCTCTGCGTGAAGCTCCGGGCGGGCCAGCTGGGCGCGTTCGAAAACGAGGTCGACGCGCAGACGGGCAAGGCGTTCACCCCCGAGCAGGCGGCGACGCTGAAGCGGCTCGCGGGGCGGTTGTGAGCGTCAACGCGGCGGGAGGAGCGTCCGTTAACGGGCGCTTCTCCCGTGATGGCTATACTTCCCGGCCGCTTGGCTAGCAACGACATCATGGAGCGGGAGCCCGGGGTCTGGGTCGAAGGCCCGGACGGCGAACTGATCCCCGATTACGACTCGACCTTCCCCGAGATCAACGAGGGGCAGGTCGTTCACGGCACCGTGGTCCGGGTCGACAAGGACGAAGTCCTCGTCGACATCGGCTACAAGTCGGAGGGGGTCATCCCCGTCTCGGAGCTCTCGATCCGCCGCTCGGTCAACCCGGCCGACGAGGTGTCGCTGGGCGACGAGATCGACGCGCTGGTGCTCACGAAGGAGGACGCCGAAGGGCGTCTGATCCTCTCGAAGAAGCGCGCGCGGTTCGAGCTCGCCTGGAAGAACATCGAGATGGCTGCGGAGTCGGGCGAGCCGGTGAACGGGCGCGTGATCGAGGTCGTCAAGGGCGGTCTGATCCTCGACCTGGGCGTGCGTGGCTTCCTGCCGGCATCGCTCGTCGACATCCGCCGCGTGCAGGACCTCGACGAGTTCCTCGGCCAGGAGTTGCGCGCGAAGGTGATCGAGCTGAATCGCTCGCGCAACAACGTCGTGCTCTCGCGCCGCGCCGTGCTCGAAGAGGAGCGCAAGGAGCAGCGGCAGACGATTCTCGACAAGCTTCAGCCCGGCGACGTCGTCGAGGGGCAGATCTCCAACATCGTCGACTTCGGTGCATTCGTCGACCTCGACGGGATGGACGGCCTCATCCACATCTCAGAGCTCTCGTGGTCGCACGTCAACCACCCGTCGGAGGTGCTCGAGATCGGCCAGGACGTGCAGGTCAAGGTGCTCGACATCGACCGCGATCGCCAGCGGATCTCGCTCGGCCTCAAGCAGACTCAGAGCGACCCCTGGCAGCAGGTGATCGAGTCCTACCACGAGGACGATGTGGTCGAAGGTCGCGTCACGAAGGTCGTCACCTTTGGTGCGTTCGTCGAGATTCTGCCGGGAGTGGAAGGCCTCGTTCATATCTCGGAGCTCGCGCAGCATCACGTCGAGAATCCTCGCGAGATTGTCGCGCAGGGCCAACCCGTCAACGTCAAGATCATCGAGGTCGACGGCGAACGCAGACGGTTGTCGCTGTCGCTGAAGCGCGTGGAGGAGACCGACGAGGTGCAGCCGCGTGCCGACGGCGGCGAGTCGGTGCACACCGCGCCGCGCCCGACGATCGATCTCTCCGAGGAAGTCTTTGCGGAAGGGTCTGCGACGGAGGAGGGCGAGGCTTCCGAGCTGGAGCCCTCGTACGAGCTCCCCGAGTCTGCCGACGACGAGGCGCCGTCCGCGGAGGCTGACGCGACCGGAGCAGGTGTCGTGCCGGCAGAGGAGGCGCCGGCCGACGAGGTTGCTGCTGAAGCGCCCGCTGAAGAAGCGCCTGCTGCTGAGGCACCTGCCGCTGAAGTGCCGGTCGAGGACGCCCCCGCAGATGCTGCGGAGCCGGCTGCCGACGAGGCAGGCGACGCTGCTCCCGCGGCGGACCCGGAAGCCTCCACCCCGGCGGAGTGAGCTCGCCTCTAGCCGTCGCGATCACCGGCGGCATCGGGGCGGGGAAGAGTGAGGCGCTGGCCGCATTCGCTCGCCACGGCGCGGCGACGGTCTCGAGCGACGAGATCGTCCATCATCTGCTGCGGCGGGACGAGGTGAAGTCGGCGCTCGTCGGACGGCTCGGCAACGGCATCGTCTCGCCGGACGGCGAGATCGACCGCGGTGCGCTGGGCAGCGTCGTCTTCAACGATCGCGCGGCGCTCGACTGGCTCGAGGCGCTGCTGCATCCGTTGGTCTCCGCCGAGTATCTGAAGTGGCGCGAAGACCTCGCGACACTGCCGGTCAGGCCGAAGGTGAGCGTCACGGAGGTGCCGCTGCTCTATGAGACTGGCGGTCAAGAGCGCTTCGACAAGGTCGTTGTCATCACCGCCCCCACCAAGCTGCGGCGCGCACGCTCCCTCGTCGCGACCGAGGACCGCGAATCGCGCTTCTTGCCGGATACCGACAAGGTGAAGCTCGCTGACTACGCGTACAAGAACATCGGCTCGATCGAGGAGCTCGATGCGTTTGTCGCGTCGGTCATGCGCGACCTCTCGTCGTGAGACGGCTGCTGCTCGTCACCGTTCTGGTCGTCATCGCGGGTGGAGCGTTCCTGGTGGTCGACGAGACGAGTCCGCCGTGGTACGAGCGCATCCGCTACCCACTGCGCTACTCGGAGTTCATTCGCGTGCACGCGCGTGAGCACGGGCTCGACCCGGCGCTGGTCGCTGCGGTGGTCTACCAGGAGTCGAAGTTCAACACGAATGCGAAGTCGTCCTCGGGCGCGATCGGGCTGATGCAGCTCACCCCCGAGACGGCGCACGGGATTGCCATTCGCACGCACGGCAACGCGTTTCGAACTCAGGATCTCTACAACGCCGAGATCAACATCCGCTATGGCGAGTGGTACTTGAAGAATCTCTTCGACAAGTACGGGAGCGAGCGGCTCGTGCTCGCCGCCTACAACGCGGGGCAGGGGAACGTCGACAGCTGGCGCGCGAAGGGCGAGCCGATCCAGTTCTCCGAGACGAGGGCGTACGTCAAGCGCGTCGAGGACCTGAAGCGGATCTACCAGGACGCCTGGCACTCAAAGCTCTACCAGTAGCTCTCGCGTTCGCGCGGCGAGGACGACGTCGCCATGGCTCTCGTGCTCGCCGAGCGCGTCGTCGTAAAGGCTACGGGCTTCGTCCAGCTGCCCGGCGGCCCGGAGTGCATGGGCCAGCGCCGAGAATGCGTAGGCCCGGCCCGTCACCATGTCGGTCTGCAGCGCGTACCTCACGGCGTTGCGTCCGAGTCGCTCCGACTCGCCGTACAGTCCGCGGTCGGCTTCGATCTTCGCCTTCAGCGCACCACCCAGGATGTGGTTCGCGAGATCGTCAGGGCCTCCCATCGCCTGACTCTCACGCACCAGTTCCTCCGCTTCCTCCGGCCGGCCGCGGGCGTAGATCACCTCGGCGTAACCGAGGCCGAGGGTCGAACGGAACCCCGTCTCGCCGAGTTCGCCCAGCCCGTTCCAAGCCTCCCGGTAGAGACGCTCGGCCTCGGCAAGCTCACCGCGAGCCTGCAAGCATTCCGCAGGGATCTCCCACATCCCGCGGCGGATGACCTCGAGACCGAGGTCGGCAAGCATCCCATCCGCCTCGCACCAGAGCGCGTGGCAGTCGTCGAATAGCCCCTCGCGTCGGAGCAGTGTCGCCTCCAGCATCAACTCGGCCTGCGTCTGGAAGCGACTCTTTGGACCGTCCGGCCGCCGTACGAACCGCGCACGCACTTCCGATGGCGTGAACGGCCCATGGGTCAGCGGGCCGGTCATCCACCCGTAGGCGTTACCCAACAGCGTCAGGTCACCCGCCCGATCTGCTTGCCCAACGGCCTGCTCCAGGGACACGAGCATCGCTTCCATCTGGCATTCGAGGTTCTGGACCATCGCGAGAAGCATCCAGGCATGCGCGACTCCAGCTTGGTCGCCGAGCGAGCTGAACAGATCCTTCGCATCTTCGGCGGTGCGACGAGCCGTCGCGCCCACTCCCGCCGATGCTGATTCAGCGTGCATGAGCACAAGCGCGCGGGCGATACGACCGTGCATCTGGAGGCCGGGGTTGCCGCTCGTCTCCAGGGCAGCAATTACTTCCTCGAGCCTGTCGTACATCGCGGATCCGATAAGTGCCGACGCCAAGGCCTGGAGGATGGAGATTCTGGCGTCGTCTTCCGCGGGGAGCAGCGCCAGCGCCCGTCTGAGGAGATTTTCGGCCGCCGGCAGATCCTCTCGGTCGGCTGCATGCTGGCCGGCGTTGCGCAATCTCTCAGCGGCCGAGCGTGCGAGCGCAACGTCGGAACGGCCGAGATCGTGCCGGTTCAGCGCCGCCTGCTCGAGGTGGTACCCGACGATCTCATCGAGTTCCACGAGCCCGCCACGGTGTTCGAGCCAACGCGCGAACCGCTCATGCAGGTCGGCGCGCGTCTCCTTGGGCAACGCGTCGTAAGCCGCGTCGCGAATCAAGAGATGGCGGAAGCGGTACGCATCGTCGTCCACGAACGTCGCTCGTTCGGGCCGGATCAGCTCCTTGCGAACGAGGCCTGCAAGCTCGGTGTCGACGACCTCGCCCGAGAGCTCCGCGACCGATCCGCGATGGAAGATCTCGCCCTCGACCGCCGCCCGCTCGATCACGGCGCGCTGCGCAGCGGGGAGGCGGTCAAGGCGCGCCTGGAGGAGCGCCTGCACCGTCGAGGGCGCGCGGATGTCGCCGTCATCCCGAGAAAGGGCGAGCATTTCTTCCACAAAGAGTGGGTTTCCCGCGGCCGCGTCGAGTATCCGGCTCTGTGTCGATGCATCCAGATCGCCTCCAATCGACGCGAGCAGGTGCGCAGACTCGTCGCGCGACAACGGCTCGAGCAACGTCGTCGTGGCATTCAGTTTCCCGCCCGCCCAGTCGGGCCGGTCGTCCAGCAGGTCGGGCCGCGCGAGGCAGAGCAGCAGGATTGGTACGCCACGCGAGAGATCGCTGATGTGATCGAGCAGGTCCAGGAACGTCGTTTCGCCCCAGTGGACGTCGTCGAACACGAGGGCCAGCGGCCGCTCAGCCGCTGCCGCTTCGAGCCGGCGCCTGACGCTCCAGAAGAGCTCCGTCGCCGGCAGCGTGCCGGTGATTCGTTCGATCGTGTCGTGGGCCTGAAGTTGCTTCAGGACTTCGATGACCGGCCACAGAGTGATGCCCTCGCCATAGTCGAGGCATCTGCCGCGCACGACCGTTGCGTCGACTGTTTCCAGAAACGCGGCTGCCAGCCGCGACTTACCTACACCGGCGGGACCGAGGAGCGTGAAAAGCTGGCATGACTGCTCGCTCACGGATCGTTCGAACGCTTGGCGAAGCAGGCCGAGCTCACGACTGCGTCCGACCAGCGGCGCGTCGAGGCGCCGCTCGAATCCGCTCGCTTCGAGGTCGAGCGCGACGATACGAAAAGCAGTGAGAGGTTGCGGTTTTCCTTTCGCCTCGACCTCGACGCGTTCGACCTCTGCCGCGTCGCGAACGAGCTGACGGGTCCGCTCGCCGATCAATACCTCGCCGGGTTCGGCTGCCTGCTCGAGTCGGGCGGCGACATTCACCGCGTCGCCTGTGACAAGCGTGTCCCCTTCGCCAGTGACCACTTCACCCGTGTTCACTCCGATCCGTGCTTGGAGTCCGAGGGCCGTGACGGCGAATCGCATTTCCCAGGCGGCTCGAACCGCGCGTAAACCGTCGTCCTCGTGCGACACCGGGACGCCGAAGACCGCCATTACTGCATCGCCGACGAATTTCTCGACCGTGCCGCCGTGGCGTTCGAGGATGATGCGCATCTTCTCGAAGTAGCCGCGCATCGTCGCACGCAGCGCCTCCGGATCGGTGCGGTCGCCGAGCGCGGTCGAGCCGGTCAGGTCGCAGAAGACGATGGTCACGATCTTCCGCACCTCGCGTGTCGTCGCAGCCACGGCAACCGGCGTCCCGCATTCGGGACAGAACTTGAAGGCTTCGGGGCTCTCATGGCCGCAGGCAGCGCAGGTCGTCACAGGTACGAATCTACGCCGCGAATAAGGTTGATGTATGGGTCCGATCCTCGAGCTCGCCGAGAACGCGAACTCCTACACGCCGCTCGGGCCGAGTGACGAGCGTGACTTCACCGACCGGTATGTGCTGTGGATGGGCCGAGGGGACGAGCCGGGGTGGAACGTCGCGCAGCGGTTTCGGCTGGGCGAGGGTGAGCTCGAGGAGGTGCGCGAGGAGATTCACGCGCGCCTGCGCGCGAAGGGTCGCACCGCGTGCACCTGGGAGGTCGGCACGCACGCGACTCCGGTCGATCTCGTCGATCGCCTGCTCGAGCTCGGGCTCGTCGACGACGAGCCGACGCCACTCGCGGTCGGCATGGTGCTCACCGATTCTCCTGCCCAGCAGGCGCCGGGCATCGACGTGCGCCCGGCGGAGACCTACGAGGAGCACCTCGCAGCGTCCCAGATCGCCGCGATCGCATTTGGCGGCCCGGTGCCGACCAAGGTGACGCCGCCTCCGCGCGACCCGAACAACATCGTCTACCTCGCATTCGTCGACGGTGAGCCGGTCGCTCGGGCCTCCGGGTCGTTTTCCACACGTGGCGTGACGCTCTTCGGGGGTGCGACCCTGCCCGAGGCACGCGGGCGAGGCGCCTATCGCGCGCTCGTCGCGGCGCGTTGGGAGGATGCTGTCGCGCGTGGCACTCCGGTGCTCGTCACCCAGGCCTCGCCGATGTCGCGCCCGATACTCGCGCGGCTCGGATTTCGCGAGGTGTGCGAGATCCGGATCCTGCTCGACGTATTCGATTAGCCGGTCGCAACGAGACCGTCGCACCGGTGTCGCGGCGCCCAGCCGGGCAGAATGGGCGCGTGAGGGTCTCAGCGAAAGCCGACTACGCGATTCGCGCGGCGCTCGAGCTTGCCGCGGCAGGTGACGGGCCGGTGAAGGGCGACCGCATCGCCAAGGCGCAGGAGATCCCGCCGAACTTCCTCGAGAACATTCTCGGCGATCTGCGGAACGCGGGGCTCGTGGCGAGCCGTCGAGGTGCGGACGGCGGTTACTGGCTCGCGCGCCCGGCCGAAGAGATTTCGCTTGCCGACGTGATCCGCGCCGTCGACGGGCCGCTCGCGAATGTCCGCGGCGTGCGCTCGGAGCAGGTCGCCTACACCGGCAGTGCCGAGCGCCTGCGCGACGTATGGGTCGCGGTGCGCGCAAGCCTGCGCGGCGTGCTCGAGCAGGTGAGCCTCGCCGACGTCGCCGCCGGCGAGCTGCCGGCGGAAGTCAAGGCGCTCGCCGCCGACCCGGACGCCTGGCAGCCGCACTGACCAAAACCGACATGTCTTGGGGACAGTCCCCAGGCCATGTCTGTTCGATACATGTCTCGGGGACTGTCCCCTAGACATGTCCTAAACGGTCAGGTCGCGAAGGTCGTTTCGCGCGTGGGGAGGACGTAGACGATCTGGCCGCGCTCGAGCTCCAGGTGCTCCGCCTGGTCGCGGGTCAGCTGCACCGCGAGGGGCTCGCCGTCGTCGCGCACGAGCTCCGCGCGGACTTCGAAGCCGAGATGGACGATGCGCTCGACCATCGCCTCGCGCGTCGACCCGTTCGGTGCGAGGACGAGCTCCAGATCGTGAGGGCGGACCCAGCTGTCGCCGAGTCGGTTGGCCTGACCCACGAACGACATGACGAACTCGTTCGCCGGAGAGTCGTAGAGCTCGCGCGGGCCGGCCACCTGTTCGACGCGCCCGCGGTTCATCACGACGACGCGATCGGCCACCTCCATCGCTTCTTCCTGATCGTGGGTGACGAACACCGTCGTCGTGTGCGTCTCCTCGTGCAGGCGCCGTAGCCACACGCGCAGTTCCGCGCGCACGCGCGCGTCGAGGGCTCCGAAGGGCTCGTCGAGCAACAGCACCTTCGGCTCGGGGGCCAGTGCGCGCGCGAGCGCCATGCGCTGGCGCTGCCCGCCGGAGAGCTGGCCCGGGTACCGATCGCCGAAGCCCCGCGAGCTGCACGAGTGCGAGCAGCTCGTCGACCCGCGCGCGCACCTCCTGCTTCGGCCGCTTACGCACCTCGAGCCCGAAGGCGATGTTCTGCCGTACCGTCATGTGCTTGAACGCTGCGTAGTGCTGGAAGACGAACCCGACACCGCGCTTCTGCGGCGTCAGCTCCGTGGCGTCGGTGCCGGCCAGGAGGATCTCGCCCGTGTCCGGCCACTCGAGCCCGGCGACGATGCGGAGCAGGGTCGACTTGCCCGAGCCCGACGGCCCGAGCAGCGCGGTCAGGGAACCGCCGTCGACGTCGAGCGAGACGTCGTCGAGTGCCTGGAACGTGCCGAAGCGCTTCGAGATGTTGCGGATCTCGATCGACATCAGGCGGTCTCCTCCTTCGGCTTCAAGGTGGTCATGGCAACCAGCACCACTACGGATATCACGGCGAGCACGAGCGCGATGCCGTAGGCGCCGGAAAGATCGAAGTTCTCGTAGGAGTCTTGCACGCGCAGCGTCGCGGTCTCCGTCTGCCCCTCGATGTGCCCCGAGACGACCGCGACGGCACCGTACTCGCCGAGGCAGCGCGCGGTAGTCAGCACGACGCCGTAGATCACAGCCCAGCGAATCGACGGCAGGGTGATGCGGCGGAACGTCGTCCACGACCCGGCCCCGAGCGTGCGCGCGGCTTGCTCCTGCTCATCGCCGATCTCGCGCAACGTCGGCACGACCTCGCGCGCCACGAACGGCAGCGAGACAAAGAGGGTGGCGATCACCATCGACGGCAGCGCGAACAGGATCTGGATGTTGTGCCGCGTGAAGATGGGCGCCGAACCAGCCTGTGCGGCCGTAGAGGAGGAACAACGCAAGCCCGACGACCACCGGTGACAGCGCGAGCGGCAGATCGACGATCGCATTCACGATGCCCGCACCGGGGAACCGCCGCCGGACGATCAAGAGCGCGCACACGGTGCCGAAGATCGTGTTCAGCGGCACGCAGATCGCAGTGATGATGAGCGTGAGCTTGAACGCGTGCACCGTGTTGGGGTCGGTCAGCGAGTGCCACAGATGCTCGCCGCCGTTGTCGAACGCGCGCCAGAACACCATCGCCAGCGGCCCGATCAGCACGATCAGCAGGTAGCCGAGCGCGATGAACCGCAGCCCGAGCTTAGGCACGCTCGTGCCTCGTTGCGAGGAAGCGCAGGCCGCCGATCGAGAGCAGCAGCGCGAACGAGATCCCGAGCATTACGACGGCGAGCGCGGATGCGCCTGCCTGGTCGCCGCTCTGGATGTGGCTGAAGACGTAGACGGACGCTGCCTCGGTCTTGAACGGCACGTTGCCGGCGATCAGCACCAGCGCGCCGATCTCGCCGACGGCACGCGCGAATGCGAGCGCCACGCCCGAGAGGATCCCGGGGAGGATGTTGGGCATCACGATCTTCCGGAAGACGCGGAACTCGCTCGCACCGAGCGAGCGTGCCGCCTCCTCGGCCTCGCGATCGAGCTCCAGCAGGACCGGCTGCACGGTGCGGACGACGAACGGCAGCGTCACGAAGAGCAGCGCCAGCACGATGGCCGTTCGCGTGAACGCGATGTTGATCCCGACGGGAGACCGCGGCCCATAGAGGGCTAGCAGGGTCAGCCCCGCGACGATCGTGGGCAGGGCAAAGGGCAGGTCGATGATCGCGTTGACGAAGCTCTTGCCGAAGAACTGATCGCGCACGAGGACCCACGCGGTGATCGTTCCAAGCACGGCGTTGACGAGCGAGACGAGCAACGCTGCGCCGAGGCTCAGCTTCAGCGCGGCTACCGCCTCGGGTGCCGAGACGACCGACCAGAACTGGCCCAGCCCAGCCTCGCGCGACGCCCAGAGCAGGGCCGCCATCGGCAACACGACGACGACCGAGAGGTACGCCGTCGTGAAGCCGAGTGCCAGTGGAGTTCCGGGTTCGATGCGGCTTGCGTGACGCCGCATCGCGATCGAGTTAGCCAGAGCTTGGGCCTCCGATAGCGCGCTCGATCTGCACCATGCGGCCCTTGTTCGGATCGAACCACACCTTGTCGGCGTTGCGCCAGCCGCCGATGATCTTGTCGTCGACCTTGAAGATCCCCGGGCGCGACGGGTACTTCGAGGCGTATTTCTTGGCGATCTTCGGGTCGACCGGCCGGAAGCCGTACTGCGCCAGGAGATCCTGTCCCGTGTCGCCCTTGACGTAGCGGATGAACTGATTCGCCTTGTCGATGTTCGAGCTCGACTTGAGCACCGCGATCGGAAGCTCGATCAGCATCGACTGGCGCGGGATCACGTACTGAATGTCCTGACCGTTCAGGCGTGAGTTGATTGCCTCGCTCTCGTACGTGATGAGGACATCGCCCTTGCCCGCCAGGAACGTGTTCGTGGCGTTGCGCCCCGAGGTGTCCTGCGAGACGACATGCGTGAAGAGCTTCTGCACGTAGGCGGTGGCCTGCTTGTCGGTCTTGCCGAGGCGACGTTCCGCGCCGTAGGCGGCGAGGATGTTCCACTTCGCAGAGCCGGAGCTGAACGGGTTCGGGGTGAGCACCTGCACGCCGGGCTTGACCAGGTCGGCCCAGCCCTTGATGTGCTTCGGGTTGCCGGGGCGCACCGCGAAGACGACGACGGTGTCGGCCGCGATCCCGTCGTAGCTCTGCTTGTTCCAGTTCGAATTGACGAGGCCGGCGTCGACGAGCAGGTTCACGTCGTCACCGGTGGAGAGGAAGACGATGTCGGCCTTGAGGCCGTTGGCGACGGCGCGCGCCTGATCGGTCGAAGCGCCGAAGGACTGGCTGAACGACGTACCGCTGCCGTCCGGCGTCTTCTGCCACGCGGAGATGATCTTCCCCATGACGGTTTTCGGCGTCGAGTAGCCGACGAGCGAGAGATTCGTGCCCTGCGAGGCAGCGCCGGCGCCGGCGGCGAGCACGAGCGCGAGGAGCGCGGCGGCGAGAATGGCTTTGTTGGTCTTGTTCATTGGCATGGTGAACAACTACCATAACCAAATCTGATACGTCAAATAAGAACCGACGCTGGCGCTCCTACCCGCCGACGCGCTCGGCGGCGCGCAGCCCACGTAGTGCCCAGACGCCGAAGAACGCCAGTAGGCCGGCCGCGACAGCGAACGCGGCGCCGACCTGCGTCGGCTCGCCCTCGATGAAGCCTCGACCCGACTCGAGGATGAACGTGAGCGGATTCAGGCGCGCGACCGAGTGGATCCAGCCGCGCAGGAGAGCGAGCGGCACGTAGACCGGCGCCAGGAAGAGCGCCATGAAGACCGGGGTCTGCATCAGCGGCCCTGCCTGCACCGAGCGGAAGCGCATCGCGATGCCGCAGGCCCACAGAAGCCCGATCTGATTGGCGCACAGCGCCAGCACGAACAGCCCGAAGAGGTCGACGCCGTCGCCGCCGACCTGCATGCCGGCAAGAAGCGCAACGACCGTGAGCACGACGACGATCATCAGCCAGCGGGCGAGTGAGGCGAGCGCGTACCCGAGGATGATCCCGCCGCGCTGAGGCGCTGAGACGAGCAGTCGACGGGCGAAGCCGCGTTCGAAATCGCGTGCGATCCCGAAGCCGGCGAAGACGCCGCCGAACACCGCCGACTGGAGCAGCACGAAGACGAACTGGAACGCGGTATAGCCGCCGCGGAACTCGAAGCCCGGGACGTGCCGCAGTCGCGAGAGGCCGCCGGCGAACGCGAGGAAGTTCATCAGCGGGAAGAGCATCGGCGGCAGGAACAGCGACGGATTCTTGAAGAGAATCGTCAGTTGCCTGTACGCGAGAGCGAGGGCGACATCGAGGCGCCCTTTCATGTGCGCGTCATCCGCACTTTCAGTTGTCGCGCGGCCAGCGTCATCGAGACGACGATCAGCCCGAAGGTGAATCCGAACCCGAGCAGGAGCGCCTGGCGATCCCAGCCGACGATCACGAGCGAGCGCAGCGCCTCGATCATGTAGCTCACCGGGTTGATGGTCGCGACGTCGCGGAACCAGCCGACCTCGATCAGATTGCGCGGCAGGTTCATGCTCGAGATCAAGAGAACGAAGAAGAGCAGTGGAAATTGCGACTGGACGCCTTCGGTCGAGCCGGTGCGGAGCGCGATCCAGAGCCCGAGCGTCCCGAAGCCGGCGGCAATCAGCACGGCCAGCACGAGGATCGTCGCGGCCCCGCCGATTCCGGCGTCGATGTGGACCCCGGCAGCGAGCGCGACGCCGAGGTAGAGGCACGCCTGCATCGCGCCGAGCCCGAGCGCTCCGCCGATGTGGCCGAGCAGCAGTGCCGAGCCCCGAACCGGCGTCAGCGCGAGCCTGTTCAGGAAGCCCGTGTCGATGTCGCGGGCGAGATCGGTGCCTGCGATGCCGGACGCGAAGAGCGCTCCCTGCATGAACGAGAACGGCACGAAGAAGGCGAGAAACGACCGCGTCGGGAACCCGGGAAGGTGCGTGGCCGCACGCAGGCCGTTCGAGTTGACCGCCATCAACATCAGGGGGAACACGAGTGGCGGGATGAACACGCCGGGCTGCCGCATCGTGCGAATGAACGACCGCCTTGCGATCAAGAGCACTTGCTGGAGAACGACCATCCAGGTCCTACTACTCGGCTTCGGAGCCCTCGAGCTTGCGGCCCGTCTTCGCGAGGAACACGTCGTCGAGCGTGGGCTGATGGAGGTTGATCTCCGCCGCACGCATGTTCTCCGTGTCGAGCGCACGGATGACCGCCGGGAGGTCGCCGTGGCCGTTCATCTGGACCGCGAACGCGCCCGGACGGGCGGCGGTCTCCTCGCCGAATCGGCCGAGCAGCTCACGGAGACGACCGAGATCGCCGTGGTCCTCTGGCACGACCTCGATCGTGGGCTTGCCGATCTCCGCCTTCAGCTCCGCCGGCGTTCCCTCGGCAACGATCTTGCCGTGATCGATGATCCCGACGCGATCGGCGAGCACGTCCGCCTCCTCGAGGTACTGCGTGGTCAGGAAGACCGTGACGCCCTCTTCCCGGGCAAGGCGTCCGACCTCCTCCCAGAGCGCGGTGCGGCTCTGCGGGTCGAGCCCGGTCGTCGGCTCGTCGAGGAAGAGAATCGATGGATCGTGGATCAGCGCCAGCGCGAGATCGAGGCGGCGCTTCATGCCGCCGGAGTACGTTCGCACCTTGCGGTCGGCGGCATGGGTCAGCCCGACGCGGTCGAGCAGCGCCTCCTGCAAGCGCCTGCGAGCGTCACCCTTGATGCCGTGCAGCGATGCTTGCAGCCGGAGGTGCTCGCGGCCTGTCAGGAACGGGTCGAGCGCCGCCTCCTGCAGGGCGGCCCCGATCGACGAGCGAACCTTCGCGCCGTCGCGCACGACGTCATAGCCGGCCACGGTCGCTCGGCCCGACGTGGGAGGGAGGAGGGTCGTCAGCATGTGCACCGTCGTCGACTTCCCGGCGCCGTTCGGCCCCAGGAATCCGTAGATCTGGCCGGGCTCGATGCTGAGATCGATGCCGTCGACGGCCCGGATGTCCTTGAACTGGCGCACGAGCCCTTCCACCTCGATCCCGCGCTGCCGGCTACGACCCCTGTTTCCAGGCTGAGTGCTTCCAGGCTGCGTGCTCGAACCCGTGTTCGAGCCATTCTTCGACGTGCTGCTCAACCCTGTACTCGACCCGTTCCTCAGCCCCTTGCCTCCGCGCCTCATATAGGAGAACCTATCGGCAGCCCCCAACGCGGCTTCGGGCCGCTACACTTGAGGGCGCAACTATGACGACTTCCGCTACCACACCTCCGCAGCTGCTCGAGTCGTGGGTTTTCTTCCTGAGGGCGCACGCCGCGATCACCCGCGAGCTGTCGGCCCAGCTCCAGCGCGAGCATGGGCTGACGCTGAACGACTACGAGGTCCTGCTGCATCTCTCGTGGGCCGAGCACAAGATGATGCGCCGCGTGGATCTCGCCGACCGCATCCTGCTGACGGCGTCGGGGATCACCCGGCTGCTCGAGGGCCTGGAGCGCGCGGGCTTCGTCGGCAAGGAGACGTGCTCGTCGGACGCACGGGTCTCGTACGCGAAGCTGACGGACGCCGGCGCGCAGAAGCTGCGCGAGGCCGCCGTGACGCATCTGCGCGGCATCGACGAGCTCTTCACGAGCCGCTATTCCGGCTCGGAGCTGGCAACGTTGGCCGAGTTGCTCTCGCGGCTGCCGACGACGGGCGAGGCCTGCAAGTCGGCCGCGCCGTCCTGTAGCTGAATCGGCACTCCCTTCATGTCCTTGGCGAGTCGGCGGAACGGGCCGTCGCTCGCGAGCAGCTCGTCGAACGTGCCACTTTGCGAGATCCGACCGTGCTCGATCACGAGAATCTCGTCGGCGCGCCTGACCGTCGCCAGGCGGTGGGCGATGATGATCGAGGTGCGGCCGCGGAGCAGGCGGTCGAGTGCTTTCTCGATCAGGATCTCGGTCGGCCGGTCGATGTTCGAGGTCGCCTCGTCGAGAATCAGGATGCGCGGGTCGGCGAGCAGTGCGCGGGCGATCGAGATCAACTGGCGTTCGCCGGCTGAGAGCCCGGCGCCGCCCTCGCGCACCGTGTGCGCGAGCCCGGCATCGAAGCGGCGCGCGATGCGGTCGACGCCGACGGCATGCGCGACGTCCTCCACCATCTCGTCGGTCGCCTCAGGGCGGGCGAAGCGGATGTTGTCGGCGATCGTGCCCGCGAAGAGGAACGGGTCCTGCAGCACCACGCCGAGCTGGCGACGATACGCGCGCAGCTCGAGCGAGCGCAGGTCGTGGCCGTCGACCAGGATCGCTCCCTCGTCGGGGTCGTAGAAGCGCCCGACGAGCTTCGCCGTGGTCGACTTGCCGCCGCCTGACTCGCCGACGAGGGCGAGGCAGCCGCCGGGCGGCACGTGGATGTCGATCGAGTGCAGCACCGGCTCGCGCCCGTACGCAAACGTGACGTTCTGGATCCGCAGGTCTCCCTCGATCCGGTCGGGCTTGCGCGTTGCCGCGCCGTCGTGGATCTCCGCTTCGGTGTCGAGGACGGTCGTGATCTTCTCCATCGCGGCACCGGCCGACTGCACCTGTCCGTAGAGGTCGGAGAGCTCCTGCAACGGCTGGAAGATGAGGTTCAGCAGGAAGACCGAGGAGATCAGCGTGCCGATCTGAAGCGAGCCGCCGGTCACCATCAGCCCGCCCACCCAGAGCACCGACGCCATCGCGACGATGCCGAGGAACTCGATCCCCGGGAAGAAGAGCGAGTTCAGCCACTGGGCGTGCGTGTTCGTCTGGCGGTTGAAGTCGTTTGCCTTGTCGAACTCATCGAGGAAGGCACGCTCGCGGTTGAACGCCTGGATGACGGCCATGCCGGACACCGATTCGGCGATCTGCGCGGTCAGCGATGAGATCGTCTCGCGTACACGCAGGAATGCCGCGTGTGATCGCACCTGGAACCAGCGCGTGAGCACGAGCGTGGGCGGCAGGATCACGAGCGCGACGAGGCCGAGCCGCCAGTCGAGAATGAAGAGCCCGATGACTGCCGCGATGAGTGTCAGGGTGTTGACGACGAGTGTCGTCAGCCCCTGCGAGAGGACGTCGGACAGCGCATCGACATCCGACGTCAGCCGCGCGATGATCCAGCCCGCCTTCTGCTGGGAGAAGTAACGCAGCGACAAGGTCGTCAGGTGATCGAAGAGGTCTTCGCGCAACCCCAGTACGACGTCCTGGCCGACGCCGGCGAGGCCGCGCACGAGGGTCGTCTGGAGCACCCACGCGAGCGCGTTGATAATCAGGTATGCCACGACATCGCGGTTGAGGCGGGCGTAGTCGCCGGCGCGCATGCCGTTGTCGATCGCGTCCTGCACGACGAACAGGGCCGCGACGGGGGCCGCAGCCGACAGGACGCCGACGATCGAGAGCAGCCCGACACGCACCCGCTTGCCCTTGAGGTAGCGCGTGAGGCGGGTGAGCCCGACTCTCTCCTTACGCGGCAGCGGAGACCTCCTCACCGAAGAGCGCGGCGAAGACGCCGTCGCGGGCAAGCAGTTCTGTCGACGTCCCGGATTCGACGATCACGCCCTCGTCGAGGACGACCGCGCGATCGGCGACCTCCACCGTCGAGAGACGCTGTGTGGCGATCAGCACCGTGCGGCCCGCGAGCGCGGGGCGGAGGTTCTCGACGAGATGGCGCTCGGTCTGAGTGTCGACAGCCGACATCGGGTCGTCGAGCACGACGACGCGTGCGCCGGCGATGAGCGCGCGCGCGAGCGCGACCCGCTGGCGCTGCCCGCCCGAGAGGTTGACTCCACGCTCGCCGATCAGTGTGTCGTAGCCCTCCGGGAGGTCGGCCGCGAAATGGGCGACGCCTGCAGCCTCGCAGGCCGCGACGACCTCGTCCCACGGCGCGCCGGGGCGCGCGGCGGTGAGGTTGTCGCGCAGTGGAATCGAGAAGAGAATCGGCTTCTGCGTGACGATCGCGACGGCGGCGCGCAACTCGGCGAGCGCGAACTCGCGGATGTCGATGCCGCCCACGAGCACGCGGCCCTCGGTCGGGTCGTAGAAGCGCGGCAGCAGGTTGAGGAGCGAGGTCTTGCCGGCGCCGGTCGGGCCGCAGACCGCGATCACCTCGCCCGGCGCCAGTTCGAGGTCGACGCCGGAGAGCACCTCCGAGCCTGAGCCGTAGCTGAAGTGGACACCCTCGAAGCGCACGGCGAGCTCACCGGCCGCCGGCAGCGCGACCGGTTTCGGCGGCTTCGGGGACCGGCTCGATTCCCTGGAGCCACGCGAAGCTGCGCGACGCGGAGGCGGTCGCGCGCTGGGCCAGCGAGAGGATCCAGCCGAGCGCCTCGAGCGGCCAGACGAGCTGGAGGAGCAGTTGGTAGAAGAGGAAGAACTCGCCGTAGGTGAGCGTGCCGCCGATCACCTGGCGGCCGCCGAACAGCAGGACGGCTCCGATCGAGAGCGTCGGCAGGAAGAGCAGCCCGGGCAGGAACGCCGCCTCGATGCGGGCCTGGCGCAGGACGCCGTCGCGCACCGCTTCCGCCTTGACCGCGAAGCGCTGCTGCACGTCGTCCTCGCGGCCGAATGCCTGCACCATCTCGATCCCGACGACGGCCTCGTCCGCGGCCTCGGTCACGTTCGCCTTCAGTTGCTGGACCTGACGCGAGACCGGCATCACCTTGCGGGCGAACGTGAACGCCAGCAAGAAGACGGCAGGCATCGCGATCAGCGCGACGAGGGCGAGCGTCGGGTTGACGAAGAAGAGGACGACCGCGATCCCGAAGATCATCATCAGCGACTGCAGTCCCTGGGTCATTCCCCAGCCGATGAAGTAGCGCACGGGATAGAGGTCGTTCGTCGCGCGTGAAACGACCTGGCCGGTGGCGTGCTGGTCGTAGAACGCTCGCGGGTAGCGGAGATACGCGTCGTAGAGCAATTCGCGCATCCGTGCTTCGACGCGAATGCCGGTGCGGGCAGTCGCATACCGCCGTGTGTAGTTGACCCCGAAGCGGATGAGCCCGAGTGCGACGACAGCGACCAGGTAGGGCCAGAGAGGCTCGCGGTGCCCGTTCGTCGGTGCGATCGAGCTGTCGATCGCATGGCGAACGACGATCGGAATCGCGAGCGAGAGGCCGCTGTAGACGAAGGCGCAGGCCAGCCCGATCGAGACGAGGCGCCATTGCTCGCGCCAGAGATGAGCCAGCCCCTTGGCCGTCTGCCAGAGGCTCAGATCCGGAGGATCGACCGAGAGAAACCGCGTATTCACCACGGGAGGCTACCAGCCAGACCTCCATTGGTTAACGAGGTTAAGAAGTTCACGGGGGAGCATCCGGGTCGCCGGCTACTCCCCCGCATTTTCCCGCTACGGGATGAAGCCGAGGTCTTCCGGCAGGAACGAGGCCGGCGTCTCGAAGTACGGCCCGGCACCGTCCGGATCGATCGTCACGGCGCCGTTCGATGCGAAGAACGTCACGATCTGAGTTTGCGCTTCGATTGCGAACGGCGCCCCGGCCCCGGTGATGTTCGTCAGGAACGTGTGCGGGTTCTTGGAGGTGCCGAATGCCGTGAATGCGAGGTCGTTGCGGAACAACGTCGCGCGCGACGCGAAGTTGCCCGCTCTGATCACCCGCGTGGCGGTCGGGTTCGGCACGGTCTGGTCGCCGCGTGCGAACTGGAAGATCAGCGGCATCGAGATGTGCGGGGCCCAGCCCTCCGGGTTGCCGGGCTGCTGCACCCATTCGGAGTTGTCCAGGTAGTCCTGGATCGGCTCTGCGCCCGCCACGGTGTCGGTGACGATCGGCTGGTTTCGGAGCGGCATGTTCTCATTGAAGCTCGTGAGCGTTGCGTTCGGCACCGCGTTGTACAGCGACGGCGTCCGGCTGATCAGTGCAATGCCGACAAGCGGCCGGAAGCTCGGCGAGAGCCGTGCGATCTCGACGATCGGGCCGCCCGCCACGTTCGTGACGCCGGCGTGGATGGTCGGCTCGAGGCCGAGCAGCTCGACGCCGTAGATGCCGCCGAACGACTGGCCCGAGTAGTAGATCCTCGACGTGCTGAGGTCGGGTGTGCCGTTGCCGTCGACGTCGACACCGCTCTGGAGCATGTGCGTGAGCGTGACGAGGTCGAAGACGGTCTGACGCAGCCCGTCGCTGTTCGAGACGATCGAGCCGTTCGCCGCATTCACGCCTTCGGTCGAGTCGATTGTCCCGTTGCCGTCCTGGTCGATGCCGCGACCTCCGGCCGGGAACGTCACCGGAGTGCCTCCCGGTGGCGTGACGGTGTAGGTGCTCGCGGCGCCGAAGCCGTGCCCGACCACGTTGATCGCAATCGTGGCGATTCCGGCGTGTGCAAACGACGAAGCGACCGCCCACGGCGCCCCGTTCATCGAATCGGTGAACCCGTGACCGAAGATCGCAACGGGCCAACCGCCCGCCGGCTCCGTCCCTGACGGGATGAAGAGCGTGAACACGAGGTGGTTGACGCTCTGCACCGCTGGGACACCGGTGCGCGTGCCGACAGATGGGATCAGCTGCGAGCTGTTCTCGTAGTCGGGCGCCGCGAACGAGCCGTACGCGATCTTGGCGATCGAGCCCGGGAAGACCTGCGTCGCAAGCACCGGTACGGCGGTCGTCGAGAGCGGCCCGGCCACCGTCGTCTGCCGGTTCCAGTTGATCGAGAGTGCCGGCGAGTTCGCGAAGACAGTCCGTGAGCCGTCGGGCGCAAGGTTGAAGTTGGGCGTCGGAGCGGGCGCCGAGCGGATCTGGTCGCGGATCTTCTCCGAGATCGCCGTGATGCTCTGGGTCGTGAAGAGGCTTGCGTCGGCAATATCGTCCGGCCTCGCTCCGCCGGCAAAGGCCGAGGCCAGCGAGTCGAGTAGAGCCTTGCGGTAGGCCTTCACGGCCTTGTCCTTCGTCTGGCCGAAGTTGAGGTCGTGGCGGAAGGACGTTGCGTCGATGGGGTTACCGTTCGCGTCGTGAACGCCGCGCGTGACGACGAGCAGATACGTGGAGTCCTGGTCGAGCTGGTCATTGCTCTCGACGTAGAGGGTGTTCGTGAGCGGCTCCCACACGGGCTGGTTGATGCCGACGACGTGATCGTCGGGCCCGACGAGGAAGATGTTCGAGCTCGTCACCGTGCTCAGGTCGATCGGGCCTGAGAACGGGATGGTGATGCGCGGCTGGATGTTGAAACCGTCCAGTGAGTTGATCACCGCGTCGTCGGCGCAGTCGGAGGGACGCGCCGTGCAGGAGGGCAGCGGCAGGTTGACGTGGAGACCGGTCAGCTGGGTGCTGTCCGGGACAGTGTCGAGGTTCGTCGGGAACGGCTGCAGCGCGGAGGTCGTTTCGTGTTTGTTGCCTCCTGCGAGCGCCGTGGCCGGAAGGATGAGCACGATCGCCATGACGGCGAGCGCGCGGAGTAGGACGGGCATTGCGGCTACCCCCTTTGGTTACTCCATTTCGTCAGGACCATCGAGCTACGGATATTGACGCTCCTCTGGTTTTGGCGCGCCGGTCAACCGGCTTCGGGCGAGGCGTCGCTTACCGCGGGACGAAGCAGCCGGCGGACGCGGCCGGACGGAGCGGCAGTGCCCTCAGAACCTCGGACGGTGCGACCGGAGCGCAGAACGGAGCGCGCCCGAGCGTGCGCCACCGTCGCGACCCCTGGCGCGCTTGCAGCACCTGCCTGTGCAGACGGAACGACCAGTCGGCGAGCGACACCACTGCGCCGTGCCGGATGACGGTGGCCGGCGCGTGCACGAGTACCTGGACACTGGTGAACCCGCGGCGGCAGTCGATCTTCACGGTGTCGCTTGCGGTTGAGCAGAACCAGTTGCCGGCCGCGTTGGACTCGAGCCCCACGACGACTGCATCTGCGTCCGAGCACGCGAGCCCTGCGGCCTGAACGGGATCGAACCCGTGGCTCGTCAAGGCCAGTCCGCAGAAATGCGGGGGCGGAGTGGCGCACGCCGGCCCGCACGCGGTGATCAGCAACGGGCGAAGGAAGGCGGCGAGCGCCGCACCGCCCACCGAGTTCAGATGCGCCTCGTCGACGTACCAAGGTTGGTTCGCGGAGACCGAGGCCCAGTCGGCAACCGTGAGCTGCGGCCAGCGCGCCGTCGCCGCCCAGATCTCCTTGTTGCTCTGCGCCCACACGCCCTCGCGCTCCTCCAGCGTCAGCCAGATCACATGCTGCGCACCGGCAGCGACGGCTGCCTGCATGATCTCGTCGATCCCGGCGGCGTACGTGTCGGCTTGGTCGTTGTAGCCGACATCGATGACGACGATCGGCGCGAGCTGAGACCCGAGTGCGTGGATGGTGTCGAGCGCACTCGGCGGCGCCGGATCGCCGTACGCGCCGCAGCCGGGCTCGACGAGCTTGCGGCAGGTCTTTGTCTCGAGATCGAGGTCGAATCCGCTGGCGAGCGATTCGCGCGGCTCGGTGAGCCAGTAGAGGGCGCCCCCGACCGAGTCGGTGATCATCGTGACGCGCGGGCTTGGCGACGGAGCGCTTGCGGCACCCGAGGTTGCACACACAAGCGTGAGCGCCGCGAGCGCGAGACTGGTTCCGAGTCGCAGCGTCAGATGCGGCATCTCCGGATCTCAGGTTAGGGCATCGCTGCGCTCACGGTCTTTCCGTGCCGAATCCGCGAACACGCTGAGCGTCGTCCGTGGAAACCCGGCTGCGCTCCTGGGCTCTGCGAGCGAGGCTTGGAGTGACAGAACAAGGAGGCGTGTGATGACACGCAAGCTGGAACGAATCCTGATCGCCATCGACGACTCGCCGTCGTCGAGTGTTGCGATCGAGCAAGGTCTTGCAATTGCGTTCGACGAGGGCGCCGAGGTGATCTTCGCTCACGTCGTCACGATCCCGGGCGAGCAGTTCATCCATGGGGAGGGCAAGCCGGATCGCGTGCCGACGGTGGAGCGGACAGCAGCGCTCATCGAGGCTGCGAGCGTGGCCGAGGAGGCCGGTGTGCCGTGCACGACCGAGTTGCTGATCGGCTATCCGCCGAAGCAGCTCGCGCTGCTCTCGGAGGAGCTCGATGTCGACCTCGTCGTCGTCGGTTCCCGGCATCTGTCCGGAATCAAGCGGTTCCTGCTCGGCAGCACGTCGAGGGCGCTGCTTGGCGAGTCCACACGCCCGATCCTCGTCGTCCCCGAGCACGTGCTCGAGCCGGCGCTGACTTGAAGGAGGAGCAATGAGCACTCGTGTCGGCATCAATGGATTCGGCCGGGTTGGACGCTGTGCGTTCCGCTCGGCGTACGAAAGTGGAGCCCCGATCGAGTGGGCAGCGATCAACGACGTGGCGGATGTGGCCACGCTCGCGCACCTGCTGCGCCACGACACGGTCTACGGCCCGTTTCCCGGCGACATTCGGGTCGACGGATCCGAGCTCGTTGTCGACGGGGTCAGCGATTCCCGTCTTCGCCGAGAGCCTGCCCGCCGCGATTCCGTGGGACGGCGTTTCTGCTGAGGTTGTCCTCGACTGCACCGGCAGGTTCCGCACCCGTGAAGAGGCGTCCGGTCATCTCGCCGCGGGTGCCGAGAAGGTGATCATCTCTGCGCCCGGGAAGGGCGTCGACGCGACGATCGTGCTCGGCGTGAACTTCGACACGTACGACCCGGTAGCGCACGCCGTCGTGTCGAACGCATCGTGCACGACGAACTGCCTGGCGCCGGTCGCGAAGGTGCTCCACGAGACCGTTGGCATCCGCCACGGTGTGATGACGACGATCCATGCCTACACCGGCGACCAGCGGCTCGTCGACCTCCCGCACAAGGACCTCCGCCGGGCGCGGGCTGCTGCCGCGAACATCGTCCCGACATCGACCGGAGCGGCGAAGGCGATCGGCCTCGTCATTCCGGAGCTCGAGGGAAAGCTGCAGGGCTTCGCCGCGCGCATCCCGGTTCTCACGGGCTCGCTGGTCGACCTGACAGTCGAGGTCGACCGCCCGACCACGGTCGCCCAGGTGAACGCGCTCTTCGCGGGGGCGGCCGCCGACGAGCTCGCCGGCATCCTCTGCTACAGCGAGGAGCCGCTCGTCTCGTCCGACGTGATCAAATCGCCGTTCTCGTCGGTCTTCGACGCGGGCCTGACGATCGTCGCTGGCGGCACACAGGTGAAGGTCGTCGCCTGGTACGACAACGAATGGGGCTACTCGACCAGGCTCGTCGAGCTCGCCCAGCGGGTGCTCGTGCCGGTTGCTGCGGCTGTCTGACCGCAGGCCGGCCAATTCTCGCACCGGCTTCCCGGTGCATGAACACAACCCAAGGGAGGCGCTATGAAAGCCCTCGTCTATCACGGCCCCGGCGAACGAGCCTGGGAAGAAGTCCCGGATCCGAAGATCCTGGATCCGACCGACGCGATCGTCCGGATCGACGCAGCGACGATCTGCGGCACGGATCTGCACATCCTGAAGGGCGACGTTCCGGAGACGACCCCGGGAACGATCCTCGGCCACGAGGCCGTCGGCACGATCATCGAGGTCGGTGCCGCAGTGACCACGGTGGTGCCGGGCGATCGTGTGCTGGTCTCATGCATCACGTCGTGCGGCCGCTGCCAGTTCTGCAAGGACGGTCGTTACGGGCTCTGCACCGGCGGTGGTGGCTGGATCTTCGGCCACACGATCGACGGGCTGCAGGCCGAGTTCGCACGAGTGCCGTTCGCCGACACCTCGGTGTACAAGGTCCCGGAGGATCTCTCCGACGAGGACGTGCTTTTCCTCGCGGACATCCTCCCGACCGCGTTCGAGGTCGGCGTCATGAACGGCGGCATCCAGCCGGGTGACACCGTTGCAGTCGTCGGTGCCGGGCCGATCGGTCTCGCCACGATCATGACGGCGAAGCTGTTCACGCCGGGTCACATCGTCGCGATCGATCTGGCCGACACCCGGCTCGAGAAGGCGCTCGAGTTCGGCGCCGACTCGACGATCAACAACAGCCGCGAGGACGCAATCGCCCGCATCATGGAGTTGACCGAAGGCCTGGGCGTCGATGTCGCCGTCGAGGCGGTCGGCGTGCCCGACACCTTCGAGCTCTGCGCGGCGATCGTCCGTCCAGGCGGGCATGTGGCGAACGTCGGAGTCCACGGGCACCCCGTCACGCTGCATCTCGAGACGCTGTGGATCAAGGGCGTGACGATCACGACCGGCCTCGTCGACACCAAGACGACGCCGCAGCTGCTGAAGCTGATCCAGGAGCGGAGGCTCGATCCGTCGCTCTTCGCGACGCATCGGTTCTCGCTCGCCGAGACGGAGCTCGCGTACGACACCTTCGCGGCCGCCGCGGAGACCCACGCGCTCAAGGTCGTGCTGACCGCTGAGCCGGTGCCGCCACTGCCGGTGCTCGACGAGGAGCCGGAGGTCGTCGGCGCTCGCTGAACGGCGGCGACGCCGCGAGCTAGGGGTTGGGGGCGCCGCGGCGCCCCCAAGCCTTCCTTACGCGGCGATCCGGTGTGCCCGGGCGAGCGACGCGAGGGCACGGTTCGCGTCGGCGCGTTCATCCCTGAGTTGCCCGGCGCGGCCGCGCAATTCCTCGGCCGACAGAACAGGTTTCGCTCCCTGGAGCGCCGCCTCCGCTGCGTCAAGCGCCGCGCACCAGCAGTCCCTGAGCCGTCCGAGCTGGTCGTCCGAGAAGCGAGGCTGCGGCGCGCGTCTGGCACGCGGTACGAGGCGGGTCGGGCTCGGCCTCCCTGATCGAGTTGCGGTCGGGGGCCGCCGGGTATACGCCTGTGTGCTCATCGTCCCGAGTATCGGTCGGAGCAGCCAGCGCCGCGTCGGGGAAAGCGTGGAAATTGTCTACGGAAAAGCCGCGCCCGTCAGGTCATGCCGGCGTGTCAGCGCCGCGCCTTCTCGAAGATCACGAGCACGCTCAGCTGCTCGTAGCCGACGAAGCCGTGGCGTGCGCCCGCCGGCACGAACGTTGCTTCCCCTTCGTGCAACTCCACGAGTTGACCCTCGATCTCGAGCGCGCCTTGCCCCTCGAGCACGATGTAGACCTCGTCGTCGGCATGGGGTTGCTGGTGGTCCGGCTCGGGCGCGACGAGGACGTAGACGCCGATTTCGAGCCCCGGCGAGGAGTGCACGATCTCGTAGCCACCCTTCTCGGCCAGCCGGCTCTTGGCGCCTGCGATGTCGAAGGCGTGCGCCACTTGCAGCATCGCGCCCCGCGCCTGCTCACCTGGAGCGTCCATTGGGCTCGCACCTCCTTGCTCGACGATCGACCTACTCGATCCTTGCAGGTCGCGGCACGAGCACGTCGACACACAATGGTGCGCGGCCGCGTGCGCGGCCGCACACCACGGACGAGGTTTCAGCGAACCGTGACGGTCAGCGTGAGGACGTTGTCCTCACCCATCGTCTTGACGCCCTTCATGTAGTCCTCACCGGGCTTCGTGGTGAAGTGATACGTGCCGGCGTGGGGGAAGGTCACCTTGAGGGTCGCGCCCATGTGGCTCATCGTGTGCGAGCCGGAGAACACGACGGCGGAGCCGCTCTTCTTGATCAACTGGTGCGACATCACGTCGTTGTCGGTGAAGGTGATCGAGCCGCCGGTGGACAGCTTCAGAGCGGCATGGGGCGTGTAGGGGCCATTGCCGACCGACCAGGCGTGGCAGCCCATCATCTGGTGGCGAATCGTGACCGACGCGTGCTGCGGCGAGGCCGCGAGGGCGCTGGTGGCGACGACAGCGCCAAGGGCAAGCAATGCGGTAAGTGCGGCAACCGACTTCATGAGAGCTCCGTTTCGTCGAGAGTCAATGTCAACTCGCAACGTGACACCGAACGGGCTCGGATGAATGGGCGGATTCGCTGAACCGCCGGCCGTAGTTCGCCGCAGGTCGCGGGTGACGGGGGGTGGGCTGCGCGGGAACTCGTAGAAATGCGCGGCCGAGGTCGGGGAACTCTCGGATGCGAGCTGTTCGCCTCGTGACGAGGCTCCGACCATGCTCGACGAGGTGCAGCTGACGGAACGGGAGCGGGTGGCAGCCGTGATGCTCGCCTACGGGCACACCAACCGCGAAGTCGCACGCCAACTGCAGGTCTCCGTCCGTACCGTCGAGTCGGAGCGCGCCCGGATCATGCGGAAGCTCGGCTTCCAGCACCGGGCGCAGCTCGTGCGGTGGGCGCTCGAGCGCGGTCTCCTGCGCTAGATGGTCCGCCCCGACGATGTGGGAAACCCGAAATGCGGTTCCGCACTCGCCACGATGGCGGGGCGCATCACTGAGCCGAGACTCCTGGAAACGGTCGAAGGCGAAGAAAGCATCGGCCCTGAAGAGAAGGAGAAGGGAACATGCGTAAGTTTTTCGAAATCGGTGGGCTCGTCGCAGCCGTCGTCCTGATCGCCTTCGGTGTCGTAACGATCGCGATGGGCGCCAATGGACGCAGCACGGTGGCCTCGTCGCTCAAGACCGAGCAGATCACCGGCTCGCCTGACATGACGCCGGCCGGGATCACCGCCGAGGCGCAGAAGGCGAAGCTCGATCTGAGCAAGATCACCATCCCGTCCTGCAGCGTCGCCAACGAGTCGGTCAACACCGGGGCGAAGGCACGCTGCTTCGCGCAGTACATGCAGATTCATGCGCTGGAAGCGACCGGCGGATTCGTCTACGCGCAGATGGGTCAGTTCCAGGCGAAGCCCGGAACGCCGAAGGCCGAGCTGACGCCGGACGGCGCCACCTCGAACAAGGAGTTCGCAGTCCTCGATCCGAAGACGCAGCAGCCCGTCGCGAACGGCGCCCGCAACGTGTGGGTGACCGAGACGGCGCTGACGACGGCTCTGAACACCTCGTTCATGGCATCGCAGCTCGGGCTCTTCGCGATCGTCGTCGGGTTCGCGCTTCTGCTCAGCGGGTTCGGCTTCGCGATCCTCGCGATCGGCGGAGCACTGCGGAATCCCGAGACGGCGCTGACCTGGTTCTCCCACAAGCCGGCGACGCCGACCGCGATCAACCCGGTCTAGTCCCCGACCCCCAATCGCCGCAACGAGAAGGCCGCGCAAGCGGCCTTCTTCGTGCGTGTGTGTTGTTGACTCGCCTGCCGTGCCCCACTGACCCGGCGTGTCGCACGCGCGGACATGGCCGGTGTCAGACACGCGCACGAAACAGTGACTCCGTACTCAGCGGCTCGCACAGTTTCAGAGCGGCGTGCGACTCTGCCGCGGGAAACGGCTTCAGAGCTGGATTCTGCGCGCGGACATGGCTGGGGTCAGACACGCGCACGAAACAGTGACGACTCGTTCCGGCAGCCGGCTACTCCGCGGCCGGTTATTCCTCCAGCAGGCCTTGGGCGATCGCGTAGCGGACGAGCGCCGCGCGGCTCGAGAGGTGGAGCTTCGTCATGATGTGGGCGCGGTGCGTCTCGGCGGTGCGAACGGAGATGAAGAGCTGCTTCGCGATCTCCGAGTTCGTGTAGCCGAGAGCAAGGAGACGCAGTACCTCGCGTTCGCGGTCGGAGAGTGGGTCTTCGTCGGCCTTGCGCGCTGCCTCGGCCTCGGCGGCAATCAGCCTCGCGCCGAGCTCCGGATGGACGTAGCGCCCGCCACGCGCAACCTCGCGCACCGCAGCGACAACCTCGACGTCAGCCGCTTCCTTCAGGACATAGCCCGTCGCACCGGCGGCGAACGCCTCGCGCACGTAACGCGGGTCGTCCTGCATCGAGAGCACCAGAACCTTGGCGTCCGGATGCTCCTTCAGGAGCGTCGGGATCACGTCGAGACCGCTGCCGCCGGGCATCACGACATCCATGAGGATCACGTCCGGCTTGAGGCTGCGCGCTTCGAAGATCGCCTCCCGGCCGGAGTTGGCCTCGCCGACTGGTTCGATCCCGTCCTCCTGGTCGAGCAGCAGGCGGATTCCCGTTCGCACGACGGCGTGGTCGTCGACGATCAGCACACGGACGGCCGGCTCCACGTTCGTGACCATAGCGCGAGCATTCAGGTGCCTGATCCGTGAAAACCCGCAGAACGAGGACGGTTGCCTGCGGATGGCGGCGGGCTCCGGCCGCTCTAGCCTTCGTGCATGACGGGGACTCTCGCGATCCTGTGGACGATCGGCAACGAGTTGCACACGGGCCAGTTGAGCATGAGCCGTGGCCGGCTCGAGCTGCGCTCGCGCCGGCACGCGCTCTCCGTCCCGCTCGACTCGATCGTCGGCTGTGCGATCGACCGTGGCCCGGCCGATCGGATTCGTGGGCTCCCCGTACTCCGGCTCGAGCTGGCCGAGAAGATCGTCCTCCGGATTGCGAGCCTTGAGAGCGTCACGGCCCTGTCCGACCTGGTCGACCACCTGGCCCTTCCGCTTTCCGCCTAGGCCGGCACCTCGGCAGCGATCGTCGTGCCGGACTCGCGCGACGACTCGACCTCGAGCGTCCCCCCGACCAGCGCTAGCCGCTCGCGCATGCCGAGCAGCCCGAGCGCCCCCTCGCGAACCTCGTCTGCGGCAAATCCGCTGCCGTCGTCGTCGATCGTCACCGCGACCGACCCGGCCCGACTTCGCAGGACGATGCTGACGTGCTCGGCGCCCGCATGCTTGATCACGTTCGTCAGCGCTTCCTGGACGACGCGATAGAGCACCGTTTCGATCTCGGCCGGCAGGCGGCCGTCGATGTTCGCCTGCACCATCGTCTCGAGCCCGCTCCGTTCCTGGAACGTCTCGGCCAGGCGCTCGAGCGCCGCGACGAGGCCGAAGTCGTCGAGGGCCGCGGGCCGGAGCTCGACGGCGAGCGCACGCACGTCCTGCAGAGCCTGCACGATCTGCGCTCGAACCTCTGTCTCGGCGCGCTCGGCCCCCGCGGGTGAGCTCGAGGCGCGAATCGCCTTCACACCGAGCAGGATCGACGTCAGCGCCTGCCCGGTCTCGTCGTGCAGCTCGCGGGCGAGGCGTCGCCGCTCCAGCTCCTGCGCCTCGACGACGCGGCGCAGCGTGTCCCGCGCGACCCGCTCCGAGAGCGAGACCGCGACGGCGGCTCGCGCGGCGAAGATCTCCGCCAGGCGGAGATCCTCGTCCGTGAACCGTGCGTCAGGCCCCAGCTTGTCGTGAACTGCGATCACTCCCATTGCTTCCCCTCGGGCGACGAGCGGCACGAATATCCCCGTGCGCGCTCCCAGCTGACGTGCCTCCTCGTGGTCGACCTCGGGGTCGTCGAGCATCGAGTCCACCCGCGCGCTGTGGCGGCGCTCCAGCACGCGTCCACTCTTCGACTCGCTGCTGCTCAGCCGGTACCCGATCAGAGCTGCGCCTGCGTCCGTTTCTCCGTCCACGGCCGCGATCCGCAGATCGCCGTCGGGTGACGTGGCGAGCGAGATGAGCGCCACCCTGGCGCCGATCAGCTCCCGCAGGCGGACGCAGACGAGCTCGAGCAGCCGATCGAGCTCCATCTCCTCGACGAGCGACCGCATCACCTCGTGGAGCGACTCGAGTTGCCGCGACCAACGCTTGGCGGACTGGTAGAGACGCGCGTTCTCGATCGCCACGGCCGCCTGGGCGGCGAGGAGCTCGACGAGGTCCTCGTCGTCGGCCGTGAAGGGAACGCCCCCGGCTTTCTCGGTCAGGTACAGGTTCCCGTAGGCGACGCCGCGCATCATCACCGGCACGCCGAGGAAGGTGGCCATTGGTGGATGGTTCGCGGGGAAGCCGACCGCGCGAGGGTCGTCACCGATCCGGTCGAGGCGAAGCGGTTTGGCGTCACGGATGAGGACGCCGAGAACGCCCAGTCCGCGCGGCAGGTTGCCGATGCGCGCGTGCTCTTCGGCGTCGATGCCGGTGGTGAGGAACCGTTCGAGCTCGCCGCCCGTTTCGTCGATCACGCCGAGCGCGGCGTAGCGGGCGTCCGTCAGCGCGGCTGCGGTCTCGACGAGCTTTTGGAGCAGCGCGTCGAGTGAGAGCTCGGCGTTGAGCGCGATGCTCGCCCGGAAGAGGTCGTGGAGACGGCGTTCGTGGTCAGCGCTCGGCACGTTCGAGGAGGCTAACCCGTGCGCCGCCCGGCCGTCCATCGGCCGGCCGCGTCCCTTCGGACGGAGGCCGCCGTCTGGGGATCAGTGAGCGAGCGCTGCTTCGCGCTCGCGCGGTCGACTCTCTCGCGGCCGTGGACGACGAGCACCGGGCATGGTGCGTCGTGCAAGACGGCGGTCGAGACGCTGCCGTGGATCATTCGGCCGAGACGGCCCCAGCCGTGGGCTCCGATGACGACCAGGCGTGCCTGTGTCCTCGTGGCGGCGCCGCAGATCTCAGCGGCGGGTTGGCCGTCGAGCGCCAGCGTCTCGCACGTCACTCCCGCCTCCTCGATGCGCAATTTCGTCGCGACGAGCAGTTCGGCGACGTGAGCGGTTTCCACCTTGTGCAGGTCGGCGGCGATCTCCCCGTAGCCGTAGTAGTTCCCGTAGGCCGGCAAGGCGAGGTGGGCGACGGATGCGACAACGAGCGTCGTCCCGAACGTACGCGCGAGCGTGATCGCCTCGAGCGTGGCGTCCTCCGCAGACGGCGAGCCGTCCGTCGCGAGCAGGATTGGATTTCATGGCGGCTCCTTTCATCTCGAGCTCAGTCTCACGACGCGCCAGAGCGACGGAATCGGGGGGCGCGCGGGAGCGAAACGCGTAGTTCTCCGCAACCGCGCGGCGGCAAGCCTCCGATTCGAGAGGTCGGCTGAAGGAGGACGATGCAGCGGATGACCCCAACGGTTGCCTCTCCGCTCCCGGTCGCTCCGGCCGAAGATGTTCTGCTGAAGGACGGCTCGACCCTGCGCCTGCGGCCGCCGCATCCGGGCGATGAAGCCGCGCTGATCGCTTTCTTCGAAGCCCTCTCGCCCGACAGCCGCTACCTGCGCTTCCACGGGACCCGCCTGATCGACCGCAACACGGTCGAAGGTGCGCTCGAGACCGACTGGCATTCGCGGGGCTCACTGCTCGCGGAGCTCGTCGGCGCGGACGGGGAGCTTCGCCCGGTCGCGCTTGCGACCTACGTCCGCCTGCGCGATCCGGCGCGCGCCGAAGTCGCGTTCGCCGTCGCCGATGATCTGCACGGCCGCGGGATCGCGACGCGGCTGCTCGAGCGCCTCGCGGTCCACGCGTCGGCCGCTGGGGTTCAGAGATTCGTCGCCGAGGTCCTCCCGCAGAACACCGCGATGCTGCGCGTGTTCGACGACGCGGGGTTCGCGACGTCGCGGGTACTTCAGGACGGCGTCGTCGAGGTGCTGCTCTCGCTCGGCGACGGCCGCGATTTCGAGCGCCGGCGCGACGAGCGCGACCACCTCGGGGTCACCGCGTCGCTGAGACCGTTCTTCAATCCGGCCTCGGTTGCCGTGATCGGAGCCTCAGCCCGGCGCGGCACGATCGGTGGCGAGCTCTTTCGGAATGTGCTCCAGGCGGACTTCACCGGCGCCGCGTATCCCGTGAACCGCGGCGGCGAACCGGTCGGCGGCGTCGGTGGCTACGCCTCGATCGCCGACGTTCCGGCGCCCGTCGATCTCGCGGTGATCTGTGTTCCGGGCGAGCGCGTGCTCGACGCGGTGCAGGGCGCGCTCACGGCCGGGGTGAAGGCGATCTGCGTGATCTCCGCGGGCTTCGCCGAGATGGGTGCGGAGGGAGCGGTGCGTCAGGACGAGTTGCTGGCACTCGTGCGCGCCCACGGCGCACGCCTGATCGGGCCGAACTGCCTCGGGATCGCTGCGACCGGCCCGCGCCTGAACGCGACGTTCGCGCGTCGCGCGGTTCCGCCGGGACGTGCCGCCTTTTCCTCGCAGAGCGGCGCGCTGGGCCTCGCGCTCCTCGAGGCTGCCGACGGACGTGGCCTCGGCCTCTCCTCTTTCGTCTCGATCGGCAACAAGGCCGACGTCTCCTCCAACGACCTGCTCGAGTACTGGGAGGACGACGACGCGACCGATGTGATCCTGCTGTATCTCGAGTCGTTCGGGAACCCGCGCAAGTTCGCCCGCGTTGCCGGACGGGTCGCGCGCTCCAAGCCGATCCTCGCCATGCGCAGCGGCACGAGCCGCGCCGGCGCGAGGGCGGCGAGCTCGCACACGGCGGCTCTCGCCGGCTCCGACGGCGCTGTCGAAGCGCTCTTCTGGCAGGCGGGCGTCATCCGTGCGCGCACGCTCGAGGAGCTGCTCGACACCGCGGTGCTCCTCTCGTCACAGCCACTGCCGGCCGGTAACCGTGTCGCCGTGCTCACGAACGCCGGCGGTCTTGGCATTCTCTGCGCGGACGCCTGCGACGCTGCAGGGCTCGAGCTGCCGCCGCTCGCCGCGGAGACCCAGGAGAAGCTGCGGCTCTCGACACCGGTCGAGGCAAGCCTTTCGAATCCGGTCGATCTGCTCGGCTCGGCGACCGCGGCAGCCTACGAGGCCGCGTTGCCGGCGCTGCTCGCCGACCCCGGCATTGACGCGGTGATCGCGCTCTTCGTCCCGCCGGTCGTCGCGACCGCGGACGATGTGTCGGCTGCGATCGCGCGCGCATCCGTCGGCTCGGACAAGCCGGTGCTACCCGTTGTGATGAGTGCTGAGGGAACATCGGGCGGCGGATACGCGTATCCGGAGTCGGCGGCGCGCGCGCTCGGGCTCGTTGCACGCCGCGCCGCATGGCTGCGCCGGCCCGCGGGCGAGATTCCGCAGCTCGAGGACATCGATCGCGACGCGGCGCGCGCTGTCGTCAACGGCTCGCTTGCCACGTCGGACGACTGCTGGCTCGAGCCGGCCGCCGCGCGCGAGCTTCTGAGTGCCTACGGGCTTCCGATCGTCGAGGAGCGCTACGCGGAAACGCCGCGGGCAGCGGTCGCCGCAGCCGACGAGATCGGTTACCCGGTCGTCGTGAAGACGGCCCTTGCCGGGGCGCACAAGACCGAATCGGGCGGGGTGGTCGTCGACCTCCGCGACGCCGCGAGCGTGACTGCAGCAGTCGAGCGGATCGCCGGTCCGGTGATCGTCCAACCGCACGTGAAGGGCGGCGTCGAGCTCCTCGCGGGCGTGATCCAGGATCCCGTTTTCGGGCCGCTCGTCGCGTTCGGGGCGGGCGGAGTCCTGGCCGAGCTGATCGGCTCCGCTCGCCTCGCCCTTGCACCCCTCACCGATATCGATGCCGACGAGCTCGTCTCCAGTGGAAAGGCCGGCCGCCTCGTCGCAGGCTGGCGCGGAGCCGCTCCGGCAGACAAGGTCGCGCTGACCGACGTCCTGCACCGGCTCGCACGCCTCGCCGAGGATCATCCTGAGATCGCCGAGCTCGACCTGAACCCGGTGATCGCCGACGAGCACGGGTGCGTCGCAGTCGACGCCAGGGTTCGCGTGCGCAGGCCGGACAGCCTGCAGCAGCCGAAGACCTGGTAGCCAGGCACCGAAGACCAGCTGCGCTAGCCGCTGAAGCTTGCGTTCAATGCCGGCACCGGCTCGAAGACACGCTCGGGGGAGGCGGGCACGACGATCACAGGGACATGCGAGTAGTGGATGAGCTCGGCGGAGACGCTGCCGGCGATCGCCCGTTGCAGACCGCCGAAGCCGCGCGTACCGCACACGATCGCGTCGACGCGAAGCTCGTCGGCTGTTCGGACGATCGTCCGGGGCGTCGCGTGCTGCGTCGTCTCGATGAGCAATTCGGCGTCGATCCCATCCGCGTTCAACTCCTCCACCTGGGCGCGGATCTTTGCCGTCCGCTGGGACTCGTCGGCGAGCAGAGGTGTGCCTCCGATACAGGCTCCGGTGGAGCGTTGGTCGCAATGAAAGGCGACGATCCGCCCGCCGGGCTGGAGGAGCCTCTTGGCCTCGGCGAGTGCGAGATCGGCGTTCGCCGTTCCATCTGTCGCCCACAGAAGTGTCGCGTACATGGCGACTCCTTTCGGTTCCCTCCATTGTTGCGCTTCGAGAGGGCGACTGCATCCGCGCGAACCCGGATCGCCGTGCGGTGATCTACGCCGAGGCGACCTAACGCACGCGGAGGGCGGAGGCGACAATCGTGCCCAGACCGACCCCGGAGAACTGCGTCACCGGCAGCGTGCTCGACGCGGCGAGCCTTACCTGGTGGCCGCCTGGGCCGGTGACGCAACGCCAGGCCGTCTGGGTGTTGTCGAGCTGTGCCCAGTAGACCTTGTTGCCCGACAGCTGGTAGCTCCGTTGCTTGCCGTCGGCGCAGGGGGCCGCGTATCTGATCGCGCTGAAGACGATCTTCCGCTTCGGAGTCTGCGCGAATGTGACCGAGACTCTCGTCGGCGAGGCCTGGTAGCCGGCGTATCTGAAGCTTGGCGCGGCGATCCGCGTCGGCACGTAGGCGAGCAGCGGGGAGCGCTTGGCGATCAGGTGCTGCACGAACGTCGGCACCAGCGACCTATTCGCAGCCGCCGCGGTCCCGGCGACGGTGAGCACGGCGGCGGCGAGCGTGCCGATCAGGGCTCCAGTGAGGGCTCCAGTGCGCATCTGAGATCGGATTCAGCCCGACCCGGATGTGGAGGCCGTGTTGCAGGCGTAAACATTTCGTGGGAGGGCGGGCGGCGGCGCCCTCGTCCGCAACCGAGCGCCGGCCGACCGACGACGATGGAGCGTGCCGGGATCGAACCGGCGACCTCCGCCTTGCAAAGGCGGCGCTCTCCCAGCTGAGCTAACGCCCCGAGCCTGCCGATTGTATCTCGCTGCGAGCGCTGCCAGCGAGACGGCCGAGGCGCCCCCGCCCCATCCGGGGGTCGCCTCGCTCGCTCGAGGATGCGCCGGCCGCTAGGCCGCGCGCGAGAGCCGCTCTTCTTGCCTGGCCCTCTGGATGATCAAGTCCCGGTCTCCGTTCCGGAGCAGGGCGCGTGCATTGCGCTGTTCATCCCAGAGCTGCGCGATGCGCTCTTCGAGCTCGAGATGCTCTGATTTGAGCGTCGAATCGAACCCCTGGGACAGCGCTCGCATGACGTCCGAGCGACGGTCGGAGAGGCGGTCGATCTCCTGTTTGATGTCGGTCAGCGTTCGCATGTAGATGAAAACGCCTACCCGGCGCCGGGTATTCCTATGAATACCCCAGCTCGTCGAGGCGGCCCTCATCGAGGCCGAACTCGTGCGCAAGCTCGTGGAGAACCGTGATCCGGATCTCGGCTTCGAGCTCGGCGGGGTCGGGGAACGACTCGACGAGCGGGCGGCGGTAGATGGTGATCTTGGTCGGCAGGAATTCGTGTGACTCCCAGAGCCCGAAGAGGTCTGGATCGTCCGGATGCTCCTCCTCGACGACGACGGCGACGTTCTCGAGCGCCTGGGCGAGCTCGACCGGCAGCTCGTCGAGTGCGCGCTGAACGTGCTCGTCAAAGGTCACTGCGCGACGCTCCCGGCGTCAGATCTCGTCCCCGAGCAGGTCGCGGAGTTTCGCGAGCGCGGCGAACATCCGGCTCTTCACGGTCCCGAGCGGCACGCCGAGGCGCTCGGCCAGCTCCGACTGCGAGAGCCCGCCGTAATACGCGAGTTCGAGTGCCTCGCGCTGCTCCGCCGGCAGACGCGCGAGCGCGGCCTGGACGTTGCGCCGCTGCTCGCGGACGGCGGCCGTCTCGTCGGTGGCCTCCCCGGCCGCGGCAGGTGCGTTATCGAGGGGCTGTCCGCGACGCCGGTCCTCGCGGCGCACGACGTCGACGGCCCGCCGGTGCACCAGGGTGAGCACCCAGGTGGAAGCCCTGCCGCGGTTGGAATCGAACGACACCGCTGTGCGCCAGACGGCGAGGAAGGCGTCCTGGACGGCGTCCTCGGCGAGCGCTGCGTCCCGCAGGATCCGGTAGGCGAGCCCGTAGGCGACGCGGCCGAACCGGTCATAGAGCTCCGCCAGCGCGCCCTCGTCCGCACGCGCGACACGCGCAAGGACGTCCTCGTCTGTGAGCTGTCCGAGCGGGGGCGACATCGGCGGCCTCGCAAGCCTACGGTTTGCGGGGCTCGATCAGAAGACGTACGGCACGAGCGAGAGTGCCCCAAGGGCGTACCAGGCGCCGAAGCAAACCCCGATCGTTCCGAACGCCGGCACGACCCGGGCGAACGCGCGCTGCATCCGCGGGCGGCCGAGCACGTAGCCGAACCCCGTCGAGAGCACCGCCATCGAGATCGCGGTGCAGCCGGCGAAAAGTCCGAGCGCGACGAGCGCGAGAACGTGGCTGTGGATCGCGGCGAGCAGCAGCACGCCGACTCCGCCGCTGCCGCCGATCCCGTGGACGAGTCCGATGCCGTAGGCCTGCCAGGGCGTGCGCTGTGGTGGGACGCGCAAGTGGGCGTGGTCGTGGGCGAACGCGCCCCGCCGCCAGCGGAGGAGCAGCCAGAGGGCGAGCGCCATGATCACGAGCCCGATCGCCACCTCGGCGCTCCGCTCGACCGTGGGCGGGAGGTAGGACTTCCAGATCACGATCGGGACGCCGAGCACGAGGAGCGAGGAGGCGTGACCGAGTCCCCAGGTGAGACCGAGCCGGGTCGCTCCGCCGCGCCCGTTCGTCACGAGCGTCGTCACTGCAGCGAGGTGGTCGGGGTCGGTCGCGTGCCGCAGACCGAGCAGGATCGCGATGCCGACGACGATGACGAGGGTCGTCCCGTCCGAGAAGTGGATGAGCCAGTGGTCGAGTCCGAACATCAGAGGTTCACTTTCGGGAGCGCGCGGAGGACCATTCCGACGCCCGCGACGACGATCACGAACGCGCTGACGGCGGGGAGGACGCTGAGGAGGCGGCCGCCACTGTCGAAGCGGGCGAACGCCCGCTTGGCGAGCACGGCGACGAGGCCGACACAGGTGATCGCGAGTGCAAGGCCGATGCTGAAGGCAAGCACGAGCAGCATTCCGAATGCGACCCGGTGCAGCGAGATCGCCGCCAGCAGGACGACGAGCGCCGAGGGGCAGGGTAGGAGCCCTCCGGAGATGCCGACAGCGAGCAGCGAGCGGCGCTCGCCGTGGCCGGGTTCGTGGCCGTGATGGTGATGGTGATGGGCGTGCGTATGCGCGCGGGCGTGCCGCGCTCGGGCGGCGAGCACAAACGTGCCGACCCCCACGACGAGCACGCCTGCGCTCAGGTCGAGCCATGGATAGAGCCGGTCGGGAACGATCCACTGCGAGAGCAGGAGCGTCACGCCCCCGAGCGCGAACACCCCTGCCGTGTGAGTGGCGGTGGTGATGAGCCCGAGCAGGGCGGCGTGCCAGGGCGTTCCGCGCGATCCGACCATGTACGCGGAGACGATCGTTTTCCCGTGACCGGGCGAGAGCGCATGTGCCGCCCCCCAGAAGACGGCGAGCAGAAGCGAGACGAGCACGACGAGTGCGCTCAGGTGGCGCCGGCCGACGAGCGAGGCGAACCCGGAGTCGGCGATGCGGTCGGGTGCGGCGAGCGCCTTGCCGGAGAGCAGCACGGGCGGCGCTTCGTCGGTCGGCCCGAGGCTCGCCGAGGCCTGGGAGACGTTGAGCGGGCTCGAGAGCAGGTCCTTCGGATAGGCGCGCAACTCGCTCGAGGTCGATGGCGTGGTCGCTCCGAAGACGATCTCCTTCCACCCGATGCGATTCGCGTAGTTGCGATCGTTCACAGCGACGTTCACATTGCCCGCGACGCGTGGCCCCGCGAGGATCGCCTGGAAGCGCGTCGTGCGCAGCCCGGCCGCTCCGCGCGGATGGGCGAGGACGGTGCGAACCACGCGAAGGCTCACCGGTCGGCCGTTCGCGGTGATCGAGAGCGCGCCAATGCGAATCGGCACGTGCTGCAGGGTCGGGATCTCGGCCATGTCGACGACGTAGCGGACATAGAGCCGGTCGCCGGCGAGCTCGACGCGCGCGAAGCGATTGATGGTGAAGTTGCCAAGCGGGTGCGCCGACGCGGTGGCGACCGGAACGAGCAGATAGCAGAGCGTGGCGACGATCAGCAGGCGCTTCGACAATCGCTTCATGATGCGAGCCTCCTCAGGGTCGAGGTCCAGAGAACGGAGAAGTGCGGGTTGAGGGCCGAGGCGCGGCGCGCCCACGGGCGAGGATCGTGGCCGAGGCAGCGCTCGATCTCGGCGCGGTGGAAGAGCTTGGCCGAGTCATTCGTGCCGAGCCGCAGTGCCAGCCGGGAGTAATGCTGCGCCTCGCCGCAGCGACCGTTCCGCGCAAGCGCCCATGCGAGAACGTCATCGCCGTCGATCGAGGGCCGCTCGCGCTGGGCTTGGCGCGCGAGCGCGAGCGATGCGTGCAGGCGGATGCCATGGTCGACGTCGAAGAGGGCCGTCTCGAGATCGGTGCGCACGCCGTTGGCAGCAAAGAGGCGCCGGATCCCGTCCTCGGTCGCGTACTGAACGGCGGCCGCGTGCGGATGCCCGGTGGCGTGCAGCAGGTCGGCGTACAGACCGACGAACTGTGGCAGCGGGATCGTGTCGACGGCGCGTCGCTCCAGCGCGGTGGCGTGCACGAGCCGCCCACGCGCGAGCTCGAGCTGCGCCATGGCGTCGAGCGCGTAGACGTAGTCCGGGAACGTGTGCAGCGACTCGTGGAAATAGGTCGAGGCGGAAGTCAGCCGACCGCGGGCGAGCTCGAGTTTCCCGAGCTGCCACTCGGTCCAGGCGAGCGGCTCCTTCTCGTCGGCCGCCGCGTCGCGGGCGAGCAGCAGCGCTTCATGGGCGCCGTCGTCGTTGCCGAGCAGCTCGCGTGCGTAAGCGACTCGGGCATACGACGACACGCTCGGCTGCAGGCGCGCCATCGTGTCGAACGCGTGGAATGCGGCGCGGTAGCGCCCAAGCTCGACCAGCGCGTCGCCGACCGCCCCGTAGTTGCGTGCCGTCGTCGGTGAGATCTTCACGGCCTGTCGGCCGAGCGCAAGTGCACTGCCGAACCGGTGGCGGGAGAGTGCGAGCGAAGCGAGGCCACCGGTCGCGTCGAGGTCATGTGGGGCAAGCCGCAGTGCGCGGCCCAGGACGCCCGCGGACTTCACGTAGTACGAGGGGTCGCCTGTCTCGCGGGCGCGCTGCTGGTAGGCGAGCCCGAGCAGGTCGAGCCCGCGCACATTCGTCGGCCGGCCGCGCAGCCCGGCCTGCAGCTGCAGCACGAGCGCCTGCGTGTCGCCGGCGGCGAAGCCGGCCGCCAACTGCCCCGAAGCGCCATGGCTTGGGGACAGTCCCCGGGACGTGCCCGTTTCGGTCAGTCCTCCGAAGAGGAGGGCGGTGGCGGCCGTGGCCGCCACCGCCCCTGCGACGAGAAGCCGCGTCCTCGTCATTACTTCTGCTGCCCGTGCGTGTCGTCGGCTCCGCTGAACGGGTCCGCGACGTAGGGGAATTGGCTCATCGGGGCCGTGTCACCGCTGTCGACCCCGTCGCCTAGCGGGAGCTTGTGGCCGAGGAGGAACCCTCCGACCGCCTGCTCCGCGATGTCGACGACGTCGTCGTTCAGACGGCGGCCGTTCGGCCAGCCCTGGAGGTCGCCCCCGAGCACGCCGAGGCGCGATTGGCTCGCCGCGGGCGTGACCGGGACCGACAGGTTGATCCTGAGCTCGTCGGCGGGCGTCGAGCCTGTGAACGTGACCTTCGGGATGCCGGTCAACAGCACCTGAACGAGGTCATCGCGGTTGTCGGTCGGAACGCCGAGTGAGTAGAGCTTGTTGATCACCGCGGCGAGGATCGGCGTCTTGTAGTACTTGACGAACTGCGCGTCCTTGTCCGGGCTCGTGCGGTTCCAGAGATCCTTCAGCCCCGTGGGAATGACGACCTCGTTGATCAGCGGGTTTCCGAGCCGCGAGACCTGCACCCACGGCCCGTTGCCGCCGCGGCCTGCAACAGTCGTCCGGTGCCGGTCGGCGGCCGACCAGATGCCGATCGTGTGCGACGGCGTGTCGACCTGCGAGATCGGGATCTGCAGAGCGATCGAGTGCACGCCGTAGCCGGCGAGGAAGTCCTTGCCCCCACCGGTGCTGCCCGTGCCCTTGCGGATCGCGAGCAGGTCGAAGATGTCGCCGACGTCCGCAAAGAACGGATCGTCACGCTGGCCGGCGAACACCACGCCGCCACCGGCGAGCGGTGTCACCGCCTTCGCCGCCGTCGCGTGGTAGTCGGGCGTCGTGCGCGGGCCGATGTTGTCGGGTGGCGTCGTGCCACGCGCGATCACCGTGCCTTTGCCCTTGCCATCGACGCGGGTGACCGTGTACGGCTGCGACGTGTCGCCGAGGAAGAACGGCCCCGTCTTCCGCTCGAACTGGAAGTAGTACGACACGTCGGGCTTCCCGTCGCCGTTGCGATCGACGTAGATGTCGTATCGCGCCGACGGCGAGAACGTGTAGTAGTTCGGCCCGGCTGCCGGATCCTCACCCGGGATGAAATTGCTGACGATCGTCAGCGTGTCAGGCTTGTCGGGCGAGCGGAACGCATACAGGTCGGTGTTGTCTGCCGACGGGTCCTCGGAGATCAACGGTGCTTCGCGGTGGCTCGACGCGCTTGCGGCGCCGGGACCGGATCCACGGAGCACCGCAGCCACGAGGGCGAGCGTCACCAGCGCGGCCGCCGCAAGGGCGACTGCGAGCTTACGCATGTGGTTCTCCTAACGTGCGGGGGTTTTCCCGGCAGGTAACTGCCGGCATGACGCGCGTGATTCGCGGCTCCCCCGGAACCGGTTCGGACCGAGTTGCGTCAGCCGTGCGAGACGACGATCAGCCCGGCGATGCCGAGCGCATAGAGCGCAACGACTGCGATCGAGTCGGGCCCAAGACGACCCCATTGTCGTTGCGGCCGGAAGAGCAACCCCCAGAGGTAGATGACCGTGAGCAAAATCGCGAGTGCGGTCAGGTACACGTCGGTGTCGTGCGCCTGCGGCAGCACGGCGCTACCCGAGATGATCGTCGCCGGCAGGAACAGCACGGGCAGAAAGGCGTTGCCGCCGAAGATGTCCGAGAACGCCAGCTGGTAGTCGCCGAGCTTCACCGACTGCAGTCCCGTCGACACCTCGGGCAGCGCCGTTGCGGCCGCCAGCACCGTCGCGCCGAAAAGGACGCCCGAGACGCCAACGCGTGTCGAGATCGATTCCGACAATCGCTCGAGCGCGACGCCGGCAGCGAGCGTGACGAGCGCGGCGACCACGAACTCGGCGGACGCGCGGCCCGTCGACGGCCCGCGTTTCTCCACCAGCGTCCGGCGGTGGCCGCGTGGCACCTCCTGGCCGTCCGGCGGATTGCCGTGCTCGTGCCAGGGCAGGCCGGTCTGCGCTCGCTTGACGAGGTAGAGACCGACGATCCACACGACGAAGATCAGCACTGCCGGGACGGTCAGCCGAAAGTAGATCGCGCTCGGCGCGAGCCGTGTGCCGTCGACGACGATCGCGAGCAGTGCAACCACAAGAGCCCCCTCCACGACGAGTTGCAAGGATGCGGCGCGGTAGCTGAACGGCCGGTCGCGCACGCCGAAGCCGTCGAGCACAGCGAGGACCACGGTCTGGATCGCGATCCCGCCGAGGATGTTCCCGGTCGCGATCCCGAGGTTGTGCGCGAGCGCGGCCGTGACCACGATCGCGATCTCCGGCAGGTTGGTCGCGACTGCAAGGAGGATCGCCCCGCCGAGCGCCTCACCCAGGCCGAGCCGCTTCGAGAGCACATCGGTCGACCTCGCGAGCCGTACGCCCGCGACCCACACCGCAGCCGCGGCCACGGCGAACCCGAGCACGAGGACGCCGAGAGCCACGCCGCGTCAGCTCAGGACGCGATGTTCTCGCGCACGCGCTCGGCGACCGAGGCCATCTCGAGCTTCGCACCGGTCACGTCGCGCAGGAGCGTATCCGCGGTGAGGCCCTGCCCGAGCGACCACAATTCTCGCAACAGGTCGCCGGCGTCGCGGCGCGCGAACCACTCATTTCCGAACTCGCTGCGCAGGAACTCGCGCAGCTGCGCTTCGAACGCCCACGAGCGCAGGTAGCCCGTCACGTAGAAGCTGCCGTCGATGTCGTCGAGATAGCTCTCCGGGTTGACCGGCAGCTTCAGGGCGTCGCTCAGGATCTCGAAGTAGCGGCCGCGCATCGATTTGAGGTCGGTGCTCTGGAAGTACTCGATCTCGTACAGAAGCTTCGCCGAATAACGGCGGACGAAATAGAGGAGCGAGACGGCGCCGTCGTGCTCGAGCTGGTCGACTCGCGGCACGTCGAGCCGCCGGTTCAACCACGCCGAGTCGGTGACGAGATGTTGCAGCAGCATCGCCCAGCCTTCGGTGACCGCCATGTCGCCGAGCCGGCGAGCCTCCATCGGCAGGTCGGCGCTCGTGTTCGCGTAGTGCTCGGTGTGCCCCGCCTCGTGGAACAGCGCCTCCCAGTCGTCCTTGCCGCCGATCGGCTGGATCACGAGCATCACCTTTCCCGGCACCTCGATCGGAGCGCAGAACGCGCGCGGCGACTTCGACGGGCGCGAGTCGAGATCGAGATGCACGTTCTCCTGCCCGCGCAGATCGATCCCTAGGTCGGTCAGTGTCGACTCCAGCGCGGGCAGCATGCGATCGGACGGATACAGCTCGTCGAGCTCGCTCGCCCGGAAGAGACGGGGGACATCCCACGGCCGTGCCTCCGACAGCCCGATTCCGAGCCGCGCACGGAATAGCCGATCGCCCTCGCGCTCCCAGAGCTTCTCGGTGTCGTCGAGCAGCGCCCGGCACTCCTCGGCGACCGACGCGAGGTTGAACCCGAAGCGCTCGTAGAGCTCGTAGTAGTTCGGGGCGTCGAGTTGCCGGACCGCGGCCCGGTCGATCTCCGCGGCCTCGAGGTAGACGGGATTCAGGTGCTCGTCGAGCAAGCGCAGGCGCGCCTCCTCGAGCCGTTGTCGCGTGTCGCGGTCGGCCTCGTTCGACATGGCGGCGCGCAACATCCGGTACGGAATCTGCTCGCCGTCGACCGTCGCTTCGAGCTGGGCCTCGGCGTGGGCAAGAGTCTCCTGATGCCGGCGCGTCAGGTTGCCGAGGAACCCTTCGCAGGCGAAGCGCCACAACTCGGTTGGCGCACCCTGCATCTTCTGCGCCGTCTCGAGCGTCGTCAGCTCGATGTACCGCTCGTACACCTGCTCGACATCGAGTGTGTCCTTCAGTCCGGCGAAGTGGAGGTAGTACTCCTCGTCAAGGTCGGCGATGAACCGGTCCCCGCGATCGCGGAAGCCGTCGAGCTCACGGTTCGTGGGCGGGGGAACGGACACCGATCCTTAGGATACGCAGCCGTGCACGAGTTGACGATCACAACGGAGCGGCATACGCAGCTGCTCGACATCACGGCTCAGGTGCGTGACGCTGTCTCCGGCGCCGAGGGCGCGGCCGTTCTCGTCTACGTCCCGCACACGACGGCGGGGCTCACGATCAACGAGCACGCCGATCCGCTCGTCGCCCGTGACTTCGAGATGGCGCTCGAACAGATCGCTCCTGAAAACTGGGGCTGGCAGCACATCGAGGAGGGCGAGGAGAACGCCCCCTCACACATCAGGGCTGCGTTGATGGGCCCGCAGGTGCTGATCCCGCTGCGCGCAGGCGAGCTCGCGCTCGGGACGTGGCAGGGCATCTTCTTCTGCGAGCTCGACGGCCCGAGGACGCGCAGCGTCTTCGTCTCGGTCCTGGCGTAGCCGTAGCCACCTAGCCCGCCCGCTACCTTCCAGGCACATGGCTGCCCCCGTCCAGCGCGACCAGGAGCTCGAGCTCACCGTCGACTCGCTCGCCTACGGCGGCAACGGCGTCGCCCGCCTCGACGGCTTCGTCGTCTTCGTTCGCCGCGGCCTGCCCGGCGACACCGTGCGTGCGCGCGTGACGAAAGTGCAGCGCCGCCACGCCGAGGCCCTCGCCACGGAGATCCTTGCCTCGGGGCCACAGCGCGTGGAAGCGCCCTGCGCTCACTACCCCGCGTGTGGCGGCTGCCGCTTCCAGGATCTCGCCTACGAATCGCAGGTGGCGACCAAGGAGCAGTGGGTCCGCGACTCGCTGCAGCGGCTGGCCGGGCTCGCGGAGATCCCGCTCGAGCCGATCCTGCCGGCTGCGTCGCAGTTCCACTACCGCAACAAGATGGAGTACTCGTTCGCGCCGACGGAGGACGGCCCGACGCTCGGGCTGCACCGGGCCGGGCGCTGGGACGAGGTGCTGCAGATCGACGAGTGCTGGCTCGCGAGCGACGCCGGCAACGCGATCCGTAACCGTGTCCGGGAGTGGGCGCGCGAGGAGAAGCTCCAGGCCTACGACCAGGAGACGCACGAGGGCTACCTGCGTCATCTGGTGATCCGCGAGGGTCGCAACACGGGCCAGGCGCTCGTCCAGCTCGTGACCGCGCGCGGCGAGCGCTTCGACCGCGAGCGGCTGATCGAGGTGCTGACCGAGATTCCGGAGGTGCGTTCGATCCACTGGGCCGTCAACCGGGGTGTCGCCGAGGTCACCAATCTCCCGACCGAGCTCCTGTGGGGCGAGGACGCAATCGAGGAGGAGATCGATGGTCTTCGGTTCCGCGTCCGCCCGAACGCGTTCCTGCAGACGAACACGGAAATGGCGGCGCAGCTCTATGCGCTCGCACGCGAGTACGCCGGCCTGACCGGCGGGGAGACCGTGTACGACCTCTATTGCGGCATCGGCACGATCGGTCTCTCGCTGGCGGCGAAGGCGATGACGGTGTGGGGGATCGAGATTTCCGAGGAGTCGGTTGCCTGTGCGATCGAGAACTCCGAGCTGAACGGGATCGGCAACGCCGCGTTCTTCGCCGGCAACGTCGGAGAGGTGCTCGCCGACCTGCGGCAGCGCGCGGGCGACCCGGACGTCGTGGTCGTCGATCCGCCGCGGGCCGGGCTTGCCGGCAAAGCGTTGAAGCGCCTGGGAGAGATCGGCGCGCCCCGAATCGTGTACGTCTCGTGCAACCCGACGACCCTTGCGGGTGACCTGAAGCGGCTGAGCGACGACTACGGCTACCGGCTCGTGAAGGCGCGTCCCGTCGACATGTTCCCGCATACGCCGCACGTCGAGTGTGTCGCGCTTCTCGAACGGGATGCGACGGCGGCCCCCGACGGCGCGTGACGACGTTCGTCTGCAAGGCCTGCGGCACACAGTTTCCGCCGAGTGACGAGCCACCGGGCGCCTGCCCGATCTGCGAGGACCCGCGGCAGTACGTGCCGCATGACGAGGGCCAGGTCTGGCTCACGTGGGACGAGGCGCGGGCGGGGCGGCGGGCAGACATCCGCGACGACCACGGCATCCTCGGCCTCGGCAGCGAGCCGGGCTTCGCCATCGGCCAGCGCGCGCTGCTCGTGAAAAGCGCAGCAGGCAACGTCCTGTGGGACTGCATCACCTACCTCGACGACGAGATCGTCGAGCGAGTCTCGGCGGAGGGAGGGCTCGCAGCCATCGCGATCTCGCACCCGCACTACTACACGGCGATGGTCGAGTGGGCTCACGCGTTCGGCTGTCCGATCTATCTTCACGAGGCGGAGCGGAAATGGGTCATGCGCCCAGACGCATCGGTGCAGTTCTGGAGCGGCGAGACGCACGCACTCGGCGGCGGCGTGACACTCATCCGGTGCGGCGGCCATTACGAAGGCGGCCAGGTGCTCCACTGGCAGGCAAAGCACGCGCTGCTTGCAGGCGACATCGTGCAGGTCATCCCCGACCGCCGTTTCGTCTCCTTCATGTACTCGTACCCGAACCTGATCCCGCTCCCCGCGTCGGCGGTGCGGCGAATCGCTGCGGCACTCGAGCCGTTCCCGTTCGACACGATCCACGGCGCCTGGTGGGACAGATTCATCGAGCGCGACGGCTCGGCGGTCGTTCGCCGTTCAGCCGAGCGCTACGTGCGCGCGCTCACGGATCCGGGACTGCCCTCGTAAGCGGTGCGCGGTCGCCTGGGCCTGGGCTGCCGCGGAGCCGGCGCCAGATCAGGTCGGCGTTCGGCACGAGGAAGCCGATCGCGATCCCGGGGAGCGCGGGCAGGCCGTTCAGGTTCAGCCAGACCGTGATCGCGATCGTCCCGCCCAAGGCGGCGACGAGGCAGAACCAGGTCGCATAGACGCGCAGCCCGAATCGCGCCGCGGCGCCGAGGAAGAGCGCGAAAAAGAGCAGGTCCGGCACCCCGAGGTTCGCAGCCGCGTACTCGCCTGGCACCGGGAAGGCGAACGACAGCACGCTGAAGACATGCTCGTGGTGGGTGACGATCGACTTCGTCGGGCCGCGCCACACGGAGTACGCGTCGACCCACGGGATGATTGCGGCGACGAGCACCACCCAGGCGAGCGTCTCGAAGAACCCCAGGAACCACCAGCCGAGGAGCGTCGTCGCGCCAAGCCGCGCGAAGTTCGCCGCGATGTTGACGTGCACGGCCGTCATGAGCGCCGCCACCACGGCGAACATCAGCCCGACGGGCAGCAGCCAGCGAGCCTCCCGAAGCGGGAGCGCCAGCAGCACCAGGCCGAACACGGCGGGCATGAGCACGCACGCGATCCACGCGATGTCCCACCACGTCCCCGCCTGCCACAGGTGCGGCGAGACGGCGTAGTAGACGATGAGCGACCCTAGTAGGGCGGCAAGGCAGCCCACCAGGGGCCAACGGATTTGAACGCGTTCCAAAATGCTGTTTTCGCTGGCGCCTCGTCGAGCGCCGAGTCGATGTCGGGGACGGCGAGCGCCTCGATCGTCGGCGTGAAGCGCTGCAACTCGCCCAGTGTCGCGGCGACGGGCTGCGACAGGGGAAACGCGATCCCGTTCAGGAACTCGAGCGCGTCCTCGCCCATGATGACGACGAGCTTCGGCTCGACGATCCGCAGTTCGCGTCCGAGCCAATCGCGCGCGAGCCCGAGGTCGCAGCCGGCGAACTTGACCGCGTTCGTGCCGTAGACCTCCATTGGGTCGACGTGCAGGCGCTGCAGCGACTTGATCAGCGCATTGCCGGCACGACCGTGGAAGGCGACACCCTCCTGGAGTTCCTGCGCCTGCGCCCCGAACTTGAGCAAGAAGATGTTCGCCAGCGGATGCCCAGTGGGCAGCGCGGTCGGAGCCCCATCCGCGGCTTGCGCAATCTCATGCGACAGGCGATTGATCTCGGTGATCGCCTTGCGGAGGTAGCGCTCGTAGATCTCATCTGTGGTCACGGCAGAGGCCACGGCGGCACGGGGACCTTTCGGCTTTAGCGGACCTTCTCCTTGACCTGAGCGACCCACTTCAGGGACTGAAGGTACGCGAGGGACTTTGGCCGGCGAAGCACCTCGGCGCTGCGCAGGGAGATCATGAACTCCTCGGGATCGCGGAACGCCCGCATCCGAAGGGCTCCGGTGCCTACGCCTTGCAGCACGTGGGCGTCGGAGCCGGCGCCCATCGTCAGGTTGTACTTGCGGGCGAAACGCAGCGCTTCGTCGTTGAAGGCCTCGAAGAGGAGCCGGGCGTTGTAGACCTCGAGGACGTCGATCTCGGCGATGTTGCGGTGCAGCGTGCGCGGATCGGGGATCGCGTGCAGGCGATCGAATGGGTGGGGGACGTAGACGAGGCCACCCTGCCGGCGGATCGCGGCAACCGTCTCGGCGAAGCTCATGCCCCGCGGGATCTCCTGCTCGAGGAACAGCCCGATCACCTCACCCTGATCGGCGGTCTTGACCTCCTCGCCACGGATGACGATGAGGTCGCGGCCACGCGCGTAGTCGGCCGCCTCGAGCGCGCCGCCGAAGACGTTGTGGTCGGTGACGGCGATCGCACCCAGGCCTTCGGCCTCGGCGTGATCGACCAGCTCGGTCGCATCGATGCTGCAGTCGTGCGACCACGACGTATGCATGTGCAGATCGGCGACGATGAAGGGGCGGTCAGAGAGCGGCTCGGTCGGCTTCCGTTTTCGCCGCCGCCTGCCGAGCGTCGTGTAGATCGAGTCGAGCTCGGCCGCGACCGCGTCGAAGGTGTGCAACTCGGCGTCGGCTCGTGCCGCCGCACCCTCGCGTTCGCGGTACTCGCGATCCTCGGCCAGGCGAGCCGTCGCAGCTGCGGCGAGCTCGGGCTGTGCCTGCACGCCTCGCGGCCGGGCGATCGCGCAGCCCGAGGCCGCCGCCTCGAGGGTGACGCGACGGAGCCCTTCGACACCGGGCACGAAGATCGCGGCCGGGTTGAGAATCGCGGCGCGGGCATCCGCCGCGCGTGCCGTGCGCAGATGCACACGCCCTGCGAGCGCGCGCGGGATCGCGGGCCGTCCGATCAGCGGACGGGTGCGGAGGAGGACCACCTCCCAGCCGGGGAGATCACGCACGGCGTACAGGATCCCGCGCGCGACCTCCCGCTCGTTCGGACGCAGCTCGACGACGATCGTCTGCTGCTTCGGACGGGCGGCGAAGAGGGTTGTGTCGACGCCGGGCGAGAGCACCTGGTAGTCACCGGGGAACCGCTCTTCGGCGGCGGCGCGCACGGTGTCGGACAGAGCGATGAGCGCGTCGAGCCGGCCGAGCAGCTTCTCGCGCTGCGAGCGCGCCGGCGGGTACCCGAGCCGATCCGGGGAGGCGAACGTCGCGACCGCGAGCGCGTCGGTATCTCGGAGCGCCAGGTACGAGAGCGACGGGAGCCCCGGCTCGAAGCCGTGCACGACGTCGTAGTTACCCTGCGCGAGCGCCAGCTTCAGGCTCGCCTGCACGCCCACCGGCACGCCCATTTGCGACCGTCGCGAGATCGGGATCGCCGGCCCCACCGCGATCACGTCGGGCTGGTTCCCGCTCTGGAGCGCGCGGCGTCCCGCCAACAGGTCTGCGGCACGGGCCGATGGCGCGAGCACGGTCACCTCGTGGCCACGGAGCCGCAACGCGTCTGCGACGCCGCCGACGTGGTCGTTCACGTCGTGTGGTTGCGACCAGGCGAACGGTGTGACGAAGCAGATCCGCATCGAGCAAAGCGTAGCCGCGCCAAATTCTGCGTAGCCGCCTCGATTTCGGGACATTGCTGAGGCGTGGGGGCCGCCTGACGAGGGCGGCCCCCAGTGAAGCTCTTAGACCTCGGCGGGTGCCGGGGCGGATACCTCACGCCGGTTGCGCTCGATGAACTCCTCGACGAGCTCGGCGGCGTCGTCGTCCTGGATCTGCCGCGGCGGCGACTTCATCAGGTAGGAGCTCGGGCCTTCGAGGGAGCCGGAGATCCCATTGTTCAGTGCGAGCTTGGAGAGCCGGACAGCGTCGATGACGATGCCGGCGGAGTTCGGCGAGTCCCACACCTCGAGCTTCAACTCGACGTTCAGCGGCACATCGCCGAAGCTCGAGCCTTCGAGGCGGATGTACGCCCATTTCCGGTCGGTCAGCCAGGGCACGTAGTCGGACGGGCCGACGTGCACGTTCTTGGCGCCCAGGTCGTAGTCGAGCATCGACGTGACCGCGTTCGTCTTGGAGATCTTCTTCGACTCCAGGCGGTCGCGCTCGAGCATGTTCAGGAAGTCGGAGTTGCCACCGACGTTCAGCTGCATCGTCTTGTCGAGGTGGACGCCGCGCTCCCGGAAGAGCGACGTGAGCACGCGATGCGTGATCGTCGCGCCGACCTGTGACTTGATGTCGTCGCCGATGATCGGCACGCCGGCCTCCTGGAAGCGCTTGTTCCAGTAGTCCTCGCGGGCGATGAAGACCGGCATGCAGTTCACCATCGCGCAGCCTGCGGCCATGATCTGCTCTGCGTACCACTTCACGGCGTCCTCGGACCCGACCGGGAGGTAGCAGACGACGACGTCGACCTTGCGCTCCTTGAGGATGCCGACGATGTCGTCGGTCGGTGAATCGTCCTTCTCGACGATCTCGGACAGGTACTTGCCGATGCCGTCGAGCGTCATGCCGCGATTCACGGTGACTCCGGTTTTGGCGACATCGGCGAACTTGATCGTGTCGTTCGGGTGCGCCCACATCGCGTCGGCGAGGTCGACGCCGACCTTGCCCTTGATGACGTCGAAAGCCGCCACGACTTCGATGTCGGAGATGTGGTAGCCGCCGAGGTCGACGTGCATGAGGCCGGGAACGAATTCGTCCGGCTTCGCATCCTTGTAATAGGTAAGGCCCTGCATGAAGGAGTTCGCGCAGTTGCCGACGCCGATGATCGCAATGCGAACCTTTTCCTGCTGGCGTCCGGTCACCGATCCATTGCCTTCAGTGCCGTTGAATTCACTCACTCGATGCCTCCATCAGTTGCTTGCGGACGTGCAGGACGCGCTGGACCACCGTCAGCCACGCCGTTGCGGCGAGCAGGACGAGCGCCCAGGGCAGGACCCCCCACGGTGCGAGTACGAGACCGGCGGTGATCACGACGACCCGCTCGGCGCGCGAGCCGATGCCGACGTCGCCGCGCAGTCCGATCGTCTCGGCCTTGGCGCGGGTGTACGACACGAGGAACGAGCCGGCGACCGCTGCCATTGCCACGGCGACGAAGACGGGCTGATGGTGCGTCGCGAGGATGTAGGCGATCGCGGTCAGCATGAAGCCTTCGCTCACCCGGTCGGTGGTCGAGTCGAGGAACGCGCCGAACGGGGTGGTCTTGCCACCTGCCCGCGCGAGCGCTCCGTCGAGGATGTCGGCCAGCGAGCCGACGACGAAGACGAACGCGGCGAGCCAGTAGAAGAGAATCTCGTTCCGGCTCTCGAAGAGCACGAGCACGGACGCCGCGGCGCAGAGCAGGACTCCGGTCGCCGTGAGGGCATTCGGGGTGACACGCGTGCGGGTCAGGCCGGTGACGGAGCGCGATGCGAGCGAGCGCGCACCGGTCGTGTAGCCCTGCTTGATCGTGGCCGCTCTGGTCACGGATGTGACCGTAGCAGCGTCCTCTCCCGGGCCCAGCTTCGGGTCGGCAGGCGGTCGGTTACGCCCGACGAGCGGCAAACGTACGGCGGATCGGCTCGTTGTAGACGGCCACCATCGTCACGATCGCAACCCCGATTCCTGCGATGCAGTCGAGCCAGAAGTGGTTGCCGGTGGCCATCACTGCGAACCACACCCAGGCGGGCCACACCGCCCAGAGGAGCTTCGCCCAGACATTTCGGCAGAGCGAGAACAGAACGACCCCGACGATCAGCGCATCGGCCGCGTGGAGGCTCGGCATCGCCGCGTACGGGTTCGCCGCCAGGCTGACGAGACCGTCGCGATGGGTGTTGACGAAACCGACCCCGAGCAGCCGGGGCGGTGCCGTCGGCACGAACACATAGCCGACGAGGCCGATTGTGTTCGCGATCAGGATCGAGTTACGGAACCGCTTGAACGAGTCGTGGCGCCGCAGGTAGACCCACAGAACGGCGAAGCCGACGACGGCGAACTCGGAGAGCCAGTACGTCCACGAGACCGCGGCTTCGAGCAGGTGTCGCTGGTCGACGAAGTTCTGGAATGTGAGCTCGTAGAGCCGGTGGGTGACGCGTGTCTCGAAGTTGACGACCGCGAACCCGTTCTGAAAGGCCTTTGCGGGGTTGCGATCGGCGAGCCCGCGGGCGAGCTGGTAGAGCACCGCGAAGCCGAACCAGATCGCCAATTGGCGACCGAGATCGGCCCATCCGCGCGGTAGATACCGGCGCCCGGCTGCAACCATGGTCGACACGGCTACGTTCAAGTCTAGACGCCCGTCCGGCGGTGAGCGAGAGCCGAGCGGCCTTCTAGCCGCCGATATAGCTCATTTCCACCTTCGGCAGGTCTTCCGTGGCTGCTGAACGCAGGTCGGAATAACGGTCGGCCCGGCCGCCCCAGACCCGCCGCAGCTCGGCCTCGACGTCCGCATCGGACGCGCCGCCTCGCAGCAATGCACGCAGGTCGTGGCCGCGGACCGCGAACAGGCACGTGAAGAGGCGTCCCTCGGCGGAAATACGCGCTCTGGTGCAGTCGCCACAGAAAGGCTGGGTGACCGACGCGATCACGCCGAACTCGCCAGAACCGTCGCGATACCGCCAGCGCTTCGCCACCTCGCCCCGATAGTTGGCCTCGGCCGGCTCGACGCCGAACTCCGCACCGAGCAGCGCGACGATCTCCGCGGCCGGCACGACATCGTCGAGGCGCCAGCCGTTCGTGTGACCGACGTCCATGTACTCGATGAACCGCAGCGTTTGCCCACGGTCGCGAAAGAACGCTGCCATCGGCACGATTTGGTCGTCGTTGACGCCCCGTTTCACGACCGCGTTCACCTTCACCGGCAGCCCTGCGGCCACGGCGGCATCGATGCCTTCGACGACGCGGTCGACCGAGAAGTCGACATCGTTCAGCGCGCGAAATGTCGGGTCGTCGAGGGAGTCGAGGCTGACGGTGATCCGGTCGAGACCGGCGTCGGCCAGGGCCTGGGCCTTCGCGGGGAGGAGCGACCCGTTCGTCGTCAGGGTCAGTTCGACGTCGAGGGCGGCGAGCAGCTCGATCAGCCGCTCGAGATCACGGCGCACGAGCGGCTCGCCTCCTGTGATCCGAATCTTCTGGACGCCGGTCGCGACGAACGTGCGGGCGACTCGGGCGATCTCCTCGAAGGTCAGCAGTTCGCGGCGATCGAGGAAGTGGTGGTCGCGGCCGTAGACCTCCTTGGGCATGCAGTAGACGCAGCGGAAGTTGCAGCGGTCCGTGACCGAGATGCGCAGGTCGCGCATTGGCCGGCCGAAGGTATCGAGCGCATCCACGCCAGGCACGGTAGCTCGCCGCCGACTGGCCGTTCAAGACATGGCTTGGGGACAGTCCCCGAGACATGTCCTTTTCGGCCCTGGCCCGGCGATCGGGTTGAATCGTCGCCATGCCCGTGATCGACGACGTTCTGCCGCGCTTCGACGTGCGCGAGGTGCACTCGGTCTCCCTGCCGCTCGCGCCGGAACGCGCGCTCGCCCTGGCGCTCTCGACGCCGATCGCGGCCGACTCCGTCGTACGGGCGCTGCTGCGCCTGCGCGGGCTCGGCCTCGGAGGGTCGATCGGCGAGGCTCTTGCCGGCCTCGGGCTGCGAGAGCTCGCGCGCGCCGAGGGCGAGATCGTCTTCGGTGCGGCCGGGACGCCGTGGCGGCCCGGCAGCGGCATCCACTCCTTCGCGGGCGCCCGGCCCGGACAGGTGCGGATCGTGACCGACTTCCGCGCTGACGGTGAGCGGTTGACGACGGAGACGCGGGTCGAGGCTGTCGATGCCGCGGCCCGACGATCCTTTCTTCGCTACTGGCGGGTCGTCGGCCCGTTCTCGGCGCTGATCCGCCGCCGCTGGCTCGCACAGATCGCGCGGCGCAACGCGGCACGTGCTGCGTGAGAGTGCTCGCGGCTCCTGGCGCAACGCAATGACCGCAGTCGGCTTCGCGCTCGCGTCGGCGGCGCTCTTCGGCGGGATGACCGTCGCCTTGCGCATGGCGCTCCGCGGGCTCGCCGATGCCAGCGGTGCGACCCTCGCGACGGTCCTCCCGGCGCTCGGAGTGTCCCTGATCGCGGCGGCGTTCCATTTCGACCTGCACGGCGCGTGGCCGTTTCTCCTTGCAGGCCTGCTCGCGCCCGGCCTCTCGCAGATCCTCTTCACGCTCGCCGTGGGTGAGGTCGGTGCGTCGCGCACGTCAGTGACAGTTGGCGGGGCGCCGCTCGTGGCAGTTGCGATCGCGCTCGTCTTCCTGCACGAGCCGCTCTCGCCGCCTCTGATCATCGGCGCGCTCGGGATCGTTGCCGGCGGGGTACTGCTTGCCGGGGAGCGCGACCGGCCCGGCGATCTACGGCGCATCGGCCTGGTCTACGCGGCGGGTGCCGCAGTGCTCTTCGCGACGCGCGACAACCTTGCGCGTGCACTCCACACCCACGCAACCCCCGGCACGGCTGCAGCCGCGACGCTCGTCGCCGGCGCCTGTGTCGCCGCTGTGTGGACGCGCCGTGCGCCGAGGAGAGTTGAGCTCGCGCGGTTCGCGCCTGCAGGCGTGCTCTTCGGGCTCTCCTACATCTGTCTCTTCGAGGCGTACTTCCGCGGTCGCGTCAGTGTCGTCTCGCCGCTCGTTGCGACGGAGTCGCTCTGGGGCGTCGGCCTTTCGGCGCTTGCTGATCCGCAACGCGGAGGGGATGGGGCGACGAGTCGCGATCGGGGCGCTGCTCGTCGTCGCCGGCGGCATTCTGATCGGGGCGACGCGCTAGCGACGCACTTCTGCGAGCGCGAACACGACGATCAGCGAGACGAAGGCGACGATCAGCCCGGCAACGCCGCCGATCCCACCGGCGATCGCGATGATCGGGATGCAGAGGGCGAGGTTGCCCGGGTGCAGGGGAGAGCCGGAGCGCCGCCTCGGCCCACGCGCCGCAAGCCGCTCGTCGACCTTGCGGTCGATCTCCCGCTCGATCCGCTGCAGGAAGCCCTCGATCAACTGCTCGTCGTGACCCGGGCCGAGCTCGCGGCGCGCCGCGAGCGTCGACTCGATCTCCGTCCGTGCCTCGGGATCCACGGTCAGGCACGGTACGCGAGGCACCGCGAACGGGCAAGCCTATTGAGGCCCACATTGGGTTAGCGACGATCTGCTATAACTCGACTTAGATTTTCTACGTTGACTCAGCGCAGAGAAACAGACCCAGAAAACAAGGCCTCGAGAAACGAGAAGGAGCGAACACGTGGCTAAGACGATCGGAATCGATCTCGGCACGACGAACTCGTGCATGGCCGTCCTCGAGGGCGGCGAGCCGACCGTGATCCCGAACGCGGAGGGCGGTAGGACGACCCCCTCGGTCGTGGGCTTCACGAAGGACGGCCAGCGCCTCGTCGGCGCTCCGGCGCGGCGGCAGCAGGTGACGAACCCCGAGAACACCGTCTTCTCGATCAAGCGGTTCATGGGGCGGAAGTACGACGAGGTCAACGAGGAGATGACCATCGTCCCGTACAAGGTCGTGAAGGGCGGCAACGAGGACGTGCGCGTCGAGGCAGGCGGTAAGGAATATGCCCCGCCGGAGATCAGCGCGATGATCCTTCAGAAGCTGAAGACCGACGCGGAGGCGTACCTCGGCGAGTCGGTCTCCGACGCGGTGATCACCGTGCCGGCGTACTTCAACAACGCACAGCGCGAAGCGACGAAGGACGCAGGGAAGATCGCGGGGCTGAACGTGCTCCGCATCGTCAACGAGCCGACCGCGGCCGCCCTCGCCTATGGCCTCGACAAGGAGGGCGGCGACCAGACGATCCTCGTCTTCGACCTCGGCGGCGGCACCTTCGACGTGTCGGTGCTCGAGCTCGGCGAGGGCGTCTTCGAGGTGAAGTCGACCAACGGTGACAACCATCTTGGCGGTGACAACTTCGACAAGGCGGTGGTCGACTGGATGGTCGGCGAGTTCAAGCGCGACCAGGGCATCGATCTCGGTATCGACCCGATGGCGCTCCAGCGTCTCTACGAAGCGGCCGAGAAGGCCAAGATCGAGCTCTCCTCGACGATGACGACCCAGATCAATCTGCCGTTCATCACGGCGACGCAGGACGGTCCGAAGCACCTCGACCTGCAGCTCACTCGCGCAAAGCTCGAGGAGCTCGCGCACGCGCTGCTCGAGCGCACGGTTGCGCCGACGAAGCAGGCGCTCACCGATGCCGGGCTCACACCGGCGGACATCGAGCACGTCGTGCTCGTCGGCGGCATGACGCGCATGCCCGCGGTCCAGGCGAAGGTCAAGGACCTGATCGGCAAGGACCCGCACAAGGGCGTCAACCCGGACGAGGTCGTCGCAGTCGGCGCCGCGATCCAGGCGGGCGTGCTGAAGGGCGAGGTCAAGGACGTCCTGCTCCTCGACGTCACGCCGCTGTCGCTCGGCATCGAGACCAAGGGCGGCGTGATGACGAAGCTGATCGATCGCAACACGACGATCCCGACGCGCAAGACCGAGGTCTTCTCGACTGCCGAGGACAACCAGCCCTCGGTGCTCGTGCACGTGCTCCAAGGCGAGTCGGAGATGGCGACGTACAACAAGACCCTCGGCAAGTTCGAGCTCGTTGGGATCCCACCGGCGCCGCGTGGCATGCCGCAGGTCGAGGTCGCCTTCGACATCGACGCGAACGGGATCATCAACGTGTCGGCCAAGGACCTCGGCACCGGTAACGAACAGCAGATCCGCATCGAAGGCGGCTCGGGTCTTGCGTCCGAGGAGGTCGAGCGGATGATCAAGGAGGCGGAGGCTCACGGGGACGAGGCACGCAAGCTCCGCGAGCTCGCCGATGCCCGTAACAACGCCGAGTCGCTCGCGTACCAGATCGAGAAGTCGCTCACCGAGCATCGCGAGAAGCTCGACGGAGGCGTCGCCTCGACGGTCGAGGGCCGCATCATGGAACTGCGCGGCGTGCTCGAGTCGAGCGACACGGCCGAGATCAAGGCCAAGGCAGACGCGCTCCAGGAAGCATGGACGGAGGCCGCATCGGCGATCTACGCACAGGCGTCCTCGCAGGACGCTTCCGGCGCACCGAACGGTGAGTCGGCTGCCCCGTCGGACGACGAGGTCGTCGAGGACGCCGAGTACGAAGTGGTCGACGAGAAGTGAGCGAGGAGCACCTCGAAGAGACGCCGCCGGTTGCCGACGCGCAGCCGGCGGAGGTCGTCGATCAGGATCCGGTCCACGACGACCCTGTCGTCGCGCTCGCGAAAGAGCGCGACGAGTATCTCGACGCCCTGCAGCGGCTGAAGGCCGAGTTCGACAACTACCGCAAGCGGGTGGCGCGCGACCAGCACGAGCTGGCCGCGCGCGCCCACGAGCGGCTGGTGAAGGAGCTCGTGCCGGTGCTCGACGACCTGGAGCGCGCGCTCGAGGCCGCGGCCGAGCATCAGGAAGGGAAGCTCGAGGACGGTGTCCGGCTCGTTCACCGCTCGCTGGCGGACGCGCTCGCGAAAGAGGGGCTGACGGAGATCGAGACCGGCGGTTCGTTCGATCCGCACACGCAGGAGGCGTTGCTCTCGCAGCCGTCTGAGGCCGAGGAAGGCAGCGTCATCCAGGTACTGCAGAAGGGCTATTCGCTCGGTGACCGTGTGCTGCGCCCGGCGCGGGTCATCATCTCCTCGGGGCCGGCCGTCGATGGCTAAGTCGCTCTACGAGTCGCTCGGCGTCTCGAAGAACGCATCGCAGGAGGAGTTGAAGAAGGCCTATCGCTCGCTCGTGCGCGAGTTTCACCCGGACAAGAACCCGGGCAACGCCGAGGCCGAAGCACGCTTCAAGGAGGTGCAGTCGGCATACGACGTCCTCTCCGACCCGGAGAAGCGCAAGAGCTACGACCGGCTCGGAACGACGAACGGCCGACCCGGTGGCGGTTTCTCGCCCGGAGGCACCACGTTCGACTTCAGCGACTTCGACCTCGGTGACATCTTCGGCGGCATGTTCGGGCGCGGTGGTCGCGGTGCCGAGCAGCCGCAACGGGGCCAGCGTGGCAACGACGTCGAAGTCGACGTGCGGGTGTCGTTCGAGGACTCACTCCAGGGCGTGCAGGTGACGGTGCCCGTGCAGCTCGAGCTTGCATGTCACACCTGCCACGGCACAGGCGCCGCTCCGGGTACCGCGCCGATCCAGTGCCCGAAGTGCGGCGGGCGGGGCGTGGTCGCGACGTCGCAGGGCCTCTTCGCGCTGCAGCAGCCGTGCCCGCTCTGTCACGGCATGGGCTCGATCGTCGAGACGCCGTGCCCGACGTGTCACGGCTCGGGCCGCGAACGGCGCACCAAGCGCTACACCGTGAAGATCCCCGCGGGGGTGAAGGACGGCACGCGCATCAAGCTGAAAGGGAAGGGCGAGGCGGGTTACGGCGGTGCGTCTGCCGGCGACCTCTTCGTGGTCACGCGCGTCGAACCGTCGAAGGTCTACGAGCGTCGCGGAGACGACCTGATCCTGCAGGTGCCCGTGTCGTATTCGACCGCTGCCCTCGGCGGCTCGGTCGAAGTGCAGACCCCCGAAGGCGCGGTGTCGCTGAAGATCCCGTCCGGGACCGAGGACGGCAAGTTGTTGCGCATCAAGGGCCGCGGCGCCCCGCGCCTGAAGGGCTCCGGCAAGGGCGACGTGCTCGCGCGCATTCACATCGAGGTGCCGAAGCGCGTCAACAAGAAGGAGCGCGAGCTGCTCGAAGAGCTCGAGAACGCGAGGAAATGATGGCCGACGGTGCCCGCTACATGATCTCCGTCGCGGCCGAGCTCGCCGGCATGCATCCGCAGACGCTGCGGGTCTACGAGCAGCGCGGCCTCGTGCGTCCGCAGCGCACGGCGGGCAACACTCGCCTGTACTCCGACCACGACATCGAGCGTCTCCGGTTGATCCAGCGGCTCACATCGGAGCTCGGACTGAATCTTGCGGGCGTCGAGCGCGTCCTGCGGCTCGAGGACGACCTGCTGCAGCTTGCGGCGCCGGCTCGAGCGCATGGAGAGCGAGATGCGCCGCGCGCTCGACGACGTGCACCGCTCCTACCGCCGCGACCTCGTCATCTACAACCCGCCGCAGCCGCCGGCGCAGCGGCACTGACGCGGGGGCACTGATGGATTTCAACAAGCTGACCACCAAGAGCCAGGAAGCGATCGCCGGCGCGCAGGACATCGCCCGGCGCCGTGGCAATCCCGAGATCACGCCGGACCACCTGCTGCTCGCCCTGCTCGACCAGGAGCTCTTCACGGACTGGCAGGGCCTGCGCGCCGAGGCCGAGCGCAACGTGGGGGCTCTGCCGACGGTGCAGGGAGGCCAGCAACAGCCGGCGGTGTCGCCGGCGTTCTCGCGCGTCCTCGACCGGGCCGACGGCGAACGGCAATCGCTCGACGACGACTACGTCTCGACCGAGCATCTGTTCCTCGCGCTCGAACCGGTGCCGCGCGACCAGATCGTCGCGTGGGTCGACCAGGTGCGGGGCGGCCAGCATGTGACGTCCCAGGACCCGGAGGGCAGCTACCAGGCACTCGAGAAGTTCGGCCGCGACCTCACCGACGCGGCCGAGGACGGGAAGCTTGACCCGGTGATCGGGCGCGACGAGGAGATCCGCCGCGTGATCCAGATCCTGTCGCGGCGCACGAAGAACAACCCGGTGCTGATCGGCGAGCCCGGCGTCGGCAAGACCGCCATCGCCGAAGGCCTTGCGCAGCGGATCGTCGCGCGCGACGTGCCCGAAGGCCTCAAGGACCGCCGCGTCTGGGCGCTCGACATCGGCTCGCTCCTCGCCGGCTCCAAATACCGGGGTGAGTTCGAGGAGCGGCTGAAGGCGGTGCTGACCGAGATCAAGAACTCGGACGGCCGCATCATCCTGTTCATCGACGAGCTGCACACGATCGTCGGCGCCGGCGCCGCGGAGGGGGCGGTCGACGCGGCGAACCTCTTGAAGCCGCTGCTTGCGCGCGGCGAGTTGCGCTGCGTGGGTGCGACGACCCTCACCGAGTACCGCAAGTACATCGAGAAGGACGCCGCACTCGAGCGCCGCTTCGCGCCGGTCTTTGTCGACGAGCCGTCGGTCGCCGACACGATCGCGATCCTGCGTGGCCTGAAGGAGGCATACGAGAGTCATCACGGCGTGCGGATCCGTGATGCTGCGCTCGTCGCCGCTGCGGTGCTGAGCCACCGCTACATCTCCGACCGTTTCCTGCCCGACAAGGCGATCGACCTGGTCGACGAAGCCGCTTCGCGACTGCGGATCGAGATCGATTCGAGCCCGCTGGAACTCGACGAGGCGAACCGCCGCGTGATGCAGCTCGAGATCGAACTCACAGCGCTCGCCAAGGAGTCGTCGAGTGTGCGCGAGCCGGTGGAACGTGCGCTCGCCGAGGCGAAGGAAGAGCGCAATGCGCTCGCGGCACGGTGGGCGAAGGAAAAGGAGGTGCTCGAGCGTGTCAAGGACGCGACGCGCAAGATCGAGGAGTTGCGCAAGGAGGCCGAGCGCGCCGAGCGCGATGGGAACCTGCAGCGCGTCGCCGAGATCCGCTACGGCGAGCTGCCGGCGCTCGAGCAGGAGCTCGCGGATCGCGACAGCACGATCGAGAACCCGATGGTCAAGGAAGAAGTCGATGAGGACGACATTGCGCTGACGGTCGCGCGGTGGACGGGCATCCCGGTCGACCGTCTCCTCGAAGGTGAGACCGAGAAGCTGATCCACATCGAAGAGCGCCTGCACCAGCGCGTGATCGGCCAGCAAGAGGCGGTTTCAGCAGTCTCGAACGCCCTGCGCCGGGCACGCACCGGCTTGCAGGATCCCGATCGCCCGATCGGCTCGTTCGTGTTCCTCGGCCCCACGGGCGTCGGCAAGACCGAGCTCGCCCGTGCGCTCGCGGAGTTCATGTTCGACGACGAGCGCGCGATGGTGCGCATCGACATGAGCGAGTACCAGGAGCGGCACACGGTCGCACGACTGATCGGCGCGCCTCCCGGCTACGTCGGCTACGACGAAGGCGGGCAGCTCACCGAAGCCGTTCGCCGCCGACCGTACTGCGTGATCCTCCTCGACGAGATCGAGAAGGCCCACACCGAGGTGTTCGACGTGCTCCTTCAGGTGCTCGACGACGGGCGACTGACCGACGGCCAGGGCCGCACCGTCGACTTCCGCAACGCGGTGCTGATCATGACGTCGAACATTCGGAGCGTCGAGTCGATGCGCGAGCACTTCCGGCCGGAGTTCCTGAATCGCATCGACGAGATCGTCGAATTCAAGCCGCTGTCACGCGATCAGATCGGCGAGATCGTCGAGCTGCAGCTCGGACGCCTGCGCGAGCGGCTGGCCGAGCGCGGGCTTTTGCTCGAGCTGACCGATGCCGCGAAGGAGGTGCTCGCCGAGGGTGGGTGGGACCCGTCCTACGGCGCGCGCCCCCTGAAGCGTGCGATCCAGCGGCTGCTCGAGAACCCTCTCGCCCTGCGGTTGCTGGAAGGCGACTTCGGCGAGGGCGACACGATCCGCGTCGACGCGCAGCACGGCGACCTTGTCTTCGAGCGCGTCGAGCTCAGCGCCGCAATCGGCACCTGACGCGTCCGCAGAGCCGTGTGTCCTGCGCGGATGGTGTCGGCCAGCGCGACACGTCCGGTGTCAGACACGCGCATGAGACCGTCGCGGGAGTGCAACGAGAGTGTGACGCGGGTGCCGCCGATGTCCACGCGGCCCGCCGGGCGGCGGTGCCTGGGGGCGGTCCCTAGGCTCGGGGCGGTAGGTCGAGGTCGTCCAGGAAGTCGGCGCCTTCCTGGAGTGGTGGTGCGCCGTAGACGAAGACGACGAGCTCTTCGTCGGTCTCGTTGCGCATCTGGAGCGGCGTCAAGGGTTGCACGGCGACCACACCGCCCGGCTCGAGATCGACGCGCTCCGGCTCGTCGCCGAGCAGCATCGTGAGCGTGCCCGAGACGACGACGAACACCTCTTCCTGGGCGTGATCGGCGTGGCGGCGGCCGGTCGAGTGGGGCGGGTAGCGCCAGAGCCGCGCGCGCGAGTGCTGCAGGTCGACGGCCGTCGTCAGATCCGCTGCGCGGCGGGCCTCCTCGCCGGGCCTCGGCTGGGCGCTCCACCCACTCGAGGTCGTCCACGCTGATCCACCGGTAGCCCACCGCGCGATCGTAACTCCTGGCCCCAACGGGCGACGCGCGCTGCGGGATACGGTGCGCGCCGTGATCCTCGTCGTCGCCGCGACTCCCGATGAGCTGCACGGCGCGAACGGCGCCGAGACGCTCGTCTGCGGCGTCGGCCCGGTCGATGCGGCAGCACGAACGGCCGCTGCGCTCGCGGTCTTGCGCCCGGCGATCCTTCTGCACGTCGGGCTCGCAGGCGCGCGGGCCTTCGACGAGCCGTCGTTCGTGATCGGGAGCGAAGCCCTCTACTGCGACGCGACCGACCCGAAGTGGATTGCACTCCAGATCTCGGCCGACCCGGCGCTCGTCGCCGGCGCGGCGCGGGCGCTCCCGGATGCCCGGGTGCTCGCCGATCGGGACGAGCGCCCGGGTGGGCGGCTCGAGCGGATGCGAGTTCGAGGCGATGGAGGGCTACGCCGTGCTGCGCGCGGCGGCGCTCGCCGGCGTGCGGGCCGTCGAGGTGCGCGTGCTCGCGAACGAGATCGACGAGCCCGATCGTGCTCTCTGGCGCTTCGCCGAGGCGAAGGTCGCGCTCGCCGCCGCGCTCCCGAGACTGATCGTCGAGGTCGCGCGTGCGTGATCTGCCGCCGCCGCTGCCGCCCGCCGAGCGGACAGTCGGGCAGTTCGTCGGGGAGACCATACGCGCGTACGGCGACAACTTCTGGCGCGCGCTTCCGCTCGGGTTGCCGATTGCGATCGCCGACCAGTTCTCCGCGCACCATCACCAGTTCGTGCAGATCCTCGTCTTTCTCGTCGTCGGGCCGCTGATCGTGCTGGCGTACGTCCGGGCCTGCTCGATCGTTCTGCGAGTGCCGCCGACGATGCTTGCGTTCCTCGTCGCCGGTCTCATCTACCTGCCGTTCCCGGCGCTGCGGGCGGTGGTGATCCTGCCCGGCATCGCGTGGTTCGCCTTCATCGGCCTTGCGGTGCCGGCAGCGCTCGTCGAGGGCCAGGGGTTCCGAGACTCGCTCGTGCGAGGGAGGCAGCTGGGGACGACCGACTACGTGCATGCCCTCGGCTCGCTCGCGATTCTGGTGCTCGTCGTCGGCCTCGGCGATACGGCCCTGACGGCAGCGCTGCACACGCAGGGCGACTCGAGCCAACGCGTCGCGCTCTTCGTCTCCGACCTCGTCCTCACACCCCTCCTCTACCTCGGTGGCGCGTTGCTCTATGTCGACCAGGCCGCCAGGGTAGGCTCACGCCGTCAAGACCGAAGGAGAAGACGCGATGCCCATTTTCATCCTCCTGTCGACGCTCAGCCAGCAGGGCGTGCAGACGATCAAGTCGAACCCTGAGCGCCTCCGTCAGGTGAACAAGGACGTCGAGGAACTGGGCTGCCGCGTGCTGCACCAGTGGGCGACGCTCGGTTCCTTCGATTTCGTGAACGTCATCGAAGCGCCCGACATCGCCACGGTGGCGAAGATCTCGGTGTCGCTCGGCGCGCGCGGCTCGACGAAGATCGAGACTCTGCCGGCGCTCGACATCGAGGAGTTCCTGCGCACGCTCGAGTAGCAGTCGCACGCCCGGTCGGCCGGGCCGGTTCAGCTGCTCGGCGGCGACATCGCGATCTCGCCCGCCAGCCGCGCGTTCGCGATGATCAGATCGCGGTTCGCGCGCAGGGTGCGTCCGCCGCTCATGCGGTGTAGGTAGGCGAGGACGAATGGCGTCATCGCCCCTCCCTGCACCCCTTCCCGGGCAGCGTCCGCGAGTGCCGCCTCGATCAGCGGCTCGATGTCTTCGAGGCTGTCGTCCGGCGGTCGTCCGAGGAGCAGGCCGCCGCCGCCGAGCTCCCAGTGCGCAGCAGCGATCCGCGCGGCCTCCGACGCCGACTCGACGCGAGCGGAGACGGGCGGTCCGCCGCGCGCCGCGTAGAAGAGCGGCAGCTCGTCGGTGCGCCAGCCGAGGACGGGAACGCCGAGCGTCTCGAGCAGTTCGGCGGTCGCGGGCACGTCGAGCAGCGACTTCACGCCGGATGAGACCACGAGGGCCGGGGTTCGAGCGAGAGCCTGGAGGTCCGCCGACACATCGGGCGGACTCGGCCAGCCGCGGTGGACGCCGCCCAGGCCGCCCGTTGCCATGAGCGTGATGTTCGTCACCCGGGCGACGGCGAGGGTGCCGCCCACCGTCGTCGCTCCTGGCGCGCCCTGTACGACTGCCGCGGCGAGATCACGCGGGCCTAGCTTTCGCGCTGACGCGTCGAACCGTGCCAGCTCGGCTTCGGTCAGCCCGACGATGATCTGCCCGTCGAGCACGCCGATCGTGGCCGGCACCGCGCCGCTCTCGCGGACGGCTGCCTCTGACGACAGGCCGACCGCGACCCCCTCGCCCGGCGGGAAGCCGTGTGCGACGAGCGTGGTCTCCAGCGCGACGACGCCGATTCCGTCGCGCAGTGCCTGCTGGATCTCGTCAGAAACACGGATCACGGCATCGCTCCAAGCCCGGCGCAGCACCGAGCGGCCGCTTCGAGACCAACCCCGATCCCTCCGACCAGGAACCCCGCGGCGAGCGCGTCGCCGGCGCCCGTCGTGTCGATCACGTCGGTGGCGAGGGCCGGGTGGTCGCGCCCATCCACCTGCACGCCGCCGGCGCCGCGTTTCAACACCCAGCGGGTCTGCAGATCCTCGAGCACCGCGCGCTCGCGCTCGTTCGCGAACACGACGTCGGGCGCCACCTCACGCACGCGTGCGCGGAACGCATCGTCCGCCAGCGTCCATGTCGACAGATCGACCGAGACCAGCGCTCCGTGCACGCGTGCAGCACGGACGGCGGCGACCGCAGTCGCGGCGATCGGTTCGCGGAGGAGCGAGTACCCCGAGAGGTGCAGCACGTCGCAATCGAACCACGCGTCGTCGAGCTCGCGCGGCTCGAGCCCTGGTGCGACGCCGCGGTCGGAAGCCATCGTGCGGTCGCCCGCGGACGCGAGCGACACGACGACGCCCGTACGACCGGCCGCCGGCCCGACCACCTCGACACCCCGGCCCAGCAACTCGGCGGCCACCAGGCGGCCGGCGGTGTCATCGCCGCGCTTGCCGACGAAACGCGCGCTCGCACCGAGCTCGCGCGACCACGCAGCGACGTTGGCCGCTTGGCCGCCGGCACCCGTCCGGGTGACGGCCGTTTGGTCGTCGCCCGCGACGAGCGGGTGGTCGAGCTGCACGATCACATCGAGCAGCAGATCGCCGAGTGTTGTGATCCTCACGACTAGGATCGTCGCATGGACGGCGCCGGACGCGGCAGCAAGCTTCGCTCGTTCGCGATCGGCGGCGTTGTCGGCGCCGCGGGCGCGATCGCAACGGTCCGGCGGGCCTCCCGGCGCTCGCGCGGGCCTCGCAACGCCCCGTCAGGGCTCACGGCGTTCGAAGAGGCGCCCTGCTTCCTCGAGCTCGTCGCGGAGGCCCACCGTCAGGGCGAAGGTGGCGGCGAGACTGACGCAGGGCCGTCGAAGCCGAGGTAGCGGTCGACCATGAAGTGCGCGGCCGCAGTCATCCCGAGGCGCTTGAGACGAGCGCCCGTGGTGTCGAGCCGGAACACCGCGGGGAGGGAGGGGTCGAGAAACGTCAGCACCCCCGGTGCGACGAGGTGGACGTTGCGCGCCGCCCGCCAGTACGGCTGAGTCACTGCAAGCCTCGTCTGCTGCGAGGGGAGCCAAGGCCCGTGGGCCGTGTCGCGGTCCCAGCGCTTTGTCCCGATCACGATCGCCGCGGGGCCGCCCCGCGTGCGGTACGACAGGCGGTCCGGAGCTACGAGCACGAACCGGGTTGTCTGCGCGTTCGTCGGGGTAGAGGCGAGCGTCTCGTCGAAGACGATCGTCCTCGCGTCCCGGAACGCGCGAGTGACGCGCGCGAGTGCGGCGCGCCCATCGGGCGCGGTCGCCGGCAGGTCGAATGTGAGTGTCCGGCCGCCGACGCGTACCCGCAGGGGCCTGGCTGGGCCGGCGGGGGCGCGGTAACACCCGGCCCCGCAGCTCTGCGTGGGTCTCCCGTCGATCTGCACCGATCGGCCCGTTGCCGCCGTGCCGTCGCTGTCGAGAAGGGTCACCGTCGCCTGCGTTGGCAGGCGGGCGACCGTCACCGCGAGCGTCCCGAGCTCGCGGCCGTCGACGACGGCCGCGGCGGGTGGGAGCGGTGGCGGTCCCGGGGCTTGCGCGACGGCCACCGGCGCGACGGCGTGAGAGACGAGCTTGCCCGGTCGCAGGTCGGTGAGCACCCCGACCACGCCGATGATCGCCGTGATCACTGTCACCTCGATCAGCACCGAGCGCCGCAGGCGTGCGAATGCGTCCGCCAGCAGCGAGCGATTCACCCAGCCGACACCCAGCAGCGGCACGAAGAGCGCCGTCTTGATGATGAGCGCGCGGCCGTAGGACGTGGACCAGAGCTGGTTGACCGCCGACAGTTCGGTGATCGCACGCCCCAGCCCGGTCAGGCCCAGCACGATCACGGAGACGAGCGCGATCGTCGAGAAGCGCCGCGCGATCGCCCTGCGCTCGGGCTCGTCGGCGGCGCCGGGCACGACGAACGCGAGGGCGAGCAGTCCTCCGAACCACACCGCTGCCGACGTCGAGTGCGCGAGATCGACGACTGCTGCGAGACCACGTGGTTGATCGCGGTCGAGTGCGTGCCCAGAAAGCGTCGGCGCCGCGAGCAGGACGATCGCGCTCGCACCGGCGACCACGAGCAGGGCTGGATAGGTGGGCGCGAGTGCTGCCGCAGCTCCACCGACGAGTGAAATCGTCAACGCGACTTTCAGGACGAGGGCGTAGCGCGTACCGGGCGGGGCGGCATGCACGATCGCGCTCGCTCCGAGAAAGGTGGCGAGGAGGGAGAAGAATAGGAGGTGCGCGAGCGGTCGTCGCAGCCGACTGCTCGCGATTCCACGCATGGCGACTCCGAAGAACGCGGCGCCCGCTCCGGCGAGCAACCCCAGGTAGTAGAGCGCACGCAACGCGAAGCTGACCCATCCGAGGCCGGCCGAAGCGCCGAGGACGGACCGCGGCGCCGGCTCTCCGCGCCCGATCGCGAATGCGACGAGTCCTTCCTCGCGGTGGCCGTCGTCGGAGACGATGCTCCAGCGAACGCTGTACGCCCCTTTCGCGAGCCCGGAACGGAGAGGAATCGTCAGCACATGGCCTTTCGTCCGCGGCGCACCGCCGAGCACGGATGCGCCGTTCGAGTTCGCGACCGCGGCGTTGCCTGACGCGACCCTGATGCCATCGTCGAACTCGACGTGGACCGCGGACGGTGCGCGGCCGAGGACGGCACCGTTCGCGGGGACGGTCCGTAGAAGCGTTGCGTGTGCGGCGGCTCCGGCTGGGAGAGCGAGCGCGACGAGCAGTGAGGCGACGAGCAGTGAGACGAAGACCGTGCGCTTCACGTTCGGCGAGGCTACCGGGCGTACATCGCCCGCGAGGGCGCGGCTCGGGTGTCGCTCGGGCTCGGTGCTAGCCTTGCCGATCCGTGCCGATCTATGAGTACAAATGCCCGAACGGTCATCTGTTCGAGACGTTCCACGGCATGATGGCGCCGAGCCCAGAGGTGTGCGAGGTATGCGGCGCGGGGCCGTTGCAACGCGTCCTGCATCCGGTCGCGGTGCACTACAAAGGCTCGGGTTTCTATTCGACCGACTACGGCCGGAAGTCGAAGAAGCCGGCGAAGGACGGGGCCTCGGAGGGATCGGGCTCATCCTCCGACGGCGGCGGCTCGAATGAATCGAGCGGATCGGCCGAATCCTCCGGCTCCGGCGACTCGAGCGGCAGCTCCGGAGGCTCGAGTGATTCGGGTGGCGACGGCAAGAAGGCCGCCGAAGCCTGACCGGCTCATTCGCTGCCGCTCGAGCGGTACGGCGTAGTCCGAGCCTATTGGAGCGTGTGGCCGATGACGCAGCCGGGCCCGAACGGATCCGTCGGCGGCTGCGGGGCCGACTTGCCGAGGAACATCGCAATCGTCGCCGGATTGTCCTCGCTCGGGCCGCCCGTTCCGCCGCCGCCGAGATCGCCGCCGAGCCGGCAGTGGATCGAGCCCGAGTTCGACGCCCTGAACTTCACCCAGCCGAGCTGCATCAGCTGGCCCGCGCTCAGATCGGTGGTCAGCGGCTTCACGAACGATGCCCCCGAGAACGGGGTGCGAATGAGCGTCCCCGGCGACGTGAATCGCGATGCGACTGCCTCCATGACTGCCTGCTGGCGCGCACCGCGCGTGATGTCGGTCTCCGACGGGTCGAGCATGTTCTCGCGGATGCGGGAGTAGATCAGCGCCCGCTCGCCGTTCATATGCTGAGTGCCCTTGGCGAAGCGCCAGCCCTGCCACTTCGCGCAGCGCGCCTGCGTGGCGTAGGGGCAGTCGAAGCGGTTCGAGCGGATCGGCTTCGGGACGTTCACGTCGATTCCGCCGAGCGCGTCGATCAGATCCTTGAAATCCGCGAAGTTGACGACGACGACGTGATTCACGTCGAGGCCCGTGAACGCATGGATCGTTCTGATCGCCAGCGCCGGGCCGCCGTTCTGGAAGGCGGCGTTGATCTTCTGGGTCCCGAAGCCTGGGATCGGCACCTCGATGTCGCGCGGAATCGACAAGTAGTACAGCCTGTGATGCGACGGGTCGGTGCGCAGCAGCAGAATCGAGTCGGAGTGACGGTCGCCCGCGCGTCCGCCGATCTGCGAGTTGTCGGTGCCCAGCATCAGGATCGTGGTGGGGTGCGAGATCAGAAGGCCGCTCTGGGATGTCAGCGCCAGCTTCGCGTTCTGGTCGAGTCGCTTGTTCGCATCCGAGACGCCACGGGAGAAGGAGAACCAGCTCGCGACGCCCCAGACGACGATCAGGACGAGGAGGACGGCGACGGTGATCGCGATGCGGCGCCCCCAGCGTGGGCGGCGCGTACCGGTGCGCGGAGCGCCAGGTCCCCTGTACTCCGAGCGGCTAACGCCCGCGCCTGAGCTGCCAGCGGCGTCGCGGGAGGTGCGTCCTGGACGTGACGATGCCGACGGGACCTTCCCTTTGGCACGGCCGCCCCTGTAGACGCGATAGGGCTTTTCTTCCCGCGCCATCTGGCGGGTTACGTTACCCACCGGGCGTGACTGCAAATCGTGTCATCGGCGTCGACCTCGGCGGGACGAAGATCCTCGGTGGAGTGATCGACGGCGACGGCCGCGTCCACGAGATGCTGGAACGCCCGACGGTGACGACATCTCAGGCAGCGCTCCTCGACGAGCTCGCCGACCTCGTGCGCGCGTTGCCGCAGGACGATGTCGGCGCGGTTGGGTTCGGCATCCCGTCCCGCATCGACCAGCCGCGCGGGATCGCGCTCGGCGCCGTGAATATCCCGCTCCGGAACACACACTTTCGCGCCGAGATGGAGCGACGTCTCGAATTGCCGATCTCCATGGAGAACGACGGGAGCTCTGCGGCGTACGCCGAGTTCGTCCGCGGTGCGGGTCGGGGCGCTGCCAACATCGTCATGCTCACGCTGGGAACGGGCGTCGGCGGTGGGGTGGTCGCAGACGGCGCCCTCTTTCGAGCCTGGACCGAGCTCGGGCACATGGTGATCGTCGAAGACGGCGAGCCGTGCCAGGGTGCGTGCTCGGGTCGCGGGCACCTCGAGGCGTACTGCTCGGGCCGTGCCGCGGACAGGCTCGCGCGGACTGCGCTGGGCGGGAATGCCACCGCGCATGACCTGGTCGCCGAGCGGCATCCGGTGCTGGAGGAGGTTGGGCATCACCTTGGCGTCGCGATCGGGTCGCTCGTGAACATCTTCGGGCCGGAACGGGTCGTGATCGGCGGTGGCTTCGGCGTTGCCGCCTTCGAGCTCCTCATGCCCGCCGCGCGGCTTGCGGTTCTCACCGAGGCGCTCGCTCCCGCCGGGCAGGAGGTCGAGCTCGAGCTCGCCGAGCTCGGCGCCCACGCCGGTCTGATCGGCGCTGGACTGCTCGCCTTCGAGGCGCTCTCCTAGTGCCGCTCGCGGTCTGCGCGACGCCGATCGGGAACCTCGAGGACATCACGCTGCGTGTGCTGGCCGAGCTTCGCGAGGCGGATCTCGTCCTGGCCGAGGACACCCGGCACACCCGCGGCCTTCTCGAGCGTCATGGAATCCGCGCCCGGCTCCTCTCCTACCACGAGCACAACGAGGCGGCGCGCGTCGCGGAGATCCTGCCGAGACTCGCGGCGGGCGAGCGGATCGCTCTCGTCACCGATGCGGGCATGCCCGTGGTCTCCGACCCTGGGGCGCGACTTGTTCGCGCGGCGCTCGACGCCGGCGTCGCGGTGACCGTGCTCCCTGGCCCGTCGGCGGTGGAGACCGCCCTCGTGGCGAGCGGGCTCGCGGGTGCCGGCTACGGGTTCGTCGGCTTCCTACCCCGTAAGGCGGGCGCACTCGACGCGCTCTGGCGCGAGCTCGAGTCGTGGGCGTTCCCGGTCGTGGCGTTCGAGTCGGCGCAGCGGCTCCCCGCAACGCTGCGATCGCTCGCGGCGTTCGACCCGGACAGGCACGTGGCGGTCTGCCGGGAACTGACCAAGCGGTTCGAGGAGATCCTGCGGGGGCCGGCCGGCGAGCTTGCAGCGCGCCTGGCGGCGGCGCCGAAGGGAGAGATCACGCTCGTGATCGCAGCGGGCGACGCCCCTGCGCCCGATCCAGCCGAGGCCCTCGCAGCCGTGGCCGACCTCGTCGAGGCTGGAACACCCCGGAAGGTCGCCGCCGACGTCGTCGCGCGCCTCTCGGGCATGTCCCGAAACGGCCTCTATCGCGGCTCTTTGTGACAACTGTGTAATCTTTTTTGACAACGCTGGCTGCCACCCCGTACCGTGACTGAGCGTTCTCTGCTCAGACAACCAAGGTGGTGCCGATGCGTTCTCTCCTGTTGTTCGCCGTGTTCTTCGTGCTCGTTGTCGCGCCCAGCGCTGGCGCCTGGACATGGCCGGCATCCGGCCCCGTCCTTCAGCCCTACGACTTCGACCCGGCTCATCCTTATGCCGCCGGCCAGCATCGCGGCATCGACATCGCGGGTGACGCGGGCGCGACGGTCCTTGCGCCCGCGACGGGCACCGTGACGTTCGCCGGAACAGTGCCAAGCTCCGGCAAGAGCATCACGATCGCCACCTCCGCGGGGGATGCGGTCACGCTCACGCATCTCGGTTCGCTGCTGGCTCCCGTGGGGGCGGCGGTTGCCGAGGGCGACGCCGTCGGCACGATCGGCCCGAGTGGCGACCCGGAGGTGGCGCAGCCCTATGTGCACCTCGGCGTCCGGATCGCCGCCGAGGCGCAGGGATACCTCGATCCGCTCTCAGTCCTTCCGGGTCGCGCCGCTCCGCCAACCAGTCCGGCTCCCGCTGCCGCCGACCCGGGAGCCGGCCGAACCGCTGACGCACCCGGTGCCGGCGCGGCTCCACCGGCGGCCGCACCGCCCTCCAGAACGTCGGCGGTTGCGACGTCGCCCGCTCCGGCGTCACACGACGCCGCATCGCCTGCGACGGCGTCGACGCCCGCGCCCGCGACGGCGCAGCCGCCCGCGGTCTCGGCCCCCGCCGCGAGTGCTGCCGCGCCGCCGACCGCGAGTCGGTCGGCCGTCGAGGCGCAGTCGTCTTCGTTCTTCGTCGTGCGTCACCGCCCGCGATCTGCCGGCACTCCGGGGTCTGCGTTCCGCAGAGCGCATGGCCAGGGGGGACGACGCACGCGTGCCTGGGTGCGAGGCAGCGCGGAGGTGGGTTCGACACGCGGTTCAACACTCGGCTCGAGGCAGCGCGTGACACGCGGTTCGATGGCACGCGGTTCGATGGCACGCGGTTCGATGACGCGCAGTTCGATGACACAGGGTTCGACACCCGGCAGCTTCGGGCCAGCCTCCGCGGGGGCAAGCCCGTTGTCGCCGGGCGACGCCCGGCCTACGACAAAGGCCCGGGCTGAAGATGTGGACGCTCAGCCGCCGACAATCCGCGTCGTGGCGCGGCCGGCACGAGCGGCCACCAGGCCCCGCGTGGAGGCAATCGCGCTGCTCGACCGGCCCGCGCGCGAACGGCTGCACGGCGTCGGTGCTGCGTCGGCGCTTCGCCAGCGGCGTCTCTCGGCCGCACCCGGACTGCTGCGGCTCGGCGGGATCGGACTCGCGGCGGTCGTGGCCGTGGTCGCGGCGGGGCTCACGCTCGGCGTCGGTGCGGTGCTTGCCGCCGTCCGGTTCCAGGAGACGCACGGGGCCATTCGTATGATTGAACGCGATGGCAGCAGCCCGGAAGATCCTGGTAGCGCCCGCCTGGCCGTATGCGGCGGGCCATCGGCACCTGGGGCATGTGGCGGGCTTTGGCGTCCCGTCGGACGCATTCGCTCGCTACCACCGGCTCAAGGGCAACGACGTTCTCATGGTCAGCGGGACGGACGAGCACGGCACGCCGGTGATGGTCGCCGCCGATCGAGAGGGGAAGCCCTACGCTGAGGTCGCCGACTACTACAACGCGGCCTTCCGCGAGGACTTCCGTCGGCTCGGCCTCTCGTACGACTGCTTCTCGCGGACGACGACGCGGAACCATGCCGCGGTCACCCAGGACCTCTTCAAGACGCTCTACGAGCACGGGGCGATTCTCGAGCGCGAGATGCTCGTCTCGTTCTCGCCGACGACCGGGCACACGCTGCCGGACCGCTACATCGAGGGGACGTGCCCGATCTGCGGCTATCCGGAGGCGCGGGGCGACCAGTGCGACAACTGCGGCAACCAACTCGATCCGACCGAGCTGATCAACCCGCGTTCGAAGATCGACGGCGCGACCCCCGAGTTCCGCGAGACCAAGCACCTCTTTCTCGACCTGCCGAAGTTCGCCGACGCGCTGCGAACCTGGATCACCGGCCACGACGACTGGCGCCCGAACGTGCGCAACTTCTCACTCGGGCTGATCGACGAGGTGCGGCCCCGGCCGATCACTCGTGACCTCGACTGGGGCGTCACGATCCCGATTCCCGGCTACGTCGAGGACCCGAACAAGCGCATCTACGTCTGGTTCGACGCCGTGATCGGCTACCTCTCGGCAAGCATCGAATGGGCGGCGCTGACCGGTGAGCCGGAGGCGTGGCGCGACTGGTGGCAGAACCCCGACGCGCGGCATGCCTACTTCCAGGGGAAGGACAACATCGTGTTCCACACGGTGATCTGGCCGGCGATGCTCCTGGGCTACGAGAAGGGCGGCGTCTACGGCGCGGGCCAGGCGCCGCTCGAACTGCCCGACAACGTCTTCGCGACCGAGTTCCTGACGATGGAGGGCAAGCAATTCTCCTCGAGCCGCCAGCACGTGATCTACCTGCGCGACTTCCTCGACCGCTACGACCCCGACGCGCTGCGGTACTACCTCGTCGCCGCCGGGCCGGAGATGCAGGACGCCGACTTCACGTGGGTGGAATTTGTGCGCCGCAACAACGACGAGCTGCTCGCGAACTGGGGCAACCTGGTCAACCGCACCCTTACGAACGCGCACCGGAACTTCGGGGCTGTCCCGGACCCGGGCGAGCTCACGAGCGAGGACCGGGCCGTGCTCGCGGGGGTCGAAGCCGGCTTCGAGACCGTGGGCGCGCTCATCGAAGAGGGCCGCTTCCGCGCCGCCCTCGCCGAGACGATGCGCCTGGCGACCACGGTCAACCAGTACGTCAGCGAGCAGGCTCCCTGGGCGCTCGTCAAGACCGACCGTGAGCGGGCGGCGACCGTCCTGTTCGTCTCGCTCCGCGCGGTCGACAACCTGAAGACGATCTTCACGCCGTTTCTCCCTCATACCTCGCAGCAGGTGCATGAGCTGCTCGGGTACGACGGGTTCATCGCGGGGCCGCTCGAGTTCCGCGAGGTCGAAGAGGACGGCGCGTCGCATCAGGTCCTGACCGGCAACTATGCGACGTGGGTCGGCGCGTGGGAGCCGAGCGAGCTTCCCGCGGGACAGCCCCTGCAGGAACCGCGGCAGCTCTTCAAGAAGCTCGACGACTCCGTGGTCGAGGACGAGCTGCGGCGAATGCGCGACAACGACGAGTGATCGACACCCACGCGCATCTCGGCGACGACGCGGCCGACGTCATCGAGCGCGCGCGAGTCGCCGGTGTGTCGCGGATCGTCACGGTGGCGACGACCCTCGCCGGCGCGCACCAGGCGCTCGCCCTCGCCGAGGAGCATGACGGCGTCTATGCGTGTCTCGGCATCCACCCTCACGAGGCAGCGAGCTTCGACCCCGGACAGTTGACGGAGCTCGCGGCGCTGCTCGCCCAGCCGCACGTCGTCGCCGTGGGGGAGACGGGGCTCGATTACTTCCGGGACTACGCTCCCGCCGACGCCCAGCAGCGGCTCTTCGACGCGCAGCTCGCGCTCGCGCGCGCGGCGGGCAAGCCCGTCGTCATCCACACTCGCGCGGCCGACGACGACACCCGTGCGCGCCTGCTCGAGCACGAGGGCCAGGTGATCCTGCACTGCTTCTCGTCGGAGCCGCTGCTCGAGCCGGCGCTCGAGCGAGGGTGGTACGTCTCGTTCGCCGGCAATGTCACTTACAAGAACGCCTACGACCTGCGGTCAGCCGCGCGTCGCGTGCCGGCCGACCGGCTGCTCGCCGAGACCGACAGCCCGTATCTCGCGCCCCAGGCCGTGCGCGGACGCCGCAACGAGCCCGCCTACGTCGCCTACACCTACGCGCTTCTCGCCGAAGTTCGAGGTGTGGAGGTCGAGGCAATGATCGAACAGCTCGACGCCAACGCGGACGCGGTGTTCGGTCTGTGAGTGTCACCCCCCGCAAGAGCCTCGGGCAGCATTTTCTGGTCGACGAGAACATCCTGGGAGTGATCGGCCGGCTGGCCGAGCTCGATTCCGGCGATGTCGTGCTGGAAATCGGGCCCGGTCTCGGGATCCTCACTCGCTATCTGGCCGAGCACGTCACCCATGTTCACGCTGCGGAGTTCGACAATCGCCTCGCACCGCACCTCGAGGACATCCCGAGGACGACGATCCACTGGGGCGACGCGATGCGCCTTGACGCGGCGAGCCTCGATCCCGTGCCGACGAAGCTCGTCGCCAACCTTCCCTACAACATCGCCACCCCGATCGTCGTCGAAAGCCTCGTCGTCGACCCACTGCGCGCCTGGTGCGTGATGGTGCAGCGAGAAGTCGCCGACCGATTCTTCGCGGTGCCGTCGACGAAGGCCTACGGCGCGGTGTCAGTGCTGGTGCAACTGGCGACGGAGCGCACAGGGCTGCACCCGGTCTCGCGCGACGTGTTCCGTCCGAAGCCCAACGTCGAGTCGGCGCTCGTTGCCTTCCGGCGCACCAGCCCCGGCGCGGGGGTCGTCGTCAAGCGTCTCGTCGAGGCGGCATTCGCGCACCGCCGCAAGACGCTTGCCAACTCGCTCTCGCTGGCCGGTCTCGCCTCGCGCGACCGTGCGGCGGACGCGCTGGCCGCGATCGGGCGAGCCGCGAATGTGCGCGCCGAGGAGCTCGAGCCCTGGGAGTTTCCGGTGCTCGCGAAGGAGCTCGAGTGATCGCACCGGCACCGGCGAAGATCAATCTCGCGCTCGTCGTCGGGCCGCGTCGCGCCGACGGGAAGCACGAAGTCGTGACCGTGTACCAGCGCGTCGACCTCGGAGACCGCATCACAGTCGAGCCGGCTCCCGACACGACGGTCTCCGGCTTCGCCGAGGACACGCTCGTGCGAGCTGCGCTCGGCGCCCTCGCGGCGCCGCACGGCTGGCGGGTGAGGATCGAGAAGCACATTCCCGTTGCGGCAGGGCTCGGCGGCGGAAGCTCCGATGCAGCGACCGCCCTTCGGCTTGCGAACGGGCAGCTGCAGGACCCGCTCGAGGCGGCCGAGTTGCATGCGGTGGCGGCGCGTCTCGGCGCCGACGTCCCGTTCTTCCTCGTCGACGGCCCGCAACTGGGTACCGGGGACGGGACCGAGCTCGAGCCACTCGACCTGCCACAGGACTTCGTCGTGCTCTTGCTGCTCCCGCACGGTGCGATCAAGGAGTCGACCGCAGAGGTCTACGCCCAGTTCGATGCTCGCGAGGGCGAGGCGGGCTGGGAGGGGCGAACCGCCGCGGTACATGCCGCACTCGCCGCAGTCCGCCGCCCGCGCGACCTCGCTTCGCTGCCGGCGAACGATCTCGTCCGATCGCCGCTCAGCGCAGAGCTCCTCGCCCACGGCGCGTTTCGCGCCGATGTCAGCGGCGCCGGCCCGACGCTCTACGGCCTGTTCCACCGCCGCGCCGACGCCTCGCGGGCAGCCGGTGCGTTGAAGCACCTGGGGCGGACCTGGATCACGGTTCCTACCTGGTACGGATAAGACTGGCAGGGCTCTTACGGCATCGCTGATTCATCAACGCCGAGCCGGGCGAAGATCTCCGCCGCGGCCTCCGAGGCCGAGAGCGCATCTGCCGCATCGCCTCCCAGATTGTTGAGCGCAGCGAGCGCGCGCAACGCAAGCCCTGCCTCGTACTCCACCTGATGCTCCTCCGCGATCTCGAGCGCCCGCCGGAGCGCTGCGCGGGCCTGCTCAGGATCCGCCTCCTGCGCGAACCCAGTACCTCGCACCCGCTCGAGGAGGGCGCGGAGCGCCGGCGGCATCGCTCCCTTTCCCTCCTTCGCAAGGGTCTCGTCTGCCAGCCTGATCGCCTCCTGCGGAGCGTCCGCACGGAAAGCGAGTAACTCTGCACGGCGCGCCTGAAGCTCGAGCACGAATGGGGCTGCACCCATCTCGTCGAGGACGGCGACCGCCTCGCTGAGGAGCTCCTCGGCCTCCTGGTGCCGCCCGGCTCGAGCCGCAACCCGTCCGAGGTTGCCGCGCGCAACAGCTGCGATCAGGCGCTGCCCCGTGCTGTCGGCGATTCGCATCGCGTCCCTGAACCGCTGCTCTGCGTCGGCGTACCGGCCCTGATCCGACTCGATCTCCCCGACGTTGTTGGTCGTCGTTGCGACATTGATCACATCGCCGATTCGCTCGCGCAGCTTGCCGCTGCGCTCGTAGAGATCGCGGGCCTCGTCCCAGCGTCCCGCGTAGTACGCCTCGATCCCGAGGTTGTTGAGAACGCTCGCTTGGCCGGAGAGATCGCCGATATCCTCGTAGATTGGCAGCGCGAGGCCGCGGAAGGCATGCCGCTCGGGACTGCCGCGGAATGTGTGGATGACGTGGCTCAGGTAGTAGGCATGCGCGAGATTGCGCAGATCGCCGAGCTGATTCGCCTCCGTGATCACACGTTCGGCAAGCTTCAGCGACTCGTCGTAGCTGCCCTGACGGAAGCGCGCTTGCGCCCGCGCACACGTCAACTCGACGCCGAGTTGCGCGCGCCGGTCGGCGTCGGCGACAGAGGCCAGTGCCTTGTCGCCGCGTGTGTACCAACGAAGCGCTTCGGAATACGCCCCCTGCTCCTCCCGAAGCAGCCCTTCTTTATGCATCAGCGCTGGTTGTTCGTTCGGCGCCGCGAAGCGGCGCGCCTCGGCGAGGGCTTCCTTCGCCTCTGCAAGGTGCCCGGAGCGCAGGCAAACGTCCGCGAGCGACTCCCAGACGCGCGCCCGCTCTGGGTGAGCAATTTCGAGCTGCTTCGCGACCTCGAGAGCCCGACGATAGAACTCGGCGGCCTCAACGTTGGCGAACTTCTCCTGCGCGCGGTCGCCGGCGGCGAGGGAGTACCGCCATGTCTTCGGCGCATTCCTGCCGAGCGAGAAGTGAAGCGAAAGAAGCTCGGCGACTTCCTCCACGTCGGAGGCGTACCGGCGCTCGTAGACCTCGCCGACCCTGAGGTGCAGCTCGCGGCGGCGTCTGAACGGCAGGCCCTCGTAAGCGGCGTCGCGAATCAGCGCATGTCGGAAGCGGAAGCCGCCGGCGACGTACGGGTCCCGTTCGATGAACTCAGCAAGCCTGTCCCACGCTTCTGAGTCGGCGGCGGCGGCTGGGTCGCCGACAAGCACGTCAGCGATCAACGCCCCGTCGAAGAGAACACCGAGAACCGACGCCCAGCGCAGCAAGGCACGGTCGGCGGGGGCGAGCCTGTCGATCCGCGTGCCGACCACTGCGTCGACTGACTCCGGCAGGTCGTCGGCGCCGTCGTCGTCCGCGGTCGTGATCAGCTCTTGCAGGAAGAGCGGATTCCCGCCGGCGCGCCGGACGACCGCAGCGATCTCGGTCTCGTTTAGACGCTCCCCGGCCACGGCTGCGACCAGGGAGGTCGCGTCGCTGTCGGTCAGCGGTTCGAGCAGGATCGTCATCGCAGCGACCGGAGGCGTCCCGCCCCCCGCCACAAATCCCGCCGTGCCGGGCCGCCGCGTGCAGCAGATAGCCCACGGTCGCGTCATGTTCGTCGAGCCAAGGTGGCGCAGGAGCTCGGACGAGGCTTCGTCGATCCAGTGCACATCCTCAAAGAGCAGGAGCGTCGGACCCGGAAGCAGGGTTGCAAGAAGCGCCTCAACCGCGCCGTGCAAGCGTGCCCGGCGGAACGCGGGTTGCAGCTCGTCGACCTCTTTAGTTGGTTGAACGGACACGTCAAGCGGCAGGGCGAGCAGGGGAAGCCAGGGCACGAGGTCGGGCGAGGCCCGTTCGACCACCGCACGCAGCACGCCGGCGTTGTCGCCTGCCGGATCGTCGACCCCAATGCCCACGAGCGACCGCATCAGGGCACGGAAGACAAAGTAGGGCGTGCTGCTCTCGTACTCGTCACAGCGCGCGCCGATTCGCGTCAGATCTTCGGCTCCCGCGCGAAACTCCTGCAGGAGCCGCGACTTGCCGACGCCAGCGTCGCCGACGAGCTCCACCACGGTTCCGAAGCCCATGCGCACGGGTGCGAGCGCCGCAGTCAGTACGGCGAGCTCTCGGTGCCGGCCGACGAGTGGCAGCTCGGAGGGTTGCGGTGTTTCGCGCGCGCCCTCGATCGCGCCGAGGTCGACCACCTGCACCGCTTCGGCGATGCCCTTCAGAGCGAATGGCTCGAGCTCGCGGGTAGCGAAGCGGGTCGCCGAACGTCCAATCAGGTCGACAGGGACGAGCACCTGCCCGGGCTCGGCGCGGGCCATCAAGCGCGCGGCGAGCGCTGCCGTTCCGCCGAGGATCGTGTACGTACGGCGGAAAGAGGCGCCGACCTCGCCGGCGAACACGCGTCCGCGGCTGATGCCGATCGAGAGGGGCAGCCGCGCGGTCGCGTCGGCGGCGGCACGCACCGTCCGCAGCATCCGTTCCGCGTCGTTCTCGGTGACACGCGGCGCGCCGGCAACGAGGACGATGCGCGCGCCGTCGGAATCGATGTCGCTCTCGAGGAAGCAGACCTCGTGTTCCCGGGCGGCGACCTGCACCGCCTCAACGATCTCGGCGACTGCGACCGCGGCGGAGGCGGCACCTTCGGCTGCCGTCAGGTTGTCGACGCCCGAGATGCGCAGGAACGCCACCACGGCCTGCCGGTGCTCTGGCTCGGCGACGCCGGCGGTGACGTAATCGCGAATCAGCCGCGGCACGCACAGATCGAGGGCGAGGCCGTCGAGCGGAGGCAACGGCTCGAGTCGCTCGGACGCGTCCGGCGCAGACGCGAGCAGGTAACCGCCATCGCGCGCTCCGCCGAGCGCCGAGCGGGCGAGCGCCGACGCCGTCGCCGGGCTGACCATAATCTCCCCGGCCGCAGCGGCCGCCTCCATCTGGACGGTCCTCGTAGCGTTTGGGCCTGCGACCATCAGCTCACGGTGATCGGAGCCGACGAGGAAGAAATGGAACGCGCCCGAGTTGATGCCGACGTGCATCTTGAGCGTCACAGGGCCGGCGCTGGTTTTCGGGCGCCCGAGCGAGCGCAGGGTCTTGCGCATTTCAAAGGCGGCTCGGGTCGCGCGCGTTTCGTGACTGTCGCCGTCGAAGAACAACAGCAGCGCGTCGCCGCCGAACTTCAGCAATCCGCCACCATAGGAGTAGGCGACGCCGAGAAGCGCCTCGAAGGTCGAGTTCATGACATCGGTGACCTGTTCTGCGCCGGCCTTGCCCTCGCCCGCGAGCTTTTCCGACATCGCCGTGAATCCGGAGATGTCGACAAACGCCATCGTCCCGTCGAGCTCGCGCCAGGTTTTGGCCGGATCGTCGGCCAGCCATTGGATCACGAGCCGCGGAACGTACGGCGTCAAATCGGTATCGACACCACTTACGGAGCGGGCGATGGACACTTCCCGAGTATGACCCCGATCACTGCGAACCGGTAGAGGCGGGATAACTACAAAGTGAGCGCAATCGATGTCGGAAACGCGACCTCGGATTGACAATGCAGTGGAAGAGGGGGATAACTATCCCTGATCGAGCGTAAGTTTCGGATCCTGGGGAGGACGTTTGAACGTGTCGATCCGGTGCGGCGGGGTCGAACAACGGACTGTGGTAGCGCTGCTCGCCATGATCGGCGCGCTGGCCCTGTCTCCAGCTGCGCTTGGAAGTTCCCTCTCAGGCAGCGTCGCCCTCGACCCGCCCTCCTCCGTCGACCTGACGAGCGCCGGTGCGCTCGACTGGGCGGTCTGGGGCTCCGCGGGCGGCGGGACGAGCACGAGTCTCGCGCCGGACGTGCGCAAGAGCGGCGGCACCGCGATCAGCGACCTGACGAACATCGACCCTGCACCGACCGCGCCGCTGCGCGGGATCGGGCAGTTCGCCGGGCCGTTCCTCTTCAACTGGAGTAACGGTGGCAGCACCGCGTCCGGGAGCGATGTTCCGGCCGGGCTGCAACACAACGGCGGTCCACCGCCGCCTCCGCTCGGTGCCGACGTCTCGACGCTCGGCAAGGGCTTTTCGTTCGACGTGCCCGCAGGGACTCAACTGCGGACTCTTCGCGTGTACGTCGCGACGAACCGAGCTGACGGCCAACTGACTGCGACGCTGAGCGACGGGTCGGCGCCTGCGTTCGTCGACACACTCCCCGCCGCGACCGACATTAGGTCGGGCATCTACACGATCACCTACGCCGCGGCATCTAGCGGCCAGAGCCTCCATGTCTCGTGGGTCGAAACGGCGGACAACTGCGCGGCCTTCCGCTGCGACAACGCCGCGATCTATGCAGTGGCGCTCTCAACTGCGATCGTCGTGAACACGAGCACCGACCATGACGATGGGGTCTGCAGCGCGGCGGATTGCACGCTGCGCGAGGCGATCAACGCCGCGAACGCTGGCGGCGGCGGCACGATCGCGTTCGCCATCCCGGGCGGCCCGGCAACGATCACGCCGACCCTGGCGCCGCTGCCAACGATCACCACGCCGGTCGAGATTGACGGCACGACCGAGAGTGCGCCACCGGGGACGCTCGGGATCACAATCGACGGCAGTGCCACGAGCGGCAACGGACTCGTGCTCGGGCCGGGCTCGGGCGGCTCGACGATTCGCGGGCTCGCTATCAACGGCCACCAACAGTTCGAAGGCCCGCCCTTCGCCGGGATCCTCGTCCAGTCCGACGGCAACACGATTGCGCAGAACTACATCGGCACGACCGCAGACGGGCTGGAGGGTGATTCGAACGATCAGGGGATCGTCGTCACCGGGAGTGGGAACCTGATCGGCGGCGCCGGCGCCGGCAACCTGGTCTCCGGGAACGGGTCGTACGGCATCCTGGTCGACGGGTCGGCGGGCGCCCATGACAACGTCGTCGCCGCGAATCTCGTTGGCACCGACTCGAGCGGCAACGTCGCGCTCTCGAACGAGATCGGGATCGCGACGATAAACGGTGCGCTGCATACGCTGATCGGTGGCAACACCGCTGCCGACGGGAACGTCGTCTTCGGCGCCGAGACCGGCATCGACGTTCACGGCATCGCAGGCGTGCCGGACAATTCCGAGATTCGCTTCAACAGCGTCGGCGTCGGCAAGGACGGCACCTCGACGCTCGGGAGTTCGTTCGCCTGGGCTCTGGGCGTCAACAGCGCCGACGGCGCGATTGTCGCCGACAACGTCGTCGGGAACGGCGAGAGTGGCCTCGCGCTGGCGAACTCGAACGACCTCATCGTCGTTCGCAACTTCGTCGGCGTCGATCGCACGGGCGGGAGCCAGGGGAACCTCGACGAAGGCATCGACGTGCAATTGGCGAACAGCACGATCCGGCCTCAGAACGTGCTGCTCGACAGCAACACTGTTCGCTTCAATGGGCTCGAGGGGATCCTGCTCAGCCACGCAGACCGAGCGACGGTTACCGGAAACGACATCGCGGACAACGGGACCGGAATCGGCGTCGATGGCGACCACAACACTATCGGGCCCGGCAACACGGTTCGCAACAACACGATCACCATCCTGACCGGCGTCGCCGTGACGGGCGGGATCGGCAACACGATCACGCAGAACTCGATCGACGGCAACGGCGGGCTCGGCGTCGACCTGAGTGACGACAACGTCACGGCGAACGACCCGGGAGATGGGGACACGGGACCGAACGGCCTCCAGAACTTCCCGACCGTCGCCAGCGCGTCCGCCGACGGTACTTCCGTCGACGTTGCGTACGGGCTCGACTCGGTGCCGAATGCTGGCTACACGATCGAATTCTTCTCCAGTCCGTCGTGCGATCAGACGAATCAAGGCGTGAACTACGGCGAGGGCGCGACCTACCTCGGCAGCCGCCAGGTAAAGCTCGGCGGCGGCCCGGGCAACTTCGCCGCGACGCTGACGGGGCCGGCGGCGGCTGCCGTCGCGGCCGGCCAGGTGATCACGGCGACCGCAACCGACTCGAACGGCAGCACTTCTGAGTTCTCGGCTTGCGCCACGGTGACTGCGGCGAACGTGCTCGCGAATCTGAGCCTGACCGCCGACGAGCCCTCCGTGCCTGCCGGAGCCGCGAACGTGCCGCTCGCATCAGTGCCGCCGTCGCTGCTCGGAGCGTTTGCGTTCTCGCCGATCCCGAACAGCCCGATCCCGAACTCGGGAGTCGGCGCGGCGCCGATTCCGAACTCGCCGATCCCGAACAGCCCGATCCCGAACTCGCCCATCCCGAACAGCCCGATCCCGAACTCGCCGATCGCGAACTCCGGGCTCGATGGCATCCCGACGGCGCTGCTCTCGAGCGTGCTGCTCTCGTCGATCCCGGTCGACTGGAGCGCGATCTTCGTGGCGCCGGATCCGCATGCCGGCGTCCCGGTGACCAGCCTGACGCTCGCCGACCTGTTCGCGGACTCGGCTGCGCTGACGCGCTTCAACAGTCTCAAGCTCGGAACGCTGCAGTTGCAGAACACCTTGCTGCGCGGCGCCCGCTTCACCTCGTTCCTGTTCGGCGCCACGAAGTTGAAGTGGATCCCGCCGAATTCTCAGGACAACTGGTGCCTCGAGCTCGGCAAGGCACCCGGTTGCTCGGACTTCGACGTCAATACCACCACCGTCCTCGGCCTCGACATTGCGGGATTGCTCGACGATGCCGAGATCGCGCGGCTCGGCCAACTCACCGTCGGGGACATCACTGACCCAGGGCCGCCGGTGACGCCCATCCCGAATTCGCCGATCCCGAATTCGCCGATCCCGAACTCGCCGATCCCGAATAGCCCGATTCCAAACTCGTCCCTCTCGCTGACGGCGATCGGCTCGATCCTCGTCGGCGATCTCTACAACCCGGACGCGGTCGTCGACTGCACGAAGTTCACCTCGAGAGCCGTGTGCCTTGCAAAGACCCTCGCCGAGGCGTCTGCCGCCGGTGCCATGAAGTCGACGGCGACCTTCGCCGATCTGTCGTTCCCCAAGACTGGCTCGACCGTCTCGCCTCTGGCTGGCATCAACTTCAACGCCTTTTCCGTTGGCCTGATCGGGCTCGAGAACCTGCCGTGGGAGTCCTGGCCATTCGCGGGGTTCCAGCAGTTCGCGGGCACAGGGGACGTCGTCCACTACCACCTGACCGCGCCGGTGCCCTGCGGCACGCCGTACACGCTCCGCGCCGTGCTGCCGAACGGCTTCATCGTCAAGGCCGGCACGAGCGCGCTTGCGATCGGCGTAGGCGCTGCGAAGGCCGTTCCCGACCCGTCACAGAGCACGGACGGCGCGACGTGGTCGTCCCTGCCGCTCGCAACCGGCTGCGCAGCGTCCCCAGGAAGTCGTCAGACGGTTCGCCTCGACTTCCAGGCGCTCGCTGGCTTCCGCCTGGGCGAGCAGTCCTCGATCGTCCGCCTGATCATCGGTCCGTCGACGAGCGCGGCGACGGGGCAGGCACCGGTGACGGTGACTCAGAACCTCGAGCCCGATGGGGATCCGGCTACAGCACCTGCGCTCGCCCCGAATACGCTCGCGATCGGGCATATAGCGACCGAAGGCGATCTCGACTGGCGCAGCATCTCGACCACCGGGATGGCTCCTGGGACGAAGATCCAGGTCTTCATGCGGCCGCCTGCAGGCACCGACCTCGACCTCTACCTGACGAAGCCGAGTGCGCAGACGCTCCTTGCCAGTCCGATCCCGAACTCGCCGATCCCGAACTCGCCGATCCCGAATAGCCCGTTGCCCGACAACGGCAGTGCCCTCAACACGCCGACCGACAATCCGCAGCCGGAAGGGCTCCAGGACGCGCCGATCCCCAACAGCCAGATCGCGAGCTCTGGCATCACGCGGGGCGACGGGGTCGAGGTGGCGCAGGTCACCCTGAGCGGCGATGAGAACGGCCCGGTGAAGGTGCTCGTCGACGGCTACAACGGCGACCACAGCAACGACCCGTACACGTTGCGCGTCAAGGTGATCACGCCCCCGCAGTTGCCCGCGTGTCCCGCGCGTACATATGCGAATCCACTTGGTGCCGTAGGCACGCTGCCGCTGACGATTCCCGCCGATACCAAGACCCTGTTCCTCTTCAACTACGGGGCGACGGGTAGCGCGTATGGGCAGACGGCAGCGACAGCGCTTCGAGACCGGTTGAACGCATTCGTCGCGGCTCACCCGGATCTGAAAGCGGTTCTTCTGCCGGTCGACGGCGATACAGCAGTTCGCAGCGCCAAGGCAGCGTGGGACGCAAGTCCCTGCGCGCCGGCTGCTGCAAACGATGTCGTGCGCAAGATCAACGCCGTCGTCGCCCGCTACCGGGCAGGGGCTCCGAACGTCGAGAACATCGTGATTGTCGGCGGCGACGAGCTGATGCCGATGGCGCGAATCTCCGACTTGACGACCGATGCAAACGAATCGACTGCGGTGAGCGACTTGCTCTTCACGACGAACGGTCTCACGCGTGGCAACGCACTCTTCGCCTCGGAGTTCCTCAGCAACACGCTCACCGATGACGCATACACCGCGGGCACGACTATTCCGTGGTTCGGACGCGAGCTCTACCTGCCGCAGGTCGCGGGTGGACGCCTCGTCGAGACGCCCGCCGAGATCACGCAGCAGCTCGACAGCTATGACACGAGCAACGGCATCCTCGATCCGTCGACGGGTGTCGTCGCGGGCTACGACTTCATGCGAGACGAGGCAACCCAGGTGAAGAGTGACCTCGGTTCCCGGCACACCGTTGGCGGAACTAGCCTGGCAATCGACGCCTCGAACCCACTCCTTACGACCGGAGCACCGTTCATCAGCCCGCTCGATTCATGGGGACAGGCCGACGTGCAGCCCTACTTCGCGAGCTCGACACTGGCACCGGGGATCCTGTCGGTCAACGGGCATTACAACCAATGGGAGCTCGCGCCTGCGACCACGCCGATCACGAACGCGACGCTGGTGCCGACGAGCGTCTTGCCCGCGTCCGGCCGGCTGTCGCACGCCATTCTCTTCACGATGGGCTGCCACGCCGGCCTCAACGTCAGCGACCTGTTCCCATCGACACCGAGCACTGCCGCCCGGTTGCGCGACTGGGCGCAGGCATTGGCCCAAAACGGTGCGGGTGTCTATGTCGCCAACACCGGCTACGGCTACGGCGACTACGACACGATCGCCCTGTCGGAGCGCCTGATGACGATGTTCGCCCACAACCTGGCGTCCGACGGCTCGATCGGACGCAAGCTCGTGTTTGCCAAGCAGCAGTATTTTGCGTCGATCGCCAGCTACGACCCCTACGCTGAGAAGGCACTTGCGGAGGCGACCTTCTACGGCCTGCCCTTCTACCGCATCGGTGCAGGGCCTGAACCTGCGGGTCCGGCGCCCCTGACGCCTACCCCGACCTCGGTCCCGAACGTCGCCGCGGCTGCGCTGTCCTTCTCGTTCACCGGTGCGAACGCGCTGGTGCCCCATTCGACCGCGCGCGGCAAGTACTGGTCGGCCGCGGATGGCGGTGTCGAGTACTTGAAGGATCGTCCGATCGAGCCGCGGGTCAGCCAGGAGGTGACCGCCGTCGGCACCCAGCGCGCACACGGCGTAGTCATCAACGGACTGCAGACCCATGACGTCGCGGGCAATGTGAACCCGCTGATCGCGACGCCGATGATCGACCTGGCGGCCCACGAGCCCGAGTCGAAGGTCACCGACGCGACGTTCCCCGCCACCTTCGCAAGCCTGAACCACTGGAATGCGTTTGGCCAGAATCACGATCAACTCGTTCTGGTGCCGGGCCAGACGCGCGAAGGCACAACTCAGCGCCTGGTCGACAGCATCGACCTGCAAGTGCTGTACTCGACGAGCACCGACTTCACCGCGCCGCTCTTCACGCAGGTCGGGTCGGTCGTGAACGGCGACGGAACCGCGACGCTCTTCGCGCGCACGAGTGACGCGTCCGGCATCAAGGTCGTCAAGGCCTACTTCACCCAGGGGGGAAGCACGTGGACGTTCGTGACACTGACGCTGCAGCCCGGCACGACCGACCTCTACGCCGGCACGGCGACAGGGATCACGGTGCCGAAGCTCGAGTCCGCCTTCCTCGCCGAAGACGGGGCGGGCAACGTCGGCTACACGACCGACAAGGGCTTCCTTTTCATCTCGACGACGGCTGACGGGCAGGGGCCGCAGATCACGATTGCGGCTCCGATCGACCACGGCGTCTTCTATCTCGGCCAGCCGGTTCCGGCGTCGTATAGCTGCTTCGACAGCGGCGGGGTCTTGAGCTGCACGAACCCAGTGGCGAATGGGCAGAACATCGACACGTCGTCACTTGGGCAGAAGACGTTCACGGTGACGGCGACCGATCTCGAGGGCAACCACGCGAGCGCAACGGCGACCTACACGGTCGCCTACAAGTTCGCCGGCTTCTTCCAGCCCGTCGACAATCTGCCGACGTTGAACATGCTCAACGCCGGACAGGCTGTCCCGGTCAAGTTCACGCTCAACGGCAATCAGGGGTTGTCGATCTTCGCGGCCGGCTCGCCGAGTTCGGCCCCGATCGCCTGTGACGCAACGGCTCCGGTCGATCCGGTCGACCAGACCGTGACGAACAGCAACAGCGGGCTCAGCTACGACGCCGCAGCGGGGCAGTACACATACGTCTGGAAGACCGACAAGAGCTGGGCGGGGTCGTGCCGGCAGCTGACGGTCGCGTTGAAGGACGGGACCGTCCACCGCGCGAACTTCAAGTTCAAGTAGCGCAGACGGTTCACGGCCTGGTTGGGGCTGAGGTGAAGCGACAGCCGTTGATCGTCGTTGGCCTGACGCTCGAGGTGACTGATCGCTCTCTGGGATCTCGTGCTGCTCGCCCTCACGGCGCGCTGATCGCCTGGGCTCGCAGCGGCACCACCGTGGTACCGTTGCCGAGAGATGTACGGGACGACCGTGATCGAACATGGGTCGACGCCCCGGGGGCGTTGGCTGCGCGAGCGGCGCGTCCGGATCACGCTCTGGATCACCCTCGTCGAGGGGCTCCTCTACATCGCCGGCGTCCTGCACTGGTGGGAGGCTGTGGGTCTGGCCGCGATCGGCGTCGGGCTCTGGTGGTTCGTAGGACGCAACAGCCGCTCCGACCTGATCCGGCAGGTGACCTGGATCTTTGCGGCCTCGCAGCTGCTCGTACTGTGCGTTCCGATCGCGCTCGGCGTCCTCAAGGCGATCGCGATCGGCCTGATCGCGGTCGTCGCGATCGTGGCGCTCTTCTTCCTCTTCCGAGAACGCAAGTAGCCCGGGCTTATACTCGCCGCATTGTGGGGCGTAGCCAAGCGGTAAGGCAGCGGGTTTTGGTCCCGCGATCCCAGGTTCGAATCCTGGCGCCCCAGCCATTCTGAAAAGCACGGCCTTCATATCCCGATGACCAACGACACGTCCATCGCAGCTGTCGTCATGGCCGGAGGGCTCGGCACCCGCATGCGCTCCGCCGTGCCGAAGCACTTCCATCCGATCCTCGGGCGGCGCATGGTCGATTGGGTGCTCGAGAGCGGGCGCGAGACCGGCGCCGCTCCGCTCGTCGTCGTCGCCTCGCCGACGGGTCGCGACGAATTCGCCGACAGCGGCGTCACGGTTGTCGTGCAGGATCCGCCGCTCGGTACGGGCGACGCCGTGCGCACAGCGCGTTCTGCGCTCGAGTCGTATTCCGGCGACGTCCTCGTGCTCTCGGGCGACACGCCGCTGCTCACGTCGCGACTGCTCGTCGACCTCATCGAGACGCACCGGAACGAATCCGCGGCCGCGACGATCCTCAGCGCGGAGCCCCCGGATCCACGGCTCTACGGCCGCATCGTCCGCGACTCCGACGGCTCCGTGCTGCGGATCGCCGAGGGGACGGACGCCACTCCTGCCGAGCACGAGATCCGCGAGATCAACTCGTCGATCTACGTCTTTCGGAGCGATGCGCTCTGGCCGGCGATCGCGCAACTCCGGCCGAAGAACGTGCAGGGTGAGCTGTACCTCACCGATGTGATCGAGATTCTCGTCGGAGCGGGGCAGCACGTGGCCGCGCATTGCGCGTCCGACTCGCACGAGACGGATGGGGTGAACACCCGGGTCGAGCTGGCGCATGCCGCCTCGGTCCTGCGCGACCGGATCAACGAGGCCCATATGCTCGCGGGGGTGACGATCGTCGACCCGCGAACGACCTGGATCGACCCGACCGTGACGATCGAGCCGGATGCGACGATCCAGCCGTTTGTGATCCTGCGGGGCGCGACGCGGGTTGACGCCGGAGCGGAGATCGGTGCGAACACGGTTGCGATCGACGCCCAGATCGGCGTCCGAGCGACGATCGGGCCCTTCTGTTACCTTCGCCCCGGAACGGTCCTCGGCGAGTCTTCCAAGGCAGGCACCTTCGTGGAGATCAAGAACTCACGGATCGGCGACCGGACGAAGGTCCCGCATCTGTCGTATATCGGCGATGCGGACGTCGGCGAGGACACGAACATCGGCGCCGGTGCGATCACCGCCAACTACGCGCACAAGCCCGGCGTGCCGAAGAACCGCACGACCATCGGCCGCAACGTCAGGACCGCGATCCACAATGGCTTCATTGCGCCGGTCGAGATCGGAGACGGGGCTTGGATCGCCGCGGGGTCGGTAATCACGAACGACGTCCCCCCGGATGCACTCGGGATCGCTCGGTCCCGTCAGGAGAACAAGGAGGGATATGCAGCCCGGCAGCGCGACGACTGAGCTCGTCCTTCCAGGACTCGAGTCCTCGGAGCCAATGACTCAGCCCTCGCCAGGGCATTGGCTCGAACGCGGCCCGCAGAAGCGGCTGATGGTGTTCTCGGGCCGGTCGCATCCTGACCTCGCGCAGCGGATCGTCGCGCCGCTCGGCGTGCAGCTCGGCGAGATCGAGCTGCACACGTTCGGAAACGGCGAGACCTACATCCGGTATTGCGAATCGATCCGCGGCGCCGACATCTTTCTCGTTCAGACGGGCTGCGACCCGGTCGACCAGAACCTCATGGAGCTGCTGCTGATGATCCAGGCGGCGAAGCTCGCCTCGGCGAAGCGGATCACGGCGGTCATCCCGTGGTTCCCGTACGCGCGCCAGGACCGCAAGGCGAAGCCGCGCGAGCCGATCTCGGCCCGCCTCATCGCCGACATGCTCCAACTCGCCGGCGCCGACCGGGTCCTGACGATGGATCTCCACGCCGGCCAGATCCAGGGGTTCTTCCAGATCCCCGTCGACCACATGACGAGCCTGCCGCTCTTTGCACGCCACTTCCGCGACCTGGGTCTCACGGGCGAAGGCGTCGTCTCGGTCGCACCGGACGCCGGCCGTGCGAAGCACGCCGTGCGCTTCGCCGAGATGATCGAGGCGGACTTCGCGATCATGCACAAGACGCGACCGGCGCACGATGTCGCGGCGGTCACCGAGGTGACGGGGCGAGTGCGTGGCAAGGTCGCGATCATCGGCGACGACATCACGACGACGGGTGGCACGCTGATCGCAGGTGCCGAGGCGCTGAAGGAGCACGGCGCGACCGACGTCTGGGTCTTCGTCACGCACGCTCTGATCTCGAAAGAGGGCCTCGAGAAGCTCAGCGGGGCAGGTTTTGCGGGCATCGTCGTCACGGACACGGTGCCGATCGACCCGATCACGAAGCCCGACAACATGACCGTGCTCACGGTCGCGCCGTTGCTGGCCGAGACGATCATGAACGTTTTCGCCGACGACTCGGTCTCGGCGATCTTCGGCGGCGAGAACCAGCTCTTCTAGGGGCGCGTCCGCCGGCCGAAGGGGGGATCCGGGCGGAGCCGCCAGAGCGCGCGGACCTGCGGTGACCGGTCCGGCGAGCAGAATCGTCCCTATCGAGGGCGAGCGCACAGCGGAGTCCGAAGAAGCCACCGAGTCGCGCTGGGAGGCGGCACCCGCAGTCCTGGTTGTCATCGGGCTGCAACTCACCCTCGCGGTCGTCAGCTGGCGGCTGGACTGGAAGCTCTGGCACTTGCCATGGTGGGTCTGGCTCCTCGCGGTCGGGCCCGAGGTCGTCCTGTTGGTGGCGCTCGCCTGGGATCCAGCGCTTCGGTTCCTCGAGCGGATCGGTCATCGGCGCAACGTGGCGCTGATCTTGCTCGGGATCATCAGTCTCGACAACGCGGTCGCACTTTTCGCCCTGCTCGGCTCGTTGATCAGCGGAGAGGAGTCGAGCGGCGGCCAGTTGCTGCTGAAGGGGATGACGATCTGGGGGACGAACGTCATCGCCTACGGCCTTTGGTTCTGGGGCTTCGATCGCGGCGGCCCGGTACGTCGCCGCCAGCCTGAGCCGCCTCCGCCGGACTTCCAGTTTCCGCAGATGGAAAATCCCCAGCTCGCGGCGCCGAACTGGCATCCCGAGCTGGTCGACTACGTCTATGTCTCGTTCACCAACTCGATCGCGTTCAGCCCGACCGATTCCATGCCGCTGAGCCGATGGGCGAAACTGTTGATGCTCTCGGAATCGGCGATCTCGGCAGTGAGCATCCTGCTCGTGACCGCTCGCGCAGTGAACATCTTCAAGTAGGAGTGGCCCGCGCGGACGCGGGCCACTCCAATGCATGAGCCTGGGTCGCTACCGGACTGGCTTGAAGTAGCGGTCGAGTTCCCAGTCGGCTACGTCGTTGCCGAGCTTTTCGCCCTGCTCGACGGAGTTGCGGAAGTGGAAGCCGAGCCAGACGCGGGCATCGACGACCTGCTTCTGCATGTCGTTGACGGTGTTGAAGTGCTGGGTGGTTGTGAGGACCGGGCTGCCGTTTTGTCCTCCGGGCACCGTGACGTCGAGGTGGTGCGTGCCGAGGACGGCCGCGAGGGTGTCGCTGAAGGCGGCCGTGAAGCAGCCGTGCTGGGACGGATACTCCGGGTGGCCGGGCACCGGCAGGACGGACTGCCACGTGGGATCGGCGGTCGTGTCGGGGTTGCCGTCCTTGTCGGCATTCCGGATCGCTGTGATCGGCCGCCACGCCTGGTAGAAGAACTTCGAGTCGAAGCAGGCAATCCCGGCGTCGGTCGTGACGATCTCCCCGACCGCGAGCAGATGCGTGGCGTCGACGAGATCCATGTTGTGCTGGGCGACGACGTTCTGCATCGTCTGGTTGTACTGGTTGATGTTGTTGCCGACCCAGAAGTACGCGATCGCGAGCTGCTCGGGAGTGCGGACGGTGCTGTCGATCGCACCGTAGGCCTCCGTCTCGTTCAGGTCCTTCGCGTACTGCCTGCTTGTGAGCGCGGGCGGCGGCTCGGCCCGGAACTGCGAGGCCTGCTCGAGCAGGAACGGACGCATGGTGGCAAGCCAGGGCGTCTGCACCGCTTGGCCGGGTTGGAGCTGCCACTGCCCGGGCAGGATCGGCCCAATCTGTCCGTAACTCGGTGTCGCTGCCTTCAGGCCGTCACCGGTCCGGAACGCGATGATGTCGTTCGCCGCTGCCTCGCCGACCGCGACACCGCCGGCCACATTCCCGCTGAGCGTCGCGAGGTACGCCGTGTACTCGGCATCGACAGCTGCCTGCTGGTCGGGCAAGTAGTAATCGAGCGTCGTTCGCGCGGCTGCCGCGATCGCCGCCTGCACCGAGGCACCGGGAGCGATTGCGACGGTGAAGTCGTGGTAGGGCTGGTAGCGCCCCTCGAGCTTCGTCACCGCGTCATACACCGCTGCCTGCACATACGACATGTAGACCATCCCGTCGGTCTGCACCTTCGTCGGCACCGACGACCGCACCGCGTTGACCGCATTCGTATTCCAGATCAAAGCTGCGCTCGGGGACTCTTCCGCGAGCTTGTGTGTTCTCGCCGACGCCGCCGATAGCGACGCCAACGCGGCAACCGCGACGACGCCGACCAGGATCGGCAACGAGTTCCGAATCATCTTTCTGGTCATTTCTCGTCCCTTTCACGTTGCGGCTTCGGCTCCGGGTCTTCCTCCGGGCCAACGAGACTGCCTCGATGACGCCGAAGGGATCACGTTTGCGCCTTCTCTTCGGCGCTTTCTCCCATCACCCGCCGATTACGTGTCGATGCTGCTACGCAGAGCAGAGCGTCTCTACAGGGCGAGCACCCGTTTGCTTGGAGGCTCCCCTCCCGATCGGTTGGGGAGCAACACTGGCGGCCGCCGCAATTCGTACGGTCAGATCAGGTCAACGCGTCGAGAGTGCGCCCGTTCACATGCGCGCGCAGTGCTCGGCTACGGTCCGGAGCAGCTCGACGATGTCCACCGGCTTCGAGAGGTAGCCGTCGAAGCCTGCCTTCAGCAGCGCCTCGCGGTCGCCCTGCATCGCCTGCGCCGTCAGCGCGAGCACCGGGATCGAGGCGGTGCGCTCGTCACGGCGCAGCCGCGCGAGCGCCTCGATGCCGTCGATCCCCGGAAGCTGCACGTCCATCAGGACGAGTGCCGGGAGCGCTGACACGGCGAGCTCGACCGCGTCCTCACCGGTGATCGCCTCCAGGGTGCGATACCCGGTCGCGAGCAAGACGTCGCGGAAGAGCTTCATGTTCTTCGCGTTGTCCTCGACGATGAGAACCTGTTCACCGGCGATGACTCACACCCCGTCGCTCGCCAAAGTAAAGACGAAGCGGCTGCCGTGCCCGAGTTCGCTCTCGACCCAGATCCGGCCGCCGTGCAGTTCGACGAGGCGCTTCGAGAGTGCGAGACCGAGACCAGTGCCTTCCCGTTGACCGATGCCGATCGCCGTCTGCTGGAACTCCTCGAAGATCCGTTCCTGGTCCTCGGCCGCGATGCCCGGGCCTGTGTCGGCCACCGACACTTGTACTTCGCCGTTGACGCGGGCTGTCGAGACGTCGACGCGACCGCCAGACGGTGTGAACTTGACGGCATTCGAGAGAAGGTTGAAGACAACCTGCAGGACTCGGCGTTCGTCGCCGCGGATGCTGTCGATGTCGGACGCGAGCCTCAGCGAGAGATGGACGTGGCTCTTGCTTGCCCGCTCTCGCACCATGACCACGCCGCGCTCGAGGGCGTCGCGCAACGAGAAGGCCGCGATCACCAGCTCGACCTGACCCGCCTCGACCTTCGACAGGTCGAGCACGTCGTTGATCAGGGAGAGCAGGTGCTGGCCCGAGGAGAGGATGTCTCCGAGATATTCGTCCTGCTTTTCGTTCACCTCGCCGAACAGCCGTTGCCGCAGTACCTGGGAGAAGCCGATGATCGCGTTCAACGGCGTCCGCAGCTCGTGCGACATGTTCGCGAGAAACTCACTCTTGTGGCGGCTCGTCCGCTCCAATTCGTCGTAGAGCCGTCGCAACTCATCGTTCATACGGTTCACGTTCCCGGCGAGCGAGCCGAGTTCGTCGCGGTTGGGCACGTCGAGTCGCCCGGAGAAGTCGCCGGCCGCGATCTCCGTCAGGCGCGTCTCCGTGATCTGGATTGGTCCAATCAGTGACCAGGAAAGGATCAGCCCGAGCCCGAGCGCGAGCGCGACGCTGATCGCACCTGCGCCGACGAAGAGGTTGCGCGACGATGTATACGCGCTGCGATTGGCGGCAATCAGGGCCGTCGTCTGGTCGGTTGTCCGGCCTGCAAGCTCGTTGGTAGCTTCGAAGAGATCCTGGTCGGCGTTGATCGCACTTGCGAGTGCCGGCCGGGCGTTGACGTCAGCAACGCCGTCAGTGTCGAGCCGCCTGATCGTGTTCAGTTCGCGAGCGACGGTTCGGTAGTCGCGCCGGATCTGTCTGAGCAAGAGCTCGTCGTCGGCGGGCGGCACGAAGCCGTAGTCCTGCTCCGTCGTGGCCGGCACGAGTTGCGAGAGGGCGAAGCGAATCGCACCGTCGACGAGGACCCAGCGTCGTCCCCCGACCGACGGCTTCGCACCAGTAAGTGCTGCCGGCCCACGTTCTCCGCCCCCGCGATACCCGAGAAGCTGCCGTAGCAAAGTCGCCTCGGTCTGGATCGCGTTGTATGCCGCCGATCGGCGTTGCAGCGTGCCGAGCCGCTCCACCCTCGCGTTCGCCTGGCCCAGGAAGCGCAGCCCCAGGAGTCCGACCACGACAAGGAGCGCGGCGATGCCGAGGAACGCGACGAGCAGTTTCGTGCGCACGGTGGCCGGCACGCGCGCGACTGCGCGCACAAGCCAGTTGTCTGCACCAATGAGCCCCGCCCACCCAGGAGAGGCCGGCGGTATCTCGAGCGCTGGGCGCCGCGCCATCACGCTCGCCCGGTTATGCGCTCAGCGTCGCCGTCGATGCAGACGCGTCCACGATCAGCCACTTCCCGTCGATCTTCTGGAGATTGTGGTCGACGCCGATGACCGACATCACCTTCCCGGTGTTGACGTCGATGTAATGGCACTCGAAGTAGAGCGTCGCTTTGTCGCCGTGGACGGTCACCCGGATCTTGTATGACGGTGTGTCCGACTCCCAGTGGTTCTGCGGCTGGAACGCCGGGTTGTGCGTCGCGAAGAACTTCCTGATCTGTGGCTTCCCGCTGAAGGTCTCCAGGCCGAGGTTGAAGACCGCGCCCGGCGCGAAGAGGCTCATCATGAGGTTCACGTTGTGCGTCGAACCTGCCTTGTGGAAGCTTCGCTCGATCTGGTCGATCTGGAAGAGCGTCGCGTCCTTCTGGATCTCCTGATCGGTCGCTGACGGTCCGCGAGAGCCGCAGCCCGTGAGCGTCGCGACGGCGAGGATGAGCCCGCAACCTGCAAGCAGCGTGCGAATCACCGGTCCTCCTCTGGTTCTAAAGCCGATTCCCACACTGTCACGGACCGAGCGAGGCGATTGCACCGGCCGAGTCCACGATCAACCACTTGCCATTGATCTTCTGGACGTTGTGGTCGACGCCGACGACCGGACCGACCTTCCCCGTCTTGATGTCGATGTAATGGCACTCGAAGTAGAGCGTTCCCTTGTCGCCGTGGACGGTCACCCGGATCTTGTACGACGGTGTGTCGGACTCCCAGTGATTCTGCGGCATGAACGCGGCGTTGTCGGTCGCGAAGAAGTTCCTGATCTGCGCCTTTCCGCTGAGCGTCTTCCCTGCGATGTTGAAGACCGCGCCCGGGGCCCACAGGGTCATCATCAGATTCACGTTGTGCTCTGACGCGGCCTCGTGCCAGGTCCGCTCGATCTGGTCGATCTGGAACAACGCGGCATCTCTTTCCATCGTCCGATCGGACGCCGACGGCGTGCTGGAGCCGCCACAGCCTGAAAGCGCCCCGACGGCCAACGCCAGCCCACAACCCGCAAGTAGCGCGCGCGTCACACCGCGCCTCCTCTTTCTGTTGCCGGTCGACTACGTGACGAGCGTGACATGGATCGTGCTTCACGTCTAGGGGGTCAGCACCCCGGTCGGTGCGGGGTTAACGCGGCCGGCAGTGGTGCCGGACCTGCTCCGGCAGTTCCAGCACGTCGATCGGTTTCTCGATGTACCCGGCGAAGCCCGCGTCGCGGCACCAGGCCGCCGCCTCCTCGACCGGCAGTGCGCTCAGCGCGACGACCGGGATCTGTGTCGTAGCTTGATCGGCGGCCAGCCGCCGCGCCGCCTCGCCCCCGTCGAGATCGGGCAGGCGAAGGTCCATCAGCACGATGTCGGGCAGGTGCTCGTACGCGAGAGCAAGGCCCTCCGCGGCCGTCGCTGCCGAGAGTGTGCGCATCCCGGCGGCCTCGAGCACGTCGCGGGCGAGTTTGGCGTTCCGTTCGTTGTCGTCGACGATCAGCACAAGCTCGGTCATTGCGTCATCCTAGGAAGCTCGTGCCGATCCGGGTCGTGCTCGCCGAAGACCACTACCTCGTTCGCGAGGGTCTCCGCCGCCTGCTCGAGGTCGAGCCGGAGATCGAAATCGTCGGGGCTTGCAAGGATCTCGAGTCGCTGCTTGCCGCAGTCGAGGCGGAGCGCCCGGACGTCGTGATCACCGACATCCGGATGCCGCCGCACGGTGTCGACGAGGGCATCCAGGCGGCAGAGCGCCTGCGGGCCTCGCACCCGGAGGTTGGCGTGGTCGTGCTGAGCCAGTACAGCGATCCGCGCTACGCGCTTGCGCTGCTCGAAGCAGGGACAGATGGCCGCGCCTACTTGCTGAAGGAGCGGATCGAAGATCTAACCCAGCTCGTCGGAGCGATCAGGGCGGTCGCTGCGGGAGGGTCAGTGATCGATCCGAAGGTCGTCGAGGGTCTTGTCGTCGAGAAGGCCCGCGTCGAGGCATCGCCCATCCACGCCCTGACCAATCGTGAGCGGGACGTGCTGCGCGAGATGGCCGAGGGCAAGAACAACGCCGCGATCGCCGAGTCGGTCTTCCTGACCGAGCGATCGGTCGAGAACGTGATCCATTCGATTTTCCTGAAGCTCGGGATTGCGTGGGAGCCGTCTGTGAACCGGCGAGTCAAGGCGGTGATCCTTTACCTGTCGGAGAGCGGCTAGAGGAGCGGCACCGTCGCTCGGAGGCGTGTTCTGCCGCCCGGGACTGCGTCGACGATGAGCACGCCGCCGAGAGCGTCGATTCGCTCGTGTGTCGGTGCGAGCAGGCCGACGTCGAGTCCAGGCGTCTCGTCCGAGACCTCGAGGTGGAGCGCGTGCTCCTTCGCGTGGATCCGGATCGCTACCCGCGCGTTCGTGCCTGCGTGAGCCGCAATGGCCTCGAGCAGCGCACGGCAGCAGAAGTACGCCGCCGCTTCTGCTTCGGGTGGGTAGCGACCGACCTCTTCGGCCTCGACCGTCGCGACGACTCGCGCACGCGACGCCGCTCCGCGGATTGCGTCGCCCAGCCCACGCGCCTCGAGCAGAGAGGGGTAGATCTCGTTCGCTAAGGCCCGCACCTTGTCGAGCGCCTCCCGAACATCGCCGCGAACCTCATCGAGCACCTCGATCGCCGCCGGGAGATCCGCGCCTGAGAGTTGCCGTACGAGCTGCAAGCGAACAGCGATCGCGATCAAGTCCTGCTGCACACCGTCGTGGAGCGCGCGCTCGAATGCGCGCCGGTCGCTGTCGGCGGCAACGACGAGGCGCGCGCACGCAGGACGTGGTGCGGTCACAGAACGTCATACATACCACTCTCCCGCGCGAATCGGTGTTTCGGCCACGGGCCGGAGAGCGGAACGATCAGGTAGAGCGATGGGACTACGCGCCGACGGACGATTCCTGCAGCCGTCGATCTTGAGGAACACTCCGCCGGCGCACCGGGGAGGCTACGACAGCACCGATGGCTTCTGACACCCCCTTTTGGGCCTTTTGCAATCCCCGGTTCGGGGGATTCGCGCGCGCCGGGCCGCGTGGTTGCAGCGTCGACTTCCCGGGCGCGATGCAGTAGAACCTTCTTCTGAGATGAGCGCGCCTGTCGACCGGAAACCAGCTCTTCTCACGCACTGAGGACGCTCGCGGTCATCGCCGTCCTCGTGCTCGCCTTGTGGGCCTGGACGCATCACCAGCGAACCGCGACGGAGCACAGGCTCGAGGCGGTGGCGAATGTCCTCGCCGACCGTTCGGTCGGCGTCAAGTGCCAGGGCTTCTGGGGTGCGATGCTCGACATCAACGGCCGGTCGGGTGAGGTGCAGTTCCCGGTTGGGCGCCCGCCGGATCACATGTTCCTCACACGCGGTGTCTGCGGCCGCCTCAACGCGTTCATCGGGGCCGGATCGCACCACGACCTCGACTGCCTGACGGCGATCGACTGGACACACTGGTCGATCGACGCCGACTACAACGGCGACTGCGAGCGCAGCGCTCGCTCGGATGTCGAGGCGATCAACACCTTGGTGCACGAATCGATGCACCTGCGCGGGATCACGAGCGAGGCGCAAGCGCAGTGTTACGCGATCCAGGGGGACGCCTGGACGGTGGTGCGGCTGGGCGGGACGCCTGCGGAAGGCGCGGCCGCCGCGAACTACCTGCTCGCGCTGCAGCCGGCGCTTCCTTCCGACTACCAGTCGAGCGGCTGTCGCGCAGGCGGCAGCCTCGATCTGACCCCGGCCACGCCCGCGTTTCCCTCCGAGTCACCGCCGACCGTCCCGCCGGCGTGACCCGACGGCACGCGCTCGGCAGGCGGGTGTGGGGGAGCGAACGTGCGCTCGCCGTCGCTACAATCGGCGGCCGTGGCTGGAGAGCGCGTCAAATTGGTGGTCCAGAACCGTGCCGTCCTCGGCTCGGCGGAGTCCCGGCGCCTGCGGCGCCAGGGCCTGATCCCCGGCGTCCTCTACGGCCGTGAGGATCCGGTTGCGATCTCGATCCCCGAGCGCGACCTGCGAAGCGCCCTCACGACCAGGGGTGGGCTGAACGCCGTGCTCGACGTCGTCGTCGACGGCGGCAAGACCCATTCGTCCGTGCTCAAGGAGTACCAGCAGGACAAGATTCGCGGCCACATCACGCACGTCGACCTGCAGGAAGTGCGGCTCGACCAGCCGATCCACGCAACGGTGCCCGTCGAGTTGCACGGCGAGGCGGTCGGCGTGAAGGAAGGCGGCGTGCTCACCCAGGTCACGAGCGAGGTCACCGTCGAGGCCCTGCCGATGGAAGTCCCGGAGCACCTCGAGGCGGACATCTCCGAGATGCAGATCGGGGACACGCTGCGCCTCTCGGCGATCAAGCTGCCCGAAGGCGTGACGCTGCTCGACGACCCCGAAGAGATCGTGCTCGCCTCCGTCACGCAGCCGCGCACCGAGGACGAGCCCGAGACGACGCCCGAGCCTGGCGAAGAGGGCGCAGAGCCCGCCGCCGAGGGCGACGAGGCCGCCTCCGGCGAGGCGACTGCCGACGGCGCCGCCGCCGACGGCGAAACCACCAGCGAGGACTAAACGATCGTGCGTCTGTGGCCGCGTCGCCACGGCACGTCGCTCGACCTGCTCGTCGCGGGCCTCGGCAACCCGGGCCGTGAATACGCGCGCAACCGGCACAACGTCGGTTGGCTCGTCGTGGACGAGCTCGCCCGGCGGCACGACGGCTCGTGGCGCGCCAAGTTCCACGGACAGCTCGCCGAGATTCGCATCGACGGCCACAAGGTCGCGCTGCTGAAGCCGGAGACGTACATGAACGACTCCGGCCGGGCGGTTCAGGACGCGATGCGTTTCTTCAAGCTCGACCCCGACTCCGTGCTCGTCGTGCATGACGAGAGCGATTTGGAGGCCGGGCGGCTCCAGGCCCGGATGGGCGGTGGCCTCGCGGGCCACAACGGCCTGCGGTCGGTCGCAAAGCATCTCGGGACGCCTGATTTCCTGCGGCTACGCGTCGGAGTCGGCCGGCCGGAGCGCGGTGATCCGCGTCCGCTGGCTGACTACGTCCTGGCGGACTTCGAGGCGCACGAGGATCCCGACCGGCTCGTCGCTGCCGCTGCCGACGCGGTCGAGACGCTCGACGCCGAGGGGCTCGAAGCGGCGCAGCGCGCGATCAACGGCCGACGTTAGAGGCTTGATGTGAAATGCGCGCGCACTCGCGGCTGGTGCTCAGACGCGGCGCATCGCGCCGGGCTAAGACGCAGCCGCCGCTATGCAGGGCTCTTCCGGAAGAGCCTCTTGTAACGGACGGCACGCGGTCGGCCCGGCTGCCCGGGCGCGCGTGAATCGCGCATGAGCAGGTGATTTGTCCGGGCTGCCCTACGCCGTCAGCCCGCGGCGGCCTACCCCGATCGGGGGTGGACAGCAGCACGGTCCGGGGGGTGGCCGCTCGGGCGAAGGCCTGCTGAGGTGTGCGGAGCCAACGACAGCGCGGCGCGCCTCCTCGTGCGCCGCCTCTGCCGAAGGGAGCCTTTCCTTTGTCCGAACGCATCCGCCTCGTGCTGGTCACGCTCGTCGTCGTTTCCTGCCTGATCGCCTGCCTCCTGGCCCGGGCCGGCGGCGCCCTGGGCGCGCAGCTTCACCGGGCGCGAACGAGTCACGCGACGGTGCTTGCGCGTAAGCAGGCGCGGGTCGTCACGTTCGCCCGCAGGTTTCTCGGGGTGCGCTACGTCTACGGCGGCGCGTCGCCTCGCACCGGTTTCGACTGCTCGGGTTTCACCCGCTTCGTCTACTCGCACTTCGGGATCGCCCTGCCGCACTACTCGGGTGCGCAGTTCTCGCTCGGCCGTCGCGTTTCCCGCGCCGGCCTGCGGCCCGGCGATCTGGTCTTCTTCGACGGTCTCGGTCACGTCGGCATGTACATCGGCGGCGGCCGGTTCATTCACGCGCCTCACTCGGGCACGAGCGTGTCGGTGGCGTTTCTGAGCGGCTGGTACGGCGCCCGGTACGACGGCGCCCGCCGACTTTTCTAGTCCCCGGCGAGTACCATGACGATCCGGCCGAACGCCCCCGTTCGGCCAGTCGCCATGGACCGTCCAGTTCTCTACACCCTTGTCGAGCGGCTTCGCGCCGATGAGCGCCTGCAGGAGTTTGCAAGGGCGCTGCCGGCGCGCGCCCGTATCTCCGAGCCGGTGCTGCCGTTGGTTCTCGCCGCCCTCCAGCAGGAGCTCGACCGAGGGCTCGTCGTGCTGCTCGCAGAGGATGCCGATGCGCGCGACGTCGCCGATGCGGCGTCGTGGTTCCTCGGCGACGAGCAGGTCGGGCTCTTCCCGTCGCGCGGCGTCCATTGGGCATCCGGCCTCGAACCCCCGCCGCACCTCGTCGGCGAGCGGGCTCGCGCTCTCGCCGTGCTCGACCGCGGTGGCCTCGTCTGCGCGTCGGCCGCCGCGATCGCCGAGGGACTGCCGCCCGTCTCGGCACGCCCACCGACGCTCGAGGTCGCACCCGGCGACGACCCGGGCATCGAGTCGCTCGTCGAGCATCTCGCCTCCGCCGGTTATGAGCGGGTCGAGCGCGTCGAGGAACGAGGGCAGTTCGCCGTCCGTGGTGGCCTCGTCGACGTTTTCCCGACGACCGGTCGCGAACCGCTGCGCATCGAGCTCTTCGGCGACGAGATCGAGCAGATCCGTGCGTTCTCGCCGTTCACGCAACGCGCCCTGCGGCAGCTCGACCGGGCGACGGTCTATCCGGCCGCCGAACGCCGCAGCGAGCTCGTCGAGCCCGATCTCGGGCCGGAGGAGGGGGAGGAGGCTGCACCGGCCGCGATCCCCACCGACCTCGTCCCGGCGTTCGGACGCGGCCCCGATCTCGTCTGGCAGGTCGACGAAGTGCTCGCGTTGTGGGCGGAGGAGTCACTCGCAGGCATCGACCTCGACGGCGCGACCGAGCTCACGCCGATGCCCCAAGGGCAGCCGTTTTCGTTCGACGCGCAGAGGCCCGCGATCGCTGCGCGCGGCCTCGCCGAAGCCGAGAACGAGCTCGGCGGCCTGCTCCGCCAGGACCTCGACGTGATCGTCGCATTCCCGCATCGGGGCGAGGCCCTACGGCAGCAGCAACTCCTGCGCCGGATCGAGGCGACGGTGCTGGAGGTGGGCGAGGTGCCGGAGGGGCTGACGTTCGCGGTTGCTCCCGCGCGGCGCGGCTTCGTCTGGCGTGACCTCGGCGTCGCGCTGCTGCCCGACACGCAGATCTTTCGGAAACGCCCACCACGCGCCACCGCCGCACCGGGACGCGCGCTGCAGAGCTTCTCCGACTTGCGCACCGGCGACTACGTGGTGCACGAGGATCACGGCATCGCGCAGCTCCTCGGCTTCGAGACGAGAGAAGTCGCCGGGGTCACGCGCGACTACCTGCTGCTTGCCTACCGTGGCGACGACCGCGTGTACGTCCCGCACGAGCAGATCGGCAAGGTCAGCCGGTACATCGGCGCCGACTCGAAGGCGCCTGCCCTCTCGAAGCTCGGCGGCAAGGCATGGGACAACCTGAAGACGCGAGCTCGCGCTCACCTGCGCGAGATGGCAGGCGAGCTGATCCAGCTGTACGCGCAGCGGCAGACGCAGCCTGGAGTGGCCTACGACGTCGACCACGAATGGGTCGAGCGGCTCGAGAGCGAGTTTCCCTACCGCGAGACCGAGGACCAGCGCACGGCGATCGAAGCGGTGAAGGAAGACCTGGAAGCTCCGCGGCCGATGGACCGGCTCGTATGCGGTGACGTCGGGTTCGGGAAGACCGAGGTCGCCGTCCGGGCCGCGTTCACCGTCGCCGTGAGCGGCAAGCAGGCGCTGATGCTCGTGCCGACGACGGTCCTGGCGCAGCAGCACTGGAATACCTTTCGCGAGCGCTACCGCGACTTCCCGGTACGGGTCGACATGGTCTCGCGCTTCCGGAAGCCCGCGGAGGTAAAGCAGGTGCTGGCCGACTTCGCGGCTGGCAAGGTGGACGTCCTTATCGGGACACATCGCGTGCTCTCGCGCGACGTGATCCCGAAGGAGCTCGGCCTCGTGGTCGTCGACGAGGAGCAGCGCTTCGGCGTCGCGCAGAAGGAACTGCTGCGTCAGCTGCGTCTCGAGGTCGACGTGCTCGCGCTGAGCGCAACACCGATACCGCGCACGCTGCACATGTCACTCGCCGGGCTGCGCGACATCTCGGTGATCGAGACTCCGCCCGAGGGCCGCCGTCCCATCCGCACGTTCGTCGGCGAGTACGACGAGGACCTGATCAAGCAGGCACTCGAGCGCGAGGTCGAGCGCAACGGTCAGGCGTTCTATCTTCACAACCGCGTCGAGACGATCGACGACGCCGTCGCGAAGCTCCAGCAGATGTGCCCGACCCTCCGCTTCCTCGTCGGGCACGGGCAGATGGCCGAGCGCCAGCTCGAGGATCAGATGATGAAATTCCTTGCCGGCGACGCGGACGTCCTCGTCTCGACGACGATCATCGAGTCGGGGCTCGACATCCCGCAGGCGAACACGCTGATCGTCGAACGCGCCGACCAGCTGGGGCTCGCGCAGCTCTACCAGATTCGCGGCCGGGTCGGCCGCAGCGACCGGCTCGCGCACGCTTACCTCTTCTATCCGGACGCGCACGAGCTGACGCCGGAGGCGCGAGCGCGGCTCGCGACGCTCGCAGACCACACCGAGCTCGGCGCCGGGTTTGCGATTGCGATGCGCGATCTCGAGATTCGCGGCGCGGGCGACCTGCTCGGCGCAGAGCAGTCGGGCCACGTCGCCGCGCTGGGCTTCGAGCTGTACGTCGAGATGCTCCACGAGGCGGTCGCCGAGCTGTCCGGGCAGCGGCGCCTCGCGACCCGCCCGGTGCGCGTCGACGCTCGGGTCGACGCCTACGTCCCTGCCGGGTACATCGCGGCCGAGGCGTTGAAGATCGACCTGCACCGCCGCATCGTGCTCGCGGAGAACGAAGACGAGTTGCATGAGTTGCGAGTCTCGACCGAAGACCGCTACGGACCCGTCCCGGAGCCAGTCGACAACCTCTTCGCGATCCAGGAGGCGAAGCTGAAGCTCGCGCGCCTCGGCGCCGACTACCTCGTCTTCCGCGGCGGCCGGGCGTCCGTCGGTCCGGTCGTGCTCGGCTCGGGTGAGTTGCGTGAGTTGCGAGCGAAGGTCGAGACCGCGGTCTACTCGTCAGGGAACCGTGAAGTGACGTTAAGAGGCGATGAATTCACGGGAGCGCTCGATTTGGTCGATGCTATGCTCCTCGCGCGCCAGGCGGCTTAGCTGGCGCTTTCCTATGAAAACGGCCAAGTTCATTCTTCCGATTCTGTTCGTCGCGGCACTGCTTGCAGGCTGTGGCGGCAGCAGCAACAGTGCAAGCCCGAGCTCCGATGATGTTGCGGTCGTCGGCGATGTTCATGTGAGCAAGTCGGAGTTCGACGCGCTGATGCAGCAGGCGAAGCAGAGCTTCGCTCAGCAGACTCCTCCGCGCGCATTCCCGAAGGCCGGCACCGCCGCCTTCGCGACGGTGCAAGGCCAGGCCATCACGCTGCTCGTCCAGCAGGCCGAGCGCGAGGCGAAGGCGAAGACACTCGGGATCACGATCACCGACAAGAACGTCCAGGCCCGGCTCGATCAGATCAAGAAGCAGTACTTCGGCGGCAGTGAGACGAAGTATGAGGCGCAGCTGAAGAAGCAGAATCTGAACGACGCGCAGGTTCGGCAAGACATTCGCTCGCAGTTGATCTCCGAGGCCGTCTTCGCGAAGGTGACTTCGGGAGTCAAGGTCTCTGCCGACCAGGTGCATCAGTACTACACGACGCATCCGCAGCTCTATTCACAGGCGCAGACGCGCGCCGTCCGCCACATTCTTGTCAAGTCGAAGCCGCTCGCCGACTCGCTCTACGCGCAGCTGAAGAGTGGCAACACCCAGGCCTGGTGCAAGCTCGCGAAGAAGTACTCGCAGGATCCGAGCTCGAAGGACAAGTGCGGGAATCTGACGGTCTCGAAGGGCCAGACCGTGCCCGAGTTCGACAAAGTCGCGTTCTCGGAGACGACGAAAGTGGTGCACGTGCCGGTTCACAACGGGCAGTACGGCTGGTTCATCATCGAGCCGGTCGCCAACGTGAAGCCTCGCACCACGACACCCGAGGCGCAGGTCTCGAGCTCGATCAAGCAACAGCTGCTCCAGACGGACAAGAACCAGGCGATGACCGACTGGGTCAACAGCCTCACGAAGAGCTTCTGCTCCGGCTCCAAGATCAAGTACCAAGCCGGGTTCGCGCCGACGCCTGACCCGTGCGCGTCGACGACGACGAACGCCACGACGACCGGCTAGAGGTGTCCCTCGCCGACGCGCTCGTCGAGCTGCAGGAGCTGACCGAGCGGCTGCGCCGCGAATGCCCGTGGGATCGCGAGCAGACGGCGCGCACGATCGTGCCTCACACCGTCGAGGAAGCCTACGAAGTCGCCGACGCTGCGCAGTCGGGCGACGATGCAAAGCTCCTCGACGAGCTCGGAGACCTGCTCTTCCAGGTCTACTTCCTCGCACTGTTGCTGCAGGAGCGCGGAACAGGAGATCTAGAACGAGTCGCCCGCGGGGTTCACGCGAAGCTCGTCGCGCGACACCCCCATATCTTCGGGTCGACCGAGGTGACGAGCGCCGGCGTCGTGCGCCAGCGCTGGGACGAGATCAAGCGCACCGAAGAGGGCCGTGAGGGTGTCTTTCACGAGGTGCCCGAGAACCTGCCCGGTCTCTCGTACGCCCGCAAGGTGCAGCAACGTGCCAGGTCGGCCGGGTTCGAATATCCGAACCTTGCCGGGGCGCTCGCCGACTTCGACGACGAGCTGCGGGAGTTGCGCGCAGAGCTCCCAGCGTCCGATCCGGCGCCCGAGACCGAGCCGAATGCCCGCGTGGCGGCCGAGCTCGGCGACGTGCTGTTCGCTGCCGTCAACGTCGCACGCCGCCTGAACGTCGATCCCGAGCTCGAAGTGCGGGCCGCTGCCAAGCGCTTCCGTGCGCGCGTCGACGGCGCCGTCGCTCTCGCTGCGGCAGATGCGAAAGACTGGACTGCGCTCCCGCTCGACGAGCAGGACGCCTACTACGACCAGGCGAAGGAGAAAGAGTGAGCTCGATCGCAGAAGTGCATGGACGGCAGGTGCTGGATTCGCGCGGCAACCCAACCGTCGAGGTCGACGTGCGGTTGCAGTCCGGGCACATCGGTCGGGCGATTGTCCCGTCGGGTGCGTCGACCGGCGTGCACGAAGCGGTCGAGCTGCGCGACGGTGGCAGTGAGTGGGGCGGCAAGGGCGTGGCGACGGCGGTCGCGAATGTAAACGGTGAGCTCGCCGCCGCGGTTGCCGGCCGCGATGCGCGCGACCAGGAAGGCCTCGACCACGTGCTGATCGACGTCGACGGGACGCCGAACAAGGGACGGCTGGGCGCGAACGCGATTCTCGGCGTCTCCCTCGCAACCGCGAAGGCTGCGGCAGCGCACGCAGGCGTTTCCCTCTTCCGGCATCTGGGCGGCGGCGAGGCGACGACGCTGCCCGTGCCGATGCTGAACGTGATCAACGGCGGGGCCCACGCGACGAATTCGATCGATTTGCAGGAGTTCATGGTCGTGCCGGTAGGCGCGGACACGTTCTCGGATGCGCTCCGCATCGGCGCCGAGGTCTACCACGCGCTGAAAAAGGTGCTCTCCGAGCGCGGCCTCGCGGTCGGCGTGGGCGACGAAGGTGGCTTCGCGCCCGATCTTGCCTCGAGCGAGGCGGCGATCGAGGCGATCCTCGAGGCTGCCGATCGCGCCGGACACCGTGACCGGATCGCGATCGCGCTCGACCCGGCCGCGAGTGAGGTGTTCTCCGAGGGCGTCTACCGCTTCGAGGGCCGTGAGAAGACGAGCGCCGATCTGCCGGGGTTCTGGGCGGAGATCATCGACCAGTACCCCGTCGTCTCGATCGAGGATGGCGCGGCCGAGGACGACTGGGATGCGTGGCAGGCGCTCACCAAGCTCGTAGGCGACCGCGTCCAGCTCGTCGGCGACGACATCTTCGTGACGAACCCCGAGCGGCTTCAGCTCGGCATCGACCGCGGGGTCGCCAACTCGATCCTCGTGAAGGTGAACCAGATCGGCACGCTCAGTGAGACGATCGAGGCCGTGCGGCTCGCACAGGCGAGCGGTTACTCCGTCGTCATGTCGCATCGTTCGGGCGAGACCGAGGACGCGACGATCGCCGACCTCGCGGTCGCGCTCGGCACCGGGCAGATCAAGACGGGTGCGCCCGCGCGCTCCGATCGCGTCGCGAAGTACAACCAGTTGCTGCGCATCGAGGAAGAGCTCGGAGCGAAGGCGACCTATCCCGGGTGGGACGCATTCCCCCGAGCGCGGCGCTGAGTGCGGCTCCGATGGTGCGAGTCGCGGGTGCGTCACACTTGGCGCGTCTCGCTACTGTGAAGGCGATGGCGACCGACAGACGGCGGACGAAGATCGTGGCGACGATGGGGCCGGTGTCGTCGACGCACGATCGCGTTCGCGAGCTCGTCGATGCAGGGGTCGACGCGATCCGTCTCAACCTCTCGCACGGAACCCACGAGACGCACGCGGCCGGGGCTGCTGTCGTCCGCGAGGTGCAGGCCGAGACCGGCAAGCCCCTCGCCCTGATCGCCGACCTGCAAGGCCCGAAGTTGCGCATCGGCGATCTCGACGTCCCCCGCATCCTCCTGAAGGACGAAGAGCTGATCGTCGTCGGCGAGCAGCACGCGTCGAACGGCGAGCTTCCAGTGGCGCCGGCCGTGATCAGCGAGGTGCTGCGGCCCGGACACGACATCCTCATCGACGACGGTCTGGTGCGCCTCACCGTCCAGGAGGTCGAGCACGGCCGCGCGCGCTGCCTGGTCATTGTCGGCGGCGAGGTGAAGTCGCACAAGGGCGTGAATTTGCCCGGCGTCCCGGTTCCGATCCCGTCGCTGACGAAGAAGGATTTGGACGATCTCGATTTCGCGCTCAACCTCGGTGTCGACTTCGTCGCGCTCTCCTTCGTGCGCGCGGCCGCCGATGTGCGCGACCTGCAGGCGATCATCAGGCAGCACGGCTCACCGGCACGCGTGATCGCGAAGATCGAGAAGGCAGAAGCCGTCGCGGCGCTCGAGGAGGTCCTCGCGGAGTCGGACGCGATCATGGTGGCGCGCGGCGATCTCGGCGTCGAGATCGGCGCGGCGACCGTGCCGCTCCTCCAGAAGAAGATCATCCTGCGCTGCCTCGAAGCCGGGAAGCCCGTGATCACCGCCACCCAGATGCTCGAGTCGATGATCGAGCACGCCGAGCCGACGCGCGCCGAGGCGAGCGACGTCGCGAACGCGATCCTCGACGGGACGTCCGCCCTGATGCTCTCGGCGGAGACCGCGACCGGGAACTACCCGATCGAGGCCGTCCGGACGATGGACACAATCGCGCGCGCCGTCGAGCCCTCGATGGGCTACCGCCATCAGGCGCCCGAGGCCGGCGAGCAGACCACCGTCGGCCGTGCGATGTCAAACGCCGCGTGTGACCTCGCCGAGACGATCGGCGCGCGCGCGATCCTGGTTCCTACCTTCACCGGCCGCACAGCCTCGGGTGTCGCGCGCCTGCGTCCCCGCCGCCCGATCGTCGGCCTCTCGCACCACCAGACCGCTGTGCAGCAGATGGCGCTCGAGTGGGGCGTGACCCCGGTCCTGATGCCGCAGACGGAGAACGTCGAAGACCTATGGTCGCGCTCGCTCGAATCCGCTCTCAACTCGGGCGGAATCGACAAGGGTGATCGCGTCGTGCTCACCGCCGGCACCGCGGTCAACCTGCCCGGCTCGACGAATGTGATCAAGGTCGACATCGCCTGAGGGACCCGCTGGCCGGCTGACCGACCGCACGACGAGGGAATCGCGGCCCGCCGGAGAACGGTGACGCATGCCCCGGTTACGCCCGACCCGGCTCCTCGCGGTCGCCGGCCTCACGCTCGTGGCGTTCCTGTACTGGAAGCCGGCCCACACCTATCTCCACACGAAGCAGCAGCTGCAGGCGAGGAACGCCGAGGTGTCCGCACTACGCGACGAGCAGACGCGTCTCCAGAAGCGGATCGCGCAATCCGCCACCGGCGCCCAACTCGTGCGGGAAGCCCGCCGGCTCGGCCTCGTGAAGCCGGGCGAGCGGCTCTTCATCGTGAAGGGCATCCCCGCGTGGCGCCATCAGCATCACAGTCGCTAGCCCCTCGACAAACGGCGAAGCGGCGCGCCCATTGCGACTACCCTGCGCCGCGTGGACGACCGGGAGATCATCGAGCGGCAGCTCGGCCGGCGGCCGCGTGCCTTTCGCGGCGTCGCCGTGCGCTGCCCGTTCGGCCGTCCCGCGGTGACCGAGCAGGAGCCGTTCGACGAGAACGGGCGGCCGTTCCCGACGCAGTTCTACGCGACATGCTCGTACCTCGTCGCTGCGATCTCGCGCCTGGAGGCTGCCGGCGGGGTGGAACGCTGGAGCCGCGCCGCCGAGGTTGATCCCGTTCTCGCGCAGAGCCTCGAGGCCGCCCAGGGCGAGCAGCGCACGCTTCGCCCCGAGCTCGACGCCGGCATCGGCGGCTCGACGCGGAGCGGCAGCCTCAAGTGCCTCCACGCGCATGCGGCGTTCGCGCTCGCGCTGCCGGGCTACGAGCTCGGCGACCGCATCCTCGATGAGCTGCCCGCGCTCTGGCCCGACTCTTGCTGTACTCCCTGACGTGGAGGTCGAGCTTGCGCGCCAGCAATGGCAGGACGGCAACCGTCGCGTTGAGGCGGCACGTCGGGACCACCCTCGCTACCTACAGCTGACCGGACAGGTCGACACGGTCGTGGCGGCACTGCGGCGGCGCATCGGGCAGATCTTCACGCTCGCGGAACTCGCGGACGCTTACGACGGTGCAGACAGGTGGACGGGCGACGTCCTCGACGACGCCGACCCCGAGCACGCTCCGGCGACCGAGCCTGGAACGGTCGCCGACGCCGCCTTCCATCTCTACGCTCGCGGCGCGACGGACTATCGCCCGTGAAGCGCATGGTGCTGTTTGCAATCGTCGTGGTGGTTGTCTTCGTCGTCGGCCTCGCTGTCGGAGAGGCCCTGCACGACAGTCCGGAGCCGGGTGGGTCACAAACACGCGTTCGCACCCTGCAGCCGCTCCCGCTGGCCCCTGCGGCGCTCGAAACCGTGACCGTGACGGTCCCAACGCACTGATCTCGGTTTAGGTAAGGGCAGTTTTGGCTACTTTCCGGGGGATGAGCACTCCCGGAAGACGCGCCCCGACCGGAGAACCCGACTGGCTGACGCTCGGTCAGGCAGCAAAGTTCCTGGGAGTCGCCCAGTCGACGATCCGCAAGTGGTCCGACCAGGGCCGGGTGCCGGCCTTCTACACGCCGGGTGGGCATCGGCGCTATCGCCGCGGTGACCTCGAGACGTTCCTCGAGCGCTCGGGCCCCGGGCCGCGCGGCGGAGGTCCGCTCGTGCTCGTGGTGGACGACGATGCTCGCCTGCGCGAGTTCATGCGTGTCAACCTCGAGATGGAGGGCTACTCCGTGCGCGAGGCGTCGAGCGCGGACGAAGCACTCGCCGCGCTCGAGGACCAGGCGCCGGAGCTGGTGCTCCTCGACGTCGTCATGCCGGGCGTCGACGGCTGGCAGATGTTGCAGCGGATGCAGGAACGGCACGGCTCGATCCCGGTGATCATGTTCAGCGGGAAGGTCGACGACCAGTCGGCTGCCGACGCGGAGAGCCGTGGCGCGCGTGCGTTCATGGGTAAGCCGTTCGATCCGCAGCAGTTGATCGAGCGCGCCAAGCAGCTCGTCCCTGCTTGATCGTTCTGGCTAGAGCTCTTCTGCGGCTCGCAGCAGTCCGCCCGCGATCACACCCAACGCGGCGACGAGGCTGATCCAGATCCCGATGCCGCGTCCGTCGGCGGGCAGCACGGAGTCGGGGATCGAGATGATGCGGATCAGGATGAAGATCGCCGCGAGCGCACCCAGGCCGAGGACGACGAGGCTTTCGGGCACGGCCGGTGGCAACTCGAACCCGGACTCGCGCAGTGCGACGAGCGCGAGGACGGCGACACCGATGAAGAACACGAGCTTGCCGAGCACGCCGACGTGCCAGCCGATCACGGCTAGCTTCACGCCGACGCCCGAGCCGGCGTACCAGCCCATGAAGGACGAGAGTGCGAGGACGAGCCCGGCGACCCAGGTGACGCGCTCGCCGGCGGCCCAGAGACCAGTCGCCGCGGGCCGAACATACCCACCCGGGTCTGGTGTTCCCGGGCCTGGCGCCTCGAGCTCGAAGAAGTCAGGGGTTTCCACGGCGCTAAGTATGGGCATCATTCCGGTCGGCAGGGGCCGTAACGGTCCTTCGAAAGGGGTCAGCATGCTCGATCAGGTAACCACGAGCGCCGGTTCGGCGGGCGACTACGTGGACTTTTGCGCGGCCGGCGTCCATGCGGCGGGCGCGTTCCGCTGCTCGGAGTGCAGTTATGGAGTGACGGTGCGCGGCGTTCTGCCGGTGTGCCCGATGTGCGCGGGCAAGGTGTGGGAGCCTGCTGCCTGGAGCCCGTTCGCACGGCAGCGACAGCCGTCGAAGTAGCCCGCTGACGCTCCTCAGACGCCGAAGAGCGTCTGCAACTCGTGCCACGCCGCGAGGATCACGAAGGCGGCGAAGAACGCGAGCACGAGCAGCGAGACCCAGAAGCGGACGTTCGACCGGCGCGTTGCGCTGCGACGCTCGGTGCGGGCGCGGCGGCGGGCACGTTCGCGGCGGTAGGCGTGCTCGATCGCTCGCGGGTCGAGCGACGGTGCATCTTCGGGAAGGACCGGGGTGGACCGCGCGGGCTCAGCCATGGGGGGATTGTAGGCAATATTGGCTCTTACGATGGTCGTCGAAGCCGGGCGGCTGCCCGTCGAACTGCTTGCCGACGCTGCCGCTGAGGTCGCCGCGACGGCGGACCTGCGGGCTGCGCTGATCGCGATCGCCCGCGTTGCGGCCCGCGCGGTGGAGGCGGACCTCGCGGTTCTTCGGGTGCTCGATGCCGACGGCGACCTGGCCGCACGTGCCCTCGCCCCCGAAGGATCGGCCCTCGGCGCCGAGATTGCCGGAACCCGGTCAGCCTGCGAGCCGATCGCCGCGGGAGAGGCCTCCGAATCGGTTCGCCGCGCCGGCGAGCGCGTCCGCGCCGCAGGAGTGCTGACGGTGGCAGCGCGCGCGGGCGGTCGGGTCGTCGGGTCGCTCGAGCTCGTGCGGATCGCTGCGCCGTTCGGTGAGGACGACCGCGCGGTGGCGGACCTCGTTGCCGCGCAGCTCGCGCTCGCGGTGCGCACCCTGGCGCCGGACGGAGGCACCAGCGACGCGGGCCGGCGCATCAAGTGGCTCGAGCTGGCCGGTGAGGCTCTCGCGGCCGGTGGTGACGTGCGCCGCGCAGCGCAACAGGCGGTCCGCATCGCGATGGAGACATCGGGGGCGCGGGCAGGCGCCCTCTGGCGGGTCGCGGGTAGTCGCGAGCCAGAGCTCGTCGCATCGCTCGGAGCGTTCGACGCTGTGAATCAGCGCCCGCGCGAGCTCGTTCGGGCAGCGCTCGAATCGTGGCGCCCCGCGGCCGTCGAGCACGATCCGTCGCTGCCCGACGAGGCCGCGTTCGCCGTCACGCTCCCGCTCGGAGAGCCGGCGTTCGCGGCGCTCCAGCTCTTCTACGCCGAGGACCGCGTGCCGCGCGAGACCGAGCTCGCAGCTTTGGCCGCCTTCGCGGCGCGGGCGGCGCATGCGCTGCGGGCCGGCGAGCGGTCTCGTGACGTCGAGCTCGAGCTGGAGCGCACGCAGGCGCTCCTCGAGGTCGTCGGCGAGGCGATCTCGCACCTCTCGCTCGCACACACGCTCGAGACCGCCGTCGAGCGGATTGCCGACCTCCTCCAGATCGAGCAGGTTGGCGTCTACCTGCACGAGGAGGGAGGACTCGTTGCAGCGGCCGGGCGCGGCCTCGCGGACGGGCACGAAGAGATCACGGCGCAGTTGCTGGAGGCAGTGCTCGGCCCCCTGCGCGCACGCTCCGCTGTGCTCGCCGAGATCCGTGGCTCCGAACCGTCGCTCGCACCCGTTCGGGCGGCTTTGGCCGCCGCCGGCCAGGCGGCAGCACTCGCCGTCCCCTTGCACGTACGCGAGGAGCCCATTGGGCTTCTGGTCGCGTTTCCTGGCGGCCGCCCGATCGAGGAGAGCGAGATCGCCCTTCTCTCGTCGCTTGCCGCGCAGCTTGCCGTCGCGGTGCAGAACGCGCGGCTACACGAGCAGGCGACCGAGCTCGGCGAGGCGCTCACCGGCGTGCTCGCAACCGAACGGCAGACGTCGCGGCAGGTGAATGCGCTCTACGAGATCTCGCGCTCGTTCGCGCAGAGCCTGTCGCTGGAGACGACTCTCGCTGCGGTCACGAAGACGATCGTCGAAGTGCTCGGAGTCGACGCGGCGGTCATCCGGGTGCCCGACGAACGGGGTGACCAGTTCGTGCCACACGCGGTGCACGTGGCCGAGTCGCGGCTAAGCGATGCCGTGCGCACCATCCTCGAACGGCCGCAACCCCGACCACCGCGGTCGCTCGAGCCCCGATTGCTCGACGCAGTGACGGCGACCCGCCTCGGAGGCGCACATGCGCTGCTCGTGCCGTTCCTCGCCAAAGGGTCGACCGCCGCGCTCCTGCCGATCGCAACGCCGGCCGAGCTGCTCGCCGAGCTGACGATCCTCTCACTCGACCCCGCAGCCCCGATCGATGCCGACACGCTGGCAACGGCGCGAACGATCGCCCAGCAGGCTGCGCTCGCGATCGACAACGCCCGGCTGTACCAGCAGCAGAAGCAGTTCGCGGAGACGATGCAGCAGTCACTACTGCCCCGTGACCGGCCCTCGATCCCCGGCCTCGCGGTCGGGACGGTCTACGAATCGGCAGCGCAGGTCGATGTGGGCGGGGACGTCTTCGACTTTCTGGAGCTCGGCGACGGCCGGCTCGCAGTCGTCCTCGGGGACGTGACGGGTCACGGGATCGATGCAACCGCCGACATGGCGATGGCCAAGTTCGTCTTCCGCTCACTGGCGCGTGAGCACTCGGAGCCGTCGGAGTTCCTCGCTCATGCGAACGACGTCGTCGTGGGTGAGATCGCCGTCGGCAAGTTCATCACGATGGCGTACCTGACGATCGACCCCGGCGGCGAGGTTCTCTGCGCGAGCGCAGGGCATCCCGAGCCCCGCCTTGTCGCACCCGACGGTCACGTCGAGGGGCTGCCCGCTGGAGGCCTCGCGCTCGGCATCGACGAGTGCCAGACCTACGAGCAGGTCAGGTCGGAGCTGCCGGTGGGCGGCGCGGTCGTCATCTATACCGACGGAGTCGTCGAGGCTCGCACGGGACACGAGCTGTTCGGCATCGAGCGGCTCGATGCCGTGCTCGCCGCACACGCGTCGGAGCCGCCGCAGGCGATCGCCGACGCGGTGATCGAAGCCTGCCGGGAATACTCCGGTGGCAATCTCACCGACGACTGCGCCGTGGTCGTGATCAAACGTTGAACGTCCCTCGTCGTTGAACCTGCGTTGCCGTTGAATCTGCTCCGCACCCACGGCCGTCCGCTCGTTGTCGGCCACCGAGGTGCCGCGGGAGTCGCACCGGAGAACACGCTCGCTGCTCTCGGGATCGCGGTCTCCATCGGCGCAGATCTCGTCGAGTTCGACGTCGGCCCTGGCCTGCGCCTCGGCCACTCCGAGGTCGAGATCCCGGCGGCGCAGATCGATCTCGACACCGCACTCGCGTTCCTGCGCGACCATCCCCTCGGGGTGCACGTCGACGTGAAGCAGCCCGGGTACGAGGCCGAGATCGTGGACGCTCTCCGCCGGCACGGGCTCGAGGAGCGGGCGGTCGTCTCGACCGCCTTCGCCGTGTCTTCTCGCCGGTTGGCGGCGCTCGCACCCGCGTTGCCGCGGGCGATCGGCTATCCCCGCGACAGACTGGGCGTTTCACGTTTCCCGTGGCCCGCCGGCCTGACGCAGGCGGGGGCAACGGCCGTGCGCCTGGCGATGCCTCTGCGAGTTCCGGTGCTGCTCCGGCACGCGCGGGCCACCGTCCTCTCGCTCCATCACGTCCTTTGCTCACGCGCTTCGATCGCCGCCGCCCACCGGCGCGGAGCCCCCGTGCTCGCCTGGACGGTCAACGAGCCGGAGATCGTGCGCCGGCTTGCCGGAATCGGGGTCGACGGGATCGTCTCGGACGACCCGGAGATGGCGCTGGCTACACTCCTTGCGGAGTGAAGCGCCTGCTTGCGATCGGTCTTTTTGCGCTCGGCTTCGTGGTCGCCGGAGTCCTCTCCGGGACCGTGATTGCCGATGTGACCACGTCCACGGCGACGACGACGGCCCCTGTCACCACGACGGATGCCACCACGACAGCAGTGACGACGACTGCGCCCACGACGACGACGATCACGACCGCCACCACGGTGGCGGCGCCCACGATCGCGCCGACGATCCCGGCCGGCGTCAGGGTCGCGGGTGTGCGCGTCGGCGGGTTGAAGCCGGCAGCGGCGGTCGCGGCGGTGCAGGCCGCGTTCCGGCGGCCGCTCGCGGTCGTCGTCGATCGCAGCCGCCTCGAGCTCGACCCGCAGAAGTTCGCCGCCGCGTATACGGCCACCGCGGTCGCGCGTGCGCGGATCGCGGCTCCCGGGGCGAATGTCTCGCTCGTCGTCGCGGTTCGCGGCGCTCTGCTCCGTGCGTGGGTCGCGAAGATCGGACAGCGGTTCAGCCGCCAGCCGGTCGACGCAACGTTGACGTTCCCGAACGCGCACCCACGAATCACCCCTGACCGAACGGGCCGCACGCTCGACGCCAAGCGGTTGACTGCGAGAGTCATCGCGGCACTGCGCGTGAGCTCCCGCCTCCCGGTACGTCTGCGGACGCACGCGATCGCGCCGCAGGTGACAGCTGACTCGTTCAAGGAGTCAATCGTGATCAGCCGCTCGGCCAATCGCCTCTCGCTGTACGACGGCACAAAGGTGAGGCGTACGTTCTCGGTCGCGACCGGCCAGTCGATTTACCCCACGCCCGCGGGCCGCTGGCACATCGTCGTCAAGTGGGAGAACCCGTGGTGGTACCCGCCGGTGCAGGACGCGTGGGCCAAGGGCCTCAAGCCGGTGCCGCCCGGCCCGTCGAACCCGCTCGGGACACGCTGGATGGGGCTGAATGCTCCCGGCGTCGGCATCCACGGCACGGATGAGCCCGGCTCGATCGGCTACAGCGCCTCGCATGGCTGCATCCGCATGCAGGTGCCTGACGCCGAGTGGCTGTTCGACCAGGTCGATGTCGGCACGACGGTGTACATCGTCTGATGCGCGTGTTGCGAGTCGCCGCGGTCGCAGCCGTGCTCTCGCTGCTCGGCCTGCTCGTCTGGGACGTCGTGCACAGCCATGGCGGTAAGGTCGCCCGTGAAGTCGACCGCGGTGAGATCGTCCCCGCACCATCGTTCTCGATGTCGCGGGTGGAAGGCCCCGGCAAGCTCTCGCTGGCTTCGCTGCGCGGCAAGGTCGTGGTCCTGAACTTCTGGGCGTCCGATTGCGTCCCGTGCAAGCAGGAGCAGAAAATGCTGAACGCAGCCGCCCGGCACTGGAGCAAGAAGGGCGTCGTGTTCCTCGGCATCGACGAGGTCGACCTGCGCGGCCCGGCGAAGGCGTACCTGAAGCACTACGCGGTCGAGTATCCGAGCGTGTACGACGGTGTGGGCACGCTCGCCGGCAAGTACGGCGTCACGGGCACGCCGGAGACGTTCTTCATCGACCGGCGCGGCCGGGTCGTGCCGCCGCACATCATCGCGAACACCGAGCGCGCCGATGTCGACGCCGGGATTCAGCGCGCGCTGAAGGCGTGATGTGAACCCAACGTGCTCTTGGGGATGGCTCAGATCAAGCAGGTCGTTCGGGTCGGGCGTAGGGCATAGCGGTGTCTACGTTCAAGCCCGACCCGGGCGAGATGCGCCGCGTCTGAGTCGCCATCCGTGAGTGCGGGGGGTTCCCCTCGCGCCTTCCGAGGGCGTGATGTGAGAAGCGCGGCGCTCGTCTGCGGCGTGCTGCTCGCGGCGTTCGCATTCGTCGGGGCGGCCACGGCGAGCGAGGCACATCCAACCCAGGGGGAGCTGGAGGCCGAGCTCGTCTGCCCGAGCTGCCACGTCCCACTCGACGAGTCGCAGTCGCCCATCGCCCAGCAGATGAAGACGTTCATCCGCACGCATATCGCTCTCGGCTGGACGAAGAGCCGGATCGAGAAGGCGCTCGCCGCACAGCTCGGCGACGGAATCTACGGCGTGCCGCGAACGCACGGCTTCGACCTGATCGCGTGGGTGCTGCCGATCGGCGGGATCCTGGTGGGCGCCCTCGCAATCGCCGGGGGCGCCTGGAAGTGGTCGCGCGCCCGCGAAGGTGTTCAAGCGGACCCGACCCAAAGCTTGCCCCTCGATGCAGAGGGCGAGCGGCGCGTCGACGAAGAGCTCGCGCGGTTCGATGGCTGAGAAGCTGCCGATCGCGTTTCTCGCCGGCCTGCTCTCCGTCGTCACCCCGTGCGTGTTGCCGCTCGTTCCCGGCTACCTCGCCGCGGTCTCGTCGCTCGAGGTCGGTGCGCTCGCGAAGCCCGGCTCGGCACGACGAATCGTGCGCGGCAGCGTGCCGTTCATCGCCGGCTTCACCACGGTGTTCGTGCTGCTCGGCGCCGGAGCCGCAGCGATCGCGAGCGTGGTCCCCAAGACGACCCAGACGGAGATCGCCGGCTTCGTGCTCATCGTGATCGGGCTCGCGTTCCTTGGGTTGCTGCCCTGGCCGGAGCGGACGGTTGCGCCTGGGCTGCTACAGGGAGCGCGCCGCACCGGCTCAGGCGTCCTCCTTGGGGGGGCGTTCGCGGTCTGCGCGGCGCCGTGTATCGGTACCGTGCTCGCATCGGTGCTCGTGCTGGCGAGCTCGACCGGCACGATCGCGCGTGGCGTCGTCCTTCTGATCGCGTATTCGCTCGGCCTGGGGGCGGCGTTCGTGATCGCCGGCATTGCGTTCGCCCGGGCAATGCGCGCGTTTCGATGGGTGCGCGATCACTACCGAGCGGTCCAGGCGTTCTCAGGGGCGACGCTCGTCGTGCTCGGATTGCTGCTCTTCTTCCACCGTGATGCCTGGTTGCGCGACGGCGTCAACCAGGTGCTTTCGCAGGTCGGGCTCGGAACGTTCTAGCGCGTCGATGATCGCACCGACATCGAGGTCGCGGTGCCGCGGCGCAAACGCTCGCAGGCGGCGCAGGGCCTTCACGCGCTGGCTCTCGGCTGCGACCGGCTTACCGCGGCCGCGCTGATACGCCGAGACGACGACGTGGACGAGCCCCTGGAAGAAATCGCGCTCTTCGGCTTCGCACGAGCGCCAGGCAGCTTCGAAGGATTCATGCGCCTCGAACCATGCTCCTCGCAGCGCGAGCGCGATCCCATCGCGGTAGTGACCTGTCACGCTGCTAACGTCGCGATCAGCCATGGCGACGATCCTGCTCTGTGGGGTCGACCTCTTCATTCGAGGGAAGCTCGAAGGGGTCTTGACGGAACATCGGTTTGTGACCTCCGACGGCGTCGAGCCGCCCGATCTCGTGATCGCGGACATCGCGCGCATCGACGCGGTCGACGTCGCGGAGACGTTTCCTGAGGTTCCGATTCTCGGCTACACGAACCACACGGACACCGCCGGACTGCGTCGCGCGCACGCTGCAGGATTCGACCAGGTGGTTGCGAAATCGGCGCTCTTCGAACGCACGCGTGAGCTGATCGATGGTCTTCTCGCGTCGGTAGAGTAGGCCACCGTGACGTACATCATCGCCGAGCCCTGCATCGACATCAAAGACCGCTCCTGCGTCGACGTGTGCCCCGTCGATTGCATCCACGAGGCGGGCCGTATTCTCGTGATCGATCCCGAGGAGTGCATCGACTGTGGGGCGTGCGAGCCCGAATGCCCGGTCGAGGCGATCTTTCCCGAAGACGCACTCCCGTCGAAGTGGGAGCCGTTTGTGAAGATCAACTACGCCTACGGCGAGGGGATGGACACCATCAACACGCTGACCGACGCGTACGCGACCGAGCACAACGTCCAGAACGAGCCGCTGGAGTAGATCCGAACCGTTCGGGGCCGCCGGGCGAATGCGGCTCAGGATCACTATGGCCGACGACCTTCACGAGCTTTCCGCCCTTTACGCTCTCGACGCCCTCGACGGCGATGAACGCGCGCGCTTCGAGGAGCATCTCGACGGCTGCGCACGCTGCCGCGAGGAATTGGGGGGGCTGCAGGGTGCCGCGGGGGCGCTCGCGTTCGCGGTCGAAGGCCCCGCGCCGCCGGCGGAGCTTCGCGCCCGCGTCCTGGCGGCGGCACACGCCGAGAGTCAGAATGTGGTGCCGCTTCGTCCGCGCCGCTCGGTCGCCGTCTCGGTCACGGCAGCGTTGGCCGTCGCGGCGACCGCCGCCGCCGTGGCGCTCGGCCTCTGGGCTGCGTCGCTCCACCATTCGCTCTCCGGTGAGCGATCCGCTCTCCGGATCCTCGGTGACGCACAGGCCCGCCACATCCCGCTCGCCGGCGGCCACGGTGCGCTCGTCGTCACCCCGTCAGGCCAGGCCGCGCTCGCCGCCGTCCTGCCGCCGCTGCCGAATGGGAAGGTCTACGAGGCATGGGTGATCGACGCGAACGGGGCGCGCCGCGCCGGCACGTTCACGGGTGACCGGACGACCTTGACGACTCGCGTACCGAACGGTGCGACCGTCGCGGTCACCGTCGAGCGCGCGGGTGGCGTCGACGCGCCGACGTCGCGTCCATTGCTGAGCGCGCACGCGTGATCAAACACGATTCGCGCGCCGCATTGCGTGCAGTGCATTGACGTCACGGACAATTGGCGTAGCGTGTACGCAGTGTGTGAACACCGCGATTGGTGCGCACGTTTTCCTTTCCAGCAACGTGCGCATGATTCATGCTGTCCGCGTTGAACGTTACAAAGCAACGTGGTAGGGAATCGTGCACGTCGCAATCCGAGCCAGGAGGTCTGTTGATGACCCAAGAGGATTGGAGCGGGACCGGAGCATCGGGCGATACGCCCGACGCCGGCTCGTCGAGTACGTGGGGCGACTCCGCCATCGGCGAAGCGTCGAGTTCCGAGAGCACTGAGGGCGCGTCCGCCATTCCGGCGACGACGCGTTCTTCGTCTCGTTCGGGCTCGCGCACGTCCGCGCGGAGCACGGCTCGCAGCTCGGCGAAGAAGCGCTCCTCGTCTTCGAAGAAGAAGGCGGCGCCTCGCAAGAAGGCCGCAGCTCGCAAGAGCACGGCGAAGAAGAGCACTGCTCGCAAGTCGACGGCAAGGAAGAGCACCGCTCGCAAGAGCACTGCTCGCAAGTCGACGGCGAAGAAGAGCACGGCTCGCAAGAGCACGGCTCGGAAGTCGACCGCTCGCAAGTCGACGGCGAAGAGGGCCACGGCCCGCAAGACGACGGCCCGCAAGACCGGGGCTCGCAAGGCCACAGCCCGGAAGAGCACAGCCCGGAAGTCGACGGCTCGCAAGTCGGCGCCGAGGAAGAGCACGGCTCGCAAGAGCACGGCTCGCAAGACCACGGCACGTAAGACCACGGCACGTAAGACCACGGCACGTAAGACCACGGCACGGAAAACCACCGCGCGGAAGTCGACCGCTCGCAAGTCGACCGCCCGGAAGGCCACTGCTCGCAAGAGCACGGCGCGCAAGACCACCGCGAAGAAGAGCACCGCCCGCAAGACCACTGCACGCAAGACCGGTGGCCGCAAGGCGGCGTCTCGTTCACGCACGGCGACGCGGCGCAAGTAACGACTCAGTCGGACGTCCGGGCTCCTCCCCTACAGGAGCCCGGACGCCGGCGGTTTCGGCACGCGTGTTCGTGGCGATACTCTTGACCGGTCATGCATCCGAAGACTCTTGATCACGTTGCTTTCTGGGTCGCCGACCGCAACCCGATAGCGGCGTTCTGTGAACGGCATCTCGGGATGCACGTGATCGACCTCCAGGATCGGTTCACGCTGCTCGGAAGCGACGCCCGCCGCGGCAAGCTCACACTGTTCGACGCCACTGGCCCGCGTGAGCCCGGCGCGTTCGGCCACGTGGCGCTGCGCGTCTCGGACCTCGCAGCCGCCCGGAGCGTGCTGCCCGCTGGTACCGGCGAGATCTTCGACATCGGCGAGGGCATCCGTGTGACCCTGGTCGAGGGCGAGACCGATGTCGACTACGACCTCGACCATCTGACGCTTCGCTCCAGCGATCCGGCGGCGACCGCGGTCGAGTACGAGCGGTATGGGTTCGAGCTGGCGGGCACTTCGCGCGTGCGTGTGGGCGGAGCGCATGTCGAGTTCGTCGACGGTGATCCGGGCCATCCGGAGCAACCGTTGCTGAACCATCTCGCAGTGCTCGTCGATTCGGCCGAGGATGTGATCGCGGATGCGGGTGACCTCGGAATCGAGGTCGAATCGGTCGTCGACGCCGCGAACACCTATGCCGCGTTTCTCTGGGGCCCGGAGCGCGTGCGGATCGAGTACGTCGAGCACAAGCCCACGTTCTCGCTGACGTGATCGTCGTTGCAGGGGCCGGGATGGCGGGGCTCGTCGCCGCCACCCGTCTTCGTGAGCTCGGCTGCGAGGTGGCCGTGCGCGAGAAGGGCACCCGGCTGGGCGGTTCGATGCTCCTCTCGTCGTGCGTCATCTGGCGGCACACGACCTGGGCGGAGTTCCGCCACGAATGCCCCAATGGCGACGAACGCCTGCAGCGGCTCGTCTGGGAGCGCCTCGACGACGCGCTCGACTGGCTCGAGGCGCTCGGTGCGCCCGTCGTGTGGCAGGAGACGGGAAACCCGAAGACGACCGGCAAGCGCTTCGACCCGCAGGGGATGACCGCGGCCCTCGCCGGGCGCGTGGGGGAGGTCGAACTGGGCGCCGACGGCTGCGCCGGCGACGAGGCAACGATTCTGTGTACCGGTGGCTTCCCGGCGTCAGCGGATCTCGTAGCGCGCTATATCGCGCCGGCTGCGTCGCTGCGGCTGCGCGCGAGCGCGTGGTCAGAGGGCGACGGACTCACCTTCGGGCTCGATCGCGGCGCGGCCCTGTCGTCCGGGCTCGACGAGTTCTACGGCCGCAACATGCCGGACAGCCCGTGGGACGAGACACAGCTCGTGTCTTTTTCCCAGCTCTACGGGCGTTACGCGCGCGTGTTCGATGAGGACGGAGTCGAGTTCTTCGAGGCCGGAGATGTCTCGTGGTCTGAGACGAACGTCGTGCAGGCGACGGCCCATCGCCGCGGGGCGAGGGCCTACTACCTGCTCGACGCCGCTGCGCTGCAGCAACAGGTACGCGAGCGCACAGTCGCCGAGATCGTCCAGCTTGCGCCGCCGGAGGCCCACGTCCCGCTGGCAGATCTCCCGTTCGATCCGCCTGCGGGCGCCGTCGCTGCCGTCCGCGTGGTCGCGTCGATCACTCATACGATCGGCGGGCTGCGCGTCGATGAACGGGCGCGGGTGCTGCGCCCTGACGGTTCTGCGTTCACCGGGCTGTGGTCGGCGGGAGTGGATGCCGGCGGCATCGCGACTGGTGGCTACGCGAGCGGCCTCGCCCAGGCGCTCGTGCTCGGTCTCGCCGCCGCCGAGGATGCCGCCGGTTTCTAACGGCCGATCGAGAAGGCGCACAGGCGGGTGTCGCCCGGCAGCGGCGAAACGCCGATCTTGGAGATGACGAGCTTCAGATCGCCCTCCTCGAACTCGTGCCCGACCTGCGGCAGCTCGCCTGGCTCTTCACGGAGCGTGTACCCCGCGGGCGACCAGACGAAGAGGAGGTGGGAATCACCGTCGGCCATCGGAGCGCGGATCTTAGCGCCGGGTCGCGTACGAGGGCAGGACGACCCGGACGTGAGTTCCGTCGTCGTCGGCGTCCACCCCGATCGAGCCGTGCAGCTGCTTCACGCGTTGCTCGACCGATTCGAGCGACCGCCGCCGGCGCTCTGGCTCTGCATTGTCGACGACGAGTGTTTCGACGCCGCCGTCGCCGGTCGACGCGATGCGCACCTCGATCCGCGTCGGCGGGCCACGGCGTACCGCCTGGTCGATGAGCTCGCGAATGATCGTGTAGAGCGCCACCTGGGCGGTCTCGCCGAGCGACTCGGCCTCGTCGATCGAAAGGTCGAAACGCAGCGAGTGCGCCGCGCCAAGTTGCTCCGCGAGCGCCTCGAGTGCAGGGCCGAAGCCCTGGTCGCGCAGGACCACCGGCTCGAGCGCGAACGAGAGATCCCGTAGCTCGCGGATCGTGCTGCGCTGGCGCTCGAGTGCCGACGTGAGCACCGTCGTTGCGTCGTCGAGCTTCCCGGTCGTTACCGAGTGCAGCGCTGCGTCCAGCATGAGTGCGATGCCGGCGAGATTCTGGACCGGCCCGTCGTGCAGGAAGAGGGCGATGCGACGCCGCTCGTCCTGCTCGGCCGCGATCAGACGGTCGAGCGGTTCGGAATCGCCCACGCTAGTCGATGATCGCTTCGCGGAGTGCGATCGCGACCGCGTGCGTGCGAGTATCGGCTTCGAGCTTCGTGAGGATGTGCCGGACGTGGCTCTTGACGGTCTCCTGCGAGATGAAGAGGCGTCCCGCGACGTCGGCGTTCGACAGGCCGTCCGCGAGCAGCTGAAGGATCTCGCGCTCGCGCGTCGTGAGCATGTCGGTCTGGTCCTTGCCGGAGAGGAAGGCTGGCATGAGCGCCGGGTCGACGTACCCCTCGCCGCCGGCCACCTTCTCGATCGCACGCACGAGCGTCTGGTGCGGTGCCTCCTTCAGGATGTAGCCCTTGGCGCCCGACTCGAGGCCGCGTCCGAGGAGCGAGCGCTCCGAGTAGGCCGTGAAGATCAGGACCTTCGAGTCCGGCACTCGCTCGGTCAGCAGCTTCGTCGCTTCGAGCCCGTCCATGCCGGGCATGCGAACGTCCATGATGATCACGTCGGGCTTGCGCCGCTCGGCCATCTCGACCGCCGACGCGCCGTCCGAAGCCTCGCCGACGACGCGGATATGCGGCGCCCTCGAGAGCGAGAGACGCAGGCCTTCGCGGACCACTTCGTGGTCGTCGACGATCAGAGTCGTGATCTCGTCTGGCATCGGACGGTCGATTGTATGCTCAAAGAAGAGACAGTTGTTGTGGGCGCGCCGGAGGGCGTGGTTTGACGGTCCGCCGGTCGCGGATCGCGTGCTTGCCCGCGAGTATGCGTACGAGCTCGCGCGTGGGGGCCGAGACAGCGTTCGGGAGGTACGCGCGACGGCGATACAGCTCCTCGTACTCCGGCAGAAGCTCGGGCCAGTCTCGCTGCAGGCACGCCAGAAAGTGCTCGCGGGTGCCCGGACGGAGGTAGAGGAGGTTCGCCCAGATGCCGCACGCGCCGGCCTCGCGCGCTGCGACGACGACCCGCTCGATCTGGGCCGGGTGATCGGAGAGGCCGGGAAGGAGGGGTGCCATGCCGACCGATGCGCGCACGCCGACCGCGACGAGCGCCGTCAAGGCCCTCAGCCGCTGCCTTGGCGGGGCCGTGCCAGGCTCCGTCGTGCGCCAGACGTCGTCGTCGATCGTCGGCACCGAGAACGTCACGTGCACGTCGGTGACCTTTGAGGCGCCGGCGAGGAGCTCGGCGTCACGCACGATCAGCGGTCCGCGCGTGATGATCCCGAACGGGTTGGCGACGTCGCGCAGCACCTCCACGCACGCGCGTGTCAGCCCGTAACGCCCCTCGGCAGGCTGGTACGGATCGGTGGCTGCCCCGATTGCGATCCTCCCGCCGTCCCAGCTGCGGCGGCCGAGCTCCCGGCGGAGCACCTCGGCAATGTTCGACTTCACCCGGATCGATGAGCCGTACCGGTCATCGGACGGCCGGTCGGCCCGCCGCTCGAAGGCGCGGACGTAACAGAACGTGCAACGGTGCACGCAGCCCATGTACGGATTCAGCGACCACTCGAACGGCATCCCTTGCACGCGGTTGACCGCGACCTTGCACGGCTCCTCACGGTATTCGGTGCGCATCGCCGTATCATACGAACAGACGTTCGGGTCGTCCAGAGCCCGGCTATACTCCGCCCTCTGATTCGCGTGGACGACGATCTGCCGCCCAGTACGCGCGCGCCTTCGGGGCGCGAGTGACTTTCGGTCTCGAGCTGGCGGCCCTGCTGGGCCTCATTCTCCTGAACGCGTTCTTCGTGGCAGCCGAGTACGGCCTGGTGACCTCGCGCCGGACGCGGATCATGGAGCTCGAGCATCAGGGGAACAAGCGCGCCCGCGCAGTGCTGCGCATCACCGCTGACCCGCCGCGCTTCATCTCGGCGATGCAACTCGGCGTGACCGTGTCGAGCCTTGCGATCGGTGCGCTCGGCGAACAGGTGCTCGCGCACAAGCTGGATGCGGTGATGGCCTCGTTCCTCGCTGTGCTTCTCGCGCTCCTGATCGTCACCTATCTGCACGTTGTGATCGGGGAGCTCGTGCCGAAGGGCATCGCGCTCGGCCATCCCGAGCGGACAGCGCTCGCCGTCTCGACGCCGGTGCGCTGGTTCTTCATCGGTCTGCGGCCGCTCATCTGGCTGCTCCAGTCATCGACGACGTTGATCCTGCGCGGGCTTGGGCTGGAGCCGCCGGGAGCCGAGCACGAGGCGCACTCGGAAGCCGAGTTGCGCATGCTTCTCTCGAGCTCGGCGGAACAGGGTGAGATCGAGCACGGTGAGCAGGAGATGCTCTACAAGGTCTTCGACTTCGCCGACAAGGAGGTCTCCGCGGTGATGGTGCCGCGGCCGGAGGTGATCGCGATCTCGATCGCGCTGCCCGCCCCGGAGGCGTTGCAGGCGGTGCTCGAGTCGCCGTACACGCGCTATCCGGTCTATCGCGACTCGCTCGACGACATCGTCGGCGTTCTCCACATCCGCGACCTGATCGTCGCGATGCACGCGAACGGGATCGCCGCGGTGAAGATGGAGGAGCTCGTCCGACCGGCCTACATGGTTCCTGAGACGAAGGAGCTCGCGGCGCTCTTGACCGAGTTCAGGCGCACGAACCAGCACCTCGCGGTCGTGATCGACGAGTACGGCTCGATGGAGGGCATCGTCACGCTCGAGGACCTGCTCGAGGAAATCGTCGGCGAGATCGAGGACGAGTTCGACCTGCCCGACGAGACGGTCGAGCGCGTCGACGCCGATACGATCCGGATCGACGGCACCTTCCCGATCGACGACTTCAACGGCCGCTTCGAGTGCGACCTGCCCCACGAGGACTACCACACGGTCGCGGGCTTCGTCTTCGGGCTTCTCGGCCGCACGGCTGCCCCTGGGGACGAGGTGGTGCACGAGGGCCTGCGCTTCCACGTCGACGCCGTCGAGGGCCAGCGCATCGATCGCCTCACCGTCACGTTCCAGCCGTGGCACGCCCGCACCCCGGACGCCGACGAGGCGTCAGACGCCGCCGACCTCGACTCCTAGCGCCCGACTCCTAGTCCTCGACCCTAGCCCTCGACCCTAGCCCTCGACCCTAGCCCTCTCGCACCACCAGCGCGCCCGAACACAGGGCGCTCACCGTCCGCACTGTGGACGAATCGTCACCCTCCGGTAACGGTGCCTGGCACCAGACATGTCCCGGACCGAACGGCTCTGCTGCAGGGATTTCTCTTGTCTGTGGATGAGAATTCACAGTCTCCTGTAGGTGCCTGGCACCGGCCGTGGGACGGGAGGACACCGCCTAAGTCGCCACTCCGACCACCAGTCCGAATGCCACCGCCCGTGGCTTGCACCCCGGCGCTCGCCGTGGCTTCGGGTCAGGCCGGGGTTGCGTCCTCGAGCGATTGCAGGGTGGGGTAGAGGAGCCGGTAGCGCGCGTAGCCGCGCTCGTATGCGGCCGACCACTCTGGGTCGGGCTCGATCCGGTCGCGGACGCGAACACACCGGGCGACCGCGTCCGCTGCGTCCCGGAAGACGCCTGTGCGCACACCGGCGAGGAGCGCCGCGCCGAACGCCGAGCCTTCCTCGGACTCGGTGCGCTCGAGCGGCAAGCCGAGCACGGAGGCGACGATCCGCAGCCACAGGTCGCTCGCCGCTCCGCCGCCCGACGCGCGGCCGAGCTCGGGGCGGACGCCGAGCGAACGCAGCAACTCGAGCGAGTCGCGCAGGCCGTAGGCAACACCTTCGAGCACCGCACGGGCGAGCGCGCCGCGGTCGTGCCGGAGCGAGAGGCCGGTGAACGCTCCGCGCGCGTCGGGATCGGCGTGCGGGGTGCGCTCCCCCGAGAGGTACGGCGCAAACAGCAAGCCCTCCGTGCCGGGCGACCAGCGGGCCGCCTCCTCGTCGAGGGTCGCGTAGTCGCCGCCGACGGCGTGGCGCAGCCAGGCGAGCGACCCGGCGGCGCTCAACATGACCCCCATCGCGTGCCACGTCCCCGGCACGGCGTGACAGAAGACGTGCACGCGCGCCTGCGGGTCGGGCGCATACGCCGGCAGCACGCCGAAGACGACGCCGGAGGTGCCGAGCACGATCGACACCGGCCCAGGGCTCGCGATGCCGACGCCGAGCGCCGCCGCGGCCTGATCACCCGCGCCGGCGATCTCCGTCGACTCGTGCGCCTCGGGCAGCCACTCCAGTGGGATCTCGAGCGCCTCGCAGACCTCGGCCGACCAGCGTCGCCCGGCGACGTCGAAGAGGAGCGTTCCCGACGCATCGGCCACATCGATCGCACGCTCGCCGGTCAGCCTGAACCGAACGTAGTCCTTCGGTAGCAGCACGTGCCGGATGCGGTCATACGCGGCGGCCTCGTGCCGTCGCAGCCACAGGAGCTTCGGCGCTGTGAAGCCCGTGAGCGCGCGGTTGCCGGTCAGCTCGATCAACCGGCTGAGCCCGACCCTCGTCTCGATCTCTGCGCACTCGGCCGCGGTCCGCTGGTCGTTCCAGAGGATCGCCGGACGAATGACGCGGTCGTCTGCGTCGAGCACGACGAGGCCGTGCATCTGGCCGGAGAGCCCGATCGGCCCGTCCGGCAGCCGCGCGAGGCACGCCTGCGACGCGCGCCACCAGTCTTCGGGATCCTGCTCGGCCCAGCCTGGCTGTGGCGTCGAGAGCGCGTACTCCTCGGAGACTGAGGCCAGCACGCGTCCGTCGTGCGCGATTGCGATGCCCTTGACGCCGGTCGTGCCGACGTCCAGCCCGATGAGGGCCTGTGTCACGCCCCGAGTGCGGCGTAGACGAGCTCGTAGGCGCGGACTGCGTCCTTTCCCTGCTGCGCCGTGCGCAGCTCGGGCTCGTCGATCTTCGCGGCGACCCCGTCGATGAAGTTCCATTGCAGCACCGAGCGTTTCACGGCCCCCACGGCATCCTCGGTGTAGGGATAGAGGTCGAAGCCGAGGCGCTCGCCGTTCGCGCCGTAGTTCGCGCGGCGTAGTTCGAGCGCCAGCTCGAGCGTCTCCATGAACGCCGTGGCGCCGACCATGTTGTCGTCGTCGAAGGTGCCCCAGCCCGAATTGGCGTGCTGGTGGCCGAGCAGCCCTTCTGCGGCGAGCAGCGCCGCGTACTCGGCGAGGTTCTCGCCGTTCATGATCAGGTGCTGCCAGTCCATGTTGACCTGCACGTTGTCGATGCCCTGGGCGCGCAGCGTGTGGATCACATGCAGCGTCATGCCGATGTTGCGCATGAGGATCTTCATCGCCGGCTCCGAGTTCTTGTGCTCGAGGAACAGCGTCACATTCCGCTCACGAGCCCGGGTTGCAGCCTCGCCGACCCCATCGATGAAGCGCCGCCAGGAGGACGCGTACGGCGTCTGGAACGGATAGTTGTAGCCCTCGATCCCGGGCCAGATGATGAACTGGGCGCCGAGCTCGCCGGCCAGATCGATTCCCTCGAACGTCAGATCGATCGCCGCCCGGCGCGTCGCGTCGTCCGGCGAGGAGAACCCACCCTTCGCAAAGCGAGGATCGAGGTGCAGCCCGCTCGCGAGGCAGTAGATCCCGTGGCCCTCGAGCGCGGCCTGAACCTCCTCCAGGTTGTCGCGCGAGAGCTCCTGGGGGTAGTGGAACTCGTAGTCGTCCATCAGGTCGCCGAGGCCTTCGACCGCGGTTCGCACCTTGGCAGCGGTGGTCGCGCCCGCGAGGGCAGGTTTGTAGCCGCCCGGGTTGAACCGGGTGGCCATGGCTCCAAATGCCCAGATGCCGAGGCTCGTCTTCATGCACCTGAGCCTAACCTGCGCAGCTCGACGGAGTCTAATTGTCTGTTCAGACTTGACTCTGAGCCCGAGATACGGGAGCGTTGACGGGTCAAGAACTTCCGCCCGATCGGCTAACGGCGCGGCCTGACCCCCCTGCGCGCTCAGCTCCGGTCAGAAAACCAACGAAAGGGAGTCCAAGTGCAGAAGGTTTTCAGTTGGTCGACGGCGCTGCTTGTCGTCGCCCTTGGTGCGATCGCGACGATTGCCGTCGCGTCCGCTTCCGCCCACTCGACGAAGAAGGCGGCGAGCGTGCAGGTGTGCGTCCTGCTTCCTGACACGAAGTCGTCCGTCCGCTGGGTGCAGTTCGACAAGCCTGACATCGGGAAGGCACTGAAGGCGGCAGGCGTGACGTACTCGATCAACAACGCGCTGAACGACCCGCTCAAGCAGAAGGCGCAAGCTCAGGCGTGCATCGCTGCCGGCGCGACGGTCGTCATCGAGACCGCACTCGACAACGGCTCCGCGGCGTCGATCGAGAAGCTCTTCACCTCGAAGGGCGGCAAGGCGATCGACTACGACCGCCAGGTGACCGGCGGTAGCGCATCCGTGTACGTGACCTTCGACGGCAAGGCGGTTGGCGCAGCCCAGGCGGCCGGTGTCATCCAGGCGATGAAGGCGAACGGGACGTACAAGGGCGGCACGGTCGCCCAGCTCTGGGGCGGCCAGACCGACCAGAATGCATTCTGGTTCCAGTCCGGCAACCTCGCGGTCTTCAATCCGCTCTTCAAGGCCCATGCGATCAAGAGGGGCCCGCAGCAGTTCGTTCCCGACTGGGACGCGAACAACGCGGCGACCATCTTCAGCCAGATGCTCGTCAAGACGAACAACAACATCCAGGGCGTGCTGGCGGCGAACGACAACATCGCCGGTGCGGTCATCGCCGATCTGAAGGCGAAGCACCTGAAGCCGCTCCCGCTCTCCGGGCAGGATGCGTCGGTGGCCGGTGTCCAGAACATCATCTCCGGCTGGCAGACGGGCACGGTGTACAAGTACGTGCCCAACGAGGCGAAAGCCGCCGCAGACGCTGCGGTCGCGCTCCTCAAGGGCAAGCATCCGAAGACGAACGGCACCAGGCCGAACGGCAAGCATCCGGAGCCGACCTATGCACTACCGGTGATCTGGATCACCAAGGCCAACTACAAGCGCCTCTTCACGGACGGGTTCCTGAAGAGGAGTGATGTGTGCGTTGGTACGTTCAGGCAGTACTGCCACTAAGTAGGATCACGCACGATCCGCGGTGGAGGCGCCCTCTCGGGCGCCTCCACCGCGACTATTGACGATGAGCGAGACCCCACTTCTCCAACTCCGTGGCATTACGAAGACCTACGGCTCGGTCGAGGCGCTGACCGACGTCGACTTCGAGGTCAACCCCGGTGAGGTGATGGCGCTCGTTGGCGACAACGGCGCCGGCAAGTCGACGCTGATCAAGTGCATCGCCGGTACCCATGGCTATGACAGCGGGCAGATTCTCTTCGAGGGGCAGGAGGTCAACATCCACGGCCCGAAGGACGCGGCCCGCCTCGGGATCGAGGTCGTCTACCAGGATCTCGCCCTTTGCGACAACCTCGACGTCGTGCAGAACATGTACCTCGGCCGCGAGGTGAACCGCTGGCAGATCCTGAACGAGGCGGCGATGGAGAACACCACCGCTTCGACCCTCAAAAGCCTCGCTGTGACGACGATCTCGTCGATCCGACAGCCGGTCGCCACACTCTCGGGCGGCCAACGCCAGTCCGTCGCGGTGGCGAAGGCCGTGCAGTGGAACTCCAAGCTAGTGATCCTCGACGAGCCAACCGCGGCCCTCGGCGTCGCGCAGACGGAGCAGGTGCTCGCACTCGTCCGTCGCCTCGGTGAGCAGGGGCTGGCGGTCGTGATCATCTCGCACAACCTGCACGACATCTTCGAGACGGCTGACCGGATCACGGTGCTCAGGCTCGGCCGGAACGTCGGCATCTTCGACCGCCGCACGACGACGCAGCAGGCCGTCGTCGAGGCGATCACCGCAGGCGTGCCGACGAAGGTCTCGGGCATCCCGGCGGCGCCGACGGCCGGAGGCTCGGCTTGACCGACGTCGACGTCGTCGGCGCTGACGCCCCGAAGCCCGCCGAGCCCGACGAGGTCCCGGGCGGCCTCGCCGGCCTGTACCACCGGGCCTGGTTCAACGTCAGAACGGGCAACCTCGGCTCGGGGCCGATCATCGTCGGCGAGATCCTCGTCGTCATCCTCTTCGGGCTGACGGCGACGAACTTCTTCACGGCCGTCAACTTCACCAATCTGATCAACCAGATGGCCGGCACAGCGATGCTCTCCTTCGGCGTGGTCTTCGTGCTTCTGCTCGGCGAGATCGACCTGTCGATCGGGTACCTCGCCGGCATCGGCGCGCTCGTCGTGGCGGAGCTGCAACTGCCGGGGAGCGGGCACCAACTGAACGGCATCCTCGCGATGGTGATCGCGGTCGCCGTGTGCGCCGCGATCGGCGGCGTTCAGGGGTCGATCGTTGCCTATGTGGGCGTGCCGTCGTTCGTCGTCACGCTCGCCGGCTTCCTGATCTGGCAGGGCGTGATCCTGAACCAGCTCGAGCAACGCGGCACGATCATCATCCAGGACCGCTGGATCAACTACACCGACAGCTACGCCTTTTCCCACCTCGGCGGCTATCTGGTCGCGTTGATCATCACGGCGCTGTACCCACTCAGCATCTTGTACAAGCGGATCGCCGCCCGCGGCACGCAGATCGCCAGGGTGAACTGGGCTGGGTTCGCTGTGAAGACCGCCGGGATCGCCATCGCCGCGTTCGGCACGGTCGCGATCGCAAACCATGGCAAGGTGATCGCGACGTCACTCGGCCTGCCACTTTCGGGCGTGATCGTGATCATCTTCTTCATCCTCCTGACGTTCCTGGCCAAGTGGACGACGTTCGGACGTCACGTGTACGCCGTCGGCGGGAACGCCGAGGCGGCTCGCCGCGCCGGCATCAACGTGCCGCGCATTCGCGTCCTCGTCTTCATGATCTCCGGCGCGATGGCCGCCCTGGGCGGGATCATCTTCGCGTCACAGGTGAACTCGGTGGCGCTGACGTTCCCGCCGGGCAACCTACTGCTCAACGCAATCGCCTCGGCGGTGATCGGCGGCGTGAGCCTGTTCGGTGGCCGCGGTGAGGTGCGGGGCGCGCTGCTCGGTGCCGTGCTGATCGGGACGCTCCAGAACGGCCTGAACACGCTGAACGTGTCGAACGGCTGGATCTACATCATCACCGGCCTCGTGCTCCTGGCCGCCGTGACGCTCGACACCGTCGCGGTTCGCCTCCAGGCCCGCTCCGGGCGCTAGCCAACTCAGCTGCTGCGGGCGTAAGCCCGCGCATCGCCGACGAAGCTCCCTCGACCCGTCGGGCAACTGGTCTCCGTGGACGTCCCGGTGGACAATCGCCCGCCGAAGCCCAACCGCGGAGGCGCAGCGCTGATACCTGGAGATCACGAGACTGATCAGAGGTAGCGACTCTTGAGGGTCTCATAGAGGCATGCGGCCGGATAGGTTGCGTTCCGGTCGCGACCATCCTTCACCCAGAGCGAGTTCCAAAGGTGAACCGCGCGCGTCTGCGGCTGGAACTCCCAGTCTCGGTTGGGGTCGAGATAGCTCTTCCAGTCCGGCCAGTCGACGGGCATGAAGACGCTCGGATCGACGGCGAAGGAGGTGAGGCCACAGTACTCGACGGCTTCGCGTAGCAAGCGAGGCCCCATCGCGCCCCACCGCCGCCCCTCCTTGCCCATGGCGAGGCACCTCTCGAATGCGTACGCCATCACCTCGCTGCCGGCGGGCACCCGGAAAACCGCGCTGCCGAGGGTTTGATCCGGCTCGGTCGCGAAGATGTAGTCGTCCGCGAACTCGAACGGTTGCAGGCAGACGGTGTCGAGGTCGACCCACCAGCCGCCTCGCTCAAGCAGGAGCTTGTACCGAAACATGTTCGAGTAACCCGAAAACGATCCTCGGCTGTCCCGGTAGACAGCGCGCCGCCAGCGAGACCTGGGCGGAAGCACCTCGCTCGCATCCTTGATCTCCGCCCCCGCGGGCAACCCGCTGAGCTTACCGAACGTGTAGACGTGAACTCCGTGCCCATGCGCGAGGAACGATGCGACCGACAACCGTTCCATCGTCGAGACCGGGCCGAACCAGAATGCTTGGACAACCGGCAGCACGCCGACGCATCCTACGGCTCGCCGTCGGTTCGGAGTGTCTCCGTGAACACTGGCGCAGACGACGGCGCTGGCACCGGCGACGCGTGTTAGTGGGTCATGTTCGGCGCACTGAAAGCGAGCCCCGCCTTGACATAGGAGCAACGCCGGCCAAGCCGAGAATCTCGATTCGCGTTCCGCCGTTCACGTGTGGGCGACGTCGCCGAGCTGTGGCTGGACGTCGGCGAGCGCGGCGAGATCAGCGACGTCCTTTGCCGCCTCCGCGGGTGCTTCGCGCGCTCGCCGCTTTCCGTCGCGAAGCAGCTCGAGTGGGATGACACGGGCGCGCACGCCTGATAGCGAGCGCTCGTCCTCTCCGAGAGGCTCTGCTGTCCAAGGTACTTCGCGCCCAGGGATCGGGACGACGACCGTCCCGTTGCGCTCCTCCACGAACGTGAACTCCAACTCGCTGGTTTGCCAGCGGTATCGGGTGCCCACGAGGTCGTCCTCTAGCGGAGTATGCCGCCACCCGACGGCGAGCAGGGCCGCGCGAATCTTGTCGTAGTCCCGCCGCCACGCGGCCGCCTCGCGGTTGCGCACTAGATTGGTGTTGCGATGTCGAGCTGGTACGACTCTTGGGCAGACCGGTACGAGGATCTATCGACGCCGCAGCGTGGCGGTGATGTCTCGTTCTATGTCGGCCTCGCCCTTGATGCTGACGGACCGCTGGTCGAACTTGCCGTTGGCACCGGCCGCGTTGCGATCCCGGTCGCTGAGGCGACGGGCAGGCGAGTAGTCGGGATCGACTCTTCGCCCGGGATGCTTGCGCAGGCACGACTGCGCGCGGTTGAGGCGGGAGTCGAGCTCGACCTGCGCGAAGGTGACATGAGGGAGCTTCAGCTGGACGAACCGGCCGCCTTGATCTACTGCCCTGGGCGGTCGCTTCTGCATCTGCCTACGTGGGCGGACCGTCGCCGCTGCTTCGAGCGGGTCGCGGCATCGCTTCGGCCTGAAGGCCGCTTCGCGTGGAACGCGTTCGCCTTCGACCATCACATCGCTTCCGCCGTCGACGGCCGGCGCGCCGACCCGAATCCCGGAATGCCGTTGCCGCATACGAACCGTTACAGCGTGAGCGATAGCCGGATCGACGTCACCCTCGACGACGGCGGAACCGGGTCGCTCTGGTGGGCAACCAAGAACGAATGGCTGGGGCTGATCGACGTCGCCGATCTGCGGCTGGAAGCCCTCTACGGCGGGTTCGGCGGGGAACCGCTCGACGACGACAGCCGCGAGTACGTGTTCGTCGCCGGTCGTTAGGCAACCGTTCTGGCGTCCCTGCGGACCACTGCCGCAGACCGCGGTGCTTGCGCCTGACTGCGCGTTGATACCGAGCCAGGGATCCGGTTTTCGTTCTCCACCGCGTGGGTTGACGTCGCTCGCGCGCAGACCGTATCGACCGGCGCTGGATAGTCTCGGACCGTGATCGCGGCCGCGACGTCCACACCGGATCGGGCTGCGTCCGCTCCGGACGTCCGGCGTGCGCGACGCGGGACGGCGGTGGTGTTCGCGGTGCACGGCTGCGTCACCGGCAGCTTCGCGGCCCGCATTCCGTGGATCGCATCGCACGTCGGTGTCGGGGTTGGCCATCTCGGCATCGCTCTGCTCATGCCGGGAATCGGCGCCCTGCTCGCCATGCCCTTCTCTGGTCGTCTCGCTCACCGCTTCGCGCTGCGCCCGTTCGTCACGGCCACGATCGTTGCGTGGTCTGCGTGCCTCGTCCTGCCGGCGTTGCCGACGTCGCTCGTGGCGCTCTGCGCCGTCCTGGTCGTCTTCGGCGCGGTCGCGGGGCTCGCGGACATGGCGATGAATGCGGAGGGCGTCCTGGTGGAGAAGCTGTTCGGCCGGTCCGTGATGTCGAGCCTGCACGGGTTTTGGAGTGTGGGTGTCCTGGTCGGGTCGGCTGTCTCGGCCCTCGCGTCCCGCGCCGGCATTGATACCCGGGTCCAGTTCGCGGTCGAGGCGCTCGTCCTCGCGGCGGTCGGCGCCGCAGTCGCGCAGCTGCTGATCGAGGACCCGACCACGACCGACGCGCCTGCGCCGCCGCGCTTCGCGCTTCCGACCCGCCCCGTTTTCTTGATCGGGCTCGTCGGTCTATGCGCCGTCTTCGGCGAACAGGCAGGGACCGACTGGTCGGCGTTCTACATCCGCAACGAGCTTGGTGGCTCGGCGAGCGTCGCAGCGCTCGCGGTCTCGGCGTTCGCCGTGGCGATGGCGACGGTCAGACTCATAGGCGACCGTGTGATCCGCAGGCTGGGACCGGTCCGTACCGTCCGCATCTCAGGGGCGTGCGCCTTCGTCGGCGCCATCGCGGTCGTGCTAGCGCCGGGCCTTGCGGTCGGCCTCCTCGGCTTCGCGTTGCTCGGGATCGGCCTCGCCGTCGTCGTCCCGCTCGTGTTCGCGGCGGCCGGGCGCGTGGGCGCCCATCCCGCGCGCAGCATTGCCGGCGTCGCAGTCGTCGCCTACGCGAGCGGCCTCATCGCACCCGGTGTGATCGGCGGCATCGCCTCGGCGTCGTCGCTGACCACGTCGTTCTGTGTCGTCGCCGCTCTGGTGGGAGTCATTGCGTTGGCCGCGGGCGTGCTTCGTCCGAGGCAACTAGCCGTCGAGACGAGTTCCGCCACGGCCGGGTCGACACCGGCGGAGATCTAGACGAAGCGACGAGAGTCGCCGAGAGGGTGGTACCTGTGCCTCCACCCGTCGGAATGTCTTCATGAACAGCGGCGCAGCGGGCAGTGACGCCTTCGGACCTATCCTGGGACGAGCGCTCCTGCAGCGGTTTCGATGAGCCTGACGGTCTCATCCGGGTGAGAGACCATCGCGACATGGCCGCTGTCGACCTCGATCGTCGTTGCTCCCATGCGCTCGGCGAATTGCCGCTCGGCCTCGGGCGGAATCGCTTCGTCAGCCGCGGCGACGAGATACCACGACGGCAAGGACTTCCACGCCGGGACGCCCATCACATCCCCGAGGGTGGACGTGTGCAGAGCCTGCTGCACGGCATACATGACCTTCGCCTTGGCCGGTTCGATGTCACCGGCGAAGTGGTTGACGAAGTCATCCTCGGGAATCCATGCGAAGCCCTGGTCGTCGATGTCGAGGTGCGCCAGCGCCGGAGTGGGCGGACCCTGCGCAAGCAGCGCACCGATCGACTCGCCCTCATCGAGCCCGAACGCAGCGATGTAGACGAGCGCAGTCACGTTGGGGGCATCCTCGCCGAGGGCAGTCATGACCTGGCCACCGTAGGAGTGGCCGGCGACGACGGTCGGCCCGCTCTGGCGCGACAGGACTTGCCGCAGCCTCGCGACGTCAGCGGCAAGCGAAGTCTCCGGCAACTGAGGAGCCGTCACGTTGAACCCATCTGACTGTAGACGCTCGATCACCGCACTCCAGCACGAGCCGTCAGCCCACGCGCCATGTACTAAGACGATATTCGGGGGAGCGCTCACAACAGCCTCCTTGCTTCGAGGAACAAGCGACAACCCACCCTAGTAGCTCACTCTGAACCGGCGTCGCCACCCGACCCGTTCCGTTACACGATCGAGACCGGATGTACAGCTCCCGCGAACTGTGGGAGCGATCGCGAGCCTGCCTCGTCAAAGGGTGTGCTCGCGCACGCTGGGCAGGTCTCAGTCCTCGGGCGTGAGCAGTTTCCAGTGCCCCTCGGAGACGACCTCGACGGTACCGTCGACCACTTTGAAGGCGGTCTCGTCGTCGATCGCGTACGCCGGACCCGACAAGCGGGCCGCCCATTCCTCTGCGGTGGCCATCGTGTTCGACGGCAGGTCCGGGTTGTCGAGGTGCGGGAAGATCGAGAAGTCGACGATCCCCAGGGTGCGGTCGTCTGGCGCTGACGGCCACATCACGAAGTCGTCACCGATCCGGGGGGTCATCACCATGCTTCCGGCGCTCACCCCGACCCACACCATCTCGGGCAGCGTCACCAGGAGGTCTGCGAGTCCGCTCTGCCGCATCCAGTGGCACAGGTACGTCGCATCGCCGCCCTCGACCAGCAGGACGTCCGTCTCTCGGACAAGCGGGACCCAGCGCTCCTCGTCGAGGCTCGGGAGCGCGGTGAGCTCCAGCACTCCCATGGACTTCCAGCCGAGTCCGACCGTGGGAGTGCCGGTCTCCTGCCCACTGATGCACCGCCACGCCTGGCGAGGGCCGGCCCAGGGATGCCCGTACAACGCCGTGGGAATGCAGAGGGCGTCGCACTCGGCCGTGGGCTTGCCCAGCAGCTCCACCAGTGCGTCGTGGATGCTCGGGTTCTTGATGCCGGCGGATGTGAGAAGAAGCTTCACGTTGCGTCCCGCTTGAACCGGTGGCGCGTCTGCCCGAAGGTGCCCTTGGCGAACGCGAGGACCTTAGTCGGCTTCACCGAGAGCACGAGGATCGCGTCGGCGTTAGCCTCGTTCCGAAAGCCACCCTCGTGCACTTCGTAGCGCCAACGGCCGTCCCACTTCGTCTCCCAGGCCGCTGCAAGCCGCTTGAGGAGGCTCTCGTCGATCACTTGGGCGGCCTCGCCCTCGACCACGACGTCGAGCCCTCGCTCCCAGTCGTTGCAACCGGTCATCAGGATCACGTTCTGGTTGGTTCTCAGGTTCACGGCCTTCTGCTCGCCGAAGCCGGTCGCGAAATAGATCGCGTCATCGAGCCAGACACCGACGAGTGGCGTCGCATGCGGCCGACCGTCCGCTCGGACGGTCGCGATCCAGAACAACTCGGCGTCTTCGAGCGTCCGGCGAGTCTGGTCCCAGTCGGCCGCGACCGCGGTCGGGTCGCTGAACCGCGGGTCGAGCTCAGTCACTGGCTGCGTCATTGAGGGCTCCTGTCGATCAGGGGTATCAGCGGACCCGCGCTTACGGGTCCGTACGCAGTAAAGACCGGTAGCGCACCGAAAATTCATCGGCGCTTCGCGATCCGCGACAATGGCCGCGTGGCGCTCCAACGGATGGACAACGTGGGCATCGTGGTGGAGTCGCTTGATGCCGCGATCTCGTTTTTCGCCGAGCTCGGCCTCGAACTCGAGGGGCGGGCGACGATCGAAGGGGACTGGTCAGGGCGCGTCACGGGGCTGCGCGACCAGCGCGTCGAGATCGCCATGATGCGTATGCCGGACGGCCACGGCAGGATCGAGCTCTCGCGCTTTCTGACGCCGCCTGTGGTCGCCGATCACCGGAACGCCCCGGTAAACACCCTCGGCTACCTCCGCGTCATGTTTGCCGTCGACGACCTCGACGATACGCTCGCCCGGCTACGCGAGCACGGCGCGCAGCTCGTCGACGAAGTGGTGCGGTACGAAGACGTGTATCGGCTCTGCTACATCCGAGGCCCCGAGGGCATTCTTATCGGGCTGGCCGAGCAAGTCGGCTGACCCCCAAACGCGCTCGGGGGCCCGGTCAGTTGCCCACCGCCGGATCAGGCCCGAACTCGCGGACCTCTTGGGCGCAACGGCAGGCGGCAGCGATCTTGGCGGCCCATTGCAGCGCCTCATCGCGGGAAGGCACGTCGATGATCGTGACTCCGGCGATGTATGCCTTGCTCTCCAGGCCGTCGGTGACCGTCCCGTCGGGGGCCACCACACTCACGTCCACCTCGTCGTGGGGATACACGCCACCGGCGAACACCCAGACACCGGCGTCCTGCGCGTCTCGGATGACCGCGTGCGCCGCATCGGCGACGGCGGGCCCTTCCTCCTCGGGGATGAAGTCCATCGCCCCGTCATCGAACGAGATCAGATACCGCGGCATCACATGACTCCTTTTCTCGGCGGCCGGGCTGACGCTCCCGCAACCTGGTGTGGTTTTCAACCAGGTTGCCGAGTTTCTCGGCGGCGGCGGCGGTTCGAAGCGCATCAACCTGGCTTGAAGAGCGAACCCAGGTTGAGGACAGCCGCACTCGTTATTTGTCGCGGTCGCGGCGGGCGGGCAGAACGCGGTACTTGAGGATGAACCCGAAGCCGGCGAGCGAGAACAGGGTGCCGACAGACGGCGATCCGCTTACGTAGACGATCCCGCCGACCAGGATGAGCAGCGCGCCGATGACGGTGCCTGCCGTGGGAGTCTGGAGCCGCTGGAGCAAGGTCACGGCGACTGTACTGGACACTCAGCGCCCGAGCTTCCGCGCAGCGAGCTTGCCAACCTTCGTCCCGACGGTGCGGCCTGCCGTGACATCGCCCGGGAGCTCGGTGCCGCGGTCGAGCCCCTGCGTCGCGGCCCGGGCGGCCTGTGCGGCGAATGAACGGCCGGTGAACGCCGTGAGCACCTGGTGGGCTGCGTAGGCGAATGCGCTGTCACCGGAGGCCCAGCCGGGCGACGGCGGCGTGGGGGCGAGCGGGGTCCAGCGGGCGCCCTGCACCCAGCGGCCCGCGCGCAGGACCAGCTGCTGTCCGCCGACGCGCTTGATCAAGCCGGGCACGAGCGGCAGCTGGTTGTTGAACGCGAGGTACCGGATCATCGAGATCGGCCGTGGCGACTGGTACGCGCGCTTCGCGCCCCAGGCGGAGACTGCCGCGTCGTTGAGCGCCCCGTTCAGCGCGAGATCGAGCCGGACGTCGCGGGCGAGGCGCGCGGCGACGGTTCCCCGGGACGGCAGCGACCCGGCGATTCGGTTCCAGGCGAGCGGGGATGCATCGACGACGACCGGCGCGGGGGACTGCGCCGTGGCGCGGATCGCTGCGACCGCGGCCCGCTTGTAGGCGGCGCTCGACGGGTCGCCGAGGCCTGGCGCGGCGGCCTTGACCCGTGGTGCGAAGGTGCGCACGCCGCCCCATTGTGAGTTCTCGAACGTCTGGATGTTGGCAGGGACGGAGCCGCCGCCCTGGGCCGCCTTCTGCGAGAGCGCCAGCGGCTGCCAGAACGTCGCGTCGTGCACGGTCGAGCCGGGGACCGCGACGACGAGCGGTGCGTTCAGCGGCGTGTAGCTCGGGTCGGCGTAGTGGAGCGCCTCGTTGGAGCCGTCGTTCCGGCCGGCTGCGATCGCCGCCGCGCCGATGCGGTTGCCGACCTCCGCCGCCGAGCCGCCGGACGTATCGGTGAAATCGGGTGAGAGGCAGAGCGCGCGCAGCCGGCCGGTGAGACGCGCGAACGCCTGGTCGACGTTCGCCCCGTACGACGCGCGCCAGACGAGCAGGCGGTAGGCGGCGTAGCTAATCGCTGTCTCGCGGGCCTGCTGCCCGCCGGCCGTGTGCCAGGCCTGCGAGGTCGCTGTCGCAAGGTCGAAGAGGTCGCGCGCCTGGACCGGCTCCGATGCGCCGCCCAGCCTGAGCACGTCGACCGCCTCGTCGTTCCAGATCCGCGCGATCGAGCGACCGCCCGACGGTGCGGGCGTGCAGTTCGCAAGCACGGGGGTCGCAGCTCTCGGAGCGGCGACCTTGACGGGCGCCGGGGCCGTGATCCGCACCACCTGGTTCGCGCCGACATTGCGGCGCGCGTTCGCCCCACCCCATGGATAGCGCACCGTGAGCAAGCGGACCGAAGTTGCCGCGCCGAGGCCGAAGTGGATGCGCTGGTCCTCCGACGAGAGATAGCTGCTGCCGGCCTGCATGGTTTGCGTCAAACGCCTGCCGCCCGGCAGTACGGCGGTGACGACCGCGCCCGGGGCAAAGCGGGACAGCTGCACATCGAGCCAGTGCCCACTGGGACCGAAGGGGTGCAGGAGCACGAGTTTGCCACCGATTGTGTTGATTGCGATGTCCATCCGCCCGTCGTTCGCGACATCCGCCGCTGCGACGCCGCGGCCGTTCAGACGGATGCCCTTGGCCGCGATCACGCCCTTGGCATCCCCGAAGTTCTCCGCGCCGCTGACCGGCGCCAGCACGCGCACTGCTTCAGCGTCGGCAGCGAGGTTCGTGACCGGGATTGCACCGGCGGCAAGCAGCAAGCCGGGCGTGCCTGAGTTGACGAAGTCGACCCACGTCGCGCCCCAGCCGGCGAAGCCAGTTCCGAGCGCCGGGTCGAAGCGCTGCCGCACGCTCGCGAACCTGCCGGTCGCGGTCTGCACATATGCGGCGGAAGGCTCGTTGCGCGAGTTCGTCACGAAGAGGCCTAGCCGGCCGCCCGCCGTCACGTTGGTGGCCACTCCCATCCCGGCATACGGGTCGGCGACACCTGCGGCGGCGGCGCGCTCCTCGAAGCGGAAGCCGAGCCCAGCCGGATCGGCGCTTGCGCCGCCCGGCCACGGCACGTTGACGTACAGCTGGTTCGGATCCTCGTCGTTCGCGACGTAGATGTCCGGGCGACCGTCACCGTTGACGTCGGTGAAGGTCGCTCCGAGCCCGTGATGGAAGCTCGACGCTTCGAGGCCCGCCTGAGCGCCGACCTCCTTGAAACGCCCTGCGCCCTCGTTCAGATAGAGCAGGTCGCGGACACCGGCGACGTTGGTCGGGAAGCCGGCGAGCGAGTTCTGCACCGGCTGGTTCAGGTCGGAGTAGCCGGCGACGAAGAGATCTGGCCGGCCGTCGCCGTTCACGTCAGCGACCGTTGCGCCGGTGTACCAGCCGTTCGCCGGGAGTTGCGCCTCGGTGAATGTCCCATGACCCGTGTTCCAGAGGAGGTCGACGCCGCTCGTCGTCGTCACGACGAGGTCGGTGTGTCCGTCGCCATTCAGATCCGCGGCGACGCAGCCGTCCCCCTGGACCGCCAGGTCGGCGTGCGTTGCGGCACTGACATCCTTGAACGTGCCGTCGACGTTCTCGAACAACGCGGTGCGGGGGAGGCCGCCGTTTGCCTCCCACTGCGGGGCGTCGGCGCTCGAGTACGAGTTGACGGCGAAGAGGTCCTGCCAGCCGTCGTTGTTGTAGTCGAGCCAGCAGACTCCGCCGCCCATCATCGCCTTGGTGTCGCTCGACATGCCGTAGTGGAACGCGCCCTGCTGGAAGTCGAGCCCGAGGGACGGCGCGAGGTTGGTCAGCCGCAGCCCTCCGAGCGCAGAGCTCTCGGGGCCGGCCGCTGCGAGGTGCGTCGGCGCTGTCGCGGCGAGCGCCCAGTGGCCGCTCGCCTGCTGGTGCAGCTGGAAGGACTGGCCGGCGAGTTGTGCGATCACGACCGGGGGGCTCTGGCCGCGCCCTGGGGCGAGGTGCAGGGTCAGCCGGTCGGCGGCGGTCGCGTGGACGGTCGACATCAGGTCGTGCGCGATCAGCTGTGCCGTGTGGAGATCGAGCTGGGTCTGCACCCCCTGCGACGCGAGGATCGTGATCGGCGGGAGCATGCCGGGCGGGAGCGCGCGGAAGGCCGGGGCCGACTTCGTGTGCGACAGGACGATCATGCCGGCGAACGCCGCGAGCACGGCCGGCGCCGCCAGCAGTGCGAGCCGACGGTCGACCGGGATGGGGAAGCGCCGCAGAATCGGTATCGCTACGCACACGACCGCCAGCGAAGAGAGCAGCGCCACCTTGCTCGCGAACTCCGTCGTCGCCGCCGCGATCATCAGCGATGCGAGCAGCCCGAGTGACACCGCATAGATGATCCGGTGCGTCGGCGAACGTGGTGCCGTCTTCGGGTCGGTGATCATGAAGAACAGGAACACGAGCACCTCCGGCGACGTGACGAGCACGATCCAGAAATGGAAGCCCGTGATCGGGCCGAGGTGCCAGCGCGCGAGCATCGTGTGCCCCGAGAGTGCGAGAACCCCGATCCCTGCCGCGAACGTGATCCAGAAGGAGATCGCGAGCCACAGGAGCTTGAGGCGCGAGAGGATCAGGAACCCGCCCGCGAGGATGACCGCCAGCGCAAGGACGAGCCAGACGGACATCGGGCCCCACCAGAAGTCGAGCGGGTTGGCACGACCGCGGCCGAGGATCAGGAAGCAGAGGACGAGGCCGATGTTCGATGGGTTGAAGATGTGGTTGCCGCGCCACTTGATCAGGTACTTGGAGAGCAGCGCCACGGCGGACGTGCCGGCGAAGATCCACCAGCCCTTCATGCTCCACCAGTCGCCGTGCCGGGTGCCCGGAACGCGCAGGATGAACGCGACGCCGTTACCCGTCAGGAGCGCGCTCGCCGGCCACATCAGCACCTGCTGCTGGCGGAGGGTGATCCCGACCTCCAGGACGGCGCACGTCAGGAGCGAGACGAGGATCTGGGCGATCGAGAGCTGGAAGTGGAACCCGACCTGGCCGATCACCTGCAGTGAGATGATCGTGGCCGCCAGGTGCAGGCGGGGATCGCTCAGCTTGGGCAGCAAGACCGGATATGACCGTCCCGCAACCGAGAGCGTGCGACCGCCGGGGGCCGGTGCGGCATGCGCGCTCATCAGGCCTCCAGGCTAGCCCACCCTGCGTATGAATTTCGGCTGCGGCAGAATGCAGCGATGAGGCTTGCCCGTGCCCAGGCGATCGTCGCCAGCGTCGTCTCCGAGGCGTCCGGACCGGTCTCGGTATTCGTCGCGGATGCCCACGGTGAGATCGTTGCCGCCGCGACCATGGACGGTGCGGCGCCCGACACGCGCCTGAACGCTCAACGCAAGGCATATACGGCGGCACGGAGCGATGCGCGAACGACGCGAGAGCTCGCCGAGAAGGTGGAGGACGACGCCGTCGAGCGGGCGAGCTTCGATCCCTTCTTCACCTTCTTCCTCGGCGGCGTAGCCGTCTTCGAGGACGACGTGCGAGTAGGCGCGGTCGGCGTCAGCGGCCTGCCTGGTGAGGTCGACGAGCGGCTGGCGCTGCGCGCTATCGAACGATCTGCGGGTCGCTGAAGACGTCCGACTCGTCGTGGCTCGTCGTCGAGAACTCGGAGACGATGGCGCCCTCGTCTCCTGCCTGAAACCAGTGCAAGGTGTCCGGCGGGATCGTGAACTGATCGCCCGGGGCGAGCACGATCTCCTCCGTGCCTCGGATGTGCAGGTGGACGGTGCCACGCCGGCACCGGAATGTCTCCTCCTTGCCCGGGCCGCCCGCGACGGGAGGGTGGCGATGCTCCGGACACGCCTGCCGTGGGAAGAGCACGAGCTCCTTCGCGCACACACGGTCGGTGTTCACGTAGACGACGATCTGGAGCCCGAGCTCCTCGAGGCGCCCGAGGCCGAAGTCAGCGACCTCGATCGCGCCGCGTTCGGCGGGTGTGAGCACGACGCCCGCCTCCGCGAGCATCGCCGCCGCCCGCGCGCGCGCCTCCGCGTCGGTCATAGCGTGACGCGCTCGCCTCGCGTCGCCGACGCATGGAGCGCCTCGAGCGCCCTGGCCTGGCCGACCGCGTCGTCCCGGCCGAGCAGCAGCTGGCCCTCGCCGCGGATCGCGTCGCTCAGGTTCTCGAGCTCGAGGCGGTAGGAGTCCTCTCGTTCGATCCTGACCCGTTCGACGCCGTCCGCGCGCCTGATCTCGATCACCGCTGACTTGCAGTGCCACGGATCGTCGAGGAAGAGCGAGCCCTCGCTGCCGATCACCTCGAGCTCGTCGTGCTCCGGCAATGCCGTGCCGCAGTGGAACGTTGCGATCACGTTCGACGGAAAGCGGAGCGTGCCGGCGAACACCCAGTCGGTTCCCGATGGACCGACCCAGGCTTCGCCGAAGGCGTGCTCGGGCTCGCCGCCGACGAGCCGCGAGCCGCTGACGTTGTAACAGCCGACGTCCATCAGCGAGCCTCCCTCGACGTCCGTCCGCAGGCGAATGTTGTCGTCGTCGTAGAGCGAATAGCTGAACACCGAGCGAACGACCCGCACCTCGCCGATCGCACCGTCGGCGATCAGCTGCTGGAGACGCCTCGTCTGGGGGTTGTGGCGATACATGAACCCCTCGCTGAGCCAGAGGCCGGTCCGGTCGGCGACGTCGAACGCCTCGGTGACCTCGGCGGGATGGCGGCTCATCGGCTTCTCGCAGAGCACGTGCTTGCCGGCCTCCATTGCCTTGATCGACCACTCGCAATGCATCGTGTTGGGCAGCGAGATGTACACCGCTTCGATCTCCGGGTCCGCCAGGAGGGCGTCGTAGGATCCGTACGCGCGCTCGATCTCCCACTGCTTCGCGTATTCGTCGGCGCGGGCCTGGTCGCGGCTTGCAACCGCGATGAGATCGACCTTGGGCGAGAAGTGCGCGCCCGGGATCACCTTCCGGTTGATGTCTGCGGTCGAGATGATTCCCCACTTCACTGCGTGCGACACGTGCGCTCCTTCGGTTTGCGCGACCCTGGACTGCGTAGTATCGCGCGATGGCCGAGATCGGGATCGGGATGCTGGGTTACGCGTTCATGGGCAAGGCGCACTCGAACGCGTTCAAGAAAATCGCGTACATGACGTGGCCGCCGCCGCTCGAGCCGCGGCTCGTCGGCATCGCCGGACGCGACGAAGAGGCAGTTGGCGAGGCGGCGGCGAGGTACGGCTACGAGTACGCGACTCGCGACTGGCGCGAACTCGTCACCGACGATCGCATCGGGCTCTTCGACAACGGTGGCCCCAACTCGCTGCACGCGGAGCCGACGGTGGCGGCAGCGGAGGCGGGCAAGCACGTGATCTGCGAGAAGCCGCTCGGGCGTGACGCCGACGAGAGCTACGACATCTGGAAGCGCGTTGCGGCGACCGGCGTCAAGCATTTGTGCGCCTTCAACTACCGCTTCGTGCCGGCCGTGCGTCTGGCGCGAGAGATGATCGACGCCGGCGAACTGGGGGAGATCCGCCACTTTCGCGGCCGCTACCTGCAGGACTGGGCCGACGATCCGTCGCTCGACACGTGGCGCTTCGCGCCCGACGAGGCGGGTTCGGGTGCGCTTGGCGACATCGGCACGCACGTGATCGACCTCGGCCGCTTTCTGAACGGCGAGATCGCGTCTGTCTCCGGATTCGTGAAGACGTTCGTCGCGGGCCGCAAGGTGGACGATGCGCTGGAAGCCGCGGTCGAGTTCGAGAACGGGTCGATCGGCACGATCGAGGGGACGCGGCTCGCGCTCGGCCGGCGGAACGCGTTCCAATGGGAGATCAACGGCTCGAAGGGCTCGCTCGCGTTCGACATGGAGCGACTGAACGAGCTGCAGGTCTTCCGGGCGGACGGCGACCGCGCGCGCGGCTTCAAGACGGTACTCGTCACCGAGGCAAACCATCCATTCTGGGAGCACTGGTGGCCGCCCGGCCACATCATCGGCTGGGGCGACACGTTCGTGCACGAGCTGCACCACATGCTGGAGACGATCGTCTCGGACGGCGATGTCGCGCCCTACGGCGCGACGTTCGAGGACGGCTACCGCGCGTCCGAGGTCGGCGACGCAATCCTTCGCTCGGGCCAGACCGGCCGGCGCGAGCAGGTCAGCTACCGCACGCTCTGACGAGGATGCGCGCAACCTGGTTTGGCTTCAACCAGGTTGCAGAGTTTCTCGGAGGGGCGGGCGGTTCGGAACTCGTCAACCTGGTTCAGAGAGTGAAACCAGATTGAGGATGGGCGCAACATTCAGTCCTGAAGGACGAGCGTCGCCTTGCCGCCGCGGAACGCGAACGCCTCGCCGAAGCGGTCGACCGGCACGCGGAGGCCGATGAAGGTCTCGAGGACGCCCGGCCAGCGCTCGCGGGCCTCGTCGAGTGCGGCAACGCCTGCGAGCCAGTCCTGTCGCTGGGCGTTGACACTGCCGAAGAGGACGCGGTTCTCGAGGATCGTGTCGAGCGCCAGCGTCGGCCCGTCGAGCTCGACGGTCTGGTTGCGCGGATCGATGCCGAGGAGGCAGGCAACGCCGCTTCGACGCAAGAGGCCGAGCGTGGTCGCCATCAGCTGCGCGTTCCCCGCCGCTTCGATCACGACGTCGAAGCCCCCGAGCTCCTGCAGGCCAGAGGCGCCGTCGCCGGTCTCGACGTAGTGGCCGCCGACGCCTTCGACCAGCTCGTTCGACGGCTCGAGCGACGTTGTCCACACATCCACGCCGTGCAGGCGGAGCAGGAGCGTCGAAAGCGTCCCGACCGCGCCCGCCCCGATCACGAGCGCTCGCTCGAGCTGCCACGGCTGGCGCCCGCCGATCGCGAGCGCATGCCTCAGCGCGCGGGCGCAGACCGACATCGGCTCGGCCAGGACACCGAGCCGCCCGAGCGAGGGTGGAACGGCGATCACCTGGGTCGGATCCTCGAGGAGAAGCTCGCGCGCGAAGCCATCGAGGCGCGTGATCCCGCGCTCGCTGTAGTCACCCGTCAAGCACGAGTCGGGCGATCCCTCCTCGCAGGCGACGCACCGGCGGCACGACCGGCGCACGGTCGCCGTCACGAGGTCACCGCGCGCGAACCCGTGCCCGTCGCGTTCCACGACCGCGAGCACCTCGTGGCCGAGTACGAGCTCGGCGTCGTCGCCGGCGGCGACACCGAACAGTCCTTCGGAGATCTCCCGGTCGGTGCCGCAGACTCCGACCTCGAGTACACGCAGCAGCACCCCCTCGCCCGTCGGCTCGGGCGTGTCGGCGACGCGAGTCGAGTGCGCCACACCGGGCTGGGTGACAAGTGCCCGCATCAGCTCATGGCCGCAGGACAGCGCCCTGCGATGCGGAGCCGACGAGTAGCCGGTAGCGCGCGAGGACGCCGCTGCTGTACGGCGAGGGGGGTGGCTGCCAGGTCGCGAGCCGCGCGGCGAGCTCGTCGACGCCGACGTCGATCGTGAGCTTGTTCGAGTCGGCATCGATCGTAATCAGGTCGCCGTCTCGGACGACGGCGAGCGGGCCGCCGCGCGCAGCCTCGGGCGCGACATGGCCGACCATCAGTCCGCGCGTCGCACCCGAGAACCGCCCGTCGGTGACGAGCGCGACCGACTCGCCGAGTCCCGCGCCGACGACCGACGCGGTCACGCTGAGCATCTCCCGCATCCCAGGCCCGCCGGCCGGCCCCTCGTAGCGCACGACGAGCACGTCGCCGGGCAGGACTTTCCCGGCACGCACGGCATCGGTGCAGGCTTCTTCGCTGTCGAACACACGCGCCGGCCCCGTCTGAGCCGTCCTCCTCGTCGCCAGCTTCACGAGGCTCCCGTCCGGTGCAAGGTTTCCGCGTAGCGCGTGCAACGCACCCGTCGCCTTGAAGGGCGCCTCGAGCGTGAAGAGCACCTCGCCGTCCGGTTCCGTTGCGCTCGCCGTGGCCTCCGCCAGCGTCGACCCGTCGACCGTGGGCGCTGCGCCGTCGACGTGACCGCCGCGCACGAGCTCACGGATCAGCGAGGCGGTACCGCCGGCGCGGTGCAGATCCTCCGCCATGAAACGGCCGGCGGGCGCGAGGCTCGCGATCACCGGCGTGCGGCTCCCGACCGCGGCGAGCTCATCGAGCGTCAACGCGACGCCGGCCTCGTGCGCGAACGCGAGCAGGTGCAGGATTCCGTTCGTCGACCCGCCGCTTGCCGCGATTCCGACCATCGCATTCAGCAGCGCACGGCGATCGAGGAAGCGGCGCGCGGTCAACTCGCCGCCGGCGAGACGAGCGGCCAGCGAGCCCGCGCGCTCGGCAGCGCGGCCCTTGGCTTCGAGCTCGTCGGCGGGGATGAGGCCGTCGCCGATCGTCGCGATCCCGAGGCAGTCGAGGGCCACCGCCATCGTGTTCGCCGTGAAGTGTCCGGCGCAGGTGCCGGCGCCGGGGCACGCGACCCGCTCGAGCTCGTCGAGCTCGGCGCGGGGGATCAGGCCGCGCTCCTCCGCTCCGAGGCCCTCCCAGACATCCTGGATCGTCACCTCTCGGCCGCGCAGGCGCCCGGCGCGCATCGGCCCGCTGTAGAGCACGACGGCGGGCTTGTCGACCCGTGCGAGCGCCATGAGCGCGGCAGGAACGGTCTTGTCGCAGCCGACGAGGCAGACAAGAGCGTCGAAGTCGTGGGCATGCACCATCAGCTCGATCGAATCGGCGATCACCTCGCGTGAGACGAGGGACGCTCGCATCCCCGGGGTTCCCTGAGACTGATTGTCGGAGACGGCGATCGTGTTGAAGCCGAGCGCCACACCGCCGGCCGCCGTGACACCGTCGGCGACGCGATCAGCGAGCTCCCGTTGGTTCAGGTTGCAAGGCATCGTCCCGGTCCAGGTCGACGCGACCCCCACGATCGGGCCGTCGAGGCGGGCGGGATCGATTCCCATTGCGCGGAAGTGGGCGCGCGCAGGTGCGCGCTCGGCTCCGGAAGCAAGAGCGGCGCGGGCTCGGCGTCGAAGCGCGTCGTGGCTCACGCCGCGAGAATACGTTTTACCGTGGCGCGAATCCGACTCGGGCTCCTCTCGACCGCATCGATCAACGGGGCGATCCTTGCCGCGCGAAGCGATGGTGCGTCGTTCGAGATCGTCGCGGTCTCGTCGCGCGACGCGGTGCGCGCCGAGGCCTACGCCCGCGAGCACGGGATCCAGCGCGCCTGGCCGTCATACGACGCGCTGCTGGCCGACGAGGGGATCGACGCGGTCTACATCGCCTTGCCGAACGCGTTGCATCACGAATGGACCCTGCGCGCCCTGGCCGCGGGCAAGCATGTGCTCGTCGAGAAGCCGTACACCCGCGTGCCGGCGCAGGTCGACGAAGCATGGGAGCAGGCGGACCAGCGCGGTCTCGTTCTGACGGAGGCCTACATGTGGCGCCACGCGAGCCAGACCCGGCTGCTGCGCGAGCTCCTACCTCGCGTCGGCGAGGTGCAGTCCGTGCGTGCGGCGTTCTTCGGGCGCCTCCCGCGCGAGGACGACGTGCGCTTCGTCCCGGGGCTCGGTGGCGGCGCGCTCCTCGATCTCGGCTGCTACTGCGTCAGCGCCTGCCGCCTCGTGCTCGGCGAGCCCGACCGCGTCTACGGCGAGTCGTGGCTCGGCCGGGGCAAGGTCGACGAGCGGTTCGCCGCGACACTCCGGTTCGGTGCTCTCGTGGCGACCTTCCAGTGCGGCTTCACCGCGACGGTGAACCAGATCGAGGTCGTGGGTGACCAGGGTGTCCTGCTCGTGCCGCAGGCGTTCGTGAGCCCGCCGGGCGTCGTGCTCCTGGATGGGGAGGAGCTCCGCATCGAGCCCGGCGACCACTACCGGGCCGAGCTCGACGACTTCTGCGCGGCGATTCGCGGCGAGCGTCCGGTGCTGAACGGTCGCGACGAGATGCTCGGTCAGGCACGCGTGCTCGACGCGCTGCTGCGCTCGGCCGCCACCGCGTCGCCGATCACGCTCTGAGCGGCTCCGTGCCCCGTCGGGAACATCTGCAGCCGGCGCACGCTCGGAGTTGCGACCACGGCAGCGGTCATCACGACCATCGCGCCGGCTCCGATCCAGAGCGTCGCGCTTGCCCCGATCGCGACCGCCGCAGGGCCGGCGATCACGTAACCGATCGGCGCGAACGCGAGCGAGCCGAACCAGTCATAGGCGCTCACGCGTGAGAGGGCCGCAGGTGGGATGTGCCGCTGGAGCGCCGTCTCCCACAGCGAGTTGAAGACCATGTTCCCGCCCCCGGCAAGCAGGGCGCCCGAGGCGATCAGGAGCACCGGCGCGTGCAGGGCGAGCAGCGCGCTCGGCAGCGCGAGAAACACGAGCAGCGAGCCGCCGAAGGAGAGCGGGTGACGCACCCGCACCCGGAGTGCGACGAACCCGCCGCCGAGCGATCCGACACCGAGCGCCGCGAGGATCAGCGCCCAAGCGCGCGGGCCGCCGAGCGCTGTCTTCGAGATCTGGGCCCCGAGCACGATCCAGACCGAGTTCACCATGTTCCCGAGTGACGCCGCGACCACGATCACCCAGACCCAGGTGCGTGACGCGAACTCGTGCCAACCCGCACGCAGGTCGCCGAGGAATGACTGCGGCGGCAAGGTGATCTGGGTGGGCAGTCGCAGCTGCGCGAGGAAGAACGCGCTGAACGCGAAGGTGCCGGCGTCGATCGCAAGTGCCCAGCCTGGTCCGACAACAGCGACGAGAACGCCCGAGACGATGGAGCCGACGATGCCCGCGGAAGCCATCGAGAGGCCGCGGAGCGCATTTGCCTGCTGCAGCCGCTCCGGGCTGACGGTCATTGGCGTCAACCCGGTCGAGGCGGGGTTGAAGAACGCGGTGGCCGTCCCCGAGATCGCTTGAAGCACGACGATCTCCCAGATGTGCGCGCTGTGAGTGAGGATGAGCAGCGCCACGGTGCCCTGCGTCCCGAAGCGCGCGACGTCAGCCGTCAGCATCACGGCGCGTCGCGGTAGGCGGTCGGCGAAGACGCCCCCGACGAGCAGGAACCCGATGAGCGGGATCATCTTCGCTGCGAAGACGTATCCGAGGTCGGTCGCCGAGCCCGTCAGGTCGAGCACGGCGAACGCGAGCGCGACGCTGGTGATCGCGTCGCCGAGCAGCGAGACGATCTGGCCGGTGAAGAGCAGCCGGAACTGCCGCTCGCGCAGAGCGTCGAACGACCGCACTAGTTCTTCTTGCCGGGGTTCAGCAGGCCTTTGGGGTCGAATGTCTGCTTGATCCGCGTATGCAAGTCGTAGCCCGTCGGGCCGAGTTGAGGCTCGAGCTGCCCCCGCTTCAGCCAGCCGATCCCGTGCTCACCGGTGACGGTGCCGCCGAGCCGCAGCGCGAGCTCGAACAGCTCGTGGCACGCCGCGTCGGCGCGGCGCTCCTCGTCGGCACTCTCCGGCGAGAAGAGGAAGGTCGAGTGGATGTTGCCGTCGCCGGCGTGGCCGAAGGAGAGCGCCGGGACGTCGTGACGAGCGCCGATCTCGAGCGTCTCGCGGGCAACGTCGCGCAGGCGGTCGAGCGGCACGGCGATGTCTTCGCTGAACGCACCGCCGCGTTGGGCGAGGATGGCGAACGCCGCGCCGCCGCGCCACCGCCAGAGACCCGCGACGTCGGGCGCCTGGTCGGGTGCATGCACGGCGACGGCGCCGTCGCCGAGCGCCTCGCGCAATTCGCCGGCAACACGCCGCGCCTCGGGGGCTGCGCCGTCGGCCTCCGTGATCACCATGAATGCGGCTCCTGCAGGGAGCCCGAACGGATAGGTCTCGCCGGCGAAGCGGAGCGTCACCTCGTCGAGGTACTCGATCGCGGCGGGAACCACCCCCGATGCGAGCACCCGCTCGATTGCCGAGATGCCCGCTTCGGCGTCGCGGTAGAGACCAATCACCGGCAGCTCCAGCTCCGGCGCCGGGATCAGCCGGAGCCAGGCAGCGGTGACGAGGCCGAGCGTTCCTTCAGAGCCGACGAGCAGGCTCTTGACGTCGTAGCCGGCTACATCCTTGCGGATCGGCCCGCCGACGCGCACGATCTCGCCGGGCGGGATCACTGCCTCGATCCCGGTCACCCAGTGCCCGGTGACGCCGTACTTGAACGCGTGTGGGCCGCCGGCGTTGCACGCGATGTTCCCGCCGATCTGCGAGATCTCAGCGGCGCCGGGATCGGGAGGGAAGCGAAGCCCGCTCTCGCGGGCAAGCCGGTGTACGTCGCCGGTCGTCACGCCGGCCTCGACGTGCATGCGCCAGAGCAACGGGTCGAACTGGCGTACCTTGTTCAGCCGTTCGAAGCCGATCACGACGCCGCCCTCGACGGGGATGGCTCCCCCTGCGAGCCCGGTCCCGCCGCCGCGCGCCGTCAGAGGCACGTCGTTCGCGTAGCACCACCGCATCACTGCCGCGACCTCTTCGACGTCGGCGGGGAGGACGACCGCGTCGGCGGTTCCCTGCACCCCACGGCCCATCAGGTCGGCGAGCCAGCGGCCCTGCGGCTCGACCAGCGATCCGGGCGACACAACGTCCGCGAGACCCATCGCCGCGAGCGTACCCTGTGCGCTGAGGGATACCCGAGCTCCAAGGAGACACATGAAGTTCGTTGCAATCGCCGCAATTGCCGCAGGGCTCGCAGTGCCGAGCGCCTTCGCGGCTACCCCGACGCTGAACGGCACCGTCGGCCCCGGCTTCACGATCACGCTGAAGCAGGGCACGACGAAGGTCGCGAAGCTGAAGGCCGGCGCCTATGTGATCAAGGTGTCCGACAAGTCATCCGCGCACAACTTCCACCTGACCGGTCCGGGCATCAACAAGAAGACGAGCGTCGGTGGGACGGGGACGACGACATGGAAGGTGACCCTGAAGAAGGGGACCTACAAGTACGTGTGCGATCCACACGCGTCGTTCATGAAGGGCTCGTTCACCGTTTCCTAGCGGTCGAACTGTCTGAAAGAGCCATGTCTTGGGGACAGTCCCCAGGACATGGCTCAAACGGACACCTCAAACCGACGCCAGCGGCAGCTCCTCGACCTCCTCGCGGCTGATCCGCCAGGCGCGCAGCTCGTCCAATCGGAGCCCGTAGATCAGAAACGGGCGGCCGGCCCAGAGCCCCGCCAGCTCGCGGTCGGTGCGCGACGGGCGCGGCTCGGTCTCCGGGTGTGAATGGAACACGGCGAGCTCGTAGCCGTCGTCCTCGAGGAACCAGATCGAGGGGTCGATCTCGAGCTCGTAGCGGTACGGCGAGGCGAGCTTGTTGCGTCCGCGGACGTAGCGCTCGGCGACGCCGTCGCGCAGGACGATCAGGCCGCAACACTCGTTCGGCGCCTCCTCGGTGGCATGCGCGCGCAACTCGGCGCGAACCGCGTCGGGGATCACCACCAGAGCGTCCCTTCGTCGATTTCCTCGCCGCGCCAGAACGGCGCCGAGAGGTACTTCCAGCCGCCGTCGGCGAGCACGCAAACGACGACAGAGCCTTCGGGCAGCTCTTCTGCGACCCGCCGCGCCACGTGCACGACCGCCCCGGCCGACACACCAGCGAACAGGCCCTCGCGGTCAAGCAACGCATGGGTGGCCGCCGCTGCCTCGGCGTTCGAGACGAGTAGCTTCCGGTCGAGCTTCGAGACGTCGAGGATCGGTGGCACGTACCCGTCCTCGAGCGAGCGCAAGCCCATCACCGGGTCGCCGGGGAGGGGCTCAGCCGCCACTACCTGCACGTTCGGGAACGCCTCGCGGAGGCGCGCGCCGGTGCCCATCAGCGTCCCGCCGGTCCCGAGCCCGGCGACGAGTGCGTCGACCTGCGCGAGGTCGCGGACGATCTCGGCTCCCGTGCCGTCGTAGTGCGCCCGCGGGTTCGCCTCGTTCGCGTACTGGAAGAGCATCGTGTAGCGATCGTCGCGCGCTGCGATCTTCTGTGCGAGCTGGACCGCGCCGTTCGAACCGAGCTCGCCCGGCGACTCGACGATCGTCGCGCCGTAGAGCTCGAGCAGGATGCGCCGCTCCGGCGTGGCGTTCGCGGGCATCACGCATGTCAGCTTCAACCCCTTCAGCTTCGCGACCAGGGCGAGCGAGATGCCCGTATTGCCGCTCGTCGGCTCGAGTAGCTCTACGCCCGGCGCGGGATCGGCGGCCTCGACCATCGCGAGTGCGACGCGGTCCTTGATCGAGCCCGTCGGGTTCTGCCCTTCGAGCTTCGCGTAGATCCGCCGTCCCGGCGGTTGAATCCGCGACAACTCGACCAGCGGCGTCGAGCCGATCAGGTCGAGCAGAGATCTAGCCGGCACGGCCGCCGGCCATGGCCGGCAGAAGGATGACCGTCGAGCTCTCACGCACGGGCGTGTCGAGGCCGTCCTGCGTGCGCACGTCTTCACCGTCGACGTAGACGTTCACGAACGACTGGATTGCGCCGTCGGCGTAGACCCGGCCGCCCAGCGCGGGCACGCGCGTCGCGAGGTCCTCGAGGAGCTCACGCACGGTCGAGCCGGATGCCTCGACCTCGCGCGCTCCGCCTGCTTCCGCCCGGAGCACGGGCGGAACCCGCACCGTGCTCATCGCGAGCAGAACTCCACGTAGTCGATGTACTCGGTGATCGTCGGATGCGTGCCGCAGACAGGGCAGTCGTCGCGGCGCTCGATCTTGACCTCGGTGAACTCGGTCGCGAGCGCATCGAGAAGCAGGAGACGCCCGACCAGTGGCTCGCCGATGCCCGCCGCGAGCTTGATCGCTTCGTTTGTCTGCAGCGTCCCGACGATGCCCGGCAGGACGCCCAGCACTCCGCCCTCGGCGCACGACGGCGCGAGCTCGGGTGGGGGCGGCTCCGGGAAGAGGCACCGGTAGCACGGCCCTTCGTGCGGCTTGAACACGGTCACCTGGCCCTCGAATCGGTAGATCGAGCCGTGCACGACAGGGATCCCGCGCCACACCGATGCGTCGTTCACGAGGTAGCGGGTCGGGAAGTTGTCCGCACCGTCGACGATCAAGTCCCAGCCGTCGTCGAGAATGCGATCGATGTTCTCGGACGTCAGCCGTTCGCGGTAGGTGACCACGTCGACGTCGGGGTTCAGCCCCTCGATCGCACGCTTCGCGGAATCGACCTTGGGGGTGCCGAGCGTATCGAGCGAGTGTGCGATCTGCCGTTGCAGGTTGGTCTCGTCGACGATGTCGGCGTCGATGATCCCGAGGCGGCCGATGCCGGCAGCAGCGAGGTAGAGCGCCGCCGGCGAGCCGAGGCCCCCGGCGCCGATCAGCAGGATCCTCGCGTCGAGCAGCTTCAGCTGCCCTTCTTCACCGATCTCGGGAATCAGCAGATGTCGCGAATAGCGGGTGCGCTTCTCGGGTGACAGCGTGCGCGGCATGATGATCTCGAGTCCGTTGCGCTTCCAGTCGGTGAAGCCGCCCGCCAGCGAATAGACGTGCTCGTAGCCGAGCTCCTCGAGCGTCTTCGCGGCGAACGCCGAACGGTTCGCCGCCGCGCAATAGAGGATCACCGGCTGCGACCTCTCCGGGACGACACCTTCGATGCGGGACTCGAGGTAACCGCGAGGCACGTGCACCGCCCCCGGGAGGTGCCCTTCCTGCCACTCGTCGGCTTCGCGCACGTCGATCCAGCGTGCGCCCTCGAGATCCTGCGCCGCACGGGCGTCGAGCTCGCTGATTTCCGCCTTGGTCTGCTGAAGCAGTTCGCGATAGCTGGTCATAGCTGTAGAAACGGTAGCTGCCCCCATCTGCATTCCCGCTAGCTTGACGCCGTGTCGCCGGCCCGCCGAGTCCGCCTGATCGTGGGCGTGGTTGTGGTGCTGGCCGCGGCGTCGGTCGCCGGGGTCGTGCTCGCGACCCGGCAGGATCCGCCCCAGCCGACGGCGCAGTGCAAGCAGCAACCGCAGGCGCTGATCGTGCCGGGTGTCGCGTCCAGCCGCCGGGCACTCGTCAAGCGCCTGCTGGCCGAACCGCCGCGCGCCGCCGCGCAGGCGCTTCAACCGGTCGCCCAGAGCGCCCCCAACGACCCGGTCGTTCAGTTCAACTACGGCATCGCGCTCTTTTGCGCCGGTTACCTGGACGAGGCCGGGCAGGCCTTCCGTGCCGCCAAGCAGAGCGGTCGCGACACCTTCTACGAGATGCGAGCGGACGAGCTTCTCCATCCGCAGTACTTCGTCCCGCAGGACGGTCTCTATCCCGTGTTCGAACCGACCGGCACCGATCCGCTGCTCCTGCGCGGCGTGATCCTCCAGCGCATGGGCCGCCAGCATTCCGCCGAACGGCTGTACGCGCGGGCCGCGCGATTGCACCCGGCAAGCGACGAAGCCCAGGTCGCCGCCGCCGTCGGACGCTTCGACGAGGACAATCTGTCCGCGTCGTTCTCGCGTCTCGGGCCGCTCGTCCGCCGCTTTCCGCACAGCCAGACGGTGCGCTACCACCTCGGGTTGCTGCTCGCGTGGACGGGTCAGCGGGCCCAGGCGACGGCCGAATTTCGGCTCGCACGCTCAGAAGGGCCGAAAACGCTGCTCGGACGGGAAGCAGATGCCTTCCTCGGCGGTCTAGTTACAGATGGGACTAATACGACTCAAAAATGAGCCAAACGGCCTATGCGTCCGTCCGGAGTCGCTGGCAGCATTGCGCATCCGCACGAACAGGGCAGCGGTTGAGCTCGGGGCATGCGAGGGGGGCCAATGAGCACCAAGGAACTTCAGGTGACTGATCGGCAGGACGATGAAGAGCTGGCGACGCCCGTCCTCGAGGTCGAGGAGGAGGAGCCGACGCCGCTCGACGAGGTCGAGCCCGAGCCGAGCGCTGATTTCTTCGCCGCGCTCGAAGAAGCGCCGGAGGAGGTCGAGGAGCCGGGCGCCGCGGACTTCTCCGCCGATTCCCTGCAGCTCTTCCTGAAGGACGTCGGCAAGGTCGACCTGCTGACCGCAGCCCAGGAAGTCGAGATCGCCAAGCGCATCGAGCGCGGCGATCATGCCGCCAAGCAGGAGATGGTCGAGGCGAACCTCCGCCTCGTCGTCTCGATCGCGAAGCGCTACCGCAACCAGGGCCTGCCGTTCCTCGATCTCATCCAGGAGGGAACGATCGGCCTCGTTCGCGCCGCCGAGAAGTTCGATTGGCGCAAGGGCTACAAGTTCTCGACGTACGCAACCTGGTGGATCCGCCAGGCGGTTGCCCGGGCGCTTGCCGACAAGGCTCGCACGATCCGCATGCCGGTGCACGTCGTCGAGAAGCTGAACAAGATCACGCGAACCGAGCGGAAGCTGCGCGCCGAGCGAGGTCGCGAGCCGACGAACGCGGAGATCGCCGCGGATCTCGACATGTCGATCGAGGAGGTCGAGACGATCCGGCGCACCTCGCAGACGCCCGTCTCGCTCGAGAAGCCGGTGGGTGACGAGGAGGAGTCGGAGTTCGGCCAGTTCCTCGAGGATGAGCACACGCCGGCCCCCGACGAGGCGGCCGACACGGCGTTTCGTGCGCGGGCGCTGACGAAATGCCTCAGCTCGCTCAGCTACCGCGAGCGGCGCGTGCTGGAGCTTCGCTATGGGTTGAACGGCCAGTCGCCGTGCACGCTCGACGAGGTCGGCCGTGCGTTCCAGGTGACCCGCGAGCGCATTCGCCAGATCGAGAACCAGGGGCTGAAGAAGCTTCGCGCGCTCGCCGACAGCCAGACGCTCCGCGACGTCGCTTGAGCCGGGCCTGAGGCTCCTTCGGACTGCCGTACTTGTCGTCGGATAGGCTCGGCGACATGGCGGCCGAGTGGTTCGACGAGCTCGCGGGGTTTCTCCGCATCCCATCGATCAGTGCAGATGCGGCGCATGCCCGTGACGTCGGGCGCGCCGCGGAGTGGGTCTGCTCGTTCATCCGTGACGCGGGCGGTGAGTGCGAGGTCGTCGACTGGCACGGGCAGCCGCTCGCGATCGGCGAGATCACGTCATCGGGTGCGGGCGAAGCACCGACCGTGCTCTGCTACGGGCACTTCGACGTGCAGCCGCCCGATCCGCTCGAGCTCTGGGAGTCGCCGCCGTTCGAGCCGGAGATCCGAGACGGCTATCTCTACGGCCGCGGAACGGTCGACGACAAAGGCCAGCTCTACATGCTGCTCGCCGCGGCACGCCAGCTCGCCCGAGCGGGTGAGCTGCCGGTCAACGTCAGGTTCTGTTGCGACGGTGAGGAAGAGACCGGCGGTCATTCGATCGTCGAGTTTCTCGAAGCAGACGAGCGCGGCGCCGACGCAGCGATCATCTTCGACAGCGGGATGATCCGACGCGACGTTCCGGCATTCAACCTTGCGACGCGCGGCATGGCGTACTTCCACGTGACGGTTCGCACCGGCGAACGCGATCTTCACTCGGGGGTTTACGGCGGCGCAGCGCTGAACGCGGCGCATGCCTTGATTCGGGCGCTCGACGCGTTGATCGCGCGCGACGGCACGCTGGTCGAGTCGCTCAGAAAAGGCATTGCCGCCCCGACAGACGAGGAGCTCGCCGGCTGGGAACTGCTGCCTGCTGGGCGTCGACGAGCTCGCCGACCAGGGCGCGCAAGCGAAGGACGAACGGGCCGCTCAAGATTTCTACCTCCGAACGTTCGCCGAGCCGGCCCTCGACGTGAACGGGATCGCGACCGGCTCGCCGCTCCTTCAGAAGACGGTGCTTCCGGTGGAGGCGATGGCGAACGTCTCGATTCGCCTCGCTCCAGGCCAGGACGTGGACGAGATCGCCCCCGAGGTCGAGCGACTCCTGCGCGCCGCCGCGCCCGTCGGTGCGGACCTCGACGTCGAGTTGTGGTCGTCGTCCCCACCTGGGCTCGTCCCTTCCGATGCGAAGGCCGTGCAGCTTGGCCTCGACGCGTTCGAGCGCGTGCTCGGCAAGCGCCCGGCGCTCATTCGCACGGGCGGCTCGCTCCCGATCGTTCCGGCGCTCGCTGACAAGGGCATCCCGACGGTGATCACCGGCTTCGGGTTGCCGGATTCACAGATCCACTCGCCGAATGAGCGGCTGGTGGCCGAGTACGTCACCACGGGCATCGCCGCCGCACGCGAGCTCCTGCTCGCATTCAAGGATCTGTAGCCGCTGCGACCGGGCGAGCCCGGCCGCAGCGACGTCCTGCTTCGGGGAGCTAGTTCTGCGTCTGCGGGTTGCCCGGCTCGTGGTCGCCGATGTGATTCGCCGGCGTCGCCTCGACCTGCGCGAGCGTGTCGGTGCGAGGGGCACGGATGCGGATCGTGATGCGATCGCCCGCCTTCAGCATGGACGGATCGATCACGGTCGGCACCTTGCCCTGCCAGAGCAGGAAGATCGTGCCGTCGCCGTAGGTGAACGTCTGATCGAGCGACGCGACGCCAAGCATCGACTTGAGCGCGCGCCAGTTGCCGCCGGTCACGTGCAGGGCGACGTGGCCGCCGGACTGCGGGCCGGTGACGCTTCCGACGTACAGGTAGAGCGGCTTGCTGGCGCCCCCGGCATTTGCACCGCGGTCGGCGACTGTGGCTGCGGGCGTGCCTTCGATCTCTGCGAGCGAGGCACCGCGGACACCGCGCACGCGCACGGTCACCTCGTCGCCCTGATGGAGGTCGGTGATCGCCGCGACATGCGGCACGCCGTGCGACCAGATGAGGATCTCGGTCTTCGCGCCGAGTGTGAACGTCTGGTCCTGGCTCTGGCCGAGCAATGCGCGGAGGGCGGCGTGGTTGCCGCCGTCGATCTGCACCTGGACGGAGGTCGAGCTTGCGTTCAGCAACTCTCCACGGAACTCATACGGGCGGCCCTTGCCGCCGCCGAGCGCTGCGGCCGCGACGGTTGCGCAAGCAACGGTTGCGAGCGCGAGGGCGAGCGCCAGCCGACTGAGTACTGGGCGATTGAAACCCAGACGATGCTTCATAACGGTTGCCTCCTGCGTGGAACGAGTGGACAGACTGACCATCCCCGGCCCGCGCCAGCGGACGGTTGCCCGGGCGTAAGGCGCACGCAAAACGTCTTCGAGCTGCGCTCGCCGTCGACGAGCTCCCGCAGGCTTGGCGAGTCTCGGACGACTCAACGTCCGGTTCCGGACGGGTCGCGGCAGGCCACGGCTGGTGTCAGACACGAGCACGAGAGTGCGACCTCTTTGTGCCCAATCCGTCACGCGATCGGTGGTCGTGAAGAGAAACCGGCTGCGAATCGGCGTCGCTGTGCTTTTCGGGGTCCGACATTGCTGGTGTCAGACACGGCCTCGAAACCGTGGCGGTATGCGCGCGGAAGTGAGCCGCGCCGGGACGGCCGAGCGCGGGCGCTACGAGAACGGTTTCGGGGCGGCGGTGATCTTCGGGATTGCGATGCGCGCGATCGTCGAGAACGGCTGCGGGCGGCACGCCTGACAGATGTTCGCGTCGCACGCGACCGAGAGGAAGACGAACGCCTCTTCGATCGTGAAGCCCCACTGATCGACGAGGAATCGTGCACCCTCCTCGCACGCGCGGTCGAGCGCGTCCATGAAGTCAGGCCCTGCGGTGCCGTGGACGACCCAGCGGTCGCCCAACTCCGTCACGGGCCAGGTGCCCTGCTTGCCTTTCAACAGGCCGACCCGGATCGTCACCTCGCCGGCAATCTCGACGCCGGTGAAACAGACCTCGCCGTCGCCCATTGATGCATGCATGTCCCCGATCGCGAGCAGGCCACCCGGCTGGCGCACGGGGAGGTACACGATTGCACCCGGTCCGTGCAGATGGTTGTCCAGGTTGCCGCCGTGCGTTCCGGCGAAGCCGTTCGTCAGCGTCTCACCGCCGGTTGCGCAACCGATCACCCCGACCATCGGGCGGAGTGGAAACGAGATGCGGTCGGACATGTGGACGGTGTCGCCTTCGACGCGGAACACCTGCGTGAGGGGCGCCTGTACCTGCTCGTGGAGTTGGCCCATCCCAGGGATCAACGTCGCGAACCCCTGCGCGACGGGCCGCACCTCGAGCAACTCGACGACGAGCGAGTCACCCGGCTCGGCGCCACGCACGGCAATCGGGCCGGTCGCGCTGTTCACACGGTCGAAGTCGATCTCGGTGACGAGATCGGCCTCCGTGCGGATCTGGCCGGTGAAGCAGTCGTTCGTCTCGAGCGTGACGACGGTGCCCGGCTCGACCTCCAGCACGGGCTGAAGGTCGGGCCCGAACGCCCAGATCACCTCGTCGCGGCCGATCCTGTGCTCGGCAGAGACGGCCATCAGACGACCGCCGCGGGCGCGGGCGTCATCGTGTCGTCGTCGACGTAGATCCGTTCTGCGTTGCGCAGGGCCTGCGGCCGGGTCTGCAGCATGATCGCGCCGATGACGAGGCCCGCGATCACCCAGCCGAGGGCGAACCAGACCGCATACCGGATCGGGTACGCCGGGAGCGGGACGTACTGATAATAGAGCGGGAACGCGAACATCACGATCCCCACCACCGGGAAGACGAGGTGGATCAGAGGGTTGAAGGCATCCCGTCGGACGGTCAGGTAGTACCGGATCGAGCCCGCCATCACGATCATGTAGACGAGGATGACGACGACCGTCGCCGCGGTCGCGAGAATGATGAAGCCGTTCAGCGGCCCCCACTTCCAGCCGAGGAGCAGCGATAGCGCCACCGCGATGAAGGTGTTGACGAGGATCGCCACGTTCGGCGTCTTGAACTCGGGATGCGTGCGGGCGAGAGCTTTCGGCGCGATGCCGTTGCGCGCCATCGCATAGAACACGCGTGTCGCTGCGTTGAAGCCCGCGTTCGAGTTCGCAATGATCGAGTTGATGATCGCCGCGAACACGAGCACCCAACCGGCGCCCCAGAACACCTTCGCCATCTCGCGCCATGGATCGGCGCTGCCGCCGGCCTTGGCTGTGAACTGATCGAAGCCTTCGCCAAAGACCCAGGCATACGACAGCAGAACGTAGAAAAGCCCGATCGCGAGGCACGAGCCGACAATCGCGAATGGGATAGCGCGGCGCGGGTTGCGCGCTTCCTCGCCGAGTGGCGCCGACGCCTCGAAGCCGATGAAGGCGAGAATCGCGAAGACCATTCCCTTGCCGACGCCGGTGAACGCTCCTTCCGGTGCGTGGGTCGGGTTGAACGGCTGCAGGTTGAGGTGGCCTGCCTTCGTGATGAGGATCCAGATCGCGAGGGCGGCAAAGACGCTGATCTCGAACAGGCCGAGGATCACGCCGGCCGTGGCCGAGATGCGGATGTCGCGATACGTCAGCAGGAACACGATCGCGGCGACCGCAAGCACCCAGATCCACCACTGGCCGCTGTACGTCCAGCCCGCCTCGTTCGACATCACCTCGGTCATCGCCCAACCGCATTCGAGGAAGAGAAAGGGTGCGACGAGTGGCTCGAAGAGCAGGAAGAACCAGGCGACGACAAAGCCCGCGTACGGTCCGAGTGATCGTGCGGCGTAGGTGTAGAGGCCGCCGGCCGACGGGAGATCCTTGGCGAGTTGCCCGATCGAATTGGCGGCGAGCAGGCAGGCGACGAGGGCGAGGAGGACCGCGAGCGGCAACGCGGGGCCGGCGTGGGGGACCGAGATGTAGATCGAGTACGCCACCGCGGCGGCGGGCGCCATGTGCGTGATCGACTGGAAGAAGACGCCCGGCAGGCCGATCGAATGCTCGCGGAGATGGTCGAAGTCGCGTGGGGCTGTCGCGGTCGTGGCCATGGTCCTCCTCAAGGTTGGCGTTCGCGCGATCCTCTCAAAAAACCCGCCGGCCGAGGGTCAAGGAGGGACTGCTCACCACGGGGGCGGGTTGTGCACCCAGCGGCCGCCGACCATAGTCGCGACGACCTGCGCGTCGAGGTCCTCCCACGGATCGCGGTCGAGCACGACGAGGTCGGCGTCATGGCCAGGGATGAGCGTGCCGCGGCGACGCTCGTCGCGCGCGAGCCAGGCAGGTGCGACGCACGTCGCGTGGAACGCCTCCTCGATCGTGAGGCATTGCTCGGGATGCCACGCCGATCGCTCGTCGATCGTCCGTCGCACGCCTGCGCGGATGCCCGCGAGCGGGTCGAGCTCCTCGATCGGTGCGTCGCTTCCGTTCATGACGCGAGCACCCGAGTGCAGCAGCGAACGGAAGGCGTACGCGCCACCCGTCTTGCCTGCCCAGAGCTCATCGGCGAGATCACGGTCGGAGGGCGCGTGTGAGAACTGCACCGAGCACGCAATGCCGATCCTGGCGAAACGGGGGAGGTCCTCCGGAGCAAGGAGCTGTGCATGTTCGATCCGCTGCCGCAGCCCGCGCGGTTTCCAGGCATCGCTCGTCTGCTCGAACGCGTCCAACGCTTCGCGGTTTGCCCGATCGCCGATCGCGTGCACACCGACGGGGAAGCCTGCCTCCGCGCCGCGGCGCACGATCTCAGCCAGTTCCTCGCCGCTTGTGATCTGCACGCCCGACCCGTCGAGCATCCACGCGGTCTGTGAGCCGAGTGTCCCGTCCATGAACACCTTCAGGTAACCGATGCGCAGGTACGGGCTGCCGAACCCCGAGCGAAGACCGACGGCTCGGGCCTCGTCGAGGCGGTCGTGCGGGATCGACTGCCACACCCGTAAGGTGAGCAAGCCGCTCTCCTCCAGCTGCTGCCACAAACGGAGCGCGCCGAGCCACCCGTCCTTGTCGTGCACCGCCGTGACGCCGCGGGTGTTGGCAAGCTTGATCCCGGCTCGCATCGCCGTGAGGTACTCATCGTCGGCGAGCGTCATATAGCGCTCTTTGAAGCGCCAGGCGGCCTCCTCACGCAACACGCCGGTGGGCTCGCCGTCCGCGTTGCGCTCGACGACACCGCCGTCGACCTCGAGGTCGCCACCCGCGAGCGCAAGCGCGGCGCTGTTCAGCCACAGCGAGTGGTAGTCCTTGGCGATCATCGCCGCGGGTGAGTCACCGGTGATCTCGTCCAGGTCGGCACTCGTCGGATCCTGCTGCGCGGGCCAGTCGCCGCTGCGCCAGCCGTAGCCGCGGAGCCAGCGTCCGGGCTCGCTCGGCGCGGAGCCGATGCGCGCCAGAGCCTCTTCGAGCGAGCCACAGCCGTCGAGCTTCACCTCGTTCTGCGCGAGCGCCCAGGTCGGGAAGTGGACGTGGGAGTCGGTGAGCCCCGGAACGACGACGCGGCCGCCCAGATCGAGCGTCTCGGGTGACGCGAGAGCGGTCTCGTGGACGCCGACGCCGCCGGCGATCTTGTCGCCCGCGATCGCGAGCGCGCGCTGCGTCGGCACCTGAGGGTCGAGCGTCCGGATGAGCCCGTTGGCGAGAATCATCTCGCGGCAGAATCTACGCGCCTTCGAGCAAGTGACGCTCGACGTAGCCGATCTCGCGGAGAGCCGCGACTACAATCCGGTCGTGCCGCTCGATCCGCTCACCGACGAGCAACGCGAGATTCGCGAGCTCGTGCGCACGATCGCCCGTGAACGGGTCGCGCCGCGGGCGGCCGAGATCGACAAGAGCGGTGAGTTCCCGTGGGACATCGTCGAGGTCTTTCGCGAGAACGGCCTGTTCGGGATCATGTTCGACGAGGTCTACGGTGGGATCGGCGAGAGCTCGCTGCTGACGTTCGTGGTGGTCGAGGAGCTGTCGAAGGTCTGCGCGACGAGCGGATTGATCATTGCGGTGCAGGAGCTCGGTTCGCTCGGGATCAAGCTGGTGGGGTCGGCCGAACAGAAGCAGCGGTACCTGCCGGGGCTCGCGAGCGGCGAATGGCTCGCCGCGTACGCGCTCACCGAGGCCGGGTCGGGGTCAGACAGCGCCGCGATGCGCACGACCGCACAGCGTGACGGCGCCGAGTACGTGCTGAACGGTGATAAGCGCTTCATCACGAGCGCCGGTGTCGCCTCGGTCTATGTGGTCTTTGCGAAGACCGATCCAGCGCTTGGCCACGGCGGCATTTCCGCGTTCGTCGTCGAGGCGGACGCGCCGGGGTTCGAGGTCGGCCGGATCGAGCCCAAGATGGGCATCAAGGGGTCGACCACCGGCGAGCTCTTCTTCAACGACTGTCGCATCCCGGCCGCGAATCTGCTCGGAGCGGAGGGCGAAGGGTTCAAGATCGCGATGCGCATCCTCGACCGCTCGCGGCCCGGCATCGGCGCACAGGGGCTCGGCCTCGCGCAGGGTGCGACCGATTACGCGGTCGACTATGCCAAGTCGCGCGAGACGATGGGCAAGCCGATCGGCCAGCATCAGCTGGTCGCCGGGATGCTTGCCGACATGGAGACGAAGTGCGAAGCGGCCCGCGGGCTTCTCTACAAGGTCGGCCTGCTGATCGACGAAGGTGAGGACGGGCCGGAACTGACGAAGCTCTCGGCGATGGCCAAGCTCTACTGCACCGATGTCGCGATGGAGGTCACGACCGACGCTGTGCAGATCCTCGGTGGCTATGGCTACATCCAGGAGTACCCCCTTGAGCGCATGATGCGCGACGCAAAGATCACCCAGATCTACGAGGGTACGAATCAGATCCAGCGACTCGTGATCGCCCGCGAGATGCTGAAGGAGAACCGGGCGTTTCTGCTCTCCGGCGTCGGTTGACGGGCGCGCCGCCGGTCGTGCGAGCGCGTCGCGCCGCTCACGTCGCCGGGCTCAAGCTCGTCTGGGTGATCGCAACCGTCGTGCTTGGATCGTCGATGCTCGTCGAGTACACGCAACCCCATCCGTCCGAGTTCACACCCGGCTTCGCGGTGGTCTGGCTCGCCCTCTCCGCCTGGACCTATCGCGCGATCCGTCGGGCACGCGCATGATCGACCCGGCGCGCAGCTTCGACCGCGCCGCAGTCGAGTACGAGCGCGCGCGTCCCGGCTATCCGGCGGCGGTGCTCGACGTGCTCCCGCTCGCGGCCGACGCCGAGGTGCTCGACCTCGGGGCGGGGACGGGCAAGCTCACGCGTGTGCTCACGCGGAGGTACCGCCGCGTCGTTGCGGTCGAGCCGCTGGACGGCATGCGTGCCATTCTCGAGCAGGTCGTGCCGGAGGCGGAGAGCGTGCCCGGCAGCGCGGAACTGATCCCGCTCCCTGACGGATCCGTCGACGGGGTCTTCGCCGGCCAGGCCTTCCACTGGTTTTCGAACGACGAGGCGGTCACGGAGATCGCGCGCGTGCTCAGGCCCGGCGGTGTGCTCGCTCTGATCTGGAACGAGCCCGTCGATCCCTCGCCGCTGCCGGAGGCGTACAGGGCGTACCTGCGCACCCTGCACGCGCCTGCGCTCGAGGCCGTCCAGTCCGGACCTTCCTTGGCGGAGATCCTCGGACCTGGGCCGTTCGGCGAGCTGCATGAAGCGAGCGTCGGGCATGAGCAGATGCAGGACCGGGCCGGTGTGCTCGCATTCGCGCAGTCCGTGAGCTGGGTCGCGCATCGGCCCGTGGAGGACCGCGAGCAGATCATGCTTGACCTCGACTCCCTGTTGTCGGCCGGGCCGTTCACCTTTCGGATGACCGCGGAAGTGAACTGGGCGGTGCGCACATGACTCGGGAGGTGAAGCTCTCGTCCGCCGACCGCGTGCTCTTTCCCGACGACGGCATCACGAAGGGCGATCTGTTCAGCTACTACGACCGGGTTGCCGACGCGATCGTTCCGCACCTGCGGGACCGGCCGTTCACGATGAAGCGCTGGCGCGAAGGGATTGCCGCCGATTCGTTCTTCCAGAAGCAAGCGCCGAAGGGCATACCCGACTGGCTTCCCACACGCGAATTCCGCACCTGGCCGCGCGGTGGCAAAGGCGAGTCGCGCCTCGTCGACTTCCCGCTCGTCGACACGCGCGAGGCGCTCCTCTGGATGGTGCAAATGCACTGCATCGACATGAATGCCTGGTACTCACGGGTCGATAAACCCGACCGCCCGGACTTCGTCCTCTTCGACCTCGACCCGCCGGACGACGCAGGAGCATTCGCGCTCTGCATCAGGGTCGCGCATTACCTTCACGCTGCGCTGGAGGAGCTCGAGCTCGAGTCGTACGTGAAGACGAGCGGCGCGGACGGGATTCATATCCTCGTGCCGATCGTCCGGCGCTCGAGCTTCGAGGAGACCTATGAGTTCGCCGAGCTGCTCTCGCGCAAGCTCGAAGCGGAGCGGCCGGGCGAGGTGACAACGGAGTGGCTGAAGAAGAAGCGATCGGGTGTGCTCGTCGACCATCGGCAGAACGGCCACGGGAAGACGATCGCGTCGGTCTACTCGGTGCGACCGAAGCCGGGAGCCCCCGTGTCGACGCCGTTGCGCTGGGAGGAACTGACCGAGAACCTGAGCCCGCGCGACTTCTCGATGGAGGTGGCACTCGACCGTCTCGACCAGCACGGCGACCTCTTCGAACCGGTTCTGCACGCGAGGCAGGCGCTCGGGAGCGCACTGAAAGCTCTGCGTTGATCGCTACCGACTGGGTCGCGGTCTCGTCGATCGCGACTGCGGGCGCGACGCTCGTGCTCGCGTTCGCGACGTTCGCGTCGGTGCGTTCGGCGAACCGCGCAGCTCGTGCGGCGGAACGTTCGCTGCTCGCCGGGCTTCGGCCCGTGTTGATGCCCTCGCGGCCGGAGGACCCCCCGCAGAAGGTCGGGTTTCAGGACGACAAGTGGTTCCACATTCCCGGAAGCGGCGGCATTGCTGAGGCGACGGACGAAGCCATCTACTTGGCGATCGCGATCCGCAACGTCGGCAGCGGCATCGCAGTCCTCCACGGCTGGCAGCTGCGGTCGCAGCTCGATGGCGGTGCGGCCGAGCATCCACCGATCGAGGACTTCCACCGGCTGACGCGTGACCTCTACATCGCGCACGGCGAGGTCGGCTTCTGGCAAGGCACGTTCCGCAATCCGCAGGAGCCCGGATTCGCGGAGGCGCGCGAGGCGATCGAGGAGCCTCGCCGCATCGGGATCGACGTGCTCTACGGCGACCACGAGCTGGGCCAGCGCTCGATCACGCGCTTCGGGCTGACTCCGCGCGAGGATGGCCGCTGGATCGCGATCGTCGCACGCCACTGGAACGTCGACCGTCCCGATCCCCGCTAGGAGGGACGGCGTTGCGCCAATCCCACCTCGTTACTTGGTCATTGCGGTGAGGGCGTTGCGGATGAATTGTTGGACGCGGGGGTCGGGTGGGAGGTCGTGGCCTGCCCAGCCGTCGAGGGCGTCGGCGAATTGGACGCTGCCGGTTGAGTAGACGGTGGCGCCTGAGGGTGCGGTGTAGCGGGTGGAGTCGGCGTTGGCGAGGGCGCTTGAGTAGTGGAAGAAGGTTGTGAGGGGTGGGGTGTTGCAGCCGGGTTCGATGCCGTCCCATTCGTAGCCGACCATGTCGGGGAGGGTTGCGCCGGGGGCGAAGCCGGTGTTTGCCATCCAGGGGTCGGTGAGGGTGCTTGTGACGAGTGAGTAGTCGCGGGGTGGGTCGCCGTCGACTCGGAGGCCGCCGAGGTCGTCGAGGCCGGTGAGGGTGCATTGGGGGTTGGGGGGTTGGAGTTGTGTCCAGCGGACTGTTTTGGTTGCTGGGTCGGTGTCGGGGTCGGTGGTGAGGCTGCGGTATTCGACGAGGGTGCGGCCGTTGTCTTCGTAGCGTGCTTGCCAGTAGATGTCGTTGCCGCCGAGGAACATCAGGTTGACGCCTGCGTCGCGGGCGGCGGTGAGGTTGTCGCGCATTGCTTTTGTCCAGTATTCGTCGTGGCCGACGGACATGATCAGTTTGTGGTGGAGCAGTTCGGTTGGGTCGACGGCGAGGTCGTAGTTTGTGGTGTAGGAGACGTCGTAGCCTTCGCGTTCGAGGAAGCGGACGGCTTGGTATTCGAATTGGAGGGGTGATTGGCCGTAGCCGGGCCGGTTGAACGAGACTTTGACGGCGGGCGGGCCGCCGTTGAGGCCTGAGTAGAGGCTTTCGCCGCCCCAGCCGTTGTAGGCCTGCCAGGTGTTGACGGGGGCCTGGACGAGGATCGCCGAGTTCGTGCCGGGGGCGGCGCGGACGATGAAGTAGACGGGGCTCGCGGCGCCTTGCTGGCTGCCGGTGGTGAGTTTGAGGCGGGCGAGGTAGTAGCCGCTTGTCCAGTTCGAGGGGACGGTGATCGAGTCGGTCACGGGCCAGCCGGCGTCGACCTCGCCGTTGGCGTCGGGGGCGGGTGCTGTGCGTGCGACGCCGGCCTCGTCGGTCGTGCAGCTTGGCAGGCAGGTGATCAGCCGGGCGCCGTCGCCGCCGTACCAGCCGAGCCGGTAGATCTCGATCCGGTAGTTCGCGACCGGGTTGGTGGAGACGTGGAAGCTGACCGTGTCCCCGGGCGCCGAGCTGACCTGCGAGGTGTACCCCTCAACGGCCGCACCCGTCGCGTCCGGCGACTCCCACGCCGTCGAGCCCGGCAACGCATTCTCCACCGTCACCGGATTACTCGGCAACGGCGCCGCAGCGACGGCTGCTGTGGCTGTCGACGGAGCGCTCGTGGAGCCGGCGGCGTTCGTCGCGGTGACGTTGACGTGCAGCGTCGCGTACTGATCCGCCGGCACGGCCAGGTGCGAGGCGGCCGTCGCACCGACGATGTTGCTGCAACCGGTCGCGAGGCCGGCCTCGTAGTGGCGGACGACCTGGGCCGAGCTGAGCGCGGTCGGATACGCCGCCGAGTCGTCGATGTTGCCGTTGAACATGTAGTTGCCGAGGTCGTAGGCGCCGACGTAGTACGGACTCGCGAACGACGGTTGGGTCGACGCCTCGGAGCCTGCGAGCACTCCGTCGATGTAGAAGCGCTGGGTCGCGCCGTCATAGGTGTAGACGATGTGGTGCCAGGTGTTCAGCGACGCCGTCGAGGTGGAGTAGAAGAGATCGTTGTTGAACCAGGCGAGCAGCCGGCCGCCGTTGTTGCCGCCGTTCGTCTGCCAGAGGATGCGATGGGCGAAGTCGACGCCGGCGAGCGTGCCGTACCCCTTGGCGCCCGTCGAGCCGTCGCCTTTCAGATCGGCCCAGAACTCGAGCGAGAACGGGTGGCCCGCCGTCGTGAAGCTCGGCATCGAGACCGCGTCATTCACACCGTCGAACGAGACCGAAGTGTCGGGATCACCGGCAAACACGCCGGGCGCGCCGAGCGTCGGCGAGCCGAGATAGGTGCCGTTCGCGACCGGAGCCGCTGTTCACGGCGGCAGTCCCGGACGCGTCGTCGAGGCGCAAGTATGCAGCTGGGGAATCGGCGCCGACGACGGAGGGGTAGGGAGCGCCGCAGCGCTGCCATTGATAGGCGTAGTTGAGCGGGCCGGTGCCGGACCAGGTGCCGGTCGAGGCGCTGAGCGTCTGCCCGACCTGGTCGGTGCCGCTGATCGACGGTGCGACGGTGTTGACGGGGAGGGTGCCCGCCGACGTGACGATCGCCGTCGGATTGCTGTCGGCGAACGCGCTCCCACCGCCGTTCGTGCCGGTGACGCGCACGACGATCGTGTCGCCGACGTCGCTCGCCGTCGGGCTGTAGGTGCTCGTGGTCGCGCCACTGATCGCGCCGCAGGTCGAGCCTGCGCAGTTTCGCCACTGGTAGGTGAAACCGATCGGAGCCGTCCCCGTCCAGGTGCCGGTCGAGGCGGTGAGCGTCTGCCCGGCCTGAGCGGTGCCGCTGATCGCCGGCGCTGCGGTGTTGGTCGGCGGCGCCGCGGCGACCGTGGCGGTCTGCGTGCTGTCGGCGCCGGCGTTGCCCGCAGTGTTCGAGGCCGTCACGCGAACGACGAGGGTGTCACCGACGTCGGCGACGGCAGCGACGTACGTGCTCGCGAGCGCTCCGGCGACCGCGGTACAGGCTGCGCCGGCGCAGCGGCGCCACTGGTAGGCGAAGCTGATCGGGGCAGTGCCCGTCCAGGTGCCCGTGGAGGCGGTCAGGGTCTGGCCGGTCTGAGCGGTACCGCTGATCGTCGGAGTGCTGCGGTGTTGACGGGTGGGGTCGGCGGAGGAGAAGTCGAGCCACCGCCGCCACCACCACCGCCACCAGGAACCGTCGCGCTCGGGCTGCTGTCGGCGAACGCGCTGCCAACGGTGTTCGAGGCCGTGACGCGGACGACGAGGGTGTCGCCGATGTCGCTCGCCGTTGGGACGTAGGTCCCGGTCCACGGCTCCGGCGACCGACGTGCAGTTCGCGCCCGCGCAGCGGCGCCACTGATAGGCGAAGCCGATCGGCGCGGTCCCCGTCCAGGTCCCGGCCGAGGCGGTGAGGGTCTTGGCCCACCTGGGCCGTGCCGCTGATCGCAGGCGCGATCGTATTTACCGGCGGTGTGGATGAAGGAGGAGACGTGGCGGCGACCGAGACCGTCTGTGCGCTGTCGGCACTTGCGGCGCCTGCGGAGTTCGAGGCGGTCAAGCGGACGACGAGCTTGTCGCCGACGTCATTCGGCCGCCGGGCGGTATGTCCTCGTCGATGCCCCCGCGATCGGGTTGCACGTTGCTCCGGCGCAGCGACGCCACTGATATCCGAACCTGATCGGCGTCGTGCCCGACCAGCTGCCGGCGGCCGCGCTGAGTGTCCCACCGACTTTCGGCACGCCCGAGATCGTGGGCCGGGTCGTGTCCTTCGGCGGCTTGCCGCGGGCCGGCAGCTTTGCCTGCACGATGGCCGTGCGCTTGCTCATCACCGAGACGTGACCCGCGCCGTTCGAAGCGATCACCTCGAAACGGAGGGTGTGGCGCAGGTCGGCGGCGACGGCCTTGTAGGTCGCGTGCGTTGCGCGGGGAATCGTCGTGCAGCGCAAACGGACGGCGCTCGAGGTGCAGCGATGCCAGCGGTAGGCGAATCGCAGCGGCCGCGTCCCGCGCCAGGTGCCGGGATGCGCCTTCAGCACTTGGCCCACCCTGGCGTGCCCCGAGAGAGTCGGCAGAGAGATCGCCCGAGGCACGCGGGCGCCCCGATTGCCCCCGCGATCGTCGCTGAGGAGGCGCTTCCGGTTACGCCGACCGCTACTGCAAGCAGCGCGCCGAGGGCTGCGACCGCGTCGAGGCGCCTTCGGCTTCGAACCTCTCGCTTTCTCATCCGTTGCCTTCTCCCATCAGAGAACTGTAGGGGAGACCAGTCCATGGATGTGCCTCGACAGGCTAGGCCGGCCTACTCGCAAGTCTGAATTGCCGAGAACCGAGATCTGCGATCAGGAGGTCGAGGAGCCTTTCGACGCCTTCTTGTAGTCGCGCTTCCACTGCTGGTAGCGCTGCAACTCTTCCGGCGAGCTGACGTCGCCGAGCGTCGGGTGGCTGGGAGCGAGCTCGCGCGCGGCCTGCACGCCGAACTGCTTCGCGAGGACCGCGCCGAGCGACTTGATCTTCATCTCGCCGAAGCCGGGCAGCGAGCCGATCCGCTTGCGTAGGTCGGCGCCGTCGGCCGCCTCGTTCCAGATGCGCGCTGCGTCGCCGCCATAGTCCTCCGCGACGACAGCAGCCAGTTCGCGGACGCGCGTCGCCATCGAGCCTGGAAAGCGATGGATCGCCGGCTTCTCGGTGAAGAACGGGGTCAGGTCCATCGCTGCGAGCTTCGCCGGCTCGAGCGTCCCAGCGCGCTGTCGCAGCACGTACGGCCCGGCGAACGCCTTCGGAACGGGCACCTGCTGGTCGATCGCGAAGCCGACGAGCAGTGCGAACGGATCTTCGGCGAGCAGTGCGCAGGCGGCCGGATCGTCGGTGAAGTGCAGGGCCGCGGGCATGCCTCGATCCTACTGCGACGAGCCCGCGAGGACGAACGAGGGCGGCCCACTCCTTCGATCACCGACGACCCCTACGACGGCTGCCGTCGCAGGTGCCGTCGCGCCGGAGCAGCGTCGGAGGACCGCCGGGGAGGTGAATCCGAAGCGGTTTCGCACTCTTAGGGTTGCCGACCGGGTGTCCGACCGGGCTGTCTGCGCGAGAATTGTCCCGAATTCGTTGCGCTTTCGTGACGACGGCTGCCGTCGAACGACTTCTGATCGGGTGTGTGACTCGGCGGTCTGAGCGAGAATCGTTCCGAATTCGTTTCGCTTTCGTGACGACGGCTGCCGTCGAACGGCTGCCGGTGACGAACGGTTGCCGTCGAACTACTTGTGCACGCCCACCGCGATCGCGCCCACGTAGCCCGTGCCGCTCTTGCTCACGGTGAGCAGGCTGCGCTTGCCACCGTTGACGAAGATCGCGTCGCGTGCGTTCGGCGTGTCCGGTTTGCCGCGGGCGGCGTACGGGGCCGCCTTGTACACGGCAGCGGTCAACGCGTCGGCGAAGAAGAGCTGCCCGGTGTGGACGACGCTGCCGCCCACGTGCACCTTGACGTGGATGTGTACGGCGCGGCCCTGGTACCACCCTGGGTAAATGGTCGTAAAGACTGCGAGCCCGTTCTTGTCGGACTTCTGAATGCCGCGTAAGAACGTGCGGCTCGAGGTATCCGAGCCGAAGCCGGAGTAGTTGCCTGCGGCGTCAGCGTGCCAGATGTCGACGGCGGCGCCCCTGATCGGCTTGCACGTCGCGGCGTTCAGCACGCGCAGTTGGAGTGAGAGGCGGGTGCCGGGATGGCCCTCGCGGATGTCGCGACGGAGCTTTTCGCCGGCGATGTAGTACGGGCCCTCGGTCAGTTCCGGCGTCAGCACGCAGGCAACGGCGCCGCTCTCGACCGCCCGGTTCCCGCCTGAGGCCTCGCCGGCGAGCAGCGAGCTGCCCCCGGCAGCTGCGAGCACCACGCCGCCGAGCTTCGTGAGGGTCATCCGACGGGTGAAGGTGTCCTCGGTCATGTCGAACACCGTATGCAGCGTTTCTGTGATCCGGCTGAGAGTTGTCGTGATTCAGATCCCGAGCAGATGGCAAGATTCCTCACATGCCGGAGTCGCCGCACGAGATCGTCCATGACGTCGTCGATGAGGTGAAGGACCTCGAGCACGAGGCCGCGGAGGGGAAGAGCGCGCGGACGCCGTTCATCTTGATCGGCGGCGTAGGCGTGTTCGTGATCGCCGTCGTCATCGTCCTGCTCGTGCTCGCCTTCACCGCGTACTACCTGGCCAAATAGCAGCGCGGTAACCTGGGTGGGTGGACCCGCTCGCGCAATTCTCGCCCGGGACGCGGACCTGGTTCGAGCGCACGTTTGCCGCGCCGACTCCCGCACAGGCGCACGGATGGCCTGCGATCGCGAGTGGCTCGCACGTCCTCATCCAGGCGCCGACCGGCTCCGGCAAGACGCTCACCGCGTTCCTCTCCGCGATCGACCGGCTGAACGGAACTCCAGGCACCGGCGTGCGCCTGCTGTACGTGTCCCCGCTCAAAGCATTGAACTACGACATCGAGCGCAACCTGCGCGGGCCGCTCGCAGGGCTCGAGTCGACCTTGAGGGTTGGGGTGCGCACCGGTGACACCTCGCAGAAGGAGCGCCGCGAGCTTCTGAAGGAGCCGCCGGACATCCTCATCACGACACCCGAGTCGCTCTACCTGATGCTGACGTCCCAGGCCCGTGAGTCCCTGCGCGGGGTCGAGACACTGATTCTCGACGAGGTGCACGCGGTGGCCGGCACGAAGCGCGGCGCGCATCTCGCGCTCAGCGTCGAGCGGCTCGAAGCGCTCTGCGAGACGCCCCCGCAGCGGATCGGCCTCTCGGCGACGCAGCGGCCGCTCGAGGAGATCGGCAAGTTCGTCAGCGGCGCACGACCGATCACCCTGGTCGACGCGGGCACGCGCAAGGAGCTCGATCTCGAGGTCGTGATCCCGGTCGAGGACATGCGCGAGCTCGGGCAGACGGTCTCGTACGAGAATCCGCCGGAGGCCGACGGGAGCGCGCTTCTCACGTCGACCGAGGGCGGCACGAACTCGATCTGGCCGTCGATCTACCCCGAGATCCTGCGTCTCGTCGAGGAGCACCGGTCGACGATCGTCTTCGTGAACAACCGCCGCCTGGCCGAGCGGCTCGCGCTTCGGCTGAACGATCTCGCGAATCAGAGCACCGAGCCGGACCAGCCCCTGCGCGACGTCGCCCGCGCGCATCACGGGTCCCTCGCCCGCGAGCAGCGCGTGATCGTCGAGGAGGATCTGAAAGCCGGCCGCATCCCGTGCCTCGTCGCGACGTCGAGTCTCGAGCTCGGCATCGACATGGGGGCCGTCGATCTGGTCATCCAGGTCGAGTCGCCGAAGTCCGTCGCGCGCGGCTTGCAGCGGATCGGCCGGGCCGGTCACGACCTGGGCGCCGTCTCGAAGGGGCGGATCTTCCCGAAGTTTCGCGCCGACCTGCTGGAGTCGGCCGTCGTCGCCCGCGCGATGCGCGAGGGCGACATCGAGGAGACGAAGATCCCCCGCAACCCGCTCGATGTCCTCGCCCAGCAGATCGTTGCGATTTCTGCCGAGGCAGAAATCGCTAGTGATGATCTCTTCGCGCTGGTCACGCGTGCTTATCCCTTCAGCACGTTGTCGAGGCAACAGTTCGACAACGTCTTGGACATGCTCGCGGGCCGCTACCCGTCCGACGAGTTCGCCGAGCTCCGGCCGCGCATCGTCTGGGACCGCACCGGCGGCACCATCCGCGCCCGGGACGGCGCACGCCGGCTCGCGGTGACGAACGCGGGGACGATTCCCGACCGTGGGCTCTTCGGAGTGTTCCTCGTCGGCGGCGGTGGACGCGTGGGCGAGCTCGACGAAGAGATGGTCTACGAGGCGCGCGCGGGCCAGACCTTCCTGCTCGGCGCATCGACCTGGCGGATCGAAGAGATCACGCGCGACCAGGTGCTCGTGTCTCCTGCCCCCGGCGTCCCCGGTGCGGTGCCGTTCTGGAAGGGAGAAGGCGTCGGCCGCCCGTTCGAGCTCGGGCAGAAGATCGGCGCAGCCTCGCGTGAGCTGACGGCGATGAAGGATGCGAAGGCGTTCGAACGCCTGCGGTCTGAGTACCACCTCGACGAACGGGCGGCACGCAACCTGATGACGTTCTTGCGCGAGCAGCACGACGCGACCGGAGCTGTGCCTTCCGACCGGACGATCGTCGTCGAGCGCTTCCGCGACGAGATCGGCGACTGGCGCGTCTGCATCCTCTCGCCGTTCGGCAGCCGGGTGCATGCACCGTGGGCGATGGCGATCGCTGCGCGTCTACGGGAGGCGCACGGGATCGAAGCACAGTCGATCTGGTCGGACGACGGCATCGCTCTTCACTTCCCCGAGTCGGATGTGCCACCGCCGATCGACGACTTCAGCATCGATCCCGCCGACGTCGAGGACCTCGTCGTGCAGGAGGTGGGGGACACGGCGCTCTTCGGCGCGCGTTTCCGTGAGAACGCCGGCCGCTCGCTGCTGATCCCGCGCCGCCGTCCCGGCGAGCGCACGCCGCTCTGGCAGCAGCGCCTGAAGGCGCAATCGCTGCTGCACGTCGCGCGTAAGTACGGCAGCTTCCCGGTGATTCTCGAGACGTACCGCGAGTGCCTGCAGGACGTCTTCGACCTCCCTGCGCTCAAAGAGGTCTTGAAGCAGCTCCGGTCGCGTGAGGTCGACCTGGTCGAGGTCGAGACGCAAAGCGCCTCGCCCTACAGCGCCTCGCTTCTCTTCGACTACATCGCGACCTACATGTACGAAGACGACACGCCACCCGCCGAGCGCCGCGCGCAGGCGTTGTCGCTCGACCGTGACCTGCTGCGTGAGCTGCTCGGGCAGGAGGAGTTGCGTGATCTGCTCGACGGGGACGCGGTCGACGAAGTCGAGCGCCAGTTGCAAGGCGATCCGAAGACGCCCGATCAGCTCCACGACAAGCTGCGCCTGCGCGGCGACCTGCGGCCCGGCGAATACGACGCTGCCCTCGCCACGCCGCTCGTGATCGAGCGACGGGCACTGCTCCTTCGCATCGCGGGCGAGGAGCGTCTGATTGCGGCCGAGGACGCCGGCCGCTATCGCGACGCGCTCGGGGTCATGCCACCCTCGGGCCTGCCGGACGTCTTCCTCGAAGGCGGCTCGGAGTCGCTGCCGCAACTCGTGCTGCGCTTTGCCAAGGGGCGCGGGCCGTTCACGACCGAGCAGGCGAATGAACGCTTCGGGCGTGACCTGCTGGAGACGCTCGCAAAGCTCGAGGCCGCCGAGCAACTCGTGCGCGGCGAACTACGACCGGGCGGTAGCGAACGCGAATGGTGCGACCCCGACGTGCTGCGCCGCTTGCGCCGCGCCTCACTCGCCACGCTCCGACGTGAGGTCGAGGCCGTCGAGCAGGAAGCGCTCGCTCGCTTCCTGCCGTCCTGGCACGGCGTCGATCGTCGCGCCTCTTTGCGTGAAGCGATCGTGCCGCTCCAGGCCCTGGCCCTGCCGGCGGCGTTGTGGGAGAGCGAGGTCTTGCCGCGGCGGGTGCCCGGGTTCCGTCCTGAGCACCTCGACGCGCTGACCGCGAGCGGCGAAGTGGTGTGGGTCGGCGCCGGCGCCGACCGGGTCGCGCTCTACTTTCGTGAAGATGCCGCCGTTCTCGGGCAGGTGGCGGCGGCACCGCGGCCGGAAGCTGAGACCCATGATGCGATCAGGTCGGCGCTCGAGCGCGGAGCTCTCTTCTGGCTCGATCTGCTCGACGAGACCGGGCTCGAGGAAGGGATCGCCCTGCCCGCGCTCTGGGATCTCGTCTGGTCGGGCGAGGTGACGAACGACGCCTGGACGCCACTGCGTGCAGCGCGTCGCTTCGGCGCGGCGAAGGCCGAGCGCCGCCCGCGCCGGTTCTCACGACGGCGATCTCAGGGCGCGACCGCGACGGCGGGACGGTGGTCGCGCACCGAGCGGCTCTTCGCCGGAGCGGTCGACAAGCGTGCGCTGGCGGAACTGCTGCTCGAACGGCAGGGGATCGTCACACGTGATGGTGTTCGCGCGGAAGGCATTCCCGGCGGCTACGGCGCGGTCTACGCCGAGCTACGCGCCCTCGAGACGCTCGGTCTCTGCCGGCGCGGCTACTTCGTCGAAGGTCTCGGCGGAGCGCAGTTCGCTCTCGGCGGCGCGGTCGAGCGGCTACGTGAGTTGCGGGAGCGCGACGAAGACCGGGATCCGCTCGTGGTGGCCGCGGCCGATCCCGCGCAGCCCTACGGCGCATCGCTCCCCTGGCCGAAGCGCGCAGGCGCGCGGGCCTCGCGCGTGGCAGGCGCGTATCTCGTGTCACTCGGCGGCGAGCCGGTGCTCTACGTCGAGCGCGGCGGCCGCTCGCTCGTCCCGCTGCGCGACCCCGACGAGGAGTGGCTGCGGCCCGCACTCGCCGCGCTCGTCTCGCACGTTCGCGGCGGCGGCGCTCGGAGGCTCGCCGTCGAGCGCTTCGACGGTGAGCCGGTCAGCGAGAGCGACGCGATGCCGCTCCTCGTCGATGCAGGGTTCCTCGCAGGTCCGCGACGCGCTGTGCTTCGGCCCTAGATCTTGTTCGTTGCGGCCGCGAGTGCGGCGCGAGCCTCGGCGCCGAGCTTGCGCACGAGCTCGGCCGCCGGCAACTCCTCGGCGAGCGGATAGGCCTGGCCGGCCCAGAGGTTGATCGTCTCGGCGTCGCCTGCTGAACGCGCCGCCGCTCGCAACGGAGCCGTCAGGTAGTGGATCTGCGGGTAGCCCGCCGGCGCGTCGGCGTGGGCGCGCATGAACTCGTTGACGATCCCACGCGCCCAGCGCCCGGTGAAGGCGCGCGTGATCGCGGTTGCCCCGTCGCCTGCGAGTGCGGCGCGCTGAGGTGGACTCGTCCCCGCCTCGGGCGTCCGCAGAAACGCGGTGCCGACCTGCGCCGCCGACGCGCCGGCTGCAAGGACTGCGGCCACGGACGCGCCGTCGCCGATTCCGCCCGCTGCGACGAGTGGAAGGTCCGTCTCGCGCGCAACGAGTCGCAGCAGGGGGATGAGCGCGAGGTCGCTCGAGTCGTCGAGCCCGCCTCGATGGCCGCCCGCCTCGGTCCCCTGGACCACGAGCGCGTCCGCTCCCGCCGCCACGGCCGCCGCGACCTCGGCCGGCGAGCCGATCGTCACCCAGACGGTGGTGCCGGCTGCGTGTAACCGGCGGACGAGCTCGGAGGAGGGGCAGCCGAAAGCTGTCGAGACGACCGCGACACGCGCGTCCGCGAGTACAGCCGCCTTCGCGTCGAGGTCGTCGTCGTCAAAGTGCAGCCGGCCGAGCTCGACCTCGTAGCGGGCCGCCTCTCCGGCCAAGTGCGTCTCGATAGGCGGCGAGCGCCTCGCCGTCGACGGGACGTTCCTCGAGGACGAACAGGTTCACCCCGAACAGGGCCGGCGTGAGCTCGCGCACCCGCTCGATCTCAGCCCTCAGCACCGCTGCGCTCTTGTAGCCGGCGGCCAGGAACCCGAGGCCACCCGCAGCTGAGACGGCGGCGGCCAGCTCGGGCGTCGCCGGGCCGCCGCTCAGCGGCGCCTGGACGATCGGGTGCGCAAGGCGTTCGAGGATCGTTCTGCTCACGCCACGAGCTTCCGCAACAGCGCGCGCGTTCCGCCGAGCGTCAGCCGTCTCGGTGCTCCGGCACCGCCGATGACGACGGAGAGGTTCGCGGGCAGGCGCTCACCCGAGAGCGTCTCATTCAGCGCCTGTGCCGAGGTCGCGAGCGTGGCGCTCAGACACAGCGCGCGCGCATCGACCGTGCCCGCCAGCGCGAGTGCATCTGCACACGGAGTATCGGCACCGAGATACGCAACTTGCCAGCCGTCGGCCCGCAGGAGCACCGCGAGCATCAGCAGCCCGATCTCGTGGTGCTCGCCCGGCGCGCAGGCGAGGACGGCCGTCCCGCGCAGCCCGCCTCGCGAGTCGGAAAGAAGCCGCTGCAACGCCGAGCGAACCGTCCCCGTCGCGAGATGCTCCTGCGCGATCCCGATCTGTCCCTGTTCCCAGAGCGATCCCACCTGGGAGAGCGCGGGGGTCAGGGAGCGGACGAATGCATCCTCGAGCGAGGGCGCCGACAACGCCTGCTCGACGAGTCGCGCGAGGCCATTGACGTCGGCGCGCACCGTTGCCTCCACGAGTGCGCTGACGAGCTCCCTCTGTGTGCCTGCAACGACGGGATAGCCCGAGCCGAGCAGCTTCGCGGCCTCGCCGATCCGGTAACCCTCCTCGAGTCGCGCCTTCAGCCATTCGATGCGCGCCACGTCCAGCTCGCTGTAGCGGCGCTGCCCCCCTGCCGTGCGTGCGGGCTGCAGCACGGAATACCGCTGCTCCCACTTGCGGATCGTGTCGGGCGGCACGCCCGTGCGGTGTGTCAGTGCTGCGATGTTGAGGTTTGCCGACATCGTCTCGTCCTCAAGTCTGCCCACTCTGCTTACCTTGCAACGTGCCCGAGGGCGACAGTCTCCACCGGGCGGCGCGACGGCTGCAGCCACTCGTCGGCCAGCGGATCGAGGCGGAATCCCCGCACCCGCGCGCGCAGGCCGAACGCGTCGCTGAGCGCCTGGACGGGCGAGTGCTCGAATCGGTCGAAGCCATCGGCAAGAACCTGCTGTTCCGCTTCGAAGGCGGTGTCGTTCTGCGCTCACACCTTCGCATGTCCGGTCGCTGGACGTTGCGCCCGCGCGAGCGCCCGCATGCGATGAGGAGCACAGCAAGACCGTGGCTCGTGCTCCGCGGTGAGCACGCGGAGGGTGTGCTCTGGAACGGCCCCGTGCTCGAGCTCCACGCGCGCGCTCTCGCGCGACTCGGGCCGGACATCCTCGAGCGTCCGCCGCGCATCGCCGAGATGCTCACGAGAATGCAACGCGCCGACGGCAGCCGTTGGCTCGGCGAGACGCTACTCGACCAGTCGCTGGTCGCCGGCATCGGGAACATGTGGCTCGCCGAAGCGCTCTGGGACGCGTCACTCTCGCCGTGGCGGCGGCTCGCCGACGTCCCGGAGGACGATCGTCGGCTGGCGCTCGAAACGGCTGCACGGTTGATGCGCGCATCCGTCGACGGGGCGCGCGAGAGCGGCCATCAGGTCTACCGCCGGCTCGGGCAGCAATGCCCTCGTTGCGGCGCGCGGATCAGATCGTGGGGGCAGGGCGAGGACAACCGGATCGCGTACTGGTGCCCGGGGTGCCAGAGAGGAGACGATCCGCGCGGCGCGTAACTGTCCTCGTGTCGCTCCGAGCTCCACATCTTTACGAGTGCCTGCGTGCCTTCTGCCTCGGTGCGTTCGCCGCCGAGCGCGGCGCACAGGTGCCGTTTGCGTTCGAGGAGCACGCGACGCGCGAAGGTCCGTCGCTCTACGAGTACCGACCTCTCGTCCGCGGCTTCGTCGACGAGCAGGCGCCGACCCTTCGCCGCCTCCCGGATACACGCAACGCCCTCGACGATCTGAAGCGCGAGCCGGCCGCGGCGATTTTCGCGCGCTCGCAATCCGGCATCGGCGATACCGGCGACGAGGCGCTCTTCCGCTCGATTCTGCTGCCGATGCTGACGCGGACCGCCGAGCGGTGTGGCGGATTCGACTGGAACGACGACGCCTTCGAAGCGGCCTACGCGGATTTCGAGCAGACGCTCTTCGGCACGGCGCGGACCTACGTCGCACTCGCACCCGTCATCGGACTCTCAGCCGGGCAGGACGCCGACCTGGGCGGTGGCATCAGGCTGCGCCCGATCGTTTCCGGTGAGATCTCGAATCTCTGGCCCGAGGCGCGCGGCCTCATGCCGGCCGAGTTCGGGCGCGATGTCGATCGATTGCTCGTCCTCGAGCTCACGCGCGAGCTGGCCGCCACCGACGCGGATCCGCCTGATGCGGCGGCCGAGCTCGCGGACGCCGTCAGCGCGCTGCGTCTCGCCACTGCCGGCGCGATCGCTGCCGGCCCGGTCGTCTTCGAGCGGCTCGACTTTCGTCCGCTTCGCATCTCACCGCTCTTGCCGATCGCGGCAACGCAGCCTCGCGGCGAGGCAACCCGGCTCGACAAGATTCGCGCCCGTCTCGCCGCCGAGCTCCGCGGGAAGCTCACCCTCGCCGACGAGGATCGGGGACTCGGCGAGGCGCTCGACCGGTGGGAGCTCTCGCTTTTCTCGGAGGAGCCGTTCCGGTCGGCGCAGGTGCGTGAGAGCCTTACGTGCCTGCTCGGCGAGGACGGCGGAGACTGGGCCGCGGCTATGCGCGCCTCGGTCTTGCTGGGCGACAAGACGCGGGAGCGCAGCGAGCTGCTCGCTGCCCTGCGCGCCGAGCGCCTCGGGAGCGAGGCCCGCGACGCAGTCCGGCGCGTGCTCGTCGACACCCTCGTGCACGGAAGCCGGGCGGACCTGCTGCTGGCGCTGGACGACACACTGCTTGGCCTACGGCCGCGGCCGACATCCGTGCTCCGCGTGGCGTAGACGCCTCGTTCCTTGACTCTGACGTCGATCTGAACGAGGCTGGTCACGTGGGCACCTTCCTGATCATCGTCATCATCATCGGTGTCATCGCCTTGCCGTTGATCCTGCTCGCCCGGCAGTTCAGGTCTGGTGACGAGTCCGAGGCCGGCGGCTCGCTCGGCGATCAGATCTCCAGTCGCGACGAAGACGACTGAGCTCGCTCGGCTGAAGCGGGCTCGTCACACCGCCGCGAGTCGGCTCTGAATCGTTACGAAGACGGCACAGACGCGTCAAATCTGGGCGGCTACGGTCGGTGGATGGACGAGGCCAACCGGGTGCTGGCACGACTCGAACGGATCGAAGGGCTCGACCGCGAGCGTGTCGGGCCGGCCGTGCTCCTCGGTGAGTTGCGAGCGCTCGTGAGCGAGGCGGAAGCGTGGGCTCGGGTCGAGGGCGACGCGCGAGCGAGGTCCGCTGCGCGCACGGCTGCCGAGAAACTTCGTGGAAAGGCAGAAGGAATGAGCTGAGCCGAAACGAAAAGCCCTTCACATGGGTCTTGCCCGCCTCCTGCCGCGTCCCAACGTTCGCCCTGCGAGCGCGTCGGCCCCCGGCCCGATCGAGATCCTCGCGCTCGCGAATCAGAAGGGCGGAGTCGCAAAGACGACGACCACCTTGAATCTCGGAGTCGCGTTCTCCGAGCTCGGCTACCGCGTGCTGCTCGTCGACCTCGACCCGCAGGGCAACCTGACGATGTCGCAGGGTTTGAATCCCGACACGATCACGCAGTCGATGTTCGACGTGCTCGTGCATCGGCTGCCGATCGAGCAGGTGATCGAGACGCGGGAGGTCGACATCGCCGTCTCGTCGATCGACCTCGCCGGCGCCGACATGGCGCTCGCGAGCCAGATCGGCCGCGAGCGTGCGCTCGAGAAGGCGCTTGCCCCGGTCCGCGACCGCTACGACTACATCTTCATCGACACACCGCCGTCGCTCGGCCTGCTGACGATCAACGCCTTCGTCGCGGCTACCGGCGTGATCGTGCCTGTCCAGACCGAGTACCTCTCGCTGCGCGGGCTCGTCCAGCTCGAGAACACCCTGGCGATGGTGCGCGAGAATCTCAACCCGAGGGTCTCGGTGATCGGCATTGTTCCGACCATGTACGACAGACGGCAGACCCACTCGCGCGAGGCCGATGAGATCCTGCGCGAGAACTTCGGTGAGCTCGTCTACAACACGCGCATCCGCAAGACCGTGCGCTTCGCCGAGGCTCCGGTGAAGGGCCAGTCCGTTCTCGCCTACGATCCGTCGGGCGCCGCTGCAGCCATGTACCGCGACCTTGCAAAGGAGGTTTTCGATGGCCAGAAATCGCGCCAGCATGCGTGAGGGTCCCCTCGCCGACCTCTTCCGGGCGACCGAAGCGGCACAGCGGCAGGGCAAGACGCCTGACGGCCAGCAGGAGTTGCCGGTCGAGACGCCGGAGCCCGTGCTCGAGGCCGCGGAACCACCTCCTTCCCCGACCCCGATTCGGGCGGTGGAGCCTGTGCCCGATCCCGACCCGGTCGCCGACGAAGCCCCGAGCCGCGTCTCGCGCTGGCTCGACCCGTTGCCGGATCAACCCGCGCGGCTCGAGCGCGCACGTGACAGCGCGTCGTATCTGGCCGTCATCCGCGTCATCGGTGTCGGCGGCGCCGGCCTGAACGCCGTCGACCGCATGATCGACGCCGGGATCACCCAGGTCGACTTCGTCGCGGTGAACACCGACATCCAGCAGCTGCAGATGAGCGACGCTGCGACCAAGATCCACATCGGCAGTGAGCTCACCGAAGGCCTCGGCTCCGGCGCGGACCCTGAGATCGGCCGCAACGCCGCCGAGGACGGCTACGACGCGATCAAGCGCGCACTCCGTGGCTCCGACATGGTCTTCGTCACCGCCGGCGAGGGTGGTGGCACCGGTTCCGGCGCTGCTCCCGTCGTTGCGCGGATCGCGCGCGAGCTCGGCGCTCTCACGATCGGCATCGTGACGATGCCTTTCAAGTTCGAGGGATCGCGGCGCAGGAAGCAGGCAGACGACGGTCTCGCCGCGCTGCGGGAGGCGTGCGACACGCTGATCGTCGTCCCGAATGATCGCCTGCTCGAGGTTCTGGACAAGTCGACCTCGATGCTCGACGCATTCCGTATCGCCGACGACGTCCTGCGGCACGGCGTCCAGGGCATCTGCGACCTGATCACGAACCCGGGCCTGATCAACCTCGACTTCGCCGACGTGCGCACGATCATGGCGGACTCCGGGTCGGCGCTCATGGGAATCGGCTACGCCACCGGCGAGAATCGCGCCAAGGAAGCAGCCGAGCGCGCGTTGCGCAGCCCGCTGATCGAGACCGAGATCACCGGCGCACGCGGCATCCTGCTCTCGATCGCCGGCGGCGACGACCTGACGCTCTACGAGGTCAACGAGGCAGCCGAGGCGGTGCGCGAGGCAGCGACCGACGACACGAACATCATCTTCGGCGCCACCATCGACGACCGCCTCAACGGACAGATGTGGATCACCGTCGTCGCGACCGGCATCGGTGGTCGCAGCGCGGGCCGCCGCAGCTCGGTGATCACTGCGGCGTCGGGTGACGCGCTCGAGGCGCCGTCCTTCCTGCGCCTCAGCGAGAGTTAGCTGTCAGCTCTTACGTCAGGCTGAGCACGGCGAGCCCGAGGCCTGCGGCCAGCGCGGCTGCGCCGCCGACCGTGGCGGTGCGCAGCGTCCAGCGTCGGACGGCCGGGCTCGGCCAGGCGAGGTAGAGAGCACCGGCCGCGCCTGCAGCGATGCTGACGAACGTCTCGAGCGCCTGGATGGCAAAGCCGACCCCGAGCGCCTGGGTCATGCCGATGCCGCGCCCGGCGAGGGCGACCGCGACGGCGCCGCTGCCGATCCCGATCGAGCCCGGGGTGAGGGGGAACGCGGCCGCAACGTCGAGCGCGGGAAGAATGACGAGAGCAGCGAGAACCGGGTGGGGAAGACCGAGCGCTGCGGCGACCGCCATCGTCGCGCCGAGCCGAGCCAGCACCATGCCGGCCGTCCATGCGAGCACGGTCGCGATTCCGCGCGGGGAGCGTTCGAGCGCGGCGAAGCCGGCAAGCACCTTGGCGATTCGCGGGTGACGGCGGAGCCGCCCCGAATAGGCAGCCGCGATCGCGAGGACCGCGACGGCGCCGCAGAGAACGAATACGGGCCAGAGGGGCATCGCTCCCGTGGCGGAGGCCACGACGAGCAGAGCGGCGAGCGTCAGGCAGCGAGCCGCGGCGAGTGCGGCGTACACACCGCCGGCCGTCCAGAGGCGCCCGGGCGCGTCGATCGACCGGGAGCAGAGCCCGATCTTCACCGCGTCGCCGAGTTTGGCGGGCGCGAACGCGTTCACGAGAGAGCCGACGCCGATGCACGAAGCTGCGCGATACGTGCCGATTCGGCCTCCGGCTGCGCCGAGCGCAGCGCGCCAGGCACCGACGGTGCAGGCGAAGCCGAGCACGAACCCGGCTGCCCCGAGTGCGAGCCAATGGTGCTCGGCGCCGGTGAGCGCGTTGAACGCGGAGGCCACGCGCTTGCCGAGCAGCCCAGGCGTTGCGGCGACCCCGATGAGCACGAGGAGAGCCGCCAGCGAGGCGAAAAGCTTGGGGCGAGAGATATTCATGGCGGGGACCTTCAAGAGTGATGACTCCGGACCTGGCATCCAGTTTGTGGGAAAAGGGTGAAGATTCCGATTACGTGCACACACAGAGTTCATCGGCTGAAGTGACCAGAACATGAATGGCGCGATTGCGGCCGGCCACCGGCTGACCGCAGAGGCGGGCGCGCGGGTCCTCGCCGAAGGTGGAAACGCCGTCGATGCGTGTGTGGCAGCGGCTTTTGCGGCCTGGGTGACCGAGAGCCCGCTCACCGGTCCGGGCGCCGGCGGGTTTGCGCTGGTCGTCCCGGGTGACCGGCGACCTCCCCGCTTGGTCGACTTCTTCGTCTCGACTCCCGGTCAAGGGCGCCCGTCGCCGGCCGCCGCCGCGATGCACGCGGTCGACGTCGGCTTCGGTGGCGACAGCGACACGACCCAGGTCTTTTCCGTCGGGGAGGCCTCGTGCGCCGTTCCTGGCGCGACAGCGGGGCTCGAGGCGTTGCATCGTGCCTATGGCCGACTGCCCTGGCGAGAGCTTCTCCAGCCCGCGATCGAGCTAGCTGCGAGCGGGCTGGAGTTGAATCGCCCCCAGGCGCATCTGCACGCGATCCTCGACCTGATCCTGCGCCACTCGACTGAGGGACGCCGTCTCTACAGCAAGCCCGATGGCGCACGGCTCGGGCCTGGTGACGTCCTCCGCCTCCCGGACCTCGGCGAGACGCTCGAATGGATCGCGGCGGAAGGCGCGTCGCCACTCTACGAGGGCGACCTCGCGCGGGCGACAGTCGACACGGTGGAGTCGGGAGGCGGGCTGCTGACGCTCGAGGATCTCGCTGCCTATCGCGTCGTCTGGCGTCGGCCGGTGCACGTTCGCTACCGCGGGCTCGAGGTGGTGTCGAACCCGCCGCCCTCGTCGGGTGGGATTCTGATCGCGTACGGGCTCGCGCTGCTCGAGCGCGTCGGTCGCGGTGAGGCAGGGAGCGCCGAGGCGATCGCGTCGCTCGCGGATGTGATGCGCGAGCAGACCCGCGCCCGCGAAGGCGGGTTCGCGGCTGCCCTGCATCGTGGCGGGCTTGCGCAGCGCCTGCTCACGTCCGGCTCGCTGGCTGCCGCAGCGGCCCGGATCGCCGAGGGACGGCCCGGAAGCCTCGAGTATCGCCCTGCCGGCGGGACGACCCATGTCTCCGTGGTCGACGGCGACGGCAACGCGGCCTCGCTCTCGTCCTCGACCGGTTCAGGCTCGGGTGTGATCGTTCCCGGGACGGGAATCCACCTGAACAACATGCTGGGGGAATACGACCTCGTGGCCGGCGGGCCGGCGGCGCCCGGGCGGCGGCTCACGAGCATGATGGCGCCGACCGTCGTTCGTGGCAGCGGCGGGCCACGGCTCGTCGTCGGAAGCGCCGGCTCCGTTCGGTTGCGGGGCGCGATCATGCAGGTGGTCGAGAACGTCGTCGGCCACGGGCTCGGCGTGGCGGCCGCGATCGATGCCCCACGCGTCCACGTCGATGAGCCCCATGTGCACTGCGAAGGAGGCTTCGATCCGGACGAGCTCGCCCGGCTCGAGTCGTGGGGTTACGACATCGTGCGCTGGCGCCGCCAGAACCTGTTCTTCGGTGGCACCAATGCGGTCGAGGTGCAGCCGGACGGAGAACTTGCCGCCGCCGGCGACGCGCGGCGCGGTGGCGACGGGGTCGTGGTCGACTGAACGCCTAGTCCGGGTCGCGCGGTGTGACCTTGCCGTTCTTGCTCGCGCGCTCACGCATCGCCTGCTCGAGCTGGACGGCCTCGAGAGCGGATTCGAGGAGGACCGCGAGACGCTGCATCCGCAATCGCGGGGACGTCATCGCGAGCACTTCCTGCTTTGCGTCGACGCCGAACTCGACGCGCGCGGCAAGCTCGAAGTCGAGCTGCGAGATGTCGGGGTCGGGCAGGTCGACGTCCGCCTCCGACGTCTCGGCAAGCTCGCGGAACACCTCGAGCGCCCGTTCGACATCGTCTGCTGCCGGCGGATCGTCTTCGTCGATCACCGGCTCGACGAGACCGGTCGTGAACGAGCGGCCCGAGGTCAGCTCGAGGAGCCGAAAGCGCTCGCCGCCTTCGACGACGACGTTCATCCGTCCATCCTCCAGGACCTCGAGCACCTCGAGCACCGACGCCCGGGTACCGATCTCGTGCACTGCGCCATCGCCCGTCGCGAGAACGAGACCGAAGTCGGTTCCCTCCTCGACGCACTCCTCGATCAGCTCGCGGTAGCGAGGCTCGAAGATGTGCAGCGGAATCCGCTCGGTCGGAACGAGCACGATCGAGAGCGGGAAAAGACCAAGCTCGGGCACTCCGGCAGCCTACGGCTCCCCGCGAGGGCCAGGGTGGGCGAACAATCGGCACGCTTCCGTGACGGACACGTATGGATTTCCCCGTTCGGCTCGCGGTGGGGAGGAGGCCGAGTGCACCTCGCCCCGCCAACCACAGTCACCGATGACCCGGACGCCCCCGGCCCGGGCGACGGTAGGCTCCTCGGCCGTGGAGCGCACCGATGCAGAGACCGGCGCGGGGCTCTTTCGCGCTGCGATCGAGGGCCTGACGCCGTATCAACCAGGGAAGCCGGTCGAAGACGTTCAGCGCGAGCTCGGCCTCGCTCGCGTGATCAAGCTCGCGTCGAACGAAGGGCCCTTCGGCCCGTTTCCCGCGGCACGCGAGGCGATGGACCGCGCGGCCGCGGAGTTGAATCGCTATCCCGACGGTGGGGCGTATCGCCTCCACGCTGCGCTGGCCGAGCGCCACGGCGTCACGCCGGAAGAGATCTGCGTCGGCGCAGGCGCCGACGGTTGCATCGACATGGTGAGCCAGGCGATCCTCGATGCGGGCGACGAGGTCGTGTGTGGCTGGCCGTCGTTCCCGAGCTACCTGATCTATGCACGCAAACAAGGGGCGACGACTGTGACGGTTCCGCTCACGGAGAACCGCTACGACCTCGGCGCGCTGCTCGAGGCGATCACCCCTCGCACGAAGGTCGTCTACATCTGCCACCCGAACAATCCGACGGGAACGATGAACACGGCCGACGAGCTCGACATGTACTTCGAGCGGGTGCCTGAGCACGTGCTCACGGTCGTCGACCAGGCGTACTTCGAGTACATCGACCGTGCCGACTATCCGGATGCGGTGGAGCGCTATCTGAAGACGGGGCGCCGCGTTGTCGTATTGCGGACGTTCTCGAAGATCTACGGGCTGGCCGGTCTGCGTATCGGGTACGCGGTCGGGCCGCAAGCGATCTGTGCGGGGCTGGCCAAGGTGCGCCGTCCGTTCGACCTGACGACGCCGGCGCAGGCGGCTGCGCTCGCGAGCGTCGGCGAGGTCGCCGAGATTGCTCGCCGTCGAGCGGTCAACGCGACCGGCCTCGTGCTTCTCGAGGAAGCGGTGCGCAAGCATGGCCTCCAGCCGGTCTCGTCGGTCGGCAACTTCATCTTCGTCGAGACGGGCGCGGACGCCAGCGTTCTCTTCGAACGGTTGCTGCGCGAGGGCGTGATCGTGCGTCCGCTGACCGGATTCGGCTCGACGACGGCGATCCGCATCTCGGTCGGGACTCCCGAAGAGATCGACGTCTTCGCAGCCGCGCTTGGGCGCCTGCTCGCGACTGCGTGACCGTGTGACCACGGAAGTGCACGCCGTGCCCGGCCTCCACCGCGTCGCGGTGCTGCGCAATCCGCGCTTCCGGCTGCTCTTCTCAGCGAATCTGACGTCCGGTCTCGGCAGCTGGCTCGCCCTGATCGCGCTCCAGGTCGACGTCTACGACCGCACCCAATCCGGCTGGTGGGTGGGTGCGCTCCTGATCGCGAACCTCATCCCGTCGATCGCCCTCGGACTGCTGTTCGGACCACTCATCGACCGCCTGTCGCGCAAGTGGCTGATGATCGCGTCCGATGTCGGCCGGATGGCCGTGTTCTGCGCACTCCCGTTTGCCGGGAGCGCCGGCGCGATCGTCGCGCTCGCGGTCGTCGCAGGCGTCGGGAATGCGTTCTTCCGTCCGGCGGTGCTGGCGGGGGTCCCGAACCTCGTCTCGGACGACCAGCTGCCCGATGCGAACGCGATCCTCCAGCTCGTCGAGTGGGGCTCGACGGCGCTCGGGCCGCTGCTCGGCGGCGCGATCGTCGCCGCCTCCGGCCCTGACCTCGCCTACTGGATCAACGCGGTCACGTTTGCCCTCTCCGCGCTCTTCGTGTCGGGCATCCCGGGGCGTTTGCTGCAGTCCGAGCGCTCGGTGGGGCGCGGGCACTGGTCAGAGCTGCGCGAAGGCTTTCTGACGGTCCGGCGATCTCGGCCGCTCTTCACCGTGCTCGTCGTCTGGACGATCGCGATGATCGCAATCGCGTCGACGAACCTGGCGGAGATCTTTCTCGCGAAGCAAACGCTCTCGAGCGGCGACTTCGGCTTCGGCCTGCTCTGGTCGGCGAGCGGGGTCGGGCTCGTCTGCGGCGCGCTCATCGCGAACCGAGTCGTCCGCCGGTTCGGTGTCCGCACCGCGTACTCGCGCGCATTGCTTCTGTGGGCGCTCGGGATGGCGGCGACGGCGGCATCACCTGACATCTGGTTGGCGGCGCTTGCGATGGCAGTCGCGACCGTCGGCAACGGCATCGGTGTCGTGGTCAACATCACGCTCGTGCAGCGCGGAGCGGCCGACGCCGTGCGCGGACGCGCCCTGGCCGCCATCATCAGCGTCAACTCGTTGATGATGCTCATCGTCTTCCTTGTCGCCGGCCCCGCCACCGATGCGCTCGGTGCGCGCGATGTCTACGCGATCGCCGCCGGCTCACTCGTCGTCGGCGCCGCGCTGGCCGCGCGGATGCTTCGAGACGAGGAGCCGGCGTGAACGGCCGCCGCGACTGGACCCGCGAGGCGCTCGCGGCGGCGGTTCGCGCCGGCGACCGGCGTGCGCTCGCGCGGGCGATCACGCTTGTCGAGAATGGCGACCCGCTCGCCGAAGAGGTCGTCAGGGACGTCTATCCGCAGACCGGGCATGCGTACGCCGTCGGTCTGACAGGCCCGCCCGGTGTCGGCAAGTCGAGCCTCGTCTCGGCGCTGATCGGCCTCGTGCGTGGTGCCGGCAAGACGGTTGGCGTCATCTCCGTCGACCCGTCGAGCCCGTTCACGGAGGGCGCGCTGCTCGGTGACCGCATTCGCCTCACCGATCACTTTCTCGACCCCGATGTGTTCATCCGGTCGATGGGCACGCGCGGCCACACGGGTGGGCTCGCCGAGACGACTTTGCAGTCACTGCTCGTCCTCGACGCCGCCGGCAAGGACGTCGTGTTCCTCGAGACGGTCGGCACCGGACAGAGTGAGGTCGGTGTGCTGTCGATCGCCGATACCGTCGTGCTGGCGCTGATGCCGGGCTCCGGCGATTCGATCCAGGCGTTGAAGGCAGGAATCATGGAGATCCCGGACGTGATCGTGATCAACAAGATGGATCACCCGATGGCGAAGACGATGATGAGCGAGGTCCGACAGGTGCTTTCGCTCGGCCCGCGGGAGGGCTGGAAGCCTCCGATCGTTCTCACCGAAGCGATGCGTGGTGAGGGAGTCGAGACGTTGTGGGAGAAGATCGAGGAGCATCGCGCCTGGCTGGAGTCGGACGGTGAGCTCGAGGCCCGCCGTCGGCGCAACCTCGCGCACGAAGTGTTCGCCGTCGCCTCGGCACGCGCGCGCCGGCATCTCGAAGAGACGGTTCGCGAAGACGACGAGCTGCTGCGGCTGCTGAACGAGGTGCAGCTACGGCGGCTCGATCCGCTGACTGCGGTTCGTGAGATCCTGGAGAAGGTGTTCCACATTGAGCCTTGAGACCTCGACGAAGTTCGTCCCGACGCTCGCCGACCTCGAGGCGGCGCGAGAGCGCATCACCGGGCACGTCCATGCAACGCCCGTCTACGCGTCCGAGTCGCTCGCACGGCGCACCGGCCGGCCCACCTGGCTGAAAGCGGAGAACCTGCAGCGAACCGGCTCGTTCAAGATTCGCGGCGCTGTCAACAAGATCGCCGGCTTGACTGACGCCGAACGCGCTGCGGGCGTGGTCGCTGCCAGTGCGGGAAACCATGGCCAGGCGGTCGCCCGCGCAGCCCGTGAGTTCGGCATCACCGCGACCGTCTACATGCCGCAGGACGCGCCGATGGCGAAGGTCGATGCTACGCGGAACTACGGCGGCGAGACGGTGCTCGCGGGCGCCGGGTTCGACGAGGCGCTCGCCGAGGCGCTTACCCAGGCCGAAGAGACCGGCGCGACGTTCGTGCACGCATTCGAGGATGGCGCCGTGATTGCGGGCCAGGGAACAATCGGTCTCGAGCTCGCTGCCGATCTGCCCGACGCGGAGACCTTCATCGTCCCGGTTGGCGGCGGCGGTCTGGCGGCCGGGATCGCGATCGGCCTGCGCGCGACCCGGCCCGGAGTCCGGCTCGTCGGCGTCCAGGCCGGCAAGGGCGGCGGCGGCACGATCGCTGACGGCATCCACGTCAAGCATCCGGGCGAGCTCACCATGTCGATCCTCGAGAACCTGCTCGACGACCTCGTGCATGTCGAGGACGAGGAGATCGCCGACGCGATCACGCTGCTGCTCGAGAGGGCGAAGCTCGTCGTCGAGGGCGCGGGAGCGGCTTCCGTTGCCGCACTCCTGAACGGCAAGGTCGGTGGAAGTGGGGGCGTCTGCGCGCTGCTCTCCGGCGGCAACATCGATCCGACCATGCTCATCTCGGTGATGCGGCACGGGCTCACCCACGCCGGCCGGTATCTGATCGTGCGCACGCGGATACCCGACCGGCCCGGCTCTCTCGCCGAGCTCCTGGAGCTCGTCGCGGCGGAGCGTGGGAACGTCCTCTCGGTCGACCACCAGCGTGAGGGCATGGCGATCCATGTCGCGGAGACGGGCATCGAGCTGACGATCGTCACGCGGGACGAACCGCATTGCCTGCAGCTCTGTGCGGCGCTCACGGAACGCGGCTACCTGCTCGAGCGCCTGCGCTGATCTAAGTGGCTAGGCGCCGCAGCGCCGGAATGACACCGTGTCGCCGGCGAAGTCCTCGATGCCGCCGGGGGTGACCGCGCGGGCGTCGAAGCCCTCACGCTTCAGTAGCGACGCGGCGATCTCCGCTCGCGGGCCGGATTCGCAGATCGTCACCACGGGCTTCGAGTGGTCGAGCGCGCCGCAGCCAAGCTTTCGCAAGAGCCGATACGGGATGTTGCGAGAACCGGGGATGTAGCCGCTGTCGCGCTCGGTCGTCTCGCGCACGTCGACAACCTGGACCTCATTCGCGTCGAGCAGCGCTTTCAACTCCGAGACGTCGACGGTGCCAAGCGTCTCCGTCGCGGGCGAGCGGACTACGTAGCCCGCAAGCTCCTGAACGCCGACGGCCCAAAGCTCGGCGACAGCCTCGAGCGCCTCCTCCCTCGAGCGAGCGTGCAACACGACGCGCTCGTTCGGGACGAGCACAAAGGCCGCCTTCGTCCCGAACGACGAGCCGCAGACCGAGACACTGATCGCCCCGGGTATGTGACCGTCCGCGTAGTCGGTGAACGGCCGCACGTCGAGCACGGTCGCGTCGCCCGGGTCGGCCAGCTCGGTCGGGTCGTCGGGGCGCGCGACCCAAGGCCCGCGATTCAGCGCGACCACTCGTTCTGTGGTCGGCGGGCGCGGCGTCGACACGGATGCCGAGACGAGCACGAACTCCTGGATGTCGCGGAACTCGAGAGCGTGGTTCGTGGCGCGCTCGTTGCCGATCGTCGACGATCGGGCAGCGCTCATGTTGGCGCCGCAGAGCGATCCCGCGACATGGCCCGGGTACACCTCGACGTCCTCGGGCAGCTCCGCGAGACGGGCAAGGGAGCGGAAGAGATCCTCGGCCCCCTCGCGCGCGTCGACCGCCAGGTCGGGGCGAGCTGCGTCGCCGACGAACATCGAGTCGCCGGTCAGAGCGATTCGCTCGTCGACCACGAACGTGCAGTGCTCGGGACGGTGACCGGGGGTGTGCAAGACACGGATCCGGGTCGAGCCGACTTCGAGCACCTGCCCGTCGACGATGGCCTCGTGAGCGAACTGCGCGTCGGCGAGCTCGTGAACGGAAACGCCCACACCGTGCTCGAGGGCGAGGCGACCGTGGCCCGAGACGTGGTCGGCGTGCGTGTGCGTCTCCAGCACGCGTTCGAGTCGCACCCCGGCCCTCTCTGCAGCGTCGAGGTACTGCTCGATCGCGAACGCCGGGTCGACGACAACTGCCACTCCCGCCTCATCGTCACCGACGAGGTACGACGCGCAGCCGAGCCCATCGTCCACGAACTGCTGAAAGAGCAGCACGACCTCTGAAGATAACAGCCGCTCAGGCGGCTTTTACCGCAGCGGCGGGCGGAGCCAGACGTAGAGACCGACGAATCCCGCTGCGAGCGCGATTGCCGCAGCTGCAATCGCTGCGATGAGGGCTGCCTTGGCGAGCGAGCGCGCGCCGGCGTCGTGCGGCGCGTGCGCCTCGACGCCGAGTGCGACGCGGTAGGTGATCGACTTGCCGGTGCGATCGCCGATGAGCACGTTGAAGAGCACGGTCTCCGGGCGGTTCGGCGCCGTGCCGCGGATGCCGAACCGCGCGAATTGACCCTTCGGGATATTGCCGCCCGACCAGGTCACAGCCTGACCCGTTCGAGACTGAGACCAGCCGGTTTTCGCCTCCGCGTCGTCGAGGTCGAACGCTTGCGGAATGCCGAGGGTCACGTGGGTGAGGCCATACGGGTCGTCCTCGTTCGGTACGGAGAACTCGAGGTCGACCAGTTGGCCCTGGACGACGTTTGGTGGGACGATCGAGAGATGGGCGAACGCGGGCGCCGCGAGGAGTAGCGCGGCAGAGGCAGCGCTACAGGCCGAGATGGCGAGCGATGACCATCCTTTGCACTTCATTCGTTCCCTCGCCGATCTCCAGGATCTTCTGGTCGCGGTAGAGCCGCGAAATCGGGTACTCGTCCATGAAACCGTAGCCGCCGTGGATCTGCAGGCTCCAGTTTGCTGCCCGATGAGACAACTCGCCCGAGAAGAGCTTGGCCATAGCGGCGGTCTTCGCGAAGTCGCGGCCCTGGTCCTTTTCCCAGGCTGCCTTCCACACGAGGTTACGCGCGGCCTCGATCTCGGTCGCCATGTCGACGAGCTTTTCCTGCACTGCCTGGAACTTCGCGATCGGCTTGCCGAACTGTTCGCGCTCCTGCGCGTACGCAAGCGCGAGGTCATAGCAGCCCTGCGCGAGCCCGACTCCCATCGCCGCGACCGAGATGCGTCCGCCGTCGAGGATCGTCAGAAATTGTTGGAAGCCCTCACCCCGTGGCCCGAGCAGGTTCCCCTCAGGGACACGTACGCCTTGGAAGGACAACTCGCGGGTGTCGGACGCGCGCCAACCGAGCTTCTGCATCGGCTCCGAGATCACGTACCCGGGGGCTCCGTTCGGAACGATGATGTTCGAGATCTCACCGTCGCCGGTGAGCGCGGTGATCGTCACGCACGTTGTGATGTCGGTGCCGGCGTTCGTGATGAACATCTTCGAGCCGTCGATCACCCACTCGTCCCCCTCGAGCCGCGCAGTCGTCCGGGTCGCCCCGGCGTCGGAGCCGGCACTCGCCTCGGTCAGTCCGAACGCGGCGAGTTTCTTGCCCGAGGCGAGCTCGGGCAGCCATTCCCGCTTCTGCTCTTCGGTACCGAAGTAGTAAATCGGCAGCGTGCCGAGCGAATGATGCGCAGCGACGGTGATCGCGACCGATGAATCGATGCGCGTCAGTTCCTCGACGACGATCGCGTACGAGAGCGTGTCGCTGCCGGCGCCGCCGTAGTCCTCCGGGATCGTCATGCCCATCAGGCCGAGCTCCGCGAGCTCGGCCGTCAACTCGTAGGGGAAGCGCTTCTCCCGGTCGAGCTCCTCCGCGACGGGGGCAATTCGCTCGAGTGCGAACCGGCGAACCGTGTCGCGGATCAGCTCGTGCTCTGGGTCGAGGTCGAAGTTCACGGTGCGAAGCTTGCAGCGAGCTCGACGATCAGTCGCACGCCGTAACCCGTGCCGCCCTGGTCGAGTGCGTAGTCCGGGCGCCGGCGCTTGATGAATGCCGGCCCCGCGATGTCGACATGGGCCCACGGGCCTTCACCGGCGAACTCGCGCAGGAACTCTGCGGCGAGGATGGCTCCGCCTTCACGGAGCACTGACCCATTCTTCATGTCAGCGAAGTCGGAGTCGATGTAGCGCCGGTACCGGGGGTGCAGCGGGAAGCGCCAGGCCAGGTCGCCGCTGACGGCCGCCGCCTGGTCGATCCGCGCCGCCCACTCGTCGTCGTTTGCGAACCAGCCTGCATAGAGATCGCCGAGCGCCACGACCATTGCGCCGGTGAGCGTGGCGAAGTCGATCAGGTGCGTGGCGCCGTTCGAGCGCGCGTAGTGCAGCGCGTCCGCGAGGATGAGCCGTCCTTCGGCATCGGTATTGATGATCTCGATCGTCTTGCCGTTCGACGCACGCAGGATGTCGCCCGGCTTGAACGCATTGCCGCCCTGGACGTTCTCGGTCGCGGCGACGACCGCCAGCACGCGAACCGGCAGCTCGAGCTCGGCGATCGCGGCGACGGCGGAGATGACGGCGGCGCCGCCCGCCATGTCGCCCTTCATGTCCTGCATGCGCAGCGGCGGCTTCAGTGAGATCCCGCCCGAGTCGAAGGTGATCGCCTTGCCGACGAGGCCGAGCGTGACGTCCGGACGGGCCGCAGGAGGCTCGTAGCGCAGGACGATCAGCTGGGGGTCCTCGGCACTCGACCGGGCGACGGCGGCGAACGCGCCCATGCCCTGCTCCACGATCCAGTCGCGCCCGTACGCCTCGACCGTCAGGCTGCCGCCGGCCAGGCTCCGCGCGTGGGCGGCGAGCGCGGGTGGCGTCAGGTCGTTCGGCGACCGGTTGGCGAGGTCGCGCGCCGCGTCGAGGTGGCGCATGATCGTGGCCTGGCGCTCGACGACCGGACGGAGCTCCTCGGGCACATCGAGCGCGAGGACGAGCTCGGGCCGGTCGGCGTAGCCGCGCTGGTACAGACCTGGGTCGTAGGCGCCGTAGCTCGTTCCTTCGACGAGGGCGCGTGCCTGCTCCTCGGCGCTCAGTTTCTCGGAGCTCGGCTCGTCAGTCCCGTCGAGCGTCCACGCGATCGCGCCGCCCGAGCTGCGCAACGACCGCGCCGCGGCTGCCGCGGCCGTGCGAAGCGCGTCTGCGTCTCCCGCCGGTGCGAGGCCAACGCGCAGGTTGTGCCCGTCGCGGCGCACCTCGCCCGCCCGGAGACCACGATCGGCCTGGGCGCGCACGTCGGAGCTTGCCTGCCCCCTGATCTCGACCCGCATACCGAGGCGCGATCCTACCGAGGAATTCGCACCCTCGTGACGAAAACCACACTCCGTGCTCATGAACTCCGTCCGCCATGCCGATGACGATGCGGTCATGTCTGCGGCCCACGATTTCAGTCCGGTCCAGCACACGGTCGAGACGCTGACGGCAGAGATCGGCCGGATCGTCGTCGAGCGTCAGGATCTTCGCGCCGCCGGCGCGGCAGCAGGCGAGCTGGAGGAGAACCGTCGCCGTCTCGCCGCCGCCCAGAACGACCTCTCGCGGCTCCTGATCGAACGCCACCTCCCGGCCGCCCGCACGGCGTAGTCCAAACCGGACATGTCTGGGGGACAGTCCCCGAGACATGTCTTGAACGGCCCTTGTCTCCGGTAGGTTCCTTCGACTCAGTCCTCGATCAAGGAGCATGAACCGGTGGCAGCCAAGGACTTCTTCGACGCTCTCGCGTCACGCGGCGACGAGGCGAAGCTCGCGGGCATGACGAACTCGTACCTCTTCGACATCGAGGGCGAGGGGCAATGGCTCGTCGCCATCGCCGACGGCAAGATCAACGTCACGGAGGGCCCCGGAGACGCCGACGCGACCATCAGCACGTCGGGCGAGACGTTCGAGAGGATCGTCGCCGGGGAACAGAACGCGACCACGGCGTACATGACCGGCAAGCTGAAGATCAAGGGCGACATTGGCGCAGCCATGAAGCTCCAGAAGATCTTCTGATCGCGGCACCGTAGGATCGCGGCATGACCCCTGCGGTCGCTGCACACGCCGATGAAGACCACGACGAGGATGCGCGTCCTGCGTGGTCGCTGACGCGCGACGCCTACGACTCGATCAAGCTCGACAACCCGTTGCCCGATCGTGTCGATCGGGACTGGGCGCTCGGCGGGGCGACCGGCAAGGGTGTGAAGGTCTGCATCCTCGACAGCGGGATCGAGGCCGGCCATCCCCTCGTGGGCGAGCTCGCCGGCGCGGTCGCGATCACGCTGGACGAGGAAGGCAACGGCATTGCGACCGAGGACACCGAAGGCGATCTCTGCGGGCATGGCACCGCGTGCGCGGGCGTCGTGCGCTCCCTCGCCCCCGAGGCCGAGCTCTATTCGGTACGGGTGCTGGGCGCCGGCTTCACCGGTTCGGGCAAGGTGCTGCTCGCCGGTCTGAAGTGGGCGGTCGAGCAGGGCTACGACATCATCAACATGAGCCTGTCGACGACGAAACGCCAGCTCGCGGAGTTGCTGCACGAGCTAGCGGACACGGCGTATTTCAAGCGCACGGTGCTCGTCGCGTCGGCCCACAACATGCCTGTCGAGTCCTTCCCCTGGCGGTTCTCCTCTGTGATCTCCGTCGGCAGCCACGAGGAGGACGACGCGATGACGTTCTTCGCCAACCCGGATCCCCCCGTCGAGTTCTTCGCGCGAGGCGTGAACGTCGACATCGCCTGGCTCGGCGGCTCCACGATTCGCGCGACGGGGAACAGCTTCGCGACGCCGTGCATCACCGGCATCTCGGCGCTCGTGCTCTCGAAGCACCCGCGCCTGACCCCGTTCCAGCTGAAAAGCGTGCTGTTCCTGATCTCGACGAATGTGGGAGGCGGCAGATGAGTACCGGCGATGAGCAATTGCGCGCGGCGGTTGCCGCAGGTGTCCTCGCCTCGGAGGAGCAATTCGGCTCGCTGTTGCGGTCGATCGTCGAGGTTGCTCGAGCGATCTTTCGGGCGCGCGGATCGTCGATTTTCCTCTTCGACGAGGCGACGGACGAGCTCGTCTTCGCCGCGGTTGCCGACGAGAGCGAGCAGTCGCTCCTCGGCACGCGCATCCCGTCGTCGACCGGCATTGCCGGCTGGGTGCTGTCGGCGCGGACGCCCCTCGTGGTCGACGACCTGCAGAACGACCCCCGGTTCGCCCGTGACGTCGCCGAGAAGACCGGTTACGTGCCGAAGGGGCTGATGGCCGTGCCGCTCCTGCACGACGAGCGGGTGCTCGGTGTCCTCCAGGTTCTCGACCGGCCCGAGAACTCGCGCTTCTCTCTGCAGGAGATGGAGCTGCTCGGGCTCTTCGCGAGCCAGGCCGCGATCGCGCTCGACCTGCTCGGCTCCGCGCGCCGGGCGCGCGCGGCGCTCGACGGCGCCGGCGATGCGGCGGTCGTCGCCCGCCTCGCAGGCGCGCTCGACCGGCTCGAGGACGAGCGGCGCGATGCCGGTCTCGCGTTGCTGCAGGCCCTCGACGCGGTGCTGTCCCAGAAATGACGAAGGCCCGGTCGCCCGGGCCTTCAGCCAGCCACTCTGGAACGGAAGAGCCTTACCTGCCGGAGTGCTTGTGCGCCTCGACGTCGTCGCCGCCGTCGTCGTTCGCGCCGCGACCCGACATGTGGTGTGCCTCGACGTCGTCGCCCGAGTCGTCGTCGGTGCCGTCTGCGTCGCGATGCCCGTGCTTGTGGGCCTCGACCTCGTCGCCGCCGTCCTCATCCGTTGCCTTCACGTGCTTGTCGCGCTCCTGATCAGACATGCCGGATCCTCTCTTCGTCGATGCCGCGTTCCGCGGAAGGTTGCACACATGACGTGCGAGTCGTCCAAAATCTTCCCACTCTTCCCTTGCAAATTACAACTCGCATGCCCAAGCTGACTTCGTGGACGGGCTGAAGCGGTCGCTGGGCGCGTTTCGCGGCGTCTTCCACAACCCGAATCTGCGCCGGCTGCAGTTCGCCTGGATCGGCTCCGTCGCAGGCCAGTACTCGTATTCGATCGCCCTTGCCGTCTTCGCGTACGACCACGGGGGCGCGGCAGCGGTCGGTGTGATCGCTCTCATCCGGAGTCTCCCCGCTGCGCTGCTCGGCCCGTTCGTCTCGGGTCTCGGGGACAGGTTTCCGCGCGAACGAGTGATGCTCGGCGCCGATTTGACGCGTGCCGTGCTCGTGGCGCTGATCGCGGCCGTGACGTTCGCCGACTTGCCGTGGCAGATCGTGTTCGTCATCGCCGCCTTCGGACCGATCTGCGGGATGGCGTTCCACCCGGCGGAATCGTCACTCCTGCCTGCGCTCGCCCGCACGCCCGAGGAGTTGACGGCGGCGAACGTCTCCTCGTCGACGATCGAATCGGTCGGCGCCTTTGCCGGTCCTGCGGTTGGAGGGATCGTGCTCGCTTCCTTCGGTGTCGGCGCGGCCTTCGTCCTCACGTCGGTCACCTACCTGTGGTCGGCCGCGATGATCATGCGCCTGCGAGTAGGGCGCGATGCACCGCTCGCCGCTGAGGAGGAGACGCTGACGCACGAGGGCTTCCTCGCCGGTTTCCGTGCGATCGCCGCCACGAAGGGCCTGCGCCTGATCGTGCTCCTCTACGCCGCGCAGACAGTGGTCGCCGGCGCGATGGGAGTGCTCGTGGTCGTCTCGGCCCTCCGCCTGCTCTCGCTCGGCAACGGCGGCGTGGGCTGGCTCTACTCGGCCTGCGGTATCGGCGGCGTGATCGGCGCGGTGGTCGCACTCGCTCTCGTGGGTCGCCAGCGGCTGGCGAGCGACTTCGGCATCGGGCTCTTGCTCTGGGGCGTGCCCTTCCTCGTGCTGGGCCTCTGGCCGAACACGGTCGTCGCGCTCGTCATGCTCGGCGTGCTCGGGATCGGCAACACGCTCGTCGACGTCTCCGCCCTGACGCTCCTGCAGCGCAACACCGACGAGCGCGTGCGCGCGCGTGTGTTCGGGGTGATCGAGAGCACGACCACCGGCACGATCGGGCTCGGCGCCGTGCTCGCACCGCTGATGATCGCCCTCTTCGGGATCCGTCCGACCCTCATCGTGACCGGCCTCTTCCTGCCGATCCTGACCGGCCTTCTGTGGCGGCGGCTCCTCGCTCTCAATGCCCCGCCCCCCACGGAGCGGTTGCTCGAGCTGCTGCAGGCGATTCCGATCTTCGCGCCGCTGCCGCCGGCCGACCTCGAGCGCCTCGCGCAAGCCCTCCAGCCGCTGAAGCTTGCAGCCGGGAGCACGCTCTTCGCGGTCGGAGATGTCGGTGACCACTTCTACATCGTCGATTCGGGAGAGCTCGGAATCGATCTGCCGACGGGCCAGAAGGTCGAAGGGCCGGGCGGCTGGGTCGGGGAGATCGCCTTGCTGCGGGACATCCCGCGCACGGCCGGCGTCCGCGCCTTGAGTGATGTGCAGCTGCTCTCACTCGAACGCGAGGCGTTCCTCGAAGCGGTCACCGGTCACGATCACGCCTCACAGGCCGCCACCTTCATCGTCGGCGAGCGGCTCGCCTTGTCGCCCGTCTAGGCCGCCCGTCTAGGAGCGGGCCACCGTCGCGATCAGGCGGTCCATTCTGGCCCAGATCGCCTTCCGGGCCGGTGCGCCGAGGTCGTAGACCGAGAGATGGTCTGCGGTGAAATGGGGCGTTGAACGGATCACCTCGCCGTGGATCCGGGCGGCCGGGAAGCCGAACGCGAGCAGGCGGTGATCCATCTCGACGGCGCCAGTCGTGCCGACGCCCTCGTCCCGGTCGCCGACGAAGAGATAGATGCTCGTCGAGCGTGGGATCTTGCGGAAATTCGTCGGCGGCTCCATCTGGATGTTGATCGTGCCGGGATATACCGCGAGCACGAGCCGCGGCTTCAGGAACGCCGCCGCCTCGACCGCGAGGCGGCCGCCCCGCGAATGGCCGAGCAGGACGAGCGGTGCGTCGGGATTGCCAAGCTTCGCGATTCCGGCCCGGATGCCCTTCACCGCGTGGTCGCGCGCGTCGGGTGCCGGCGGTGGCTGCTCGTAGCGCGGGAAGATCACATCGTCGCCCTGGGCGGCCAGGTGGACCTGCCACGGCTCGAGTTGCTCGCCAGAGCTCGGCGCCAGCCCGTGCATGAGCGCGACGACCGCCTTCGGCCGGCCGTGGGCGCGCACGACCCAGTATTGGTCGGAGCCCTTCCCGAACGGGCCTTCGATCTTCGCCTGCCACGGCTTGCCGCACCCAGCGAGGGCGAGCACCGCAACCGCGGCGGCGGCCCCGCTAATCGTCCAGCTCGACGAGCACCGCGCCACCTGCCACACGGTCGCCCTCCTGCACGTGGACGGCGCGAACGGTCGCGTCGTACGGGGAGGTGAGAGGCGTCTCCATCTTCATTGCCTCGATTACGACGAGTGGCTGCCCTGCTTTGACTGTTGAGCCTTCGTGAACGTGCACCTTGAGCACCGTTCCCGGCATCGGAGCTGTCACGGTTCGTGATGCAACGGTTCCGCTGTGAGCATGTGCAGCTGCGTCGATGTCGGGCGGCGGCTGCAGTGCGGGCGTTGGGAGGTTGAGCCGGAAGCCATCGCGCCAGACTCGCTCGGGCAGGCGTGCCGGCGGCGCCGAGAGCGGCGGATACTCGGTGAGGAACGCGGTCGTCACGTCACCGCTGCGCAGGGCGGGATGCGAGACGAGCCAGCGCAGTAACGGCAGGTTCGTCGTCAGCCCGGTCACTTCGGTCTCCGCGAGAGCAGCGGCAAGACGGTCGAGCGCCTCGTCACGCGTCGAGCCGCCGGCGATCAGCTTCGCGATCATCGGGTCGTAGCCGGTTCCGATCTCGTCTCCCTCGACGACCCCGGCATCGACGCGAATGGAGCTCGGGAGGCGCAGACGCTCGACGCGGCCGGCCTGTGGCAAGAACGTACGCGGGTCTTCGGCGTAGAGCCGCACCTCCACCGCATGGCCGTGTGCTTCGGGGCGGAGGTCGAGCGCGTCGCCGCGCGCGATCCGCAACTGCCATTGCACGAGGTCGATCCCGGTGACGAGCTCGGTGACGGGGTGCTCTACCTGGATGCGGCCGTTCAGCTCGAGGAAGTAGAAGTCGCGGCCTTCGACGACGAACTCGGCGGTGCCTGCGCCGACGTAGCCGATTGCGGTGGCGAACCGCACCGCTGCAGCGCTCATGGCCGCACGCAGACCGTCGTCGAGCGCGGGAGAGGGCGACTCCTCGAGGACTTTCTGGTGGCGGCGCTGCACCGAGCAGTCGCGCTCGCCAAGCGAGAGGACGGTGCCGTGCGCATCCGCGAGCAGCTGGATCTCGACGTGTCGCGGACGTTCCAGGTAGCGCTCGAGGAAGACGCGGTCGTCTCCGAACGCGGCGGCGGCCTCGCGGCGTGCTGCCACGATCGCCTCGTCGAGCTCGGCCGCCGACCGGACGACGCGCATGCCTCGGCCGCCGCCGCCTGCGGCAGCCTTCACGATCAGAGGCGGGCCATCCGCCTCCGGGATCGTCAGCACCCCGGCTTCGCGCGCAATCAGCTTGGCGGCGAGCTTGTCGCCGCCTGCCCGAAGGGCCTCTGGCGGTGGGCCGATCCAGGTGAGGCCGGCGGCCTCGACCGCCTCGGCAAAGTCGCCGTTCTCGGCCAGGAACCCGTAGCCGGGGTGGATCGCGTCTGCGCCCCTCGCAGCCGCGGCCCTCATGTGCTCCTCGGGCTTCAGGTATGACGTGATCTCAACGGTCTCATCCGCGGAGCGCGCGTGCAGCGAACCGGTGTCATCGGGCGCGACGACCGCAACCGTCTCGAAGCCGAGGAGGCGCGCCGCTCGGAAGACGCGCAATGCGATCTCACCACGGTTGGCGACCAGTACCTTCTGCACGTCGAATCCGGTTAGCCGGCCACGTTCAGGTCGTTGACCGGCCGCTTCATGCGGGGTCGACAGTGCGGGACGGGGCGGTATTCGCCGCGGATTGCATCGTCCAGCCGGTCGAGGCTCGCGCGCGCCATAACCCGGCAAGCGTAAGCGCGCAGACGCCCGAGAGAGCGAGGTACGGAAGCGCGTCAGCCGTGAAGTAGGCGAGCGCGCCTCCGCCGGCGGCCCCGAGCGTCTGCCCCGGCGCCCAGGCGAGATTCACGAGCGCCGCCGCGTAGCCAAACGGGAGGCCACGTTCCTCGGCGAGATTCGACACCATCGTCATTCCGGGGGTGAAGAAGGTCCCGAACGAGACGCCGGCGCAGATGACGAGCGCCGCGAGCACGTAGGCGTTGTGCGGCCAGGGAAGAAGGGCGGCGATGACGATCGAGGTCGCGAGCCCGACCTTGATCGGGCGCAGCGGCCCAAGCCGGTCGGAGACCTGACCGACGAAGATGTTGTTGCCGGCTTCGAACGCCGCGGCGCAGAAGAAGACGGCTCCGATTCCGAGTGCGCCGAATCCGAGCGCCGCAAGCCGCAGCGGCGCCAGCACCGACAGGGTTCCGAAGAGGAGCGCGGGGAGAAGGACGAACCACGCGGCGACGAGCACCCTGCGGTCTCGCACCGCGCGAAGGAGTGCGCCCGTGTCGTGGGCGGGATCGCCGCTCGGCGCCGGGATCACCGCCGCCCACGCGACGAGGCCGAAGGACGCGATCGCGACGGCACCGAACGTCCACCCGATCCCGGCGAACGATGCAACTCCGCCGATCACCGGCCCGAAGAGAGCGCCGACGACCGCGGCGGCGAAAGCGCGGCCGATCAGCGCGCCGCGACGTCCGGGCGGTGAGCCGGCGACGAGCCAACCCAGGGCGCCCGTCCACGAAAACGCACTCGCAAGCCCCTGTGCGAAGCGCGCCACGTCGAGTTGCCACGCCTCGTTCGCGACGGCGAACAGGATGGTGCAGACGCCGACGAGCAGCAGGCCGATCATCATTGTCGGCTTCACTCCGAGCCGCGCGGCGACGATCCCGCTCGGAATCGCTCCGAAGAACGCCCCCGCGGGATACGCGGCCGCGAGCACGCCCGCGCCGCCCTTGCCGAGCCCGAGCGTTGCGTTGAAGTGCGGCAGCAGCGGTGTGAGCGCTGCGAAGAAGAGCGTGTCCGCGAAGACGACCACGCTCGTGAGAAGCAGGAGCCTGCGCACGACGCTACTCTGCCGATCCGCGATGAGGATCAGAGTGGCAGCCGTGCTCATTGCCCTCGCGTTTCCCGCGGCGGCGTCGGCGGGCACAGTGTTCCTGCTCGACGGGCGTGGCTGGGGCCACGGGGTCGGGATGAGCCAGTGGGGCGCTGAGGGCTACGCGCGTCACGGGTTCGGCTACCGCAAGATCCTCGCCCACTACTACCCGCAGACACACATCGTTCTTGCGACGCCGCGCCCGATCCGTGTTCTGCTGATCGCGCATCAGGCAGACGTGCGCATCGGGTCGTCGGCGCCCTTTCTGGTCGTCGACAAGCATGACCGGAAGTTGCATCTGCCCGCCCGCACGGTCGTCCTCGATCGCCGCTTCATGCTCCGCCACAAGCACCTCGCGCCGCCGTTGCGGTTCGAGCCCGGCGCGCAGCCGATCCAGGTGGGCGGGGCAGGCTACCGCGGCGATGTCGTGCTGAAGCCGGCCGCGCCCGGTGGCGTGATGGCGGTCAACGTGTTGCCACTCGACCGCTACCTGCGCGGGGTCGTCCCGTCGGAGGTGCCGAAGGGGTGGCACGAGGCGACATATGCCGCCCAGGCGGTGGCCGCCCGGTCGTACACGCTCGCGACTTTGCACCCGGGAAAGAACTTCGATCTCTTCCCCGATTCGCGATCGCAGGTGTACGGGGGCATTCGCGCCGAGCGGCCGCAGACGAATCTCGCGATCGGCGCGACGGCGGGACAGGTGCTCGAGTGGCACGACACGATCATTTCCGCGTTCTACTTCTCGACCTCCGGGGGACGGACATCGTCGGTACACGATGCGTGGCCGCACTCGCGCCAGGTGCCGTACCTCGTGTCGGTGGCCGATCCGTATGACTACATCTCGCCGCATCACGTCTGGCCGACGTCCGTGTTGACGGCCGACCGCGTCGGAAGCGTTCTCCACGTGCCCGACGTGCGCGATGTACGAGTCGTGATGAACTCCTCCGGCCGTGCGAAGGCGCTACGCGTTCTGGGCGCTCACGGTTGGAAGACGTTCTCCGCACAGGCTGTCCGCACGAAGTTCGACCTCGGCTCGACCGACTTCGAGGTTCGTGTGCTGTCGCTCGACGGCCCGTCGTCGCCGGCCGTGTACGGCGGCCGCGTCCAGGTGCACGGTTGGGTGCGGGGGCTTGGCAAGGCGCGGCTCGACGTGTTGACCGCGGCGGGCTGGCGCGTGCTCACGCGAATCCACCCAACCCCGGCGGGTCGGTTCACCGCAACCATCGCGGCCCGGCACTCGACCGAGCTGCGGCTCGCCTACAACGGGATCGCGGGGGCCACGGTCACCTTCGGCGTCGCGCCGCGCCTGAACGTGCACGCTGACGGCGCGAAGCTGCATGCTCTCGTCTCGCCACGGCTTCCCTTCGAGGTGCAGCGCCTCACGGGCAGCGCGTGGAGGCCCGTGGCACGCGGGACCGGGAGCTTCAACCGGACGCTGCGCCCAGGGAGCTATCGCGTCCTGGTGCTCGGCGGCTCCGCCTATGCCTCGCTCGTCTCGCAGCCGGTCGGCCTGCACGCCGGGCCACCGGTGGCGCAGACCCCAAGCGGCAAGTAACAGTCTGTTACACGCCGCCGGTCCAGCCAGGGGCGCGCTTCTCGAGGAAGGCGCGCAGGCCCTCCTGGCCCTCTGCGCTCGTGCGATGCGCGGCGATCGACTCCGTCGTCTCATGTGCGGAGCGCGGCCCGCGGGCGAGCTCCTTGGCGGAGCGGGTTGCGCTCGGCCCCGCCGCGAGGAGCTCGGCGACGACGGTCTCCACCGCCGCGTCGAGATCTGCGGCGACTTCGTGGACGAGGCCGACCCGCAAGGCGACCTGGGCGCTGAAGCGCTCGCCGGTCACGAAGTAGCGGCGCGCAGCGCTGCTGCCGATCTTCGCGAGGGCGAACGGGGAGATGACCGCCGGGACGATTCCCAGCTTCACCTCGCTGAACGCGAACTGCGCGTCCGGCATCGCGACAACGACGTCGCAGCAGGCGACGAGACCGCACCCGCCGCCCAGCGCGTGGCCCTGAACGCGCCCGACGACCGGCGCGGGGCAGGAGTCGATCGCATCGAGCATCTCGTGCAGGCGAAGCGCATCGGCCACGTTCTCCTCGAAGGAGAGCTCGATCGACGAGCGCATCCAGTCGACGTCCGCGCCGGCGGAGAACGACGCACCGTCGCCCGCCAGCACTACCGCACGGGCATCCCTCACGTCGGCGAACGCCGCGGTCAGCTCGGCGATCAGCGAGGCGTCGAAGGCGTTGCGCCGCTCGGGCCTCGACATCGTCACGCGCAGCACGTCGCCGGCGCGCTCGAGGCGCAGTGCGCTCATCTCAGAACGGCCCGCGTGCCTCGTAGCTGCCGCGCCGTGCGCCCACAGCGACGATCGTGAGACCGTCCGGGCCCGAGACAGGCTGACGCGTCGTCTCGGGATCAAACCGAAAGATCATCGGCGCGACGACGGGTATCTCCTCGCCGTCGATGCGGTAGACGCCGCTGCCGCTGATGACGACGTTCACTTCCTCCTGGCCAGACTCGGTTTCGTCGTGCTCGCGGCCTTCGGCGTTCGGCGGGAGCTCGAACCAGTTCACCCCGAATGCCTCGACGCCCAGCTCGCGACGCAGGAACTTCACAGCGCCGCCCGGGCCGGCGCCCTCGACGTCGTTGATGTTGAGCATTGAGTAGCCCATCCGCGGGAGCCTAATCGGCCCGCGGCGCGCGAGCGGCGGCGCCTACATGCGGAAGACGCCGAACGCCGTGTCGGGAATCGGCGCATTCAGCGCGGCGCTGATGCCGAGAGCAAGGACGCGCCGAGTGTCGAGTGGGTCGATGATGCCGTCGTCCCAGAGGCGCGCCGTCGAGTAGTACGGGTTGCCCTCTGCTTCGTACTTCGCGCGAATCTCATCGGGGTCGGAGTCACCCACCATCGACAGCACGGTGGCGGCCTGGTCGCCGCCCATCACCGAGATGCGCGCATTCGGCCACATCCAGAGCTGACGAGGGGAGTACGCCCGGCCGCACATGCCGTAGTTGCCCGCACCGAATGAGCCCCCGATCACGACGGTGAACTTCGGCACGTCGGCACACGCGACCGCGGTGACGAGCTTCGCTCCATCACGCGCGATGCCGCCGGCCTCGTATTCCTTGCCGACCATGAAACCGGTGATGTTCTGGAGGAACACAAGCGGCACCTTGCGCTTGCACGCGAGCTCGATGAAGTGCGCGCCCTTCTGTGCGCTCTCTGCGAAGAGCACGCCGTTGTTGGCCAAGATCCCGACGGGGTAACCCTCGAGACGACCCCAGCCGCAGACGAGCGTCTCGCCGTACAGCGCCTTGAACTCGTCGAACCGACTCCCGTCGACCACGCGTGCGATCACCTCGCGCGCGTCCATCTGGGTGCGGTGGTCGTCCGGGATCAAACCGTAGAGATCGCCGGGCTCAACGACCGGCGCTTCGGGGGCGGTCACCGTCCACGGCAGATCGGGCTTGCGGCCGTGCGTGTTCGCGACGATCCGCCGTGCGATCGCGAGCGCATGCTCGTCGCTCTCCGCGTAATGGTCGGCAACGCCGGACCGCCGGGCGTGCACGTCCGCGCCGCCAAGTTCCTCGGCCGTGACGTTCTGTCCCGTCGCGGCCTTCACGAGCGGAGGACCGCCGATGAAGATCGTTCCCGTCCCGCGGACGATCACTGTCTCGTCGCTCATCGCGGGGACATACGCGCCACCCGCCGTGCACGAGCCCATCACGACGGCGATCTGCGGGATCCCTTTCGCCGACATTCGCGCCTGATTGAAGAAAATCCGGCCGAAGTGGTCACGGTCGGGAAAAACCTCGGCCTGGAGCGGTAGGAACGCGCCGCCCGAGTCGACGAGGTAGATGCACGGAAGTGCGTTCTGCTCGGCCACTTCCTGCGCGCGCAAGTGCTTCTTGACGGTGAGCGGGAAGTACGAGCCGCCCTTCACCGTCGCGTCGTTCGCGACGACCACGCACTCGCGGCCTTCCACGACGCCGACGCCCGTCACGATCCCGGCGCTTGGTGCGTCGCCGTCGTAGATCTCCCACGCTGCGAGGGCGTTCAGCTCGAGAAAGGCGGTGCCGGGGTCGACGAGCCGGTCGATGCGCTCGCGTGCAAGCAGCTTCCCGCGTGAACGATGCCGCTCGATCGACCGTTCGCCGCCGCCTGCTGCCACGGCCGCGCTGCGCTCGCCCAACTCGTCGACGAGCGCCTGCATCTGCTGCCTGCGACGGGCGAAATCGTCGGTCTGCTCGACCCGGCTCTGAAGGAGCGCCATCGTTCGTGAGCCTAGCCTTAGGCCCGGCGATACAGGCCGTTCGCGCGATTTGGGCATGCTGCGTGCATGCAGCGGAATCGCATCGTGCTTCTGGGCGCCGCGGTGGGGGCAGCCGCGGTCGTTGTCGTCGTGCTGATCATCGTCGGCTCGAGTGGCGGCAAGGACGCTGCGACGACCACGACGACGGCTCCTGCCCAGTCGGTGACGACCTCAGATTCGGCGGCGGCCGTGCCTCAGCATGGCGACACGCTCGGCAAGGCCGACGCACCGGTGACGATCACGGTCTTCGAGGATCCGCAATGCCCGTTCTGCCGCCAGTGGAACGTCGAGACGCTTCCCACCGTCATCGATCGCTACGTGAATACGGGTCGTGTGAAGCTCGTCTACCGTGGGATCGAGATCATCGGCCCGAACTCGGTGGACGGCCTGCGCGCGATCTACGCCGCGCGGGGCCAGAACAAGCTGTGGCAGATGGTCGACGAGCTCTACGCGCGACAGGGCGAGGAGAACAGCGGGTGGATCACGCCGGCGGTGATCACCGCCGCGGCGCGCGCCGGTGGTGCGAACCCGAAACCGATTCTCAGCGGAGCCAACTCGCCCGCCGTCACCGCCGCTCTGAAGCAAGCGGCCACCGAGGCGACGGCCGCCGGTGTCGCTGGGACGCCCACCTTCGTGATCTCGCACCCCCCGGGTCTTCCGCAGCAGCTCCAGGTGCCTGCGCTGGACCCCGCCTCATTCACCGCAGCGCTCGACGCCGCGCTCCAGTGAAGCTACGCGTCGCGATCGCCGCGACCGCGGCCATCGGGGCTGCCGTGGCGACCTACCTGACGGTTGTCCACTACGCGCACGTCTCGCCGATCTGCACGACGGGTGGTTGCGAGAAAGTGCAGCACTCGAGCTATGCCGAGCTCGCCGGCGTGCCGGTCGCGCTGCTCGGCGTCATTGCGTACGTCGCTCTGATCGGGACGGCCGCGGTGCGTGGGCTCACGGCCGCATTTGCGGGCGCGCTGATCTCGCTCGCCGGCGTCGCGTTCAGCGGCTACCTCCTCTGGGCACAACTCGGCCCGATCGGTGCGATCTGCCAGTGGTGCCTCGGTAACGATGTGGTGGCTCTCGTCGTCACGGTGCTCTGTGTCGCGCGGATGCTGACGGAGCCGAGCCGCGATTGAGCCGCCGCGGGATCCTTCTGTTCGCCGCGATGTGCGTGATCTGGGGACTGCCGTACTTGATGATTCGCGTTGCGGTTCGCGAGCTCGCGCCGGTGACGCTCGTCTTCGGACGTACGATGATCGGCGCGCTCCTGCTCGTGCCCGTCGCGTTCGTGCGGCGAACCGAGGTCCGCGCGCTCGCCGCGCGGTGGCGGCCGCTCCTTGCGTACACCGCAATCGAGGTGGCGATTCCGTGGGTGCTGCTCGCGCGCGCCGAGACGAAGCTCTCGAGCTCGCTGACGGGCCTGCTGATCGCCGCCGTGCCACTCGTCGGCGCGGTCGTCGTCACGCTTACGGGTGAGCGCCAGCGGCAGGGATCGCGGCGCTGGATCGGCCTTTTCATCGGTATCGTCGGTGTCGCGGCGATCGTCGGCCTCGATCTCGGCGCGGTCAACGGGCTCGCGGTCGGTCAGATTGCGCTCGTCGCCGTGTGTTACGCGGTCGGCCCGATCATCCTCTCGCGCAAGCTCTCCGAGTTGCCCGCACTCGACGTGGTCGCCGCCTCGCTCGTCCTCGCGGCGCTTGCCTACGCGCCGCTCGCAGTTTGGCGATGGCCGTCGTCAGTGCCTGCCGGCAGGGTGCTGCTCTCCGTCGTCGGCCTCGCGGTGATCTGCACGGCGATCGCGTTTCTCCTCTTCTTCGCGCTGATCGCCGAAGTCGGGCCTGTGCGGGCGACCGTGATCACCTATGTCAATCCCGCGGTCGCGGCCGTCCTCGGCGTGAGCGTGCTGGGAGAGCACGTGACGTGGGGGATGGGCGTCGGCTTCATGCTCGTCCTCATCGGGTGCGTGCTCGCCACCGGGGGTGGGCCCGAGACCGTTGCGGAATCGTGAACCTTCCGGCGCGAACCGCGCGTCAGGCGCCTTCGAGCGCCTCGACACTCGTCTTCTTGACGAGGTGCTCGACGACCTTCTCCTCCATCGGCTCGGCGCGCGCACGCTCGAGCTCCCTCTGCTGAACGACCTCGACGCGCGCTGCCTGCCAGGCCGACCAGTGACCGGAGACGAGCGCCCACAGCGAGAGGGCCGAGACGTAGACGACGCTCTTCACCCAACCCGTCGCCAGCGAGACCGGGATCATCACGAGCCACGCAATCGTCAGCCAGCCGTTGACGCGGCGCATGAACACGGGGTCGCCTTGAACCGACGCCCAGAGGGATGAGATGCCAGCTTTCACTCCGTGCGTCGTCACCGGAGGCGGAGCTGGGTAAACCAGCCGGCGCCCGCGGTCAGTTGTTCGTCAGATTTGCCGCGTTCGGCCGGCCCTCTACGTCTCGCGGTTCTTACGTGTCGGCCGAGTGGCGAATCAGTGCGTCGAGCTGGTCGAAGCGCGCCTCGAGCTGGTCGAACCGCGCTTCGAGACGCTGCTCCTGGGTCTTCGCCGCCGCAGTCTCGGCCGCGACTTTCTCGCCCTGAATCCGGGCGACGAAGGTGGAGGTGATCGCGGCGGTGACGATCGCAAGAAATGCGATGCCTTCGAGCATGACGACCGACGCGACGATTCTCCCGGCCAATGCCTTGGGCGTCACATCGCCGTAGCCGACCGTCGTCACGGTCTGGATCGCCCACCACATCCCGACGCCGATGGTCGGGTACTCCTTGTGGTCGGCGAGCCTCATGAGGAGGCCGCCGCCGACGACGACCATCAGCGTTGCGACGACGATCACCCTGGCCGCGATGCGAACCGACGGCGGCTCGCGCAGGAATTTCGACGCGCTCCGCTCGACGAAGTTCGGATGCGGAAGGTCGCGGACGCGCTGTCCGGCCTTGGTGAACCTCTCGCGCGGCGGCCGCGTCATCTCGCGTCGGCCGCCGGCGGAGGTAGGCCCTCGAGCCGGTCTTTGAGCAGGTCACGCCGGTGCGCCAGGGCGGGGGAGAGCGCGGCGGCGAGCAGCATGATCGTCGTGAAGAGGATCATCCAGAAGACGATCGCCATGATGATCCCGAGCGAGCCGTAGGTCGTCGAGTACCACTTGAGCCAGCGCGTCAGCAGGAACGATGAGATGACGCGCAGCACGATGAACCCGAGCACGGTGAACACCGCGCCCGGCAGCACATCCCGCGCAGCGACCTGCCGGTGCAGCAACATCCACGGCCCCCAGGTGAAGAAGGCGATCAGCACGGCGAGCCAGACGACGTCGAGCACGAACCCGATCCAGGCGGGGCGTCCTTGCAGCTCTCGCGTCTGGATGAGGAAGACGAACCCCGCCACGATCAGGACGACGAGGAACTCGAGATACAGCGCTTGGTCGACGACGACGTTCTTGCGGAGGTCGAGGCCCCAGGAGCGTGCATGGACGAGTTGCAGGACGCGGCCGAGGCCGGTGCCGAAGAAGAACAGGTTGATCAGGGCAATGAGGAGCGAGGCGAGCTTGTGGTTCCCGGCGCCTACGAGGACCTGGTGGAACAGAGTCGCCGTCTCGCCGGTGAGCCCCAGCCTGTGCTCGACTCGGGTGGACCAGGCGTTGGGATCTTTGAAGACGTACGTCGACTCGACGAGCAACGCCGGTAGCACCGTCAGGAAGAGGTACGCAGCGAGTAGCACCGCGTAGAGCTGGCCGTCGGCTGCCTGATAGCGCCGAACCCACCCGATCGTGGCGCCCTTGCGGGAGGCCGGATCCTGGTTCTCGATCCACAGCCTGCCGTGCTCGGCGGCTGCCGTGCCGCGGTCGACCGCTGGCCGAACGCGAGCCGGAACCCACTTCGACGTGGTCGACCCGTTGCCGGACGCAGCGGCGTCCTGCGGGACGGGAGGCGACTCGGCCTCGTCGACGTGCTCGTTGGGAGTCTCGGCTGCCACGATTCAACCAGTGGCAGAGCCTAGGCTTGCGCGCTCTTCGCGACCTCTGTGTCCAGGTCGCCCTGGGCGGCCGCCGATCCTGATCGCCCGCCACCCGCGCCGCGCAGGACGTACGCGAATCCGACGGCGATGATGGCGCCCGTGAGCGGGCCGACCACGTAGACCCAGTACTCGGTGAAGCTGCGTCCCACGAGGTCTGGGCCGAACGTGCGGGCGGGATTCATCGAGGCGCCGGAGATCGGGCTGCCCCAGAGTCCGGCCAGCGCGATGTAGCCGCCGACGCCGATCGCGCCGAAGATGCCGATGTTCTGTGCGCCCGACGCGGTGCCGAGGATCACGCTTACGAGTCCTAACGTGAGCAAGGCTTCCATCAGGTACGCCTGCCATCCTGAATACCCGCTTGCGGGGTAGTTGGAGCCGAACTTCGCCGACACCTTGATCACCTCGTGCAGGAAAAGCGCGGCGAGGGAGGCGCCGATCAACTGAACGACGATGTAGCCGGGGACGCGCCGCCAGGGGAAGTCGCCACGCAGCGAGAAGGCAACGCTGACCGCAGGGTTCAGATGGGCGCCCGACACTTTGCCCATGAACATGATGATCCCCATCACCATCAGACCGGGCGCGACGACCGCCGCGGTGCGGCTGATCGTGTTCGGGAAGGCCTGGCCCATCATCCCGCCACCGCCAGCCACGATCACGAGCAGGAAGGTGCCGTAGAGCTCTGAGAAGAGTCGACGCCACTCCTGCTTCGGGTCCTGAAAGTCCGCCATCGGCCCGAGGATGTCCGTCTCGATCAGCCCTGCGACAGCCCCCTCGACGCGCTTGATCTCTGCGCTCATAGCCCGCTCCTCTTGTAGACCTGTTTCTCGTTCCGGACAGTTCCGGTCGATCCGCCCGTCATGGACCCGCCTTGCCGTCGGAAGGAGGAGCAGTCTCTCGCTGGGGCGGCCTCCGGCCGTCATCCGAACCGGGTGATTCGCCGAACAGATTCTCTCCCGCTACCCCCGCAGACCGCTGATCCCCTGCGCGGCGAGCCACACCGCGAGCACGAGCGCGATCACGGCCAGCGCCACCTGCTGGTTGCTGGCGATCCATTCGCGGATCCCGCCCAGGCGCGCGGCCGAACGCTCGGGCACGAGATACGCGTAGAGGATGAGCGCGCCTTGAACCAGCAGCGTGACGAGTGTGAAGACCGCAAACACGGCGAGCGACTGCCCGGTCGAAAGCTCTGCCCGCAGCGTGTCCACGCCCGCGGCGACGACGAGGGCGGTGTTGATCCAGAAGGCTCCGATCAGGAACGCCCAGAGCGCGCGCATCTTCCCGATGCGCGCCATCCAGCCCGGCTCGGCGGGGAGCTTCCCTGTGCGCGCCGGTCGCTTGGCCCAAAACCGGGACGCCGCGACGAGCAGCAGCACGCCGAGCACGATCTGCACGATGCACGCCGCGGTCGTTGGAGTGCTCGTGTTGGAGAAGTCGTAGCCGCCGAGGAACAGCACCATCAGGAGGCCGATCCCGAAGGTCGACACGGTCCAGCCGGCGAGCCACGCGATCGAGTTGGACGGGCGGTCGGAGGCGAGCATCAGGATCACGGCGACGATCGCCCACGGCGAGAGGGCGCAGACGATGGCCAGCGGGAGGAGCTGAAGCAGGAGGCTCGCGATCCTGCGAGCGTCGCACGTCGACCGGCGGGCGTGACATCGACCTGGTGAAAGTTGCCCACTGCGCTGACAGCGTGCACCCCGCCCACCACTTGGGGCGAGGTCCGATAGCGAGCGGTTCAGGTGAAGCTCTGGGGTCGGCGCTGGAACTCTGCGCGAGGCTGGCGCATGATCCGTTGATGCGGGAGCTTCCGGCCGGGACGGTCACCTTCGTGTTTACGGACATCGAGGGGTCGACCCGGTTGTTGCGTGAACTGGGCGCCGGCTACGCGGACGCGCTGGTTCAGCACCGCCGGGTTGTGCGAGAGGCGTTCGGACGACGCGGCGGCATCGAGGTGGACACCCAGGGGGACGCCTTCTTCTTCGCGTTCGCCGGCGCCGAAGACGCGGTCGCTGCCGCCCTCGAAGCGCAGGAAGGTCTGAGCGACGGACCGGTGCGCGTGAGGATGGGTCTGCATACGGGTGAGCCGCTTCTTGCCGAGGGGGGCTATGTCGGCATGGACGTCCACCAGGGAGCGCGAATCGCCGCGGCGCGCACGGAGCGCAAATCATCGCGTCGGCGAAGGCACGAGCGGCCGCGGGTGCCGAGTTCCGCGATCTCGGCATGCATCGTCTGAAGGACTTCGACGAGCCGGTTCGCCTGTACCAGGTGAACGACGGCGAGTTTCCGCCGGTTCGCTCGCTCAACGTCACGAACCTGCCGTCGCCCGCGTCGCCCTTGATCGGGCGCGAACAGGAGGTCGGCGATGTCGCTGGACTCACATCAACATCGAGACTTGTGACGCTCACAGGAGCCGGTGGTTGCGGCAAGACTCGGCTTGCGCTGCAAGTAGCGACCGAGCTCGTCGGCCGCTTTCAGGACGGAGTCTTCTGGTGTCGCTTGCCCCGCTCACCGACCCCAACCTGGTTCTGCCGACGATCGGCGAGACGATTGGCGCCAAGACAGAGCTGCACGTTCACATCGGCCGCAGCTCGATGCTCCTGCTACTCGACAACTTCGAGCAAGTTGTCGAGGCGGCGGCAGCGCTGGTCGACCTGGTCGAGCACTGTCCAAAACTCTTCGTGCTCGTCACGTCTCGTGCACCTTGCGCGTTCCAGGAGAGAGCGAGTACTCGGTCGACCCGCTGAGTGAAGGTGAAGCTGTCGAGCTCTTCTGCCAGCGAGCTGCGCTCGCAGAGCCCCGCACGGCCGTGGAGGCGATCTGCCGGCGCCTGGACTGTCTCCCGCTGGCGATCGAACTGGCCGCCGCGCGCACGCGTGTGCTTCCACCTGAGCAGCTCCTGGAGCGTTTGGACAAGGCGCTGCCAATCCTGACGAGTCGCCTCCTTGCAATCCCGGACCGCCAGCGACGCTGCGTGCGGCGATCGAGTGGAGCTTCCAGCTGCTTTCGCCGGTCGAGCAGGAGCTGTTCGCGCGACTGTCCGTCTTCGTGGGGGGCTTCGAGCTCGAGGCTGCCGAGGCCGTGTGTGCGGCGTCACTCGACGACGTCGAGTCGCTGATCGAGCAGAGCCTCGTTCGACGCTGGGGCGACCGGCTCGGAATGTTCGAAACGATCCGCGAGTTCGCGACCGAACAGCTCGAGTCCGGAGGCGACGCCGACGCGACAGCCCGGCGGCACGCCCACCACTACGCCCAGCGCTTGACGGCATTGCAAAGCTCCCTCTGGGATGCCTCGCACGATGCCGCAGCGAAATGGTTTGCGGACGAGCAGGACAACGTTCGCGCTGCGCTCGCCTGGAGCATCGCCAGGCGAGCGAGAGCTGCTCGCGCATCTGGCGACCTTGGCGGCCGAGTTCTGGATCATGCGCGGCGCCTTCGGCGAGGCGCGACGCTGGCTCGAGGCCGGATTCGAGACAGACATGGCGCTCCCGGCTGACCTCAGGGCAAGGGCGTTCGCGTCGCTTTCGACGCTCGAGCACGCTCAGGCCGACTATGCACGGGCTCGCCGACATGCCGAGACTGCCGTCCTGCTCGAACGTTCACTGGACGACGGCAAGCGGCTTTCGCACGCCCTCAACCGACTCGGCAATGCAACGAAGGCTCAGGGCGAGATCGAGGCGGCACGGCTGCTGTATGCCGAGGCGTTGGCCGTCTCTCGACAAGCGGACGACCGACGCGGGTGCGCAGTCTCGCTGGTCAACCTTGGGACGATCGAGCTCGGGCTCGGGCACCTCGGAGCTGCGGAAGCGGCATGCAGAGAGGCAGGCGGATTGTTCGAGAGCCTCGGTAACCGATCGGGTGCCGCTGCCTCGCTGCTCCTACTCGGTGAAGCGGCACTCGGACAGGGGCGACTCGAGGACGCTCATGAGGCAGTCGCGTCCGCTCTCCGCATCTATCGCGCGCTCGACCGTTCGGCGCGGATCGCGGCCTGCCTATCGGTGTTCGCGCGTCTCGCTGAACGGACGGTGACCCACGCCGGGCAAGCACATTGCTTGCCGCCACGCAAACACTTCGCGAGCAGACGGGAGCCGCTGCCATGCCGAGCGAGCGTCAGGCCGAGGAAAACCTCTCCAGATCTCTGCGTGGCGCCTTGGACGAACAGACTTTTGGGCAGGCATTCGACGACGGCCGTCATCTCGAACCGGCTGAGGCCGTCGTCTTCGCCCTGGCCGCCCACTGAACGAACCCCTTCTGATGGCGGGCCTCGCCTTCACGGCCGCCGGGTGGTTGACGAAGTCGACGACATCGTGTTGTTGGCCGACCATCTGGGTATCGAGCGCTTTGGGGTTACGGGTGCGTCAGGAGGGGGCCCGCACGCTCTTGCGTGTGCAACTCGCCTCCCCGATCGAGTCGTGGGTGCAGCAGTCAGCGTCTGCACCGCGCCGGTCGGTGTTGGGGGGATGGAGTACGACGCGTGGATCGTGGGGATGGATCCGGAGAACGTCAGGTTTTCCAAGCTGGAGATCGCCGGTGACGAGCGAACGCTGACTGAGGAACTCGAAGGCGAACGCCAGCACGTAGCCGCAAACATCGGGGCTGATCCCCGAGCCGGTACAGAAGCGTTCGAGGTCAGCGAATCCGACGACGCCGTGATGGCGCTTCCCGGGATGTCGCAGATGGCTGCCGAGTCCGGGCTTGAGTGGACGCGCGGCGGTGTCGGAGGGTGGGTCGATGACTCGCTCGCCCTGGCTCGACCTTGGGGTTTCGACCTCAGCGAGATCAAGGTTCCCGTACTGCTCCGCTACGGACTCACCGACGTCTTCGTCCCTCCCGGCCACGGCCGCTGGCTTGCCTCGCAGATCCCTGGCTGCGAGGTACGGGTCGATGACGTCGCGGGCCACTTCGGGCAAGACCCAGCACGAGACACGACGGAAAATCTCGACTGGCTGCGCCAGCGCGTCGACCGCTGAGAGAGTGACTATCAACGTAGTGGAACCGTATTTGGAACTGTCCCAGAACAGGGGCGACAGGACTCGAACCTGCGACATTCGGTTTTGGAGACCGACGCTCTACCAACTGAGCTACGCCCCTCGGCTTTCGCGCTGCGATTGTATCGGCGCCATCGCGGGGCCACCGGGGCGCCGAGTAGCATCGCCGCGTGCTCATGGTGGGCCTTTTTTCGGCGATCGCGCTCGCTTTCGGCCTGATCGCAGTCTGGTCGGCGTCCGCCGGGGAGTGGGTGATCGCGGCCGCCGCGGCGGCTCTCGCGGGCTGGATGTCGACCTTTGCATGGTCGGCACTAAGGAAAACGCGCGGCTAGGGCGTATTCTGCACTCGTGGCAGGGGAGGACACCAAGACTCTGTGGCACGAATTCAGAGTCACCAACGACAAGGCGCTTCGTGACCGGCTGATACTGACCTACGCGCCGCTCGTGAAGTACGTCGCCGGGCGTCTCGGTTCCGGGCTCCCCGCGCACGTCGACGAGGGCGATCTCGTCTCGTACGGACTGCTCGGCCTGATCGGCGCGATCGAGCGCTACGACCCGGATCGCGACATCAAGTTCGAGACGTATGCCATCTCGCGCATCAAGGGTGCGATCATCGACGAGCTACGCGCGCTCGACTGGGTGCCCCGCTCGGTTCGGTCCCGCGCACGAGAGATCGAGCGCGCGATCGGGGAGCTCGAGGCGAAACTCGGGACTGCTCCCACCGACGAGCAGATCGCCGCCAAGATCGGCATCTCGGTGGACGAGCTGGAGGAGTCGCTCACCGACATCTCGCGCTCCTCGATCGCAGCACTCGATGAGCTGTGGTCGACCTCGAGTGACGGTGATCAGGTCTCGCTCCTCGACACGATCGAGGACACCACAGGCCCACGCCCGGCCGAGGTGCTCGACGCGACCGAGCTCCGCGAGGCCCTCGCAGACGCGATCGCTCGCCTGCCGGAGCGGGAGAAGCTCGTCGTGACGCTCTACTACTACGAGGAGCTGACCCTGCGCGAGATCGGCGAGGTGCTCGGCGTGACTGAATCCCGGATCTCGCAGCTGCACACGAAGGCGATCCTGCGCCTGAAGGCCCGGCTCGCCGGCGCCGCCGCTCGAGTCTGACGCATCCACAGCAAGCGGCCAGGCGCGTCTTAGTGATCGCTTAGGCCCCGGTGCAACGCTTCAGGGCATGGAACGGCCCTCTCGCTTCGAAGCGACACACCGGAAGCTCCGGCTCATGCGGTACGTCGTCGTCGCCGCTTCGACCGCAGCCTTCGGCGCCTTCGCACTGGTCGCGCGCGCCGGCCACACGGGCAAGAGCTCGACCGGCCGGACGACCAGCGTCGTCTCGCAGGACTCCGATTACAGCTACGGCGACGATTCCCAGTCGAACGGGTTCGACTATGGAGACAGCTCTCTCGCACCATCGGACAACAGCGCACCTCTCGTCCAGAGCAGCGGCTCGTGAGCACGTTCACGGCGATGGGCTGCGAGATCGTCCTGCCTGATGATGCGTCGCTCGTCGGGGTGCGCGGGCTCTTCGAGGAGCGCGACCACCGTTTCAGCCGATTTTTGCCAACCTCCGAGCTCAACCGCATCAATGCCGCTCCCCTCGGCCTGATGCTGGTGTCGGAGGACTTCGCGTCGATGCTCTCCCTCGCATTCGACGCAGCCAGCGCCACCGGCGGACGGGTCACCCCGGCCGTCGGTGGCGCAATTACTGCCGCGGGTTACGACCGTGACTTCGCCGATCTCCCCCTTGACGGCGGCGCGGTCGAGCCCGTGGCGGTCCAGTCCCTCCAATCGATTCGCCTCCGTGGGCGGATGCTGCTGCGCACCTCTCCTGTCGTGCTCGACCTGAACGGCGTCGTGAAAGGCCGGACGGTCGATGACGCGCTCGCACGGGTCGGCGCGGGGTGGATCTCCGCGGGCGGCGACATCGCGACGAACGTGCCGCTCGACGTCGGGCTCCCCGGCGGCGACTCGGTGCGCCTGACCGGCGGCGGGCTCGCCACCTCGAGCGTCGGCCGGCGCACCTGGGTGCGCGGCGGCCTCGTCCAGCATCACCTCATCGATCCGGCAAGCGGCCGGCCGGCCGTCGGGCGGTGGCGCGACGTCACGGTCGCAGCCGGTAGTTGCCTCGCAGCGGACGTGGCGGCGAAAGCAGCGTTGCTGCTGGGCGACGCCGGGCCTGCCTGGCTCGATTCGCGTGGCCTCGCGGGGCGGTTCGTGGGTCGCGACGGGGAAGTGATCGTCAGCAACGCGTGGTCGCGGCTCACGACGGCCGCACCGCTCGCGGCATGAGCCCGACCGTCTGGTACACCGCCCGCTCGGCGGGCATCGTCGCCTACCTGCTGCTCTCCTCCTCGGTCGTGCTCGGCCTCTCGATGTCGGCACGGGCGTCGTTTGTGTGGCCGCGATTCGCCGTCGAGGAGGTCCACCGGTTCCTGACGATCGTCACGGCGGTCTTCGTCACCATCCATGGGGCGTCCTTGCTCCTCGACAAGGTCGTTCCGATCTCGCTCGGACAGGAGCTCGTGCCGTTCACGAGCCATTACCGTTCGTTCGCGGTCGGCCTCGGCATCGTGGCTGCCGAATTGATGGCCGCCGTCGGGGTCACGAATGCCCTGCGGCCGCAGATCCCGCACCGCTTCTGGCGGCGTGCCCACTACCTGACCTTCGCCGTCTGGCTGTCGGCGACGGTGCACGGCCTCCTTGCCGGAACCGACCGCGCGGATCCCTGGTTCCTCGCACTCGTCGGGATGTCGGTCGCGTCAGTCGGCCTCGGATTCCTCAGCCGGTTCGCGAAGCGCACGGCGCCGGCGGCGATCGGCGGCATCGCCGTTTCGTCCGCGATCGCCGTGCTCGCTCTGGCCTTCGTGCCGCAGTAGGTCTTCGCGCAATAGGATTCCTCCGACCCGCACCGCGCGCACCCAGGAGGACTCGATGCCCATCGAAGCCGGGAAGATCCGCAACGTCGCCGTCGTCGGCCACCGTGGAACAGGCAAGACCTCGCTCGTCGAGGCCATGCTCTTCCAGGCGGGAAAGACGAACCGGCTGGGCACGATCGACGCGGGCAGCACCGTCGCGGACTGGGACGAAGACGAGCAGCGCCGCCAGATGTCGCTGTCCGCTGCGCTCTGCAACTGCGAGTGGCAGGGTCGAAAGATCAACCTGATCGATACGCCGGGTGACTCCGGCTTCCAGGCCGATACCGTCGCGACGTTGCGCGTCGTCGAGGGCGCGCTCGTCGTGATCTCCGCAGTAATGGGTGTCGAGGTGAACACCGCGCGCGTGTGGAACCGCGCCGACGAGCTCGAGCTCTCACGCGTCGTCTACGTGAACATGCTCGATCGCGAGCGGGCCGACTTCTACCGGGTCCTCGGCACGGTCCAGCAGCAACTGTCCGACCGGTGCATCGCGATCCAGTTGCCGATCGGCTCCGAGCACGAGTTGTCGGGCGTCGTCGACCTGCTGCACAACTGCGCGTACATGGATCCGGATGGAGGGCGCGAGGGCGATCCCGTCTCGATTCCCGAAGAGATGGCCGCCACCGTGGAGGAGTACCGCACGAAGCTCCTCGATGCGGTCGTCGAGACGGACGAGGCGCTGATGGAGCGGTACCTCGGGGGCGAGGAGATTCCGGCGGAGGATATTGCGGGCGCGCTGAAGAACGCGGTCACGCGTGACGAGATCTATCCCGTGGGCTGCGGCGTCGCGACGAAGAACCTCGGCTCGCATGCGCTGCTCGATCTGATCGTCGAGGGCGTCCCGAGCCCGATGAAGAAAGGGTCACCGATCGACACCGACGCGAAGGTCGCGGCCTTCGTGTTCAAGACGGTCGCCGATCCCTTCGCAGGCCGGATCTCGGTCTTCCGGGTCTACGCCGGCGAAGTCAGCTCCGACTCGACGCTCGTGAATCATCGCGACCACTCGAAGGAGCGCATCGGTGCGCTGATGACGATGCAGGGCAAGGATCACGAACGCGCCGACGGCTTTGGCGCCGGCGACATCGGCGCCGTTGCGAAGCTGAAGGACGTACAGACGGGTGACGTGCTCGTCGACGCCGAGCACGACCTCGAGCCGCCGGCGATCGGGTTCCCGGAGCCGGTGATGAGCTTCGCGGTGACGCCGCGCACGAAAGGTGACGAGGACAAGGTCGCCCAGGCGCTCCGCCGGCTCGCTGAGGAGGATCCGACGCTGCGCATGCGGCGCGACCAGCAGACGGGCGAGGAGCTCCTCTCGGGCATGAGCCAGGTTCATGTCGAGGTCGCGGTCGACCGTGCGAAGCGGCGCTTTGGTGTCGAGATGGAGTTGCACCAGCCGCGCGTGCCGTACGTCGAGACGATCAAGGGCCAGGCCCGCGCGCAGGGGAAGTACAAGAAGCAGACCGGCGGCCGCGGGCAGTTCGGCGACTGCCACATCGTGGTCGAGCCCCTCGATGATCACGTCGGCTACGAGTTCGTCGACAAGATCGTCGGCGGGGTCATCCCGCACAACTTCCGTCCGGCCGTCGACAAAGGCATCCAGGAAGCGCTGCAGCACGGCAATCTCGCCGGCGCGCCGGTGCAGGGCGTGCGCGTGACGCTCGTCGACGGCAGCTACCACAACGTCGACTCGTCGGAAATGGCGTTCAAGATCGCAGGCTCAATGGCCTTCCGCACCGCCTACGAGAAGGCTCAGCCGACGCTGCTCGAGCCGATCATGGAGCTCGAGGTGACCGTGCCGGACGAGGCGGTCGGCGCCATCAACGGCGACCTCAACTCGCGCCGCGGACGGCTGCACGGGATGGAGCCGAACGGCGGGATGACGACGATCAAGGCCGAGGTGCCGATGGCCGAGGTGCTCACCTACAACCAGGCGTTGACCTCGCTCACCGGCGGGCGCGGCGATTACCACATGCAGTTCCTGCGCTACGAGGAAGTGCCGGCGCACATCGCGCAGAAGCTGATCGACGCGGCGAAGAGCGAGGGTGAGGCGGTTCCGGCCTAAAAAGTGCTGCAACTGGGCCGGTCCGCGGGCTCGAATCGCTACCCTCGACGCATGACGCGCGTCACCCGGGCAACCGTCGACCGGTCGTGCGCGATTTGCGAGCGCACGTTCTTGATGGGCGAGCGCGCCACGCGCTTCTCACCGAACGGCGGCGGCGACTACGTCGATGTCTGTCCGCTCTGTATGGAGACGGCGGTCGAGTACGGCTGGATCCGGGAAGGCGCACCGACCTCACCGACCGTTCCGGCCGAGCGCCGGCGGCGGGGCACGGGCGGCAGTTTCCTCGGCAGCCTGTTGAAGACGCGTCCGCGTGCGGTCGACGAGACCATCGCTTCCGAGCCGATCCTGCGGCGGCTTTCCGACGAGGAGCTTGCCATGGTCGAGGCCGCGGACCTCTTCAATGCCTCGCAGTACCGGCGCACCATCGGCGGCATCGGCAAGTCGCTCGGCCCGCCGCGGGTCTCGGTGACACCCCTCTCGGGGGTGAACGCGGAGGTTGTGGTCACGGTCGCGTGGGACATCTCCTGGTACCAGTACCGCGTCTCGCCCGACTCCGACAACCCGGTGCGCCTCGAGGAACGCGGGCACGACCCCGACGATCTCGAGGCTCCGTACACCGACTGGAACGCGCGCATGGAGGACGACGGTCGTGTGCTGCCGGAGATCGCCCGGTTGTAATCGGCCGAACTGGTACTGGCGTCCGCCGATCCCGTTCGTACACTGAGACCGTGATCTACTGCGTGATCCCGCGCGAGCTTGAGACTGAGCTCTTCGAGAAGATGGTCGCCTACTACAGCGACAACCCGAATGTGACGGTGATCATCGATCGCCGCGAGGGGCCTGATCCCCGCAACGGCAAGGTCGACTCCTCGACGCAGGAGCGCCGTACGACCCGCGACCGGCGCCGCCCGCGCGTGACAGGTGAGTTCCCGGAGACCGAGCCCGACTGAGTTTCGGTTCGTCGTGCGGCTACGCGCGGGCGCGTAGGGCGGCGAGCAGCTCCTGGTGGCGGCGCTCCTCGTCCGAGATCGCAGGCTCCTCGCTCTTGCGGCGCTTCGAGAGCATGTCGACCGGCTTGATGATGAAGAAGAAGACCGCGGTCGCGATCGCCACGAACGTGATCACGTCGGTGATGAACGTTCCGTAGGTGAAGACGGAGCGGTGGATCGTGAACGTGAGGTCGTTGAAGTTGGGCTTGCCGACGATCGCTGCGATGATCGGCATCACGAGGTTCGTCACGAATGAGTTGATCACGGCGGCGAATGCGACGCCCATGACGAATGCAACGGCAAGCTGGATCAGGTTGCCGCGCATCAGAAAGTCGCGAAACTCCTTGAGCGTGCTGCTCACGATTCCCTCCTCGTGTTGGCGTCCACAACGAGTGGACAAATCGGCAGGTGAGCATTACAGCTCACGGGCACTCATCCATCGGCAAGCGCCCAGAGCAAGGACGTGAGTGACAGCCCGTCGACCTCGCCGGCTCGTAGGAAGTCTCGGACGCGGTCGACCGGCACCCATTCGAGGCGCTCGACCTCGTTCGGATTTGCGTCGGCCACCCGCTCGGCGGTATCCGCGAGGTGGATGCCAAACCGCTGGTCGCTGATGCCAGGGCTCGGGTGGTAGACGCCAAGGAGGCGGACGCGGCCTGGGCGCCAGCCTGTCTCCTCGATCGCCGCACGCGCGGCAGCAGCGCCCGGGGCCTCGCCCGGGGCCACCTTTCCCGCGGGCACGTCCCAGGCCCAGCGCCTCGTGATGAAGCGGTAGCGCCAGATGAGGAGAACGCCGCGGTCGGGGTCGCGGACAACGAGCGAGACGACCTCGAACGGGATTCGGACGATGTGGTGGTCGACGATCGTGCCGTCGGTCAGCTCGACATCGGCCAGCTCCAGTCGCACCGTGTCGCTGTCGTACAGTGACTGCGTACCGCGGACCTGCCAGCGCGTCATCGCAACGGTTCGGCGGTCGTGAGCTCGGCCTGACTCGCAGGAGGCTCACCGCCTGATTCGGTCTCCCTCAGATACTGGTGCACGAAGGCGATTGCCATGCTCCCCTCGCCGACGGCCGCGGCGACACGTTTCACCGGGCTGAATCGCACGTCGCCGCACGCGAAGATGCCCGGAACGCTCGTCTCCAGCAGGTACGGGTCCCGGTCGAGCTGCCAGTGCCCCGCGGCGCGCGCTTCGGGACCTGTGAGCACGTAACCCTTCTTGTCGAGTGCGATCTCCTGCGGCAGCCAACCTGTTTCGGCATCGGCACCGATGAAGATGAACAGGCCTCCGGACTCGAGGCGGGTCGTCTCGCCGGTGGCGTTACGTCGAGACGTCGATTGCCTCGAGCGAGGTTTCGCCGTGCACGGCGACCACCTCCGATTGGTAGAGCACCTGGATGTTCGGTCGGGCGGCGAGCTGATCGACGAGATAGCGCGACATGCTCTTCTCGAGCGTCTCGCCGCGGTAGACGATCGTGACGCTGCGCGCGTGGGACGAGAAGAACATCGCCGCCTGGCCGGCCGAGTTGCCGGCGCCCAGGATGTGGATGTCCAGGCCGTGCGTGTTCGCGGCTTCGCTGCGTGCAGCGCCGTAGAAGATCCCTTTCCCGCCAAGCCGGTCGACTCCCTCGATCGAGAGACGACGCCATGCGACGCCGCAGGCGAGGATGATCGTTCGTGCGCGCAGGACATCGCCGCCGTCGAGGTGCACATGGTGCGTCGCGGAGTCGACTCGTGTGATCGACCGTGTGACGAGGATCTCGCTGCCCAGTCGTCGCGCCTGCTGTAGCGCGCGGCTCGCCAGCTCGTCTCCCGACACGCCTGAGGGGAAGCCGAGGTAGTTCTCGATCCGCGACGATGTTCCGGCCTGCCCGCCGGGCGCCTCGCGCTCGACCACGATCGTCTGCAGCCCTTCCGATGCTCCGTAGACGGCGGCCGCCAATCCGGCAGGGCCGGCACCGACGATCACCGTGTCGTACTCCGCGGCGTTCGGCTCGGTTGCGATCCCGAGCAGCTCGGCCACCCGGCGAAGTTGCGGTCGCACGACCGTCTTGCCGTTCACGACGCGAAAGGCGGGGTAGTCGCCGTCGGAGGGCAACGCGCCCCACCACTGCTCGGCGTCGGCCGGTACATCCGGTTGGAGCCACCTGAACATGATCTGGTTGCGGGCGAGGAAGCGGCGCAGCTCTCCGCACGAGGGGTCCAACCGGTCGCCGAGCACGATCGCCCGAGGAGGAGCCGGCTCCGCCGCAAGGCCTTGCAGGCCGCCGGGGCCGCCGATCCGGTTGCTGGCGAGGCTGCCGACCTGCTTGGCGACTGCCGGCGCCTTCGCTGCGACCGCGTGGTAGTCGTGCGGCTCGATTCGGATCACGCGCGAGCTCTCGGCCGCGCGAAATCCCACGGGGAAGACGGTTCCGAGCGTGATCGGCACTTCCCCGAAGATGTCTCCCGGGTGGCGCTTGCCGACAACGCGCTCGATGCCGTCGACGAGTCTGATCGCCTCGATGCGGCCCTCGAGCAGGCCGAAGAGCGCACGCTCGTCCCCCTCGTGCGCCGCGTACTCGCCTGCGGCGAGCCTGATGTCGGCGGCAACACGGCACAACCGGTCACGATCCGCCGGCTCGAGAGCCGCGAAGATCGTGATCTGACCGATCTCGTCCGGAGTCACCATGACGCAGGCAACGCTACTGACTCATCTGCTCGCCGTGTGGGTTGACAAACGCCACGTTCGGCTACGGGAGGGGGAGCCGACCGGCTCCGTCGATGCAGTCCGCCAGGTAGACGGCGGTTCCCAGGTCGCCCGTCCAGAGCGTGTAGCGACCGCGCCCGTGCTCCGACCGGGTCTGCTCGACCTGGCGTGCAGCGTGCATCGCGAACGCCCTCGCCCGCGCGAGCCACCGTTCGTCTCCCGTGCGGTCGAGCAGCGCCAGGAAGGCGTAGCCGTTCCCCGCCGTGCCGTGGCAGAGGTTCGCGCCCTTTCGCAGCGGCCCGGCACGCCACGTCAGCTCGCCGCCCGCGAGCCGCAAGCTGCTCGTCGAGGAGGTGGGCCAGCGTCGCGACGATCCCGGGCGCTCCGTGGCACCACTGCGTGCGGATCAAGCCATCGCCGTTCTCGTCCAATTGCTCTCCCATGATCGGCGGCCAATTGACGACGCCATCCTGCTCGACGGCAAAGCGACTGAGCGTCTCCGAAAGGTCGTCGAGGTCGCCGAGTGCGAGCGCACACCCCGCAAACCCGTGCGCCGGGCCGAGATAGCGGGTGCTCTTCCCGTAGAGGTGCTGCGTCCAGACGCCGTCGGAGTCACGTCGACCGCGCAGCCAGTCGACGCTTGCGGTCACGTCGAGGCCGAGCTCCCGGCCCGCGAGGATCGTGCCCGGGCTGCCCCACATCAACTCACACCGTTCGTCGTGCTCGTTGCCCGCGATCAGCTCCGAGAGCCGCTCGAGGTTGGCGGGCGAAGGTGCAAGCCGCTGGAGCACGAGGCGAATTCCCGTCTCGCCCATCCAGAGGCTGCGCTGCGGGTCCTCGTCGGCAAAGTCGCGCGGAGCTTCGAGTGACTCTTCCAGATAGGGGACGTAGTCCCGTTGCAACTCGACGAAGCCGCGCTGAGCGAGCCGGTGTAGCGCGGCCACGACGCCCGCCCCTCCGATGTACATCGTCCGGAACCGCGCACCCGGCTCGTCGCCGTCCTCCGCGTCCAGCGGATGCATCGGCCAGCCGTCGTCGAACGCGCTCTCCGCGTCGGCGACGATGGCGGCGATCGCCGCTCGCACCGAGTCGGCGCTCCACGGCTCGTCCGCGAGCGGCTCGTGTGCTTCCGGCGAGAAAAGCATCGGGCGAGTCTAGTGACCGTGCCGTGGTTCGAGCAACGAACGTCCCCGCGCGACACCCTTGTCGGATCGCTGAGCATCTGAAATGGTTGGCGAACGCCACAAATTGCGACGGGCGAGCGACTCTTCTACCGGGGGAAGTGATGAAGCGCATTCTTGTTCAAGCGGGTCACCAACGGCCGCTCCAGCCCGGGCACGAATCGCAGACTGGCGCGCCGGGCGAGGCCGAGCTGGTCGCCGACATCCAGGGCGCGCTCGTCCGTTTGTTGACGCATGACCCCCAGTTCCATCCGGTCCCGATGCCAGGGAAGATCGACGACAGCGTCCAGGTCGACGGGGCGCTCTTCCTGCACGCGGACGGCAACAACAATGCATCGGCGAGAGGCTACTCGGTCGGTTTCCCGGCTTTCGATGTCAACCGCCGCCTGGCTCACCTGATCGCCGCGGAGATCGAGAAGCTGCCTGGCCATCCGCAGCGACGGCCCGACAACAACACCTCGGACATGGCGCAGTACTACGGCTTTCATCATGTCGACACGCCTGGGCCCGAGGTGCTCGTCGAGCACGGGTTCGTCACGAATCCCGACGAGCATCTCTGGCTGAAGCAGCACGTCAACGATCTCGCGCGCGCCGAGTACAACGCCCTGCGCCGGTTCTTCGGCTTTGCGGTCGACCCGGACCCTGATGACCCGGTCGTCGACACCGGCGCGGTGACCCAGGACAGCGCCTTCAGCGTGGTCGCGCGCGCGCCGGCTGACCGCGTCAAGGCGTATCTGCTCGCACAGGAGCATGGCGAGTACACCGACGGTGACGTCCGGGCAATCGTCGATCACTACTACAAGACCGCAACATCGGTCGGGCTCGACCCTCTGCTCGTGGTCGCGCAGATGGCCGAGGAGACGGCGCACCTCACGTCGTTCTGGTCGCAGCGGCCGCGCCGCAATCCCGCCGGGATCGGAGTAACGGGGCGCCGGGGGTCGGGCTCTCATTCCCCGACTGGGAGACGGCTGTCCGCGCTCACGCAGGTCGCTTGCTCGCGTACTCGTTGCCCAAGGGCTCTGGGAACGCGGCGCAACAGCAACTGATCGCTCAGGCGCTCGCGTTTCGGCCGCTGCCCGATGCCAACCGTGGCGTCGCGCCGACGCTCAGGGGGCTTGCCGGCACGTGGGCGGCCGACCTCCAATATGCGGTCAAGCTGGCGAGCGTCGCGAACGACATTCGCACGCACGGCAGCTGACGCCGGCGCGTGTCGCTAGACGCCTGATGTGGAATTGCGAGTGCACGTGCATCTCACATCAGACCTCTAGGTCACTTCGGTCAGGCGACCGGTCTTGACGTCATAGATGAAGCCGCGAACGTTGTCCTTCATCGGGATGAACGGGCTCGCGTGAATGCGCGCGATCGATTGACGTACGTCCACCTCGAGGTTGTCGAACGACTCGGCCGCCCACTCGGGCTTGATGCCGGTGTCGGCTTCGATCTGGCGGCGGAACTCGTCGTCACCGAATGTCAGCATCCCGCAGTCGGTGTGGTGGATGAGGATGATCTCCTTCGTTCCGAGCAGCCGCTGTGAGATCGCAAGCGACCGGATCTCGTCGTCGGTGACGACGCCGCCGGCGTTCCGGATGACATGCGCATCACCTTCTTGCAGACCGAGTAGGCCGTACACGTTCAGGCGGGCGTCCATGCAGGCGAGACCGCGACCTGCTTCGCCGGAGGAAGCGGCAGGTCGCCACGGTCGAACGTCTCTGCATAGCTCTCGGCATTCCGGATCAGGTCGTCGGTGACGGTCATGGCGCCTCCTCGTTCGATCACTGGGTCGACTCGAGCCAAAACTGTACAAAATGAAGTGAGGCTGGCCGAGTGAGGTAGTGCGTGCTGACAGCGTCCCCTAGCTCGCGTCTCCACTCTGGAAGAAGCTGGCGATCGCACCCGCCGACCCGGCGACGACGAGCACCGCCCAGATCTCCAGGAAGAGGTCGACGAGTCGTCCCGCAACGGTGAGCGGGTTCTTGATCTGCGACGAAACCGTCAGGAGCTGCACGGTCGTGAAGAAGAACGCGTCGAAGAAGGTGTGGATGTCGGTTTGCGCGGCGTTCCGCTCGAACGAGTAGACGAGAACCGTGCCGATCACGTCGATGACGGCCGTCAGCCCCAGCACGAGCAGGAGCCGGCTGACGAGTCGGTTGTGCCGCTCTTCCCACGTGGCGAGGCGTTTGAGCTCGGCGAGGATCATGCGCCGCGCATCCTTACACCGTGGGCAGCAGTTCAGAGTCGTGTGCGGCGAACTGTGCGGCGATGTCCGCGCCGGGAGTGTGGATCGCGTCGATCAACCGGGCGATCTTCGGTGTCAGCACGAGGAGGTAGTGAGCCTCTTCCTGCCCCGCGTTCCAGTAGGTATGCGGCACGCCGCGCGGAGCGAGAACGGCCTGGCCTGCTTCGGCCGAGAGCTCCTCGTCGCCGAGGCGGAAACCAAGTTGCCCCGTGAGGACATACCAGGCCTCGTCGTCGGCGTAGTGAACGTGCAGCGGGGCGATCCAGTGCGAGCCCACCTCGGCCGTCCATTCCACGATCACGAAATCCTTCCCGCGAAGGCCGGAAGCGAGCCCGCCAAGGTGCTTTGCACGCGACACCGGGAAAGTATGACCGGCAGCTGAGGGCCAAATTTGGTCAGACCAAATTCGGCGATCACAGATGCTCCGATGTTCCATTCTGCGCCGTTTTCGGTGCGTCACCTGGCCGGTCCGGGCATGTCTTGGTTTTGGCCTCTCGGCCTTGTCGGTTTCGGGCGTGGATCGTCCCGAAAAGGGTGGTTGACTCGATGGCCGGCGGGGAGCAGAGTGCGCCTGTGGGCACCCTCGTCGTTCTCGGTCCCAAGTCGTAGGCGACAGGGCGATTCCCGACTCGACCGAAAGCGAAGGTGCGACCTGGGGCGCGTACTTGTCTCCAACGGCCGCCGCGTCGGCGCCGGTTCAGTCGGCTTCGGGACAGATTGCGACCGGCTTCGAATCGCCGCGCACCCGGGGGCGCTGGGTGCTCGCGCTCCTCGGCGTGACGATCGCCCTCGACCTGCTCTCGCTGATCGTCCTCGGCGACCAGATGTCCCTGCTCAACCGGGGCGCAGGCGGAATCTCCCTGGCCGAGTGGCACACGACCGTCTCACGGGTCAATCGCCTGGCCATCGCCGAACAACTGCTGTACCTCGGCACGACGGTCGCGCTCCTCATGTGGGTGCACCGCGCCTACCTCAACCTTACGCGGGCCGATGCGCCCGGCTTGCGCTTCACGCCGGGCTGGGCTGTCGGCTACTGGTTCGTCCCGGTTCTGAACATCGTGCGCTCGAAACAGATCCTGGATGACTTGTGGCGGGCGAGTGCGCAGCAGGGCCATGACGGTGCCGACGGGAAGGACAAGGACCCGCTCACGATCTTCTGGCTGTGCGCATTGGTCGTCGCCTGGTTGGCGCGGGCCGCAGCGAGGAGTCACGGCGCAACGATCGACGGCCTGAAGCTGATGAGTGGCTTGCTGATGGTGTCGCATCTCGCGTACATCGCCGCGGCCGCGATCCTCTATCGGCTCGTCAACTCGGTCACGGCTCGTCAGGAGGGCCGGACGAAGGCCGGCGCGGCCGCAGTGGCGGTGCCCTCCCACACAGGTTAGGTTGTGCCGCCCACGTACGGGAAAGGGAGAGATGAAGCGATTCGCAACTGCGGCGGCGATCGTCGCGACACTGGGCTTGTCGTCCGTCGCGCTCGCTGGCGGCACGCTCGCCGGGAAGTACTCGACGAAGATCGCATCCCCGGCCCAGTTCAAGGGCACGTGGGTCGTCAACTTCGCGAAGGGCGGCACCTACACCGTGGCAGACAACGGCCACGTCGTTGTCCACGGCAAGTATTCCGCGACTGGAACGTCCGTGACCCTCGGTCATGAGACCGGCCCCGCTGCCTGTCCGACAAGCGGCAAGTACATCTGGAAGCGCACCGGCAAGACAATGAAGTTCACACGCGTGAGCGACTCGAGCGCCTGCAGCGGGCGGTCGGGAGTCCTGTCGCACACGTTCACCCAGGTGGGCTGAGCGGACGCGAGGTGCTTCCTCGCAGCCTCAGGCCCGGCTGCCTGGCCGGGCGTGACGTTGCCCGCCTCGCCCCGGCTAGGATCGCCGCATGACAACCACAGCCACATTTGAGTCCCTGAACCCCTCGACCGGCGAGCTGATCGATTCCTTCCCGCGCTCGATCCGCGGCCGACGTCGACCGCGCCGTCGCGATCGCGCGCGCCGCCTGGGAGGACTGGCGCCTCGTGCCGGCGCCCGAGCGCGGCAACATGCTCTTCCGCTTCGCCGAGCTGCTGAAGCGCGACAAGCCCTCGCTCGCCGACCTGATGACGCGCGAGATGGGGAAGGTCAAGGCCGAAGCCGGCGGCGACATCCAGGAAGCGATCGACATGAGCTACTACATGGGCGGCGAGGGCCGGCGGCTGCACGGGCAGACGACGCCGTCGGAGCTCAGAGACAAGTTCATGATGAGCGTCCGGATGCCGGTCGGCGTCGTCGGCGCGATCACGCCCTGGAACTTCCCGATCGCGATCCCGGCATGGAAGCTCACGCCGGCGCTCGTGTGCGGCAACACCGTCGTCCTGAAGCCCGCCGAGGACACGCCGCTGCTCGCGCAGCGCTTCGTCGATCTCCTGCACGAGGCCGGCATGCCCGAGGGCGTCGTCCAGATCGTGCACGGCTTCGGCGAGGAGGCGGGCGATGCGCTCGTCCGCCACCCCGACGTGCCGGTGATCTCGTTCACGGGCTCGCGCGAGACGGGCATCCTCGTCACGAAGGCGGGAGCCGACAATTTGAAGCACGTCCACCTCGAGCTCGGCGGCAAGAACGCGATCATCGTGATGGACGACGCCGACGTCGACCTCGCGGTCGACGGCATCGTCTGGTCGGCGTTCGGCACCGCGGGCCAGCGCTGCACCGCCGCATCGCGCGTGATCGTGCAGCGCGGCGTCTACGAGGAGCTGCAGCGAAGCTGGTCAAGCGCGCCGAGGCGATGCGGATCGGCCCGCCGTGGGAGGACGACACCGACATCGGCCCGGTGATCAATGAGGCAGCCGTCGAGAAGATCCACTCGTACACCGAGATCGGCCGGGACGAGGGCGCGAAGCTGCTCACCGGCGGCGAGCGCGTCAACGGGCAGGGCTTCTACTACCGCCCGACCGTGTTCGCGCGACGTCGACCCGCAGATGCGGATCGCGCAGGAGGAGATCTTCGGCCCGACGACCGCGCTGCTGCCGGTCGACTCGTTCGAGGAGGCGGTGCGCCGCAGCGAACAGCGTCCGCTACGGGCTGTCGTCCTCGATCTTCACGCGCGACGTGAACAAGGCGTTCGCGGCGATGCGCGACCTGCAGACCGGCATCACGTACATCAACGCCGGCACGACGGGCGCCGAGGTGCATCTGCCGTTCGGCGGGATGAAGCAGACCGGCAACGGCCACCGCGAGGCGGGCCAGGCGGCGCTCGACGTGTTCTCGGAGTGGAAGTCGATCTACGTCGACTACTCCGGCAAGCTCCAGCGCGCCCAGATCGACAACAATTAAGCACGGTGAAGGCGCGGCTGTCGACCGACGGCGGCGCCCGCGGCAACCCGGGCCCGGCCGCCTACGGGTTCGTGCTCGAGGCCGAGGACGGCGTCGTGCTCGCGGCGCGTGGGGAGGCCTTCGGTGTCGCGACCAACAACGTCGCCGAGTACCGCGGCCTGATCGCCGGTCTCGCCAGGCGGTCGAGCTGCAGGTGTCCGAGCTCGAAGTCGTCTCCGACTCGGAGTTGATGGTGAAGCAGATGCGCGGCGAGTACCGGATCAAGAACGCGGCGCTGCGCGAGCTGTCCGCCGAGGCAGCGCGGCTTGCGCGGCAACTCGCGAGTGTCGAGTATCGGCACGTGCGCCCGCACAACGAGATGGCCGACCGCCTCGTGAACGAAGCGCTGGACGCCGCATGAGCGTGACGCATCCGTTCGGGATCGCGATCGAGGCGGACGACGATCGACGCCGCGCTCGCGCCGCTCGCCGACGACGTCGTCTTCCGGAGCCCTGCGGTCTACCGCGCCGTACGAAGGGCGCGAGACCGTGGTCGCGCTGCTCGCGGTCGTCACCGTCTTCGAGAACTTCCGCTACACGAACGAGTGGCGCGACGGATCGACGACGATCCTGTTCTTCGAGGCGAACGTCGGCGACCGCGACATCCAGGGCATCGACATCCTCGAGGACAACGCCGACGGCCTGGTTCAGAGCTTCACCGTGATGATCCGCCCGCTCTCGGGCCTGCAGGCGGTTGCCGCAGCGTTGCAGGCCCGTTTCGGCCGCGTCGTGACCGAGGTATGATGGCGGCACGCGGATGTAGCTCAGTTGGCTAGAGCGTCTGCTTGCCATGCAGAAGGTCGAGAGTTCGAGTCTCTTCATCCGCTTCTTCACAGAACAGCCTCGCAAATGCGAGGCTTTCTGTTGACGGGAAGGAGCGGTGTGCGCGGCGAGGCCGCAGCCGCTTAACGGAGCTTCCAGCTCAGAGTGATGGCGGTCGGCTTCTTGCGTTTGCGCCTGCGCGCCGTCGCAAATACGAGTACTACGCCGCTACGAGGCCGCCCACGACGAAGGGTACGCCTGAGAGGAGCTCACCTTCGAGTGCTGTGAGATCATCGTCGAGGCGCTGTCGCTCCGCGGCGATTTCCTGGCGGATGTCAGCGACAGTGCGTTCAGACATGGCTTTTCACCGTCGCGATCGTTCGCTCGCCCTCTTCGATCGCCTGCGAGGGACGTGGAGGCAGAGCCTTGCGCGCCGAGCTCCTCGCTAGAAGTCCAAGGATCGCTGCTGCGAGCAGCATCAATCCGATCACGATCAGTACGGACGCCCAAAGCGGGAGCCACAGATCGAGCACTATCGCCACCAAGGCGAAGATCAGCCCGATCGTGTACAGGACGATGACGAAAGCGGCAACCGCCAGGCCGCCGGCGACGCCGATCGCCGTGGCCTTCTGCTGCGCTTCGCGCTTCGCCAGCTCGACATTCAGCCTCGCCAGCGACCGCATCCGCCGCTGAGCGGCCCTCGCCTCTGCTACCGCTCGAAGCATGCTGCAGACCTTACGCGAGCGCGAGCGTCGTATCCATCTGTGTGTGTGTGTGGCAGGAGTCCCGTTGTCGCGCTTTGCTGCTAGCCCCGCGAGACGGTCGGCAACAACGTCGCCGACTGGGAACTCGACCGCTACTTCGAGCCCACCCACTGATCTGACGCATGCAACGTGTGGCCCGCTCCCTGCTGCGGGCCACACGCATGCACAGCGGCCCACGGATGGCAGCGCCTGACGTCGGCGGGAGACGTCTTGTTCAGCGGTAGCCGGTTGCGATCTGCCAGAGGTCGTGCGCTGCGGAGGTCGTGAAGCCCGGCCGGAAGGCCGCAGGCGACAGGCCTGCGACGTCCGGTGGCAGAAGGACGGTCAGTGCGCGTGGGACGACGGTGAATCGAAGTGGCGAGTCGAGCATGATTGCCTCGCCGTCGATCCCCGCTGCGACGGGAGCGCCCGATACGACCTCGAACTCGGATGCCGCCCATTCGAGCCAGCCGTCGAAGCGCGAGAGCTGGCCGAGTGCATTGAGCGAGATCAGCCTCGCCGCCGCGGCGGCGTTCTCGATCTCCACGACGACGATCCCGAGCCTCCCGGTGTCGATCGCTGGGCGCGAGCCGATGGCACCGAGCCGGTCGAGCACGTAGGGGTTGTTCGACACGAGCACGAGTTGCGCTGTCTGCCGCTCGCCGCCGTCCGGTCCCTGGAAGCGCAGGTCGAACGGCGTCGCGTCCGGACCAAGCAGGTCGGGCAGCATCGTCTCGACCGTCTCCCGCTTCGCGTTCCTGTAGGCCTCCGACTGGACGATTTCGGCGTAGACGCCCGAGCGACACATTGTTGACGAAGATCCGCTCGTTGACGAATGCGAGGTCGATTGGGTGCTCGACACCGCCCGCGAAGGCGTCGAGCGCGCCGACGACGTCGTCGCGGTCGAGCCCCAGGTCGAGCGCAAGGTGGTTCCGCGTCCCCGCCGGGACGCAGACGTAGGGCAGGTCGTGCTCCATGGCGACCTGGGCTACCAGCGCCTGCGAGCCGTCGCCTCCGGCCATGCCGATCACGTCGGCGGACCGGGCCGCCTCGACGGCGAGCGTGCGCAGATCGTCGCCTCGCTCCAGGACGATCGGTTCGATGCCTCGCCGGCGCGCCTCGTTCACGAGGTCGAACCTCTCGACCTTCCCGCCTCCCGACCACGGGTTCATGAGAAGCACGGGCCGGGCTGGACGAGCAGCGCGGGTGACCGACTCGCCGGGAGCCGACGGCGCCGGTGTGGCCGCACGGGCAAGCGCGCGCCGGCTCGCGAGGGCGTAGGCACCGGCGGCGATCGCGAGCACGACAAGATCGTCGAAAGCGCCAAGGACGATCAACGCGACCGCACCGCCGATGAGCGCCGCGATGGCGCAGACGGCACCCGCGCGCCGTGCGTGGCCGCGTCGAGTGATCGCGATCCAGCCCGCGGCACCCGCGATGAGGAGAGCCGCGAGTGCGGCCAGTAGCGCGGGGATGTTTCGGACGAGGAGGACGATGAGCGCGGCGAGCACTCCCGCCGCGGCTACGAGAGCAATCCACGCCGCGACGCGGCTCGAGCCATGTGTCTTGGGGTGGGGGGCGTCTTTGCTAGCCACAGCTGGATCCGGCAACGAGGGTCCGGCCGCTTCTAACCGCTTCGCCCTCCCTCTCGGTCACAATCCTAGACTGACGCGGTGAGCGCAGATCAGCGAGGTGAGCACTTCGTTCTCCATCCGCGCCGGGCAATGGCGCTGGGAGCAGCGTTTCTCATGCTCTTCGCGCTCCTCTCGCTTTTCGTCCCCGCGCAACCGCTCGCGTTCGAGCAGCGCTGGGCGGACTGGATGCGCGATATCCAGACGCCGCTGCTCGAGCACCTCGCGCTCGTTTTCAACTACCTGGGGCGCGGGCTCGGGCGCGCGCTGACGCTCGTTGCGATCGGCGTCCCGCTGATCGCAGCGCGGCGCTGGCGGGCGTTGCTCGCGTTCTCGGTGACTGAGGCCCTCACGCCGCTGACCAGTTCTGTCGTCAAGGGGCTGGTCGACCGGTCCCGACCTCCCGAGGGCCTGCTTTCCCCCACTAGCTCCTCGTTCCCCTCCGGCCATGCCGCGTTCGCAGGCGCGACGTTCGTCTCTCTCGTCCTCTTGTTCACGAAGGTCGGGCCGCGGCGACGCATCTGGTGGTGGCTCGCTGCGGCGGGAATCGCCGGGATGGCGTGGAGCCGCACATACCTCCAGGTGCATTGGCTGCTGGACGTCATCGCGGGATCGCTTCTCGGTTCGGGTGTGACCCTGCTCGTGTTCGCCGGTCTCCAGCTCATCCCACCTGCTAGGCGACGCCGCGCGGACGGCGCACGCTGAAGCGTGTTGACCGGCGGAATCGTCCCGCCGACATTCCGCCCGACGACCACGTGCTCCTCTTCGACGCGGACTGCGGCTTCTGCCGGTGGTCCGCCCGCCATGTGCTTGCGTGGGACCGCCGTGGTCGTGTGCGCGCGACGACGATCCAGAGCGACGAGGGCGAGAGCCTGTTGGCCGGAATGCCATTCGAGAAACGGCGCGAGTCGTGGCATCTCGTGACACCGGCGGGGCGCGTGCTCTCGGCCGGCGCCGCTGCGCCCGAGCTTGCGGACTTGTTGCCGGGCGGACGCCCGCTCGCGTATCTCTTCGGCACGTTCCCGCGTGCGACCGAGCGCGCATATCGCTGGGTGGCGTCGCACCGCGGGCCGCTCGCGCGGCTGCTACGGATCGACCTCGAGCGAGAGCGGCGACGCGGCTGAGCCGCATCGCACCCCCGAGCTGTCGAGCTCGGTGCTGGACGCCCACTGCGGGTGAACGCGCGGCGCGCGTCTCGTGCTCACGGGACTGGGGCGGAGGTTCCCCAATCCGGCTCGCTCTCCCACAGGTTCGTCTGCACGAGCGCCTTCTTGTTCCTGCCGGTCGCGTCCATGGCCCAGAGATCCGGCGAGTGGCTGGAACCGACCCCCGGCGCGTGTGCGTAGATGATCCTCTCGCCGTCAGGCGACCAACTCGGCTCGATGTTTCTCCCGACGTTGGTGAGTCGCGCCAGGCCGGAGCCGTCAACGGCGACCGCGTAGACCTGAGAGGTCTCGGTGCACGAACAGTCTCGGTACGACTGGAAGAGGATCCTCGACCCGTCAGGCGACCAGTTCGCACCTCCGGCGTTGAGGCGCCAAGACGTCACCTGACGCGGCCTCCCACCGCGGCTAGCAACGATGGACAACGCCTGCTCGTTCATCGGAACCGCCGAGTCGTCGAGCCTGGTGAAGACGATCTGCTTGCCGTCAGGCGACCAGGCCGGTTCGTGATCCTCCGACACGCCGGGAATCGACCGGCTGATCTCACGGGAGTGGCCTCCGTTCGAGTCCATCAGCCAGAGACCGAGCTCGAGCGACGAAGTCCCCTTCACCCGCATCGCCCGCGTGTAGACGATGTCGTGCCCATCCGGGGAGTACTGCGGATCGTCGTTCCCGAGACATTCGCCCGTGCAGCTGCCGAGTTGGCGCAAGCCACTGCCATCGGCGTTGATGCGCATCACCTCGTCAGCGACCGTCGGCCGGTTCGAGGCCGGCTTGAAGATCCGCTCGAACACGATGTGAGAACCGTCGGGTGACCAGTCGGGCAGATCGTCCATGATCCCGACGGCGTGATGCGTGAGACGTCGGCGGTGCGATCCGTCGGGGTTCGCGGCGTAGATGGCGGACGTGCTTTCGTCCCCAGCCCGCGGGAATCCCTTCCAGGCGATCTGGCCGGTGCGGTGGACAGAAGCAGACGCGCTCGATGCGGCGGTGCGGTGCGTGGCGGCTGCGCCGAACGCCACGCAGGGCGCGAGCCCGAGAGCGACGACGATCGAGGGACCGGTCAACAGTCGGGGCAGTCCTCGGCCCGCGCTCCGTACTGGATGGCGTGCTTGCCGTACACCGGTCGCCATGCAGGCCGTCCGGACCAGGGCGAGTTTGGGTTGACGTGACGAAGATCGGTGCCGTCTGCGTTCAGCACGTAGACCCCCGATGTCGAGCCGACGGCGATCTCGGTCCCATCGGGCGACCACTCCGGAGCCTGGACCTGGCGGGGCCCGAACTGGTGGCACGGGTTCGCTCCCGCGGCTGGACTGGCGTCGCGACCGGTAGCCGCATCGACGAGGCGTAGCCCCCCGCAGGAGCTGCCGTTCGTTCCGCCTCGATAGGCGATCAGGCTGGAGTTCGGCGACCACGTCGGTGCCCGGCCGCCACGCGCGAGGAGACGACGGTGACTTCCGTCCGCGTCGATCACGTAGATCGCGGAGTGGTCAACCGGGCCGGCGGAGAACGCGACACGGCGCCCATCGGGCGACCACGACGGCGACCGCACATTGGCGAGCCCCGTCGAGATCGCGCGCTCGCCCGCCGTAGCCGGCCGGATCAGAAGGATCTTCGACGAGCCACAGGTGAACGCGATCCACCGGCCGGCCGGCGACCAGTCGACGCCGCCGGGAAGCGCGAATCCGTTGCCCTGGCATCTCTCGCCCGCCGACAGGTGCCTGAACCTTCCCGTGCGTAGTGTGAGGACGTCGAGGCCTGCATACGGTGAGCTGCCGCCAACCGTCACAAGTACGACCGCGAGTTGCTTGCCGTCCGGAGACCACGACATGCCATTGGGACTGCCGCAGTGGAACGGTTGCGGGCACTTCCATCAGGACCCGAAGTCGTCCGTCGGCGCGAACACTGGAGAGTTGTGCGACCCCGCCGGGTGCTGAGTCGATCACGAGCTCGCCATTCGTGACCGGCGTCGGCGATCCAGCCCGGGACGTGAGATAGGCCGCACTTGCCCCGGCGATCGCGACGAGAGCGACCGCCGCCACGCCGATCGCGAGCCGAACGCGCCGACGGTTGAGCGAGGACGACGGCTCGACCCGCCGGCGCACCTGCTGCCAATCGGGCACGGGCACCTCCGTGGCAGGGGCGAGCAGTTCGAGCTCGCCCAGGATCACGCGTTCACTCTCAACCACTGATCTCGACCTCCTCGAGCGCAAGGCGAACGGAACGATGCGCCGCTGCCAGCGACGCGCTGACCGTCCCGACCTCGACCCCGACCACCTCGGCGATGCGGCGATAATCCAGGTCGGCGTAGTAGCGGAGAAAGACGATCAAACGCTGCCGCTCCGGTAGCCGGGCAAGCGACGGTGCCAGCTCACGAAGCGCCGGAGGCTCAGCCGACGGCACGTCGGCGAGTGCAGACACCTCGAGCAGCGGTCGCCGGGTCGTCTTTCGGGCCGCGTTGACCACCGACCGCCACACCCACGCCTCCAACGCTCCCTCGTCGCGGAGACTGTCGCGCGCTCGAATTGCGTCGGCGAAGCCGTCATGCACTGCCTCGAGCGCTCGCTCGCGATCACCGACAATCCCTCGCGCTACACGAACGAACGAGGAGAACTCCCGCTTATAGAGGGCCTCGATCTCGACGAGTCGATGATCGCCTTGCGGCATCTACCTACTCTGATCCATGGCGCACCGATTTTGTTGAGCAGGCCGTGCCGGCTCGAAGCTCAGCAAACCGGTACGCCGAGTAGGGTCATTTGGCGGAGCGTGGATTGACGCGCTGGCGTTCGGGCACACACCGAACGCTTGTGCTGATCCGAGCCCTCGTCCTCGCCGCTGCGGCGGTCCTGCTTGCCGGTTGCAACGGAGGGACGGTCGACCGTCACGCGCTGACGAATGATGCCGCGACGGTCGATTCGATCGCATGTGAGGGAGGGCTTCTTGCCCACGACGTCGCGCACGGCAAGGCGACCGCGTACTACGCACGCGAGCAGGCCGAGGAGCTCCAGATCCAGGCATCGAATCTCGCGGACGCACTCGCGAAGCGGCATGCGCTCGCCTCGATCGAGCGGAAAGTCAGAGCCAAGTCGAGGGAAGCCTCGCGTCTCGCTGCCACGCTGGAGCGTCTGCACGACCATCCCTCCGACCGGGAGGTCGCAGCCGACGTCGAACGGCAGCTGAAGAAGCTCGGCGGCTGCGCGTGAGCAAGATATTCGGCCTTGCCCTCGGCATCCTGGCCGCGATCGGCGGCTTCGTCGACATCGGCGACCTCGTGTTCAACACTGCCGCCGGGGCCACCTTCGGCTACCAGCTCATGTGGGTCATCCCGATCGGGGTCGTCGGGATCATCGTCTACTCGGAGATGTGCGGTCGAGTGGCGGCAGTCTCGGGAAAGGCGGTCTTCGACGCCATCCGCGAGCGCGTCGGCTTCAAGGCCGCGCTCGGTGCGCTCGTCTCGTCGGAGATCGTGAACCTGATGACGCTTGCGTGCGAGCTCGGAGGGGTGGCGATTGCGCTGCAGTTGCTCTCGGGACTCCCGTATCGCGTGCTGATTCTGATCGCCGTGGTCGCGCTCGTCGTGATCATCTGGGTGACGGCGTTCAAGTGGATCGAGCGACTGTTCGGCTATGGAGGACTCTGCATGCTCGTCTTCGTCGTCGCCGCGGTGAAGGTCGGGCCGGACTGGGCCAAGGTCGGAACCGGATTCGTCCCGCACATAGCGCAGAACAACACCACCCTCTACCTCTACTTCGTGGTCGGGCTGCTCGGAGCGGCGATGACGCCGTACGAGGTCTACTTCTACTCGTCCGGCGGTATTGAGGAGCGCTGGACACCGAAGGACATCGGCATGAACCAAGCGAACGCGATCGTCGGCTACGGGCTCGGTGGGACGCTCTCTATCTCCCTGATGATCATCGGGGCGACGGTGTTCCTCGGCCACGGCATCTCGCCTGAGCATCTCGGCACGATCGCACTCGGTGCAGGCGACCCGCTGGGGAAGATCGGCTTGCTGCTGGCACTGCTCGGTATTCTCTTCGCGGTCGGCGGGGCCTCGATCGACACCGTGTTCTCGGGCGCCTACAATCTCGCGCAGTTCTGCGGCTGGGAGTGGGGGCGATACCGCCACCCAAAAGGCGCGCCGCGGTTCGCTCTCACGTGGTTCGTCTTGCTGATCCTTGCGATGGGGATCGTGATGACCGGCGTCGACCCGGTGGTTCTCACCGAGTATGCGGTCATCTTCTCCGTCGTTGCGCTTCCGCTGACGTACGTCCCGATCCTGCTGGTCGCGAACGACCGCGCGTACATGGGCCGCTACGGCAACGGCCGCTTGGCAAACGTCCTTGGCCTCGTCTACCTGGTCGTGATCATGGTGGTTGCGCTCACGGCGATCCCCCTGATGGTGCTGACGAACGCGGGCCAGAATTGAGTCGCGGCGAATTCGATCTCGGACTACACGTCCTCGACCACCAGTTGCTCGACAAGGACGGGCGGCGCTGTGGCAACGTCGACGACCTTGCAATCGAAGGCGGTGCGGGCGAAGTGCCCGAAGTCGTGGCTCTCCTGGTCGGGCCTGGCTACTGGGGGCCGCGAGCGGGCTGGATCGGCCGCCTGGCCGGCTGGATCGGGGGCGGCGGCAAGGTTCGCGTTGACTGGAGCGAGGTTGCGAAGGTCGACTCGGCCGTGCGCTTGAAGCACGACGCCACGTCTCTCGGTCTCGGCGCAGGCGACGACCGTCTGCGGTCGTACATCGAGAAGCTCCCCGGAGCGGACAGATGAGGACGCTGTCCGAGCTCCAGCAACGCAAGGTGCAGACCGAATCCGGACGTTCCCTCGGTCGCTGCCACGATCTGAGGGGCGAGTTCGTCGGCGCGAAGTTGCGGGTGACCGGTCTGTGCGTGGGGCGAAAGGGGTGGCTCTCCCATCTAGGAGTGCGCTCGCACGAAAGGCATGACGTGATCGCCTGGGACGCGGTCGTCCGAATCGAGGGTAAGCGCATCATCGTTCGTGACGACGCGGCGTAACACCTCGCCTCGTGATCGGCGCTACCCCGCCAATAGCTCGTTGCGCAGTAGGTCCATGAGCAGGGCGTCGTGCCAGTTGCCGTCGAGGCCACGCTCGTACTGCCGCATCACCCCGACGGGGCGGAAGCCCACCTTCTCGTAGGCGCGGATCGCCCGCGTGTTCGCGGTAGCAGGGTCGATCGTCAGCCGGTGGTGGCCGCGCTCCTCGAAGAGGTGGCGCGCGAGCACCACGATGGCTTCGCTGCCGAGACCTTCGCCGTGATGCTCGGTTGCGAGCGCGATGTCGATGCCGGCGTGCCGATAGTCGGGCTCCTGCTCGTCCCAGTAGGTGATGAGCCCGACGACGTCGCCTTCGACCTCGATCGCAAAGACGACGGTCTCCTCGTCGTCGAAGAGATCCGCACGCACGCGCTCTGGCGGGTACGCACCCCACCAGATTGCGATCTCGGGTTCGCGGAGGACGGTGCCGAATACCTCCTCGTCCGACGGCGTCGCGGGACGGAGCGTGACGCGCTCCCCGTGTAGGGTCATCGCCCCTCAGTCCGGGTCGGGAACGCCGCGCACGTAGTTCGTGTGCAGTACGTGCAGTGCTTCCGCGAGGTTCGGCGAGGTGAGTGCGCCCTTGTGGAGGAAGCCCACGGCCCCTGCGGCCTCGGCACGCGCGACATCGTCGTACTCGTCCGAGCCGGTGTAGATCACGACGTGCTGGCCGGCGTCGCGCGCGTGGATCGCACGCGTCGCTTCGATGCCGTCGCGACCAGGCATGCCGATGTCCATCAGCACGATGTCGGGCTCGTGCTCCTCACACAGGAGAATCGCCTCGTCCCCGTTCGCGGCGCGCCCTGCGACGATGAAGCGGCCATCGCTCTCGAGCACCTCCTCGACGAGCGCGGCAAGCGTTTCCTCGTCCTCGCAGATGACGATCGTGAGTGGTGTCTCGGCCACGAAGGGAGGAGCCTGCCACACGTGCCCGTAGGATGCGTCGATGATCGTCGACGGTCACAACGACCTGCTGCTGCATCGCTGGCGCGGCGAGCCGACGCTCCATCTCGACCTCGACGCCGCTCGAGCCGCAGGATTTTCGGGCGGCTTCTTCGCGATGTATATCCCGTCGCCGGTGCACCTCGACCCGACGGAGACTCCGTACGCAGTGCCGCTCCCCGATCCGATCCCGTTCGAGGAGGCGTCGCGGATCGCGAACGAGCTGTTCGACGTGTTATGCAAGCTCCCGGTAACGCGCGCGACCACCGTCGACGGCTTCCGGGAAGGACAGATCACGGCGATCGTCCACATGGAGGGCGCCGAGCCGATCGCGGCCGATCTCTCGAACCTCGAGGAGTGGTACGAGCGCGGGCTCCGTTCGATCGGACTCGTCTGGTCGCGCCCGAACGACTTCGCCGAAGGTGTGCCGTTTCGGTTTCCTTCGTCACCCGACACGGGGCCGGGTCTCACCGACGCCGGCCGCGAGTTGGTGCGAGCGTGCAACCGGCTCGGCATCCTGCTCGACCTGTCGCATCTGAACGAGGCCGGGTTCTGGGAGGTCGCGGCGCTGTCGAACGCGCCGCTCGTCGCAACGCATTCGAACGCCCACGCGCTGTGCGCTGCGTCGCGCAACCTCACCGACCCGCAGCTTGACGCCATCCGCGACTCGAACGGCGTTGTCGGCGTCAACTTCGCGATCACGTTCTTGCGCGAGGATGGCTTGCTCATCCCGGAAACCCCGATCACCGAGATCGTTCGCCACATCGACTACTTCGCGGCGCGGATGGGGATCGATCACGTCGCCTTCGGCTCGGATTTCGACGGCGCGGAGGTACCGGTGGAGCTCGGCGGAGCGGCCGGCCTGCCGAAGCTCGTCGCGGCTCTTCGTGACGCCGGCTACGACGACGAGGCGGTCGCGAAGATCACGCACGGCAACTGGCTGCGCGTGCTCCGCGACACCTGGCACTGACGCCACTTCGCTCGGCTGCCGTTAGTCTGGAGGGCGATCGACGAAAAGATCCTGATCGCCGGCGGCATCCTCGTCCTCGCGGTGGTGGCGGCGGTGCTGACGCGCCGATCCCGCTTCCCCCTGCTCGTGACGTTCCTCGGGATCGGCATGGTGCTGGGGTCGGACGGAGTCGGCGGGATCTACTTCGACGATGTTCAGCTGGCGCGTTCGATCGGCATCGTCGGGCTGATCGCGATTCTCTTCGAAGGCGGACTCACAACGTCGTGGCGTGACCTGCGGCCGGTGGTCGCTCCTGCCGCGACGCTGAGCACCGCCGGTGTAGGCATCACCGCCGGTGTCACAGCCGTCCCGGCGCACGCGCTCTTCGACTTCTCGTGGTCGAAGTCGTTGCTGCTCGGGGCCGTCGTCGGCTCGACGGATGCGGCGGCTGTCTTCGCCACGCTTCGCTTCACGCGGCTCCGCCGCCGGCTTGCGACGCTGCTGGCGGCGGAGTCGGGCGCGAACGACCCGATGGCGGTGGCGCTCACACTCGGGCTGATCGCCTGGGTCGAGCACACCGACTACGGGCTCGAGGACTTGGTCGTGCTCCTCGTCCGCCAATTCGCGGTGGGGCTGCTCGTCGGGATCGCGCTCGGCGTGGTCGCCTCGCGGCTCCTGCGACGGCTGCCGACCGAGCTCGCGCCGTTCGCATCGGTCGCCTCGCTCGGTACGGCGGCGCTCGCCTACGGGATCGCGGCGAGCGTCGACGGCAGCGGGTTTCTCGCCGTGTATCTCGTCGCCCTCTGGGTCGGCAACACGCCGATGCCCCTGCGCCGCACGATCGTCACCTTCCATGAGGGGCTCGCATTCCTTGCCCAGGTCGTCTTGTTCATCGTGCTCGGGCTGCTCGTCTTTCCCGACGAGCTCCTCGATGTGGCGTGGTCGGGCTTTGCGCTCGCGGCGGTGTTGCTGTTTGCCGCGCGGCCGCTGGCGGTGGTGATCTCGCTGACGCCGTTTGACTACCACCTGCGCGAGCAGATCTTTCTCTCGTGGGCGGGTCTGCGCGGTGCCGTCCCGATCGTGCTCGCGACGTTCGCGCTCTCTGCACACGTGGTCGGCAGCGCGACGATCTTCAACGTGGTCTTCTTCGTCGTACTCGTGAGCACGCTGGCGCAGGGACTGACTCTCGAGCCCTTCGCGCGCAGACTGGGCCTTGCAACGGAGGAGAAGCCCTACGACCACCGCGCGAAGTAGCCGGCCGCGCGCTCGCGAACGCGCCCTCGAAGCGGGCCGATCGGGCCACGTCCCGACCAGACCTGTGGAGGAGTTGTCACTCTCCGGTAACGGTGCCTGGCACCGGTCATGTCCCGAAGCGGACGGCTCTGCCGCAGGGAGCTCTCGCTTTTGTGGACGAGAGTTCACGGTTTCGTGCAGGTGCCTGGCACCGGACGGGGCGCCACCGGCCGTGGCGGTGGAGGGCAGGTCCGGTTCGGTTCGCCTAGGACGCGAACCGGTTCGCTCGTGTCGCGTTCGGCTCGGGGGACGCGTCGCGCGCTCGCCGGCGACGTACTCGGCTCGGCGCGTTCGGCCAGGTCAGGCCGGGCGGCGGGCGAAGAAGCCGCGCGCCTTCAGACTCATGACCACGACGCCGTCCTGGTTCACGACCTCGTTCGCCGTGAAGATGGTTCCGCGGCCCGGGTTCTTCGACGACGGCTGCACCTTGGTGATGGTCGAGCGCGCCGTGAGCGTGTCGCCGGGGCGCACCGGCGCGGTCCACCGGATCTCCTCGACGCCCGGGGAGCCGAGAGACGCCGAGTCGAGCAGGACACCGCGCACGAACATGCCCATGAAGAGCGCAGTGGTATGCCAACCGCTCGCGATCAGACCGCCGAATGGGCTCGCCTTCGCCGCCGCCTCGTCGATGTGGAACGGCTGCGGGTCGTACCGACCCGCGAACTCGACGATGTCGGCCTCGCTGACGGTGATGGGGCCGAGTTCCGTGACGTCTCCGGCG
>CAWJGF010000002.1:0-40755 GCA_963842335.1 uncultured Thermoleophilia bacterium | reverse complement strand
CGGCGCTCTTCGCAACCGCCTACGGCAACGTAGGCTCGTCGATCTACTACGCCCTTGGGCTCGTCGCCGGCATCGCCCTCGGGCTGACGCCGGTCGTCTTCATCATCAGCGGGCTGATCTTCGCGGCCACCGCGGCCACCTACGCCGAAGGGACGGTTCGCTACCCGGAGGCCGGCGGCTCGGCGAGCTTTGCGCGGCACGCGTTCAACGAACTCGTCTCTTTCGCCGCGGCGTGGTCGCAGATGCTCAACTACGTGATCACGATCGCCATCTCGGTGATCTTCGTCCCGCATTACCTGTCGATCTTCTGGGCGCCGCTGAGGACGAACCCGTGGGACATCATCGTGGGGATCGGGCTGACGTGGCTGCTCGTCGGCATCAACATCATCGGGATCAAGGAAGCGTCACGGCTGAACATCGTGCTCGCGGTGATCGACTTCGCGACGCAGCTTCTGCTCGTTGCGCTCGGCTTCTTCCTGATCTTCAGCCCGAAGATCCTGCTCAACAACATCCACCTCGGTGTGGCGCCGAAGTGGAGCGCGTTCCTGCTCGCGATCCCCGTCGGGATGATCGCGTACACCGGCATCGAGACCGTGTCGAACCTCGCCGAGGAGGCTCGAGATCCGGTGCGTTCGATCCCCAAGTCGATCTCGTGGGTTGCGATCGCCGTTTTCGCGATCTACTTCACGCTCCCGTGGATCGCGCTCTCGGCGATGCCGGTCGTGCACCAGGGTGGGGAGTACGTGACGAAGCTCGGGCAACCCCCGCCCGAGGGCTTCAAGAACGATCCGGTGCTCGGCCTCGTCGAGAACCTCGGCCTCCACGGAGCGGTGCTGGCGATCATCAAGGTCTACGTCGGCATTCTTGCCGCAACCATCCTCTTCATCGCGACGAACGCCGGTGTGATCGGTGCATCGCGCATCACCTACTCGATGGCGAGCTACCGGCAACTGCCCTCGGCATTCCGGCGCCTGCATCCGAAGCTGAAGACGCCGTGGCTGGCCCTCGTTGTGTTCGCGGGGATCGGCTCAACGGTGTTCCTGCTCTCGGGCAAGGTCGACTTCCTGGGCCGGATGTACGCCTTCGGCGCGATGCTCTCGTTCACGATCGCGCACGCATCGGTGATTGCGCTTCGCTACCGGTTCCCCGATGCCGAGTTGGAATGGCGCGCCCGGCCGAACTGGCGCTTCCGCGGCGTCGACTGGCCGCTGTTCGCGATCGTCGGCTGCTTCGGGACTGGCGCCGCCTGGCTCGTCGTCGTGGTGCAGGACGCACCGACACGCTATGCAGGGCTCGCTTGGCTCGCCGTGGGCTTCGTCTTCTATGCGCTCTATCGCCGCAGCCTCCACATCCCGATGAGCGTGACGTCGCGCTCGCCGGTGCCGCTCGGCCCCGCGATCGCGCTCGAGTACCGCACGATCCTCGTGCCGATCGTTGCCGGCGAAGGGTCCCGTGAGGCCGTGGAGGTGGCGGCGCGTCTCGCGACCGAGCGGGCGGGTCGAATCGTGCTGCTGCGGGTGATCGTCGTCCCACTGGAGCTTCCGCTCGACGCCGACCTCTCCGAGCAGCTCGAAGAGGCGCACGACCTCCTCGACCACGCGCGCGCGATCGCCGAGCCCTACGGTGTCCGCGTGGTGGAGCGCATCGTTCGCGAGCGGAGGGCCGGGCGGGCGATCGTCGACGAGGCCGAGCGGCGCGGGGCGGAGATCGTCGTGCTCGGGGCGCCGCGCGGCGCCCACCGCGCGATCTTCGGCCACACGGTCGACTATGTCCTGAAGAACGCGCCGTGCCGTGTCATGGTTGCCGCCGGAAGGAGGGCCGCATGACGATGTACAGGAACCTGGTCGCCGGGATGGCGGTCGTGATGATCCTGCTCGGGCTCGGGATGCTGTCGTTCACGCTTCGGCACGGCTTCGGCGTGGGCGTGATCCTCGGCCTGCTCTTCATCGCCGCCGGCGTGGGCCGCCTGCTGATGCTGAGGAGACGGTCATAGCCAGGAAGCTTCCCGGCCTGAAGCGCGAGCTCGACACACGCGCGCTCTTCTCGGTCGTGTACGGCGAGGTGGCCTCGTCGATCTACTTCGCGCTCGGGGTGCTCGCGGCGCACGCGCTCGGATTCACGCCAATCGTCCTGCTTGTCGTCGGCGTGCTCTTCCTCGTCGTCTCGTTGTCATACGCGGAGGGCACAGCCGCGCTGCCCGAGACCGGGGGCGCCGCCACATTCGTCCGGCGTGCCGTGAATGATCTCGCCGGCTTCATGACGGGGTGGGCGCTCTTCCTCGACTACCTGATCGTGATCGCACTGTCGGCGCTCTTCCTGCCGCACTACCTCGCGGGCGCGTTCGAGGTTCCCGCGCTCGACCGGAACCCAGGGGACGTGATCGTCGCCGTGTGCGTGATCGCCCTCGTCGCCGGCGTGCGGCTGGTCCGTCGGCCGTCGCTCTACGGCTTCGGGATCCTCGTGCCGGCGCTCGACCTCCTGACGCAGCTCTTGCTCGTGATCCTCGGCTTCGCGCTCGTCTTCTCGCCGCACGCCCTGACGCGGGGCATGTCGCTCGGCACGCATCCGAGCTGGCATGCGATCGCGTTCTCGCTGCCGCTCGCGATGCTCGCGTTCACGGGCCTCGAGACGGTTGCGAACTACGCCGCCGAGGTGCGCAGCCCCGGCATCGACTTGCCTCGTGCGCTCTTCGGTGGCATCGCGACCGTCGTGACGCTCTACGTCGCGATCGCCGCGGTGGCGCTCTCCGCCTTCCCGGGCGAGAACACCGAGCTGGGCACCCGGTGGATCAGGGCGCCGATGCTCGGCGTGGCGCAGCGCATCGGCAGCGAGCTGCCGTGGCACCTCGGGGGTGCGCTGAGCTTTTACGTCGGTGTGACCGGGGCGCTGATTCTGTTCGCCGCGGTCACGACGTCGATCTCCGGCTTCTCGCGGCTTGCGTACTCGCTCGGCGAGCATGGGCAGCTGCCGCGGAGCTTCGGCCGCCTCAGTCGCCACGCGAACGTGTCGCCGCAGGCGATTCTCTCGGCCGCGGTGATCTCGTCCGGGATCGTCATCGCCACCTCGTTCATCGCGCACGACGTCACGTTCCTCGCGAGCCTGTTCTCGTTCGGCGTGCTGCTCGCGTTCACGGCGGCGCAACTTGCGGTGATCAAGCTGCGCATCGACGAGCCCGATCTGCCGCGCCCGTTCCGAGCGCCCTTCAACGTGCGAATCGGGCGCGCCGACATCCCGTTGCCGGCGATCGTGGGCTCGATCGCGACCTTCAGCATCTGGATCCTTGCGATGGCGACCCATCCTGCGGCGCGGTACGCCGGGCCGGTGTGGCTCGCCGTCGGCGTCGTCGTGTTCGTTGCGGTGCGTATGGCGCACGGAGACCGGTTGTTCGAGCGCGTGCAGGCGCCTGACGAACGGCCCTTCGAGGAACCGGTCGACTTCCACCGCATTCTCGTGCCCATGAAAATCGGACTGATCGGCGAGGAGATGCTCGCGACCGCGGTGAAGCTCGCGACCGAGCACGGGTCGGAGGTCGAGGCGTTGCACGTCATCCGGGTTCCGCTCGAGCAGGCACTCGATGCTCCGATGTTCGACGAGGACGAACGGGCCGAGGCGTCGCTCGCCGAGGCGAAGCTGCTCGGCGCGGACCACGGCGTGCTGGTGGAGGGGACGACCGTTCGCGCCCGCGCGATCGGCACCGCGATCGTCGAGCGGGCGATCGAGCTGGACGTCGACCTGATCGTGCTCGGGTCGGCACCGCGCTGGCGCCGCCAGTCGCGCTTCTTCTCGCCGACCGTCGACTACGTGCTGCGGCGGGCGCCGTGTGAAGTGCTGATCGTTGCGTTCCCGCAGACCGTCCTCGACGAGGAGCTTGCGGCGACCTGAGGGTTTCTGAGCCGGACGGCCTCCGCGGCCCAGTCCGCAGCGCTACGCTCCCCCGCTGTGAAGGCAATCGTGATCGGCTGCGGACGGGTCGGCTCCGCCGTCGCGCACCAGCTGCAGAGCTCGGGTTGGGACGTAACGGTGATGGACGAGAACGAGGACGCCCTGGGGCGACTCGGCGAGAGCTGGACCGGGGGCTTCCTCGTGGGGCACGGCATGGACCTGCACCAGTTGCGCGAGGCGGGCATCGAGGAGGCGGACGCCGTCGTCGTCACGACCGACGGCGACAATACGAACATCGTGATCGCACAGGTTGCGCAGAAGCAGTTCGAGGTGCCGACGGTGGTCGTCCGCGTACTCGACCCGGCGCGCGCGCAGTTCTACGCGACCCGTGGGATGCGGATCGTCTGCCCGACCTCGGCTGCGATCGAGACGCTCGTCGAAGCCGTGCGGGCCGCCGAGGAAAAGACGCCCGTCTGATGTACGTCCTGATCGCAGGCGGGGGCAAGGTCGGCGCGAACCTCACGCGCTCCCTGCTGCGCAGCGGCAACGAGGTGACCCTGATCGAGCAGCGCCCATATCGCTTCGAGAAGCTCGAGGCAGAGTTCGAGCACCAGGTGATCCGTGGGGATGCGACCGAGTTGTTCGTGCTCGAGCGCGCAGGCATCAAGCGCCCGCCCGACCTGCTCGTCGCGGCGACGGGCGATGACGAGGACAACATCGTCATCTGCCAGCTCGCGCGCGAGAAGTACGGCATCGGCAACGTGATCGCCCGCATCAACGATCCGCGGAACCAGGCGTACTTCGACTTGCTCGGGATCTCGCCGACCGTGTCGGCGACCGGCGCGATCATGGGTCTCATCGAGCACGAGGTTCCCGAGCACGGCCTGATCCACCTGCTCGAACTGCGGAAAGAGAACCTCGAGATCGTCGAGGTGACGGTCGACAAGTTGGCGAACTGCCAGGGCAAGCGCGTTCGCGCGCTGAAGCTGCCTGAAGGTGCGCGCCTGATCTCGATCGTCCGCGACGGCAAGGCCCAGATCCCGGACGAGGAGACACAGCTCGCCGCAGGCGACCAGGTGCTCGCGATTCTCGAGCCCGGCAAGGAGGACGAGCTCCGGCGGATCCTCCTGCGCGATTAGGGTCCCGCCGCCTTGGCCAGGCTGATCTACTCGGCGATCGCGTCGCTCGACGGTTACGTCGCGGACGAAGGCGGCAAGTTCGACTGGGCCGCGCCCAGTGAAGAGGTGCATGCCTTCGTCAACGACCTCGAGCGACCCATCGGCACCTATCTCTACGGGCGCCGGATGTACGAGGTGATGGTGGCCTGGGAGACCGCGGAGACCTTCGCCCGGCGGCCTGTCTCGCTCGATTTCGCCCGGATCTGGCAGGCGGCCGAGAAAGTTGTCTACTCGACCACGCTCGCGAAGGCGACGAGCGCGAAGACGCGGATCGAGCGAGCGTTCGACCCCGAGGTAGTCCGGCAGCTGAAGGCGCAGTCGGCGCACGACCTTTCGGTGGGTGGCGCCGATCTCGCCGCGCAGGCGATCAGGGCAGGGCTGGTCGACGAGCTCCAGCTGTTCCTCGCGCCGATCGTCGTCGGCGGCGGCACGAAAGCGCTCCCCGACGGGTCCCGCGTGCCGCTCGAGCTCCGGGACGAGCACCGCTTCAAGGACGGCACGATCTACCTGCGCTACCGCACCACCGCCTGACCCGACGGGCTCGAGACGCAGCCGAGCCACCCGGGCACACTCGGGACTCTCTTCCGTGCACCTTTCGTGCGCGTGTCTGACACCGGCCGTGGCCCGAGGAGACACCCCGTGGAAGGGGGAGGCCGCCAGCGGGAACTGCCGCTACCCTGCTGGGGTGCGCCGCCCCGCGACGCCCATCCTTCTTGCCTGGTTCGCAATCGCTGCCGGCCTCGTCTCCATCGTCTCGGCGCTGACGCCCGAGGCGGCCGATCGCGTACGCCTGGTGCACGGCGTGCTGCCGCCGGGCGTCCCCTCGGCCGCGCGGACGCTGGCGCTCGCCCTCGGCTTCGGGATGATCTGGCTCTCGCGTGGCCTCGCCCGCCGCAAGCGCCGCGCCTGGTACCTCGCCGTCGTGGTCGTCGCCGCATCCGCGGTCGCCCATCTGGCGAAGGGGCTCGACTTCGAGGAATCGATCGTGCATCTCGCATTCCTCGTGGCCCTCTTCCGTGCCCGCAAGCAGTTCGTTGCGCCGGGCGATCCCACCACCGTGCTGCCGCTCGTTCAGGTCGGACTCGCACTCGCGGTCTGCCTGCCGCTCCTCGCGATCTACTTCGACGACAACGACGTCTACTCCGAGCGAATCGAGGTCGCCCTCCTCATCGCGATCAGCGGACTCGCGATCCGCGGCTTCTGGCTGTGGTTCAAGCCGTTTCCGGTGGAGCCGCCCGAGGCTGAGGACCGCGAGCGCGCAGCGGAGCTCGTGCAGGAGCGAGGCAGCGACAGCCTGGCCTACTTCGCGCTGCGTCGCGACAAGAGCTATTTCTTCTCGCCGAGCGGCAAGTCGTTCCTCGCCTATCGCGTGATCAGAAGCACCGCTCTCGTCGCCGGAGACCCGATCGGCGACGCCGCCGAACGCTACGACCTGGTCGCGGAGTTCGTTCGCGTCGCGCACACGAAAGGATGGCGCGTCGCCGTCGCAGGCGCTTCGACCGAAGCGCTCGCCGACTATGTCGCGCTCGGCTTCAAATCGATCTACCTCGGCGACGAGGCGGTGATCCGCCCGGCGGAGTTCTCGCTCGAGGGGCGCGCGATCCGAAAGATCCGCCAGTCGGTGTCCCGGCTCGAGAAGAGTGGGTACGAGGTGCGAGTGCTTTCGACCGCCGACGCCGACGAAGCCCTGCGCTGCGAGTTGCGCGCCGTTTCGGAGGAGTGGCGTGGCAACTGGCCCGAGCGTGGCTTCACGATGGCGATGGACGCGCTCTTTCTCTACCCCGACACCGTGCTCGCGGTGGCCGTCGGCCCTGACGGCTCGGTCGGCGGTTTCCTGCAGCTCGTCCCGTCGCCGGCCAGTGAGGGCTACTCCCTGGCTTCGATGCGCCGTCGCAAGGACACGCCGAACGGGCTGATGGAGTACCTGATCACGGAGACTGTGGGCTGGGCACGCGCGCATGCCGTGACCGAGCTCTCGCTGAACTTCGCGGTGTTCGCGGACTTCCTGAAGGCCGACGAGGATGCGCCCGTCTGGTCGAAGGCGTTCCGGTGGGTGCTCCTGAAAGCCGACCGGCTGTTCCAGGTCGAGCGCCTGCACAGCTTCAACCGCAAATTCTTCCCTCACTGGCGCCGGCGCTACTTCTGCTTCGAGCGCTGGAGCGACTTCCCACTCGCCGGGCTCGCCTACCTGCACGCCGAGTCGCTGCTGACCCCGCCGCTGCCGTGGGTGAAGACCCGCGATCTCACCGCCCGATGAAGAGACTCGCGCTCCTCCGCTCCTTCTCGTCGCAGTTGTTCGCGCGTCAGCGCGCGGCCGCGCTGAGTCGACGCATCTCGTTCGTATCGCCCACTTCAGTGCCCCGGTCTACGCCACAGCCGCGCCGGGCGAGTCTGGCAAGCTCTACGTCGTCGAGCAGGCCGGGTTAGGGCGATGAGAACACTGCTTGCACTCGCAGTAGGCTGCTGCCTGCTGATCGTGCTTTCCGCGTCGGCCCGGACGAGCACGCCAGGAATCGACTGGGCGCGGTTCGGCTATGACACCGCGCGGCACGGCAGCGCGCCCGGTAGCGGGATCACTGCCGCGAACGCGAAGAAGCTCATCCGCCGGCAAGTTCAGCTCGGCGGCACGGTCGATTCGTCGCCGATCTATCTTCACGACGTCCAGGTGCACGGCTCCTCGCACGACACGTTCTTCGTCACGACGACCTATGGCAAGACGGAGGCGATCGACGCGTCGTCGGGCCGGATCCTGTGGACATTCACGCCGTCGAGCTACCTGCAGGTCGCCGGCTCGGCCCAGATCACGAACGCGACCCCGGCGGCGTCGACTGATCGCAGCGCGATCTACGCCGCCTCGCCGGACGGCGTGATCCGGAAGCTGCGTGTCTCGGACGGCAAGGTCCTGTGGGCGACGACGATCACGCACGATGCGACGCACGAGAAGATGACGTCGTCACTGAACGTGTCGCGCGGCCTGGTGATCATGACGACCGGCGGCTACATCGGCGATGCGCCGCCCTACCAGGGCCATGTCGTGACGATTTCCGAGCGCACCGGCAAGATCGCGCATGTCTGGAACTCGCTCTGCAGCGATCGCCATGCCCTGATCGTGCCGAGCTCGTGCTCGTCGAGCGACTCGGCGATCTGGTCGCGGAACGGCGCGGCGGTCGATCCCGCCAACGGGACGCTGGTGGTCGCGACCGGCAACGCGCCATGGAACGGCAAGACCGACTGGGGCGACAGCGTGCTCGTGCTCTCGCCCAATGCGTCGCAGTTGGTCCGCCACTACACGCCCGCGAATTACCAGCACCTGAACGACGCCGATGTCGATCTCGGCTCGACCAGCCCGGCACTCCTGCCAGGCGGCTACGCGGTGCAGGGCGGGAAGGACGGTGTCCTTCGGCTGCTGCAGCTCCATCGCCTTCCCGGTGTGAACGGCCGTCTCGGCGGCGAACTGCAGACGCTCAATGCGCCCGGGCCGACCGATGTCTTCTCGGAGCCGGCCGTCTGGAACGGCAAGTGGGTCTTCGTCTCGGACAGCGCCGGCACCGAGGCGCTGCTCTTCAAGGGCGGTCGCCTCCATCCGGTCTGGTCGAATCACACCGGCGGCACCTCACCCGCCCTGGCCGGGAGCCTGCTCTACGTCGCCGGCGAAGGCGCCGTGCACGTCTACGTGCCGACGAGCGGGCGCGAGGTCGCGTTGCTGCCCTCCGGGGCCGTCCACTGGCAAAGCCCAATCGTCGCCGACGGCCGCGTCGCGGTTGCCGAGGGAAACGCGAACGACCACTCGACGAGCGGCGTGCTCGACATCTACCGCTTGCCGTAGTCGGCGCCGGCGATCACGTCGGAGGAGAACTCCCGCCCGGGGTGGCGGGCAAGCCTCCCCGGGCGGGCCATCCAGCAACTCGTCTCGAATCAGCTTCGACGGACGTTGCCGATTCGGTGCACCCGTCCGCCACATCGTCCGTGAGGACGCGAGGGGAGGGCTGTTGGGTGCAGCAGGTGCTGCTGGGTTCCTGCGAAGGCTTCGATCTGTCACTCCCGTTCAGGCCGACCTCGATCGGCGGAGAACCATCACTCCGTCCCGCACAGGTCTGTGGGAGGACATGCAGTCCGGCTCTGCGACTTGGGCCGGACTGACTCTCGGCCGTTCCGGGGCTTCCGAAACGGGGTCTAGAAGGCTACCATGAACTCAGCCAACTGCCCAGGAGCGGCAGTTGATATGGGGGGAACGTGCAGGGTCATAAGTCGCCGCATCGATTGCGCGTCCTGATCGCCAATGAGCGTCGCGATCGGTTGGAGTTGCTCGCGCAGGTCGTGATCGGGCTCGGGTATGAGGTCGTTGCGCGCGAGGTCGACGTTGGCGAGGTGGCCGAGGTGACCGCGCGGGAGCAACCGGACGTCGCGCTTGTCGGTCTCGGCCTGTCGTCGGAGCACGCGCTCGGTCTGATCGGCGAGATCGTCTCCGAGGCGTCCTGCCCGGTGATCGCGATCCTGCACGCCGCCGACCCCGAATACGTCCGTCAGGCCGCCCGGCGTGGTGTCTTCGCCTACATCATCGAATCGACGCCTGAGGAGCTGCGGGCGGCGATCGAGATCACCCTGGAGCGGTTCGGCGAGTTCCGTCGCCTCCAGGGCGCGTTCGGCCGTCGCGCTCTGATCGAGCAGGCGAAGGGCATCCTGATGGCCCAGCGCGGCATCTCAGCCGACGCCGCGTTCGCCTTGCTGCGCGAGGAGTCACAGACCTCCGGGCTCAAGCTCGCCGAGATCGCGCACGCACTCACCGAGTCGCACCGCCTGCTACGCGCGCCCAGCGCACCCGAGCACGCGCACTGATCGTCCGCGTCGGTTGACCAGCCTCGCGGCGGCGGCGGCGGCGGCGGCGACTGCGACTGCGCACTGCCGCCTCCACCTCCGACGGCCGCCTTTGACGGCAGCCGTCGTCACGGAAGTGAGAAAAGAGTGCAACAAGATTGGCGCGGCACACGGCGGACAGAGACAGGCGCGTGCATCATGCGTGCGCGAATCCGCTTCGGATGGGAGTCCCCGGCGGACGATCGTTCCTGCTCGTTTCCCTATCGGCCGCCGCTTGGCGACAGGCCCCCGACGGCAGCCGCCGTCAGGAAACCGTCACGGAGGTGTGCCGGATTGGAGACCGCAACCGCACGCTCGACGGCTCGCCTCGGCTAGCTCACCCAGCCTCAGGCGCCGCGGCGGCGGCGTACCTGCGGGCCTTGCGTGCCGAGCGCGGCGTAGGTGATCGCCTGCAGCGAGTCGTTCAGGTTGCGCAGCTCGTGCGCGATCGTCGTCAGCTCCTCGCGACGATCCTCGCGGGCATTCATCCGCGCCAGCTCCTCGACGAGCCGGTCGAGCCGGCCAAGCAGCGCCTCGAGTTGGCGGTCGGTTACCTCGCCGTGGTCCATACACGCAGTTTAGAGCGCCACAGCCACAAGCCGATCAGCGCGCCGACCGCGTCGATGCCGACGTCGACCGGCGTGCCGTGCCGGCCGCGCACGAACGTCTGGTGGAACTCGTCGGTCGCCGCGTAGGCGACGGCAAGCCCGAACGCCCACGCGTACGAGCCGGTCGCACGCGCGAGCAAGCAGGCCAGCACGGCGTACTCCGTCATGTGCGCCCCCTTGCGCAGCACGTAGTCCCACGTGCCCAACCCCGAGTTCAGCGAAGGGATTGACGAGAACGCGAAGATCACTGCCGCCCACAGGACGACGGGAAGCCAGCGGGAGATCATCGCGAGGCGATGGTAGATTGCCGCCACACAAAGGGCGAGTGGTGAGGGAACCCGGTGTAAGTCCGGGACGGTCCCGCCGCTGTAAGAGGAGATGCCCTCCACCGGAACGCCACTGAGCGGAATGCGCTCGGGAAGGCGGTGGCGGGGGAGCCTCGAGTCAGAAGACCTGCCGGTCGCCCTCCATACCGATCCCCTCGCGGAAGGAGGAATCGTGGCCAAGCGCCTCATCGTGCTCGTCGTTCTCTCGCTTGTGCTGCCCGCAACTGCGCTGGCAGCAACTGTCCACGTGCGCGTCGAAGGCAAGACCAAGAACCTGTTCGCCCCGACGGAGGTGACCGTCACCGCGTCGAACGCGCTCGACGCGATCCAGCAGGCGTCGCTGCTCGGCGAGTTCTACTACCACGTCACACAGTCGTCCTTCGGGCCATATGTCGACCAGGTCGGCCTCTACGGCGGTGCCTCCTCGAGCGGCTGGGTCTTCAAGGTCGACAACGCGTCGCCGCCCGTCGGCGCCGACAAGGTCGTGCTGAAGGACGGCGACACCGTGCTCTGGTACTACGCCGACTTCGGCCCCACCGGCGGACCGCCCACCCTCGACGTGCGAGCGGCGACCAAGGCCGGTTGCTACACGGCGCAGGCGTTCGACGACAACGCCAAGACGACCACCGTGAGCGGTTTGCAGTGGCACGTCGGCTCCAAGAAGACGGTCTCCGGCACGACCGGCACGAGCTTCTGCCCCGGGAAGCACACCGGGTTGCTCATCCGCGCGACCGCGACAGGTGCGGTGCGCTCGAACGCCGTGAAGTGAAACGTGCCGCTCTCCTTCTGCTCGCGCTCGCCGTCGCCGGTTGCGGCGGCGCGCGCGAGCACGGCAGAGCGACGCTCTGGGTGACGCGAGACGAGGGCGCGAACGTGATCTATGCCGGAACGGTAGGCGCGGGCTCCGACGGCATTCGCTCGGTCGAACAGAAGCTGAAGGTGACGACACGTTACGGCGGCCGGTACCTCCAGTCGGCCGACGGGATCGCCGGCTCGCTCGGCAGCCAGCGCGACTGGTTCTACTTCGTGAACGGTGTCCAGGGCGGACGGAGCGCGGCCGAGGTGAAGCTGCGTCCGGGCGACGTGCTCTGGTGGGACTACCGCCACTGGACCGGGGCGACGATGGACGTCCCAGTCGTCCTCGGCGCCTACCCTGAGCCGTTCCTGCACGGGTTCGACTGGGTGAAGCCCGGCGCGTCGGTCATGGCGCCCGCGGCCGACCAGCGCGTTGCGAAGCGGATCGCTGCGCAGGTCGGCGGCATCGTGAACGCCAAGCGGACGAGCGCGAGCGCGCCGACGAACTTCATCGTGATCGGAGGCAAGCTTGCACCCGGCACGGCCCGCATCAGCAAGTTCCGAAACGGCGTGCTGCTCGAGTTGGGCACCGCGATCGCGCGCAAGCTCGCAGCCGACCCCACCGCCCTGCGCCGACGCTACGGGAACGCCTCGTGAGCGCCGTGCCCGCAGCCGCCCTGCTCGCCGCGCTCGCGATCGCCGCGCTCCTGGCGACGAGTATCTGGCCGGTGGCTCTGATCTGCACGGTGCTGCTCGTCGCCGCCTTCCGCGCGCCCGCGCAGCGACGCTGGCCGTACCTCATCGGCACGCTCACCACCGCCCTCCTCTTTGTGGTCATCACCCCGTTCGTGGAGGAGATCGGCACGCACGTCCTCTGGAGCGGGCCGACAATTCCCGTGCTCGGCACGCTCGACGTCACCACCGAGGAGCTGCGCAACGGCCTGTTCCAGGGTCTGCGGCTCGCGGCCGTCGGGCTCGCCTTCGCGGTCTACGCGCTCTCGGTCGACCACGACCGCCTACTCGCAGCGGCCGGCTGGGCGCGCCGCTCCACGGTGGCGGTCGGGCTCGCAACGCGGCTAGTGCCACTGCTCGAGCGCGACGCGCGCGACCTTCGACTCGCGTTGCGTGGACGCGGCGTGGAGCTCGGCGCGGTGCGTCAGCTCTCGCCGCTCCTCGCCGGCTCGCTCGAGCGCGGGCTGAACCTCGCCGAGGCGATGGAGGCGCGCGGCTACGGGCGCGCCGACCGCACTCGGGCGCCGCGGCCGCCGTGGACGTGGCTCGACTACGCCGCAATCGTCGGCGCGGTAGCCATCGTCGTCGTGGGAGCGCTATGGCTCTAGCCAGCGTCGATCAACTTCGCTTCGCCTACACGGGCGGCCCGCCGGTGCTCGACGGCGTGACGCTCGACATTGCCGAGGGTGAGCACATCGCACTGCTCGGCCCGTCGGGCTGCGGCAAGTCGACGTTGCTGCGCGCGCTCGCCGGGCTCGTGCCGCACTTCCACGGCGGCCGCTTCGAAGGGCGCGTTGTCGTCGCCGGGCTCGATACACGCGAGACGCGGCCCGCCCAGCTCGCCGGTTCGGTCGCCTCCGTCTTCCAGGATCCGGAGGACCAGGTCGTGATGAACAATGTCGCGAACGAGATCGCCTTCGGCCTCGAGAACACCGGCGTCGAGCCGTCGTCGATCTGGCGGCGCGTCGATGAAGCGCTCGCTCTTGTCGGCGCGTCGCACCTCGCCGACCGTGCGACAGGTGAGCTTTCCGGAGGGGAACTGCAGCGCGTGTCGCTCGCGTCCGCGCTTGCGCTCGAGCCCAAGTTGCTGCTGCTCGACGAGCCGACCTCGCAGCTCGACCCCGAGACCGCTGACGCGTTCTTCGACCTGATCGAACAGTTGCCGTGCGCGGTCTTGGTATCCGAGCAGCGGCCCGCGCGCCCGCTCGCGCATGTCGACCGGGTTCTGTTCATGAACAACGGCCGCATCGCGCTCGATGCGCCTCGCGAGGCGGCGCTCGCCTGGCTCGCACGAAACCGCCCGCTGTATCTGCCGCATGGGCCTGATGTCGTCTGCTGCGTGCGCGACGTACGCTTCGTCTACGGCGATCGCGTGGTGCTCGAGGGCGCGTCGCTCGAGGTGCGACGTGGGGAGGTCGTGGCGTTGACCGGCCCGAACGGCGTGGGGAAGACGACGCTCGCGCTGATCGCCGCCGGCCTGCTCGAGCCCGAGTCGGGCGAGGCGTCGCGCTCGCGCGCCGCCTACCTGCCGCAGGATCCCGGCCGCCATCTCGTCACAGAGCGAGCACTCGACGAGGTCGCGCTCGGCTCGTCCCCTGAAACGGCTCGTCTCACGCTCGCGCGGCTCGGCCTCGCGCAGCACGAGGAGCGGCATCCGCGCGATCTCTCCTCGGGCGAACGGGAACGGCTCGCGCTCGCAACGGTGCTCGCGACAGAGCCCGAGTTCCTGGTGCTCGACGAGCCCACCCGTGGAGTCGACCCCGAACGCAAGCAGGAGCTCGCGCGCCTCCTACGCGCCGACGCCCCCGCGCGCGGGACGCTCGTCGTCACGCATGACCTGCCATGGGCCGCCGAAGTCGCCGACCGGGTGGTCGAGCTGCCGGTACGGGAGCACGTCCGTGCCTAGGCTCTTTCTGATCGCGCTCGGGTTGTTGGGCGCGGCGCTCGTCGTGCAGGACGCCGCCCTCTCGACCGGGCTCGGCGCGTGCGCGCTCGTCACCGGCGGCGTCGCCTGGTTCGAGTCGGGCACCGACTCGACGCGCGAGCTCGCGCTGATCGGCACGCTCGCCGCCGGCGCGGCAGCAGGCCGCGTGCTCTTCGCAGCCGTGCCCGGCGTGCAGCCGGTGACGGTGATCGCGATCGTCGCGGGCGCGTCACTCGGCGCGCGCGCGGGGTTCGCGACGGGCGCGCTCGCCGCGTTCGTCTCGAACCTGTTCCTCGGCGAGGGGATCTGGACGCCGCAGCAGATGCTCGGCTGGGGCGCCTGCGGTGTCGTAGGCGCACTGCTCGCAAAGCCGCTGCGCAATCGCTGGACGCTGGCCGCGGTCGCTGCCGTGCTCGGCTTCGCCTTCAGTGCGATGATGGACGTGTGGCTGTGGTGGGGGTTCTCGCCCCACACGCTGCCGGCGCTCGTCGCCGTGCTCGCTCGAGGTCTGTGGTTCGACGCGTCGCATGCAATCGGCAACGTCGTGATCGCGCTCGCCGCAGGGCCTGAGCTGCGTCGCATGCTCGACCGCTACGGCGCGCGCCTCAAGACGGTGGTCGTGTGGGCGTAGCTGCCCTGGCCGCTGCGTTCGCGGTCGCCGTGTCGCCAGTCTCGTTCGTGCAGTCGCACGTCTCGAATGGGGCGTTCGCCGAGAGCGGCGGCACCGCGGACCCGTCGCTTACGTCGTGGGCGGTGCTCGGCCTGCACGCCGCCGGCGCCGACGCACCCGGGTCGCTTGCCTACCTCCAGGCCCAGGAGCCGGACCTGCAGACCGCGAACGACATCTCCCTCGACGCGCTCGCGCAGGAGGCGCTCGGCGTGCATCCCGACGCGCTGCTCGCGCGCCTGCGGGCGAAGACCCGGCCGAGCGGCCAGATCGGCGAGACGGTCAACTCCACCTTTTGGGCGGTGCTCGCGCTCGGCCGCTCGACGCCCACCACGACGCGCTTCATCCTCGCACAGCAGACGAAGGCGGGTGGGTTCGCCTGGTACCTGCACGGCCTGCCGGACTCGAACGACACGGCGGCGGCGCTGGAGGCGCTGCGCGTCGCGGGCGTGCACGGCCCGCCTGTGACACGGGCGCAGCGCTTCCTGCTGACGTTCCAGAACAAGGACGGCGGGTTCGAGTTGTCGAACGGTCGCGGCTCCGACGCGCAGTCGACGGCCTGGGCGATCCAGGGTCTCGTTGCCGCGGGCCGCACGCCGCCGCGGTCGGCATTTGCCTACCTCGCGAAGTTGAAGCGCGGCGACGGCAGCTATCGCTACTCGGCGCGCTACGTGACGACGCCGGTGTGGGTCACCTCCCAGGTGCTGGCCGCGCTCGCCAAGAAGCCGTTCCCGTTTGCGTAGCCGCGTGGTCGCGCCCCAGGGCAAAACTCGTTCGCCCTACAGCACCTTCACGTAGTCGAAGGAGCGCCTGCTCGGCGTGTACCCGAGCCGCCGGTTGATCGCGAGCATCGGCGCGTTCTCGGCGTCGTTCGCCGTCACCATCATCGTGATGCCATGGGCCGCGGCCCAGTGGATCGAGCCGAGCTTCACCGCCAGGCCGAGCCCGCGCCCGCGGTAGGCGCGCGCCGTGCCGGTGAACATGTTCAGCGATCGCCCCGACTCGGTGTCGACGCAGAGCAGCGACACGGCGGCAGCGACGCCGTCGACCATCGCGACGAAGCTGCCTTCGGCGGTGAAGAGCGGATGCTGGATCGTGTGTTGCTCCCACTCCTCGTACGGCATCGCGTCGATCGTCTCGGTCGACGGCATGTCGCGGGTCGCCTCCAGGTCAACCTCGTGAACGAGGTGCGGGTCGACGTCGGTGATCGGTCGCAGGTCGACGTCGGCCGGAGGCAGCTCCGTGACTGTGCGCGGGTCGAGCACAGCCTCCTGCTGTGCGCGCTCCTCTCTGAAGCCACGCGCCCGTGCGAATCGGGTCCCGTCCTCATCCTCGTACACGCTCGTCAACAGCCGCGCGGGCCCGAGCGCCATCGCGTGCTGGAGCGCAGCGTCGTACAACGCGCCGCCGATCCCGCGCCGGCGATGCGAGCGCGCCACCGTCGCCATCACGAATCCGAGCTCGGTGTCCTCCGAGAAGAGGTTCTCGAGCCGCGCGAGCGCCCTTCCGACGATGCGCCCGTCGACTTCCGCGACGAACGACCGCTGTCGTGACCGCTTGGGGATGGTCTGCTCGCGATGCAGCCATGAGGCGGGACTTACGACGGCCGTCGGCAGCGCGTCCCTGATGACCCAGACGACGCCGGCTGCGTCGCGTTCTGGAACCAGCTCTCTGATGGTCATACTCGTCATGTGCTCGCAGCCATCTTGACGATCGGGAACGAAATCGTCTCCGGTGACACCGAGAATACGAATGCGTCGTGGCTCTCCCGGCGGCTCGAGTCGCTCGGCGTGCGGGTCGTCCTGAGCGCCGCGGTGCCTGACGAGACCGGCCGGATCGTCGACGTCGTCCGCCGTGAGTCCGCACGCGTCGACTATCTGCTCGTCACCGGGGGCCTCGGCGGCACGCCCGACGACATCACGCGCGAGTCGCTCGCCGCCGCGTTCGACGTGCCACAGGTCGCCTTTCCCGAGCTCGAAGCCGACCTCCGCGCGCGTTTCGCGCGGAACCCGGACTACGCGGCCCGCTGGGCGGCGCTGCCCGAGGGCTCGACCCCGCTCGAGAACCCGCGTGGCGGCGCGCCTGGCTTCAGGATCGCGAACGTCTGGGTGCTGCCGGGCCTGCCGAGCGAGATGCAGGCAATGTTCGACCGCTACGCGGACGAGTTCGCGACCGGCGCGCCAATCGAGACCTGGCGGCGCCGCTACGAGACGCGCGAGTCGACGATCACCCCGGCCCTGGTCGAGGCGACGGCCCGCTGGCCGGCCGTCACCGTCGGCTCCTATCCGCACTTCTACGAGACCGGGCCACAGGTGGAAGTCGTCCTGAAATCGGCGGATCGAGACATGCTCGGAGCGGCCGTGGCCTGGCTGGAGAGCGAGCTCGACGCCCTGATCTGACGGCTACGATCGACCGGGTGTCCGCAACGCAGCCCGAGACCTATCTGGCCGATCTGAACCCCGCCCAGCGCGAGGCCGTTCTCACCACCGAAGGCCCGCTGCTCGTGATCGCGGGCGCCGGCTCGGGCAAGACTCGGGTGCTCACCCACCGGGTCGCGCATCTCCTTGCAGCGATGGGCGCGAAGCCGAACGAGATCCTCGCGATCACGTTCACGAACAAGGCCGCGAACGAGATGAAGGAGCGCGTGATGCGCGACCTCGGGCCGATCGCGCGCGCGATCTGGATCATGACGTTCCACTCCGCGTGCGGGCGGATGCTGCGCAGCGAGGCCGAGCGGCTGGGCTACCGCTCGAACTTCACGATCTACGACCAGGCCGATCAGATCCGCGTCGTGAAGGCTTGCCTCGAGGAGCTCGAGCGCGACCCGAAGCGCTTCGTGCCGCGCGGCATCCACTCCCAGATCTCGAACGCGAAGAACCAGCTGATCGGCCCGGACGAGTACGCGTCGCGCGTCGCGAGCTTCTACGACCAGACGGTCGCCGACGTCTATTCGCTCTACCAGCGCAAGCTCTTCAGTTCGAACGCGGTCGACTTCGACGACATGCTGATGCTGACAGTCGACGTGCTGCAGCGTTTCCCGGAGGCGCGCGAGAAGTGGTCGAAGAGCTTCCGTTACGTGATGGTCGACGAGTACCAGGACACAAACCACGCGCAGTACGTGCTGCTCCAGCTGCTGGCCGAGGCGTCCCAAAACATCATGGCTGTTGGAGACCCGGACCAGTCGGTCTATGCATTCCGCGGCGCCGACATCCGCAACATCCTCGACTTCGAGAAGGACTTTCCGAACACGAAGGTGATCCCGCTCGAGCAGAACTACCGCTCGACGAACACGATCTTGAACGCGGCGAACAGCGTCATCTCGCACAACCGCGAGCGCAAGGAGAAGAACCTCTGGTCCGAGCTCGGCGAGGGTGAGCCGGTGCGCGTCGTCGAGACCGAGGACGAGCACGCGGAAGCGCGCTTCGTCGCCGCCGAGATCGCGGCGCTGATCGAGATGGGGTACAGCTCTTCGGAGATCGCTGTCGTCTATCGCACGAACGCGCAGAGCCGCGTGCTCGAGGACGTGCTCGTGCGGCAGGGGATCGCGTACATCGTGATCGGCGGCCCCCGCTTCTACGAGCGCGCCGAGATCAAGGATGCGATCGCCTACCTGCAGGTGCTCGACAATCCGAACGACGCGGTCTCGCTGATGCGGATCGCAAACCGGCCGCGCCGCGGGATCGGCGACACCACGATCTCGCGCCTCGTCACGTACGCCGACGGCCTCGCGATCCCGCTCTGGGAGGCGATGCGCAGCCCCGAGGAGGCGGGCGTGGCCGCGAAGTCCGCGCGCGCCGTGACAAGTCTCCGCAGCGTGCTGGAGTCGCTGATGGCGACGGCGAGCGACGCGAACGTCGCGACGATCCTGGAAGCGGTTCTTGACCGCACGGGTTTCATCGAGTCGCTCGAGGCGGAGCGGACGATCGAGGCGCGCGGCCGCATCGAGAACCTCGAGGAGCTCGTCGGCGTCGCGGGTGAGTACGACAACGCGGCCACCGAGCCGTCGCTCTCGGGCTTCCTGCAGGAGATCTCGCTCTACTCCGACCAGGACGCGCTGCGCAACGACGAGGACGGCGACGGCGGCCAGGTCACGCTGATGACGCTGCACAACGCGAAAGGGCTCGAATTCCGCGCGGTCTTCATGATCGGTGTCGAGGAGGGGATCTTCCCGCACAGCCGGTCGATCGAGGAGAACACGCTCGAGGAAGAGAGGCGCCTCTGTTACGTCGGCATGACGCGGGCGAAGGAACGGCTCACGCTGACGCATGCGATGCGCCGCAACCTCTATGGGCGGAGCGACGCGAACCTGCCGTCGCGCTTCCTCGACGAGCTGCCGACGGCGGGTGTCGACCGCGAGCGGCTGAAGCCGACGTCGTGGTCGAGTTATGGGGCACGTGTGCCGCAGGAGGTGCGCGAGCGCGAGAACATCCCGGAGCTTTCGACGGGCGACACGGTGCGCCACGAGTCGATGGGCACGGGGATCGTGACGCGGATCGAGCCGGGCAATGTCGTCACCGTTCGTTTCGAGGACGGCAATGAGCGGCGGCTGATGCTGGAATACGCGCCGCTCGAGCGGATAGGATAGAGCAATGGATATCGAAGTCAGACCCTGCTCCTCGGTCGAGGAGCTCCGGCAGGCGGTGGACGTGATCAGCCACTACTTCGGGTCGGAGACGACGCTCGAGGACGCGGAGCGGTTCGCGACCTGGCTCGAGGTCGACCGGATGCACATCGCGCTCGACGGCGACCGGATCGTCGGCGGTGCGGGCGCGTTCAGCTACGAGATGTCGGTGCCGGGCGGCGCGTCGGTGCCGGCCGCCGGGGTGACCGTCGTGGGTGTCCTTCCGACGCACCGCCGGCGTGGCGTGCTGAGCGCGATGATGAAGGCGCAGCTCGAGGACAGCCGCGAGCGCGGCGACGCAGTTGCCTATCTGTGGGCGTCGGAGGCGACGATCTACGGCCGCTTCGGCTACGGTCTCGCGTCGCGGATGGGCGAGATTCACCTGGCGCGAGAGCGGACGAAGTTCGCGCTCCCCTTCGAGCCGCGCGGCACGGTGCGGATCGTCGACCTCGAGGAGTCGGCGCGCACGTTCCCGGTGCTCTACGAGGCGGTGCGGGCGCAGCGCCCAGGGATGTTCAAACGCAGCAAGGCGTGGTGGGAGACGCGCCGGCTCTTCGACGATCCGGCGCGGCGGCAGGGCGGCCCGAAGAACCGCGTGCTGCTGGAGCTCGACGGCAAGCCCGCGGGCTACGCGATCTACTCGGTGAAGCAGGACTGGCAGTCGGGCTCGAGCAAGGGGACGGTGTCGATCATGGAAGTGGTGGCGCCGACGCCAGAGGCGAGCCGCGAGCTGTGGCGGTGGCTGCTCGACTTCGACTGGACGTCGCAGTTCGAGGCGAACCTGCTGCCGGTCGACCACGAGCTCTTCCTGCTGCTGGCCGAGCCGCGGCGCTTGCAGTTCGCGATCAACGACGGCGTGTGGGTGAGACCGGTCGACGTCGGCGCAGCGTTGTCGGCGCGGCAATACACAGGCGACGGCGAGGTCGTGCTCGAGGTGGCCGACAGGCTGCTGCCGGAGAACGCGGGCCGCTGGCGCGTAACGGCGGCCGGAGCGGAGCGCACCGAGGCGGACGCCGACCTGCGCCTCGACGTCACCGGCGTGGGCTCGGTCTACCTGGGCGGTTTCGGCTTCACCGACCTCGTCCGCGGCTCGCGAGCAGAAGAGCTGAAGCCGGGAGCCGCCGAGCGCGGCGACGCGCTGTTCGGCACCGGGCTCGCACCCTGGTGTGCCGAGATTTTCTGAGCTGAAGTGCACGGTTTCGTGGACCAGATCGCCGGCCATGTGCCCGAGCGCGGCGTGTCCATGTGGTGGCTCGGCCAGTCCGGGGTGATCATCCGCGGTCGTTCAGCCACGGTCGCCATCGATCCGTTCCTGACCGACTACGGGCACTTCGGCAGGTTGTATGAGCCTCCGTTCCCGCCCGAGGCGGTGGGGTTCCTCGATCTCCTGCTGGGGACTCACGACCACGCCGATCACATCGATCCGCCGGGGTTCCCGCAGTTGCTCGCCGCCTCGTCGGGCGCCCTCGGCGTGGTACCCGCAGCTGCGTTGGAGGCTGTCGCGGGACGGATGGGATCGACCGCGCGGCTGATCGGCGCTTCGGTCGGGCTACCGTTCGAGCACGCAGGCGTTCGGGTGACGCCGATCCCCGCGGTGCACGCAGTCGTGCCCGCCGACGGATACGGGTTCCATCTCGACGCGGCGGGAGAGCATCCGTTCCTCGGCTATCTCGTCGAGCTCGACGGAGTCCGCCTCTGTCATACCGGCGACACGCTCGTCTATCCCGGTCTTGCGGAGTCCCTTCGTGACGCGGATCTCGATCTGCTGCTTCTTCCGATCAACGGCGTGAGTTGGTTCCGGGAGCAACGAGGCCTCGTGGGAAACATGAACGTGCACGAGGCCGCGGAGCTTGCGGAGCTCAGCGGCGCGAGGGTCGTCGTGCCGATCCACTGGGATCTCTTCGCCGACAATACCGAGGATCCGGCCCATTTCGCGCGTTATGCGGCGGCGCATCATCCGGGTGCGCGCGTCGTCGTGCCGGAGCTTGGCGCACGGCTCGATGTTCTTCCGGCGGCCGGGTCGCGCGACGTCTGAGCGGCCCGGCCGCCGGACCGTGAGTGGCGGCGCGCGAGTTACGTCCTTAGTAGGTGCAAGGCGGTAGGTGAGCGATCCGAGTTGAGGCTCCGTGCTGCGCTCATGTTTTTGAATTTGCTCGATCAATGAGTGAGCGAGCGTCAATCGGTCGAGCCGCATATCGCTTGGCAGGTACAGCGGGTCGCTGCCAACCTTCCTCGATGCGTGCGCTGGGGGGCTCGGTGCTCTCGAGTTCGAGGGACGAATGCCCGGTACAGCAGCGAAGACCGTCGTCGCGTGGTCGCTGAACACGGCGATCCCAGCGAGGTTGGTCGGAACCGGTCGCTAATATGATTCGTCGCGAGGGCGGTTAGCTCAGTTGGGAGAGCGCCTCGGTGACATCGAGGAGGTCACTGGTTCGAGCCCAGTACCGCCCATTCTGGCCCGCATGGTTGACCGAAATCCCGTCAACCATGCGGGCCGTGTCTGTCTGACGGGTCAGTGATGGCTGCGCGGTGCTCCCCTGGGTGCACCCCGACGAGCGACTGACTTGAACCCCTACTTACCATGTTGGACGGGCGCGCCAGTCGACGGCAGTGCGCACAAAAACGGCCCAATGTCGGCGGTCCGCGCCGGGTGAGAACAGGGCGCGCCAAAGCGGAGGTTGACCAGAGGTTGATCAATCTGTTTCCGGTGCGGACAACAACCGGCGATGCGCTCCTAGGCGGCAGGCGACTAGGTGAGTACTGTTCAAGTGATGCGCTGTCCGAGGTGCGCGAGTGAGAACGAGACCGGGCGGAAGTTCTGCGGCGAGTGTGGCAGTCCGCTTGCGCTCGCATGCTCGGCATGCGGCGCGGCGAATGCACCCGGCGTGAAGTTCTGCGGCGAGTGCGGCTCGCCGCTGACGAGCGACATGCCGCCGACGCTCCTCGCGGAGGCGCCCGCTCCTGCACCGGTCGCCGAGCGCCGGCTGGTGTCCGTGTTGTTCGCGGATCTCGTGGGCTTCACGACGCTGTCGGAGTCGCAGGACTCGGAAGAGGTACGCGCGCTCCTCTCTCGCTACTTCGACACCTGCAAGCGGCTGATCACGCTGTACGGCGGCACGGTGGAGAAGTTCATCGGCGACGCGGTGATGGCCGTGTGGGGCGCGCCGACGGCGACCGAGGACGACGCCGAGCGCGCTGTTCGGGCGGCCTTGGATCTCGTTGCGGCGGTCTCGGCGCTGGGTGACGAGCTCGGCGTGCGCGACCTCCGCGCGCGGGCGAGCGTGCTCACGGGCGAGGCGGCCGTGACGCTCGGCTCGACGAGCGAGGGCATGGTCGCGGGCGACCTGGTGAACACCGCCTCGCGCGTGCAGTCGATCGCAGACCCGGGGCACTTGCTCGTCAACGACGCAACGCGACGCGCGACGGATTCGACTGTCGTCTACGAGGACGCCGGCTCGCACGAGCTGAAGGGAAAGGTCGGTCTGGTGCCCCTGTGGCGCGCGCTGCGTGTCGTCTCCGGCGCGCGCGGCTCGCTGAAGTCGCAGGGGCTCGAGGCGCCGTTCGTCGGTCGCGAGCGAGACCTGCAACTGATTAAGGACCGCTTCCACGACTGCGCCGAGGGGAACCGCGCGTTGCTTGTCTCGGTCACCGGCGTCGCGGGCATCGGCAAGTCGCGGCTCGGGTGGGAGTTCTACAAGTACTTCGACGGGATCGCGCAGCTCACGTACTGGCACCGAGGACGCTGCCTGTCCTACGGCGAAGGGGTCACGTACTGGGCACTCGCTGACATGGTGCGCATGCGCTGCCGCATCGCCGAGGACGAGGCACCCGCGTCGGCGCTCGCGAAGCTGCGCGAGATCGTCGAGGAGCACATCCACGAGGAGGAGGAGCGACGATTCGTCGAGCCGCGGGTCGCCCATCTGCTCGGCCTCGAAGACGGCTCGCGCTACGAGCGCGACGACCTCTTCGCAGCGTGGCGCGTCTTCTTCGAGCGGTTGACCGCCGTGTACCCGGTCGTGATGGTGTTCGAGGACATGCAGTGGGGCGACGATTCGCTGCTCGACTTCATCGAGTACCTGCTCGAGTGGACGCGCGAGGCACCGCTGTTCGTCGTGACGCTGGCGCGCCCCGAACTGCAGGAGCGCCGACCGACGTGGGGCGCAGGCAGGCGCAACTTCACGTCGCTCTACCTCGAGCCGCTTCCGGTCGCGGCGATGGAGCAACTCCTGAGCGGGCTGGTGCCTGGTCTGCCGGAGGAGGTGCGCGCACAGATCCTCGACCGCGCGGAGGGTATCCCGCTCTACGCCGTCGAGACGGTTCGCATGTTGCTGGACCGCGGCGCGCTGGTCGAGGACGGCGCCGTCTACCGCCCGACCAGGCCGATCGAGTCTCTCGACGTGCCCGAGACGCTGCACGCCCTGATCGCCGCGCGCCTCGACGGGCTGCGTCCCGAGGAGCGCAGGGTTCTTCAGGACGCCGCCGTGATCGGCAAGACGTTCATGCGGCGCTCGCTCGCCGCGCTCTCGGGTCTCCCGGAGGACGAACTGGAGCCGCTTCTGTCATCGCTCGTGCGTAAAGAGGTGATCGCTCTCCAGGCCGATCCGCGCTCGCCGGAGCACGGGCAGTACGGCTTTCTGCAGGACCTCGTGCGGCACGTCGCCTACGAGACGCTCTCGAAGCGCGAACGCCACGCACGTCATCTCGCCGCCGCCGCATACCTGCGCTCGGCATTCCCCGACGACGACGAGATCGTGGAGGTCCTCGCTTCGCACTACCTCGACGCGTACCGCGAGCTACCGGACGGCGAGAACGCCCGGGAGACGAAGGTCGCAGCGTCGGCGATGCTCTTCCGTGCCGGCAAGCGCGCCGCGTCGCTCGCCGCGGCCCGCGAGGCGCAACGCTACTTCGAGCAGGCCGCAGAGCTCACAGACGACCAGGTCGGCCGTGCGAGGCTGCTCGAGGAGGCCGGACGCATGGCCTCCCTCCGCGGGAGGAACGACGAGGCGAGGGAACTACTCGAGCGCGCCCTATCGGTGTTCGAGACCGCCGGGCTCGACGGCCCCGCCGCGCTCGTGATCGCCTCGCTTGCGGAGCTCGACCATCTCGACGGTCATCCGTCGCGGGCGGTCGCCAGGCTCGAGCAGGCGCTGGAAGCGCTGGCCGGCGCGGACGCCGGCGGCGACGTCGCCGCGGTCGCCGCACAACTCGGCCGATTCCTCGTCCTCGACGGCCAGGTCGACGCCGCCGCCCCGCGACTCGAGCTGGCGCTTGAGCTTGCCGAGGCGCTCGACCTGCCCGATGTCTTCGCGCAGGCGCTGATCAGCAAGGCCATGATCCTGAACTCCCGGAACCGGCTCGGGGAGGCCACGCTTCTGCTGAGGGGCGCGCTGGAGCACGCCCTCGCCGAGGACTTGCCCGCAGCCGCCACGCGCGCGCTGAACAATCTCGCGGTGAGTCTTGAGTCCGGCGACCGGTACGCCGAGGCAGTCGTGGAAAGCGCCCGCGGGCTCGAGATGGCGCGGCGCATCGGAGATCACGCCAGCGAGGCGAATTTCCTCGTCGGACCGATCAGCGCGCTGATCCTGATCGGACGCTGGGACGACGCGCTCGCACGTGCGGAGGAGGTCGAGCGGCTACCGCAGTCCGACAACATCCGCCAGTTGATGCTCCATCTCGCACAGATCGACTGCTGGCAGGGACGCATCTCCAATGCGAGAGCACGGATCGACGCACACGCCGACGCGCGATCCTCCGACAGCGTGCAGATCGTTATTGGATTCGATGTGCACGAGGCAATGGTGCTCCGGATGGAAGGCAAGCCGAGAGCCGCGCTCGAAGCCGCCGAGCGCGCCATCGCGAGGCGTGACGCTCTTGGGATCACGTTCCTGACCGTGAAGCTCGGGGTCGTCGAGGGGCTCGAGGCGGCGTTCGAGCTCGGCGGCACATCGAAAGTCGAGGAGCTTCTCGCGATGATCGAGGGGCTCCCGCGCGGAGAGCGGCCCCCGATGCTCGACGCCCACGGCCGCAGGTTCCGCGGCAAGCTCGAAGGAGACGTCGAGGAGTTCGCGGCGGCCGCGGCGCGCTTCCGGGAGCTCGACATGCCGTTCTGGCTCGCGCTGACTGAGCTCGAGCACGCCGAGGCGCTCCTCGCGCAAAGCCGCGCGGACGAGGCCGAGCCACTCCTCGAGGAGGCGCGGCGGACGTTCGAGCGGCTCGGCGCGGCGCCCTGGCTCGAGCGCGCGGGAGGCCGGGAGGAGAAAGCCGAAGCAGCCTCCCTGATCTAGCTTCGACCCCAGATCGCTGCGGTCAGCGTCGAAGGCGTCGTAGAGGTTCGCGAGGCGCGGATGATCGACCGCCAGATCACCCAATCACCGCCGGACGATTACCTCGCCGCTTGCTGACTTCTCAGGGGACATTGGCGAAAACTGGCCCACCCGACGGTACGGCGGCTCAATGGCCGAAGTTCGAGGCCGCAAATCAAGCCTGCGGGAATTACCGCCGGCGCCGCCGGCGAGCGGTCGACCCTCGCGACACCGCCCCTAGCTCGCCGCTTGGAGGTCACGGTTCGACCTTTCGCGTCCGCCGGGGTGACCCTCATACCAGGCGAGCCCTCTGCTTTCGAGTGGGCGTGGCCGGTAGTCGGGTCAGGATCAGTTGGGTGGCTCCGAAGCTGAGCAGGGCGATCGCGAGGCCGAGGGTTGCGCCGGCGAGTGCGTCCGAGAGCCAGTGCACCTGGAGGTAGGTTCTGCTCCAGGTCATTGCGGCGATTGCGGTGACCGCCACGGCGAACCAGATTTGGCGGCGCCGACCGAGTCTGGTGAAGAGGAGGACGAGCGCGACGGCGGTCGCCCCCGCGTAGGCCGCATGGCCTGAGGGAAACGAGGTTGCGTGCGCCTCGATGAGCTGTCCGGGTGGCCGCTCGCGACCGACGGCCGCCTTGATCAGGTTGACGAGTAGCGGGGTCAGTGTCTCGGCGAGCGCGAAGGCTGCGAGCGCCGCCCAGCGGCGCTCGAGGAGAAGGATGAGTCCGATCCCGGCGAGTGTGAGGGCACGCCAGACGCCGTGGCCGAGCGCGTTGAACACGAGTGCGATGTGGGTGAGGAACGGAGTCTCGATGTCATGCATCAGCTCGGCCCAGCGGCTGTCGATGGCAAGGGGTCCTGCAGGTATGAGGAACGCGAGTACCAGCACGAGCGCGAGCAGCGCGCCCCCGAAGCCGACGGCCAGGGCGGGCCGGGCGACGAACTGCTCCGTTCGCCAGTTCCGGGCAGGCACCGGTGTGAGCCGGGCGCGAGCTTGGCTAGGTCTGGCCGAGGCGAGGCGCTTTCGGCGTGCCGGCAGGCGGGTCGGACCGCGTGCTGGCAATGACGGTCGTTACGGGTAGTCCGAGATGCGCGACGCGATGGGCGAGATCTGCGTGCAGCAAGCTCGAGATGTGGTGCGGGGTGGTCGAGAGGATGATCTCGTGGAAGTCCGCGCCGCGAAGTGCCTCTTCGATCGCGTCCATCGGATCGTGTCGGGCCGAGACTGTGCCGTGGACGGTTCCACGAGCCGCCTCGTCGATCAGCGGCAGCGCAAGCTCGACGGCGTGCTCTCCCTCGCGGTGCATTCGCGCCCGCTCCTCATCGCTCAGCTCGGCGTGTTCAGCGGGGTTCGGCACGAGGAGGTGGAACGTCGCGGGCCCTGCGGCGACACGCTCCCTGATCGCGTCGAGCACGGACGGGGTGGCGGCGGTCAGGCGGTGTGCGACGAGCAGCACCTCGGCCGACTCCCTCTCGACCGGCGAAACAGTCGCCTCGGTGACGTCGCGCTTGGTGACGCTCAAGAACGCGACGACGACAACGATCGCGCCGAGGAAGACGAAGCTCGTGACGGTGGTGCCCAGGCCGAGACCGCCAGTCGAGCGCGGCTGCGACAGCAGGTCGCCGGTGGATGCACCCAGCGGCCTCGTCAGGATGTACGCCAGCCAGAAAGCGAGGACGGCATTGAGGTGAAGCCAGTAATGCAGGGCCGTGACGAGCCCGATCGCTCCCGCGAACAGGACGAGCGACCAGGCATACCCGACGCTCAAGCGCTCCGCGGTCAGGTCGCCGGCCGCCGTCCCGAGCGCAAACGTGAACAGCACCGCGAGCCAGTAGAACCCTTCCCGCTTCGTGGTGTAGATCGTGTGGATCGAGAGCGTGCGCTCGCTTGCAAACCAGACGGCGAAGACGATCGCGAGCAGGCTGCCGAAGACGGCGGTCGTCGTGACCAGCGACACGCCATGGTTGTCGGTCAGGTTGTCGGTGATCTGCGTGCCGACGACGCTGATCAGCACGATCCCTGTCCAGTAGACCGCGGCGAGGTACCGCCGCAGCCGGAACTGCACGACGAGCGTCACAGCAAGAAGCGCAGCCGTGATGTACGTCGTCTTCGTCAAACCAAGGCCGACGTTGCCGGACAGGTAGTCGGAGGCCGTCTCCCCGACCGTCGTGCAGAGCACCTTGATCACCCAGAAGTACAGGGTGACCTCCGGCACCTTGTTCAACATCTCGCGCGCTGTCAATTCCCGGCTGCCGGCCATCACCGCGCGCACGGTGCCCGCCATCACCTGACGAACATCTGACCAGCACTCTCGCGCGCATCCCGTGCGTCCCGGAAACCCGTCCCTATGGCCCGAGCGCCCTGCGACTGTGACTTAACCATCGTCGCCTGCGCGGGATAGCCGGGACGAACAGGGCTTCGCCCTTGTCCTCGCGGCAGCGAATCTGGCGACCTCCTCATAGCCGCCGCTCACCGAGCCCCGCGACGTGATCGCAGCGATGGGTGCTCACAGTGCGTCACTCGGCGGTGCGGCGCCTTCCTCTGGAGCGAGGTGGTGCTCGTGCTACTCGACGCACTCGCGCCCGCTGCCGTCCTCGGCTGGCTCCTCGCAGAAATCACTCGTGCGATGCTTGAGCATGAGTTCGACCTCTCTCTGACCCGCCGGTTGTTCGCGGCCACCTCCTCCCACACATGCCGCCGCGGCCATCGTGAAGGAACCCGCCCTTGTCAACGAGGCACGCCAGTTGGTTGCTCAGGTGATGTCCGCGAACGGCTACGCAGGCCGCTCAGAAGGCAACCGTTCTCCGCAACGCCGCGGATCGGATGTGGAAGCAGCTCAACAACCCGCGATTGCTCCGCGTACTACAAGGCCCGCGACCGGGCGAAAGTCAACTAGAGAGGCCGCACCCGCTGGCTGTGCGCTGACGGGTACGGCCTTGACTCGGAACAGGGAGCCGCCCCACCCGAGCCATGTTGGTCAGCGTAACGACCGACCCCTGACGCCAGCCTTGCTGTCATTTAGGCGGATGACATACATGCCGCACCGAGAGCCGTGCAGTCATTTAGTCACCGGACTAGCGTGGCTTTCACCTCTAAGGACGCCTCTCGCGGGCGCGTGAACAAGAAAGCAGGCGCTCCGGGGTTGCAAAGCCCATAGGACGCCGCGAAACAGAAGCGTCAGCAGACCATCGAAGAGCGGCGCCGGTACCAACGCGAAGACGTTGTGTTGCTTCGCCGCCGCGGGCTCGTCCCGCTCGTAATCGCGGACGCTCTAGGCATCGGCGTCCGCCGTGCCGTCGACTACCTCGAGGAAGCCGGCGAGACCATCCCGTCCGACCTGACGATGAGTTCCCCGCCGACACGTGAGGATCGTTCCCGCCCACACTGCGGCGAGTCGAACACCTGAACCTGTCTTTCCGTCACTAGACACGCCGGGCTCGCCTGAGATTCTGACGGCGCGGGTTGGTTCACCTGTTGGAGGTCGGGCGGATTGCCGTCAGCCTTCCTGGGCCTCTGCGGCCACGCGTGGGCCGCCCCGCTTGCTCTCTAACTTTTCCGCCGTGTGCGAATCGAACCACCCTGGGTGCTGCCGCCTGGGGCCCCTCCCCCGGCGGCGCGCCCCTTACAGCCGCGGGACGGCTGGCTTTTGGTGCATGGCCCGAGACCGACTGCGTCTGACCTCGCAGGCTGACCATCCCGCTCGGGCGAGATTCTCAGTTCGCGCAGCAGGCGTCAACAAAGAGCCGGCGCTCCGGGGTTGTGTCCCGCCCTCAACGCACTCGAAGCCTTACCGACGGTTTGGCCCGCCTGACTCCATCCGACACCCTGGCGCTCGATGATCAATCGTCCGTAGAGGGTGAACGGCCATCCGCCGTCGTCACTCACTTGAGCGCTTCGAAGATCGGTCTCACGGACGATTCACCTTGTGCGAGGTGACCCCTCCGTCGCTCGCCTCGAGTTGCCGGACCTCGCCGCCGGGGGAACCGGTGACCACCGTTCACGAACGCTCCGTCCGCCTCCAAGTCTGTTGGGGCGGACGGCCGCCTAAGTTCAGAAGAGGTTTTCTGGCTTGTGAATCGGGAACATCTTTGGTTGATGCCCGCGCCACGGTCTACTCCGCCGGAGCAAGAACGCGGTACAGCCGCCGCGGACGATGCTTGGTGGCAGAAGCAACTGGGAAAGGAGCCGAACGTGCCGACGTCCTCGGTCGCGGCCGAAAACTCTGCGAGCGAGAGCGCATCCGGTGAAGCCGAGCGAATAGATCCGCGAGCGGTCGAGGAGAAGCTGTCGATCCTGGAGGTGCGGCGACGCGAGGCTGAAGCCAGCTTGGAGGAATCTGTGGATCGTCTGGCCACGCTCGAAGACGAGCTGGCCGCGACTCTTGGGAAGAGGAAGCTGGCAGAGCGGCAGGCCGCGGACATCGATGAATACATGGAGCGGCTGCATAGAGAGCTTGCCGCGGCGAAAGTGGCCGAGGCGCGTGATGCTGTTAAGGAAGCCGTGCGCGTTCGCGACGTGGCTAACGCAGAAGCATCCGACGCCGCCGCGGAACTCGGGTCAGCAATCGAAAGAATCGCCAGCGCCCGCGACGCGTTGCAGGAAGCGCACAAGCGGCTCCGGAACCTTGACCGGCAGGCCCCGCGGACGCTACCTCCCGAACCGTGCGATTTCGATGAACGTTGGCGTACTCTCGCGCCGAAGGTAGAAGCCGAGCTTGGCGTGCGGCTCGAAACTGAGCTCGTCGAGGCCGCTGCCCGTAGCAATAACTATCTGATGGTCGAACAACTTCCTGAACATCTTCAGGAACTCGCCCGTCAACGAAAACGCGATCTAATCGCTGCGAAGCGGAACCCGCTAACTCCCACGTAAAACTGCGCTACCCGGACGAGACGGAGCGCTATGGAGGTGGTGCAGCGGCCCCAGCGATGGCCGGCACCGTGGCGAGGGACGGAGGAGTCTCGACTCGCACAAGATGAATTCGCGGAGAGGTCGGAATCTAGCCCCTGATCGGTGTTCGAGCAAGAACTCTGCCGTCGTCTTTGCGATCACTCACCGTCCGATCGATCGGATCACGTGGTACATACACATTGACCGCGCTCCGCTGAGCAAACCTTCTGCTCGCTGCGGACCGAGCCGCTGGGCTGATGCGTCCCGCCAAGCAGAATGCGGCGGCGACTAGCTCTTCTTTCTATCGACCGCGCGTTCCAGGGACGCCTTGTCCATCTTCGACCGTCCCTCGATCCCCAAGTGCCTAGCCTCGTTGTAGAGCTGGTCGTACGTGCGGCCCTTCCCCCGGTTGGTGCCCGAGCGAAGACCGCCCCGGCGTCCCGACGAGATGTCGCCGGTCGATGTGCGCGAACGCTCCCGCGACTCGCCCGCCCGTGCACGCTCCTTGTTTACCGTCCTCGCCGCAATCTCCTCGGCAAGAGGTTCCGAGCGGCCCTGCTCGAGCTCGCTCTCCTTGACGTGCTCGTACTGCCGTGCTCGTTTCGTTCCCTTCTTCACGCCGCGTGGAGGCATCGCCCCTCCTCTCGATCGGGATCTCCGGTTGGGAACACGTTTCCGGAGCCCTGACCGCGCAAACACGCCGCGCATTAGGCCCGTGACGATCGTCGAGGGTTTGTTGCCGGCGACTTGGGGCCATCTGTCGAGTGACCGATTTGTCGATTCTCGAGGAGGGGTCCCGTGGCAGACAGAAAGCTTCAGGGCAAGACCGTCGCGATCATCGCGGCCGACATGGTTGAGCAAGTCGAGCTCGTCGAGCCGCGCAGGGCGCTGGAGGGCGCAGGCGCGGAGACACACCTGATCTCGCTGAAACCGGGCGAGATTCAAGGGTTCAACCACTTCGATAAGGCAGACAGGCTGAAGGTCGACAAAACCATCGAGGAGGTCGACGCAGCGGACTACGACGCCCTATTGATCCCTGGCGGCGTCGGCAACCCGGACCAGTTGCGCGGCAACGAGAATGTGGTTGTGTTCGTCCAAGAGTTCTTCGAAGCCGGTAAGCCCGTGGCGGCGATCTGTCATGGCCCGTGGGTGCTCGTCGAGGCAGGCGTCACCAACGGCCGAAAGCTGACCTCGTGGCCGACTCTGCAGACCGACATCCGCAACGCCGGCGGGAACTGGGTCGATCAGGAGGTTGTCGTCGACCAGGGGCTAGTCACGAGCCGCAAGCCCGACGACATTCCGGCCTTCAACAACAAGATGATCGAGGAATTCTGCGAAGGGAGGCATGCCGGCCGGCGCGAGCAGACGAAGGCCGCTTCCTAGCGACATTTCGCTCGCCCTGGAGGGCATGCTCGGCGACGGGGCACGTCCGACGTGTCCCGTCGCCGTCGGGGATTAGCCTCGCTTCTTGATGAAGCTGATCTGGCCGTTCGTCTCGAGCACCGCCCAGCGCACGTCGGCGAGGTGCGCGATCCCCTGTCTCAGCCGAGTGACATCGATCCCTCGGGGTCCTCTTCACGCACGAGTTCCGCGACGGTCTCGAAGTCACGAGGCAACGGTAGATCCTGGGAGATCGTGCCTCCCATCGCACTGTTTGGCGATCGCTTCTTGGCGATTCGTTTCGCGTCGGTGACTGAGGCTGCGAAGCAACCGGTGACCTTTCCGTGAATCGGTTCGCGGCCTCCTGCCTGCCGGTACTCAGCAAGCACCGCCGGGTCGGGTGCGGTGCTGATCATGCCGTCGCCCCATTTGGCTGCGAGTTGCGCCGCTTTCCCTGCCGCTGCGGCGACGATCAGCTCGGGAGACTCAGCAGGCACGTCGTAGAGACGTGCCTGCTCGACGGTGTAGTGGCGGCCACGGTAGGTCTCGTAGCCACCCCGCCAGAGAGCGCGGATGATCTCAGGTGCCTCGTCGAGCATGTCCAGCCGCTCGTCCGCGCGCGGCCAACGGTTCCCGAAGATGTGCTCGTTGAGAAGCTCCCCAGACCCGATCCCGAGGAAGAAGCGGCCGTCCATGAGCAAAGCCGCGGTCGCGGCCGCCTGCGCGACGATCACCGGATGAAAGCGGATCAGCGGGCACGTGACTGCAGTGCCGAGACGCATCCCCTCCGTTCCCTCGGCGATCGCGCCGATCACGGCCCAGACAAATGAACTATGTCCCTGTGCCTCCACCCACGGGTGGAAATGATCAGAGATGAGCACGTAACTGAAGCCGGCGTCTTCGGCTCGCTTGGCGTTCGCGACAAGCTCACGCGGCGAGTGCTCCTCAGACGAGAGCCAGTAGCCCACCTCCATATCGGTCAGCTACAGCACTGAGCGCCGCTAAAACCACTGAGCAGAGGTATACGAAAGCGATCAGCTCATTCGATAGAACGGAGACGAGGATCGCCACCTCGTCGAAGCGGCAGTGCGTACCAGGTCGAGACCACCACGGCAGCGGCGATCGCAGCCGCTGCGGCGGCGGCGATCACCCCGATCAGCAGCTCGCCGATCACGAAGACCGCACAGAGCAACCCCAAGGCGAGGCAGCCGGTGCCGATCAGGAATAGCCGGTGACCGACAACGATCACATCCTCCTTGCCGCCCTCCTCCCAACGGACGCGGTGGTAGACCGCGGGTGCCATCAGAAACAGAACGCCGACAGCCGTAACAACGGTGCACACGTACAACAGGACCCGATCGAGCTCGGAAGTCCGGCCGAAACGAGAGGCAAGAGGAGCGGTCAGAAGGAAACCAAGCAGCACCTGGGCACCGGGTAGCGCCACACGGAGCTCGTTCAACAGCTCGATCAGCTGTCTGTCCGTTCTCTCCTTCGCCGTCTCACTCACGACTCGCAGATACCCAGACGAACGGGCCGCGCAACCTGGTCAACGCGCAAAGCGATTGAGTCGTTCGCGACGCTGAGTCGCACCGCGCGAAGTCTTGGCACGCCACCTCGAGCAGACTGAGGGGCGCCGCCAAGGACGCCCCCTCAGACCCCTGATTGCAGACCAAGACGTTCCCCAACGATTGGTCTGCTGCCGTCAGTAACTTTGTTTTTCACAGCAGTGCTGCCTGTTAAACGCCCTGTGGCTTTGAAACGTTCGCGAGCAGGTCACGCCGCGAACGATTCGGATAGCGGCTCCTCGCAGAGCGCGACTGTGTCGTTTCGACACGTTCGGGGTGGGTAACCCCGCGTGTACGAAATCTGTCGAACAGTCCGGGAGGTAGGTCGTCAATGCCGAAAAGGCGCACGAAGGAGAAGCTCTATCGTCAGGCGAAACGCCTGGGCGTCAAGGGCCGCTCGAAAATGAACAAGGGCCAGCTCAAGGCTGCGCTGGCAAGACGTAAAAAACCAGCAAGAGGCGACAGCCGCACGAAGGAGAAGCTCTACGGCCAGGCCAAACGCCAGGGCATCAAAGGCCGCTCGAAGATGAACAAGGGGCAACTCAAGGCCGCGCTCGCAAGACGCGGGCACTGAGTCGAACCTTGACCTATTTCCGACAGCGCCCGCCAAAAGCGGGCGCTGTCGTTTAACGAGCTCCGTTGGCGCCCCGGTCACCGCCGGCTGACGCGGCTCTTTACGCAGTTCGCGCCTGCCTCAGACGACCGACGATTAGCCGTCGTTCGTCGAGCCGGAGCTCCGCCGTAACCATTGCGGAGGGTGCCGCGTTTGTCATCACGACATCACAAGCGGCAAGGGGGTCGGTCAATGGTTTTGGCGAGTATTTCGGGGAGCGTGGACCGCGCGTTCACGGTGTTCTTCGCATGGGTGCCCGCACTGATCGGGGCACTCGTTGTCCTTCTGATTGGCTACCTGGTGGCGAAGATCGTCGGCAAGCTCGTCTCGCGCGCGGCCGAGAAGTCAGGGTTGGATCGCACACTGCACGCAGGCCCCGGCGGGAGCACGGTGGCCAAAGTTGTTCCGCGGCCGTCGCCTCTTCTCGGCACGGTTGTGTTTTGGGCGATCTTCCTAAGCGCGATCTCGCTCGCGGCATCTGTGCTCCACATCAAAGCGTTGACCGCGTTCGTCGGAGCGGTGTGGGCGTACCTGCCGAACGTGATCGCGGCGCTTGCGATCTTCATAGTCGCCGGCCTGATCGCAACGGCCGTCGCGACGTTGGCGAGGCGGGTGATGGGCGACATCGGGATCGGCCGGGTCATCGCAGTCGGTGCTCCGATCCTGGTCATGACGATCGCGACGTTCATGATCCTCAACCAGCTGAAGATCGCACCGGCGATCGTCACGATCACCTACGCGGCGCTGCTCGGCGCGATCGCACTCGGGAGCGCACTCGCCTTTGGACTCGGTGGCCGTGATGTGGCCGCCCGGATGCTCGAAGGCGCATACACGAACGTCCAGCAAAACAAGGATCAGTGGAAACACGACCTGGATCAAGGACTCGCACGAGCCAAGAACCAGCCACACGCGAGCCGGAACGGAACGGAAGCAGCGACGCAAGCCACCGCACGCGACGGCGGCCACTACAGCGTCACCGACACACCAGCATCAGAACTCGACCGGTAACACAGTAGGAGGGCGGCGCACTGTATGCGCGCCGCCCTCCTAACCAAAGGAGCATCATGCAGCTCGACCAAACTCAACAAGCTAAAAACAAGGCCGATACGCGGCTGGTAGGTCAGCTTGTGGTTCGATCGACCCCGCCCGCACCACCCGAAGCCAAGCCGAGGCTCCTGTTCTTCTACGACCCGAACGATGGCGCCGCGCGCCGCTGCGAGGGCTACCTCGCCCAGGTGCTGCAACACCGGCGAAACCACCAGACCTTCGCTATCCATCGCATCGACATCAGCCAACGAGCCGATCTCGGCGAACGGTTCCGCGTCACCGAGACACCATCGATCGTCGTGATCGCAGAAGGAAGAATTCGAGCGAGACTCACCAAACCGAAAGGTTGCGGGCAAATCCGCGAAAAGCTTGAACCCTGGCTTCGGTAACAGCCCGCGCGGCAGCGGTAGAAGTTCGTCACCGAACGACAGAACCGACGGCGACGTGCTCGACTGCGTCGCCCGAGCCGCGGAGGTGGTTCGCAACCTCACCGGCGGTAGGACCCGACCGATCAGAGTCGCAGGCGCCGCTGGGACTCAGCCGAACAGAAAGCGTCGCCGACGGCGAACCGGGCGTGGGTCCCAGTGGCGAAGGTCGATCATCATCGACCGGCGACGGCGGAGCCACGATCGCCGAGATCGCCGAGCTCGTCTCCGCGAAACAGGCTGCAAGACGCTGACACGCATCAGGCGACGTTCGAGGGTGGGGAAGACACTCCTCTCACGCCTGGACGAAGCAGGCAAGCGGCGTCGCACCTGCGCCGAAACGCCGCGACCACGAAGGGCGACGAACGCGGGTGAGGTGCGACCGTTTCGTCGATTTCGCCTAAGAACACCGCCGCCAGATACCTCTAGATAACCGCGGTGGCCGAGCCCGAGACCGACGAGACCTTTCGCGCGTATCTGGTTGTCGAGCCGTTCAACATGCCCGAGCCTCGCTGAACGGCCGACATGACTTGGTGGCGACGCGTCGGTGGGCGTACAGTCAGCAAAGAGATGAGAACGTGGCCTGCACTTGTTGTCCTACACGGGACATATGGGACAGCCCCGGCTATCTATGAGGGCGAGATCGTTCCCCAAGAAGGCGAACGGGTCGAAGTCACCATCCTCGCTTCAACGACTCACAGCGGCGGGCCTGCGTCCGTAATCGTCAAGAGTGTTGGCGGATCGCCGCTAACCATTCAGGCCCGCAGATCTGATTCCCTCACCGAGCAGGAGGCTCTCCCGTGACCAAGCGGCCCTGACGGGTTACGGCAGGCGTGACTCACCCCCAAGCCGTTGACCCGTTCGGGTCAGGCGGTTCTGACCCAGGTGCCGTTACCTTGGCTCCGCGATGTTGACGACCGAACAGACGGCATGACCGGCCAAGTAGGCCGGGCCGGAATGCCCCGTGGCCACCCGAATGACCTTGCCGCTGTTGCGAGCCAGCTCAAAGCCTCGGTCTTAGCGATGGCCGAAACCGAGCGACAGGAACTGCTCGACATCATTGACCGGCAACTCGCGGAGTTAGAGTCACGCACCGAGAACGCCCCCGTCTAACCAAAGCCGTCCTCCGGGCGCACTGATCGCGGGCATAGCCGGGTGAAAGTCAAACTCAAGCCCGACATCTTCTTCGACTCGCCAACTCTTCGGGATCGTCACCGCCCCCGTCATCACGATCTCGGCAACATCCCTCGTGCTCGCACGCGTACGCAACTGGATCTGAACGGCCGGCTTGGAAATCCGTGTCCGCGAGCACCGGCTTGGGGGCGGACATCCTCGCCCCTGCCGGCCACACCCACGTCACTCGGCCTGTGTTTCACCGTTGTCTCAGAGGGCGATAACTGACCGGTCCGACAGTCGAATCGACTCAGGGAGCTCCGTGTCCTTGCTCGCGCTCGCCTTCATCGGCACGGCAGCCTCACTCGCCGGCGGACTTGCCTGCCTGCTGATCGCCGCGCTTCGAAGTTGAAGCTCAGGTCGCTCGACCCAGGGACTGCCCGCTGATCCCTGCCGCGGAGAGGAGCCCGTAAATAATGTCGGACCGTTCCGAGCTCGACATCGAACGTCAACGTGCTGCGAAGAACCAGAGTCTTTTCCGCGAGGTCAACGAACGAATCGAGGATCTTGCGCCGTCTCCGGCACGCGGAGCGGCGCAACCTCGCCGCGCCGCGGCGGCTCGTCGCCTCATCGGGGCACCCGCGGCGCGCACGTGCAGTCGCCGCAGAGACGAACCGTTATTACGACGCGGTCGGCAACCCTCTGGCTCGCGCGCAGATCGGCTGGGCCGGGTGGATCGAGGAACACCGCACCCGCCGATTTCCTCAAGCCACTCTCAGCTGCGCCGGGATCGTCACCGGCAGCCACGAGCAACTACACGACCCATCACTCGACCGGCGGATGGAAGCGGCCGGCCGCCTCCAGCAGCAGGAACCGATAGCCGGTCGACAGGCGTGGGCGGCGATCGACCGCACGATCGTCGATCGCGCCGCCGCCGTGCCCTATGCCAACGACCTGACGATCACTCTCCCTCTCCACGCGCACCGGCAACTATCAGTTCAATCCCGAGTGGGGCGTGCTGCTCGACCAGTTGTGAATTCACTGAGGAATCTCAAATGTCACTTGCTGGAGGCGACGTCGCTTCTGACGCGTGCTTCCCTCGCTCGTCGGCAAGATGAGGTCAGCGAACCGCGCCATTGATCGGACAGCCACCAAGGACTGGGGAGGTGCTAGATGAGTGGTTTCACGAAGGTCAACTTGAAGGAGATCGATCCCGGTGAAAGTGCCGACGTCCAGGCACGCTTTGCTCGTAAGCATCTGAATTCGGATCATCTCGGCATCAGTCTTTTTCGATACAGGTCGGGCTATCGCAGTCAGACCGGCCACAGACATCGCGAGCAGGAGGAGCTCTATCTCGTTGTCGCGGGATCGGGGCGGGTGAAGCTGGATGACGAGATCGTCGATCTGCAGCAGTGGGATGTGGTGCGTGTGGCTCCGAGCACGGTCCGTGCTTTCGAAGGCGGCTCGGATGGCTTGGAACTGGTGGCTATCGGGTCGGACCGCCCCGAAGGCGGCGACGGCGAGCGGATCGAGGATTGGTGGTCAGACTGATCGGGACGGTGCAACTTCGTCTCGTCGATGACATCCGTGAGGCGGGACTCCTGGAATAGGCCGATCACATTGGTCTGCAGGAGTTGTCGTTCCGAGCGCATCTGGGAGGGCAGCAACGCGCGACTATCGGCCAACGCAGTTTCGAGCGTCCTCTGTGTGAATAAGGAGGTGCTTCGGCAGTGCGCGCGCGCGTCAGCAGGCGCGATTCACAGTTCGGAGAGTGCGTCGAGACATGCCGAGCGAGCGGTGTGGGATTCAGCGGATTCGGTCAGTCCTGTCTAAGCTCGTGCCGTGGATGAGCGCGAGAGACGGATGGCCCAAAACGAGGCGCTGTTCCGAGAGGTCAACGAGCGCGTTGAGGAGGTCGCGGTCGAGCTTGGCGATGAAGAGGGCGGCTACGAGTACTTCTGTGAGTGCGCGAACAAGGACTGCACGTTCCGGCTTGTATTGAGCATCGAGGAGTACGAGTCGGTTCGAAGGGATGCCAAGCAGTTCGTCGTGCTGCCCGATCACTTCACTCCAGAGGTCGAGGAGCTCGTCCTCGAGACCGACGGGTACTGGGTAGTGCGAAAGTCGGGCGAGGCCGGCCAGTACGTCGAACAGCGCGACCCTCGAGCGCGCTCGTCGTAGTCGTCCGAAACGTGTTTCGCCCCCCGACCGTGCGGGATATGCGCAGTTGTGGCAACGAGGAAACGATACGACGAGCGACGCTCCGACCTGATCCTGCAGGCGATTGACAAGACGATCGCTGATGTGACAGCTAAAGGCGGCAGCGACGTCGCAAGGAAACTCGACGCGCTGCACGACTTGCGAGAGCGAGTCGCGGCGCAACTGCATGACAGAGACGAGTCGCCTCGCTCGTAAGTTAGGCGCGGGTTGCCGTCGGGATAGGCCCGGCGGTAGAGCCGCTGTTATGGGAGGCGCCGCGGGTTCGCTCGCGAGCAATCTGCGAGAGAGGGGTTAGCGCCGACCGGAGACCGATCTGAAGCCGCTCCGGCCGGCGTCGCGCCCGCTCTCCGTGTGTCCAACCCGGTCAGTCCGGACTCAGTCGAGTTGGATGGTGATATTAGCTGTGCCCGGAGCGACGTCCACGGCGCGGGCGGCGCCGGTTGCGTCTCTGTAGGCTCCGGTGCCGCCGGTGATCGCGAAGGTGTTGTCGGTGCCGGTTGCGAGGCCGGCGAGGGCGATCTCGCCGCGGCCGAGCGAGACAGCGATCGTGCACAGGGCTTCGCCGTCTGGGTTGGTGGTGGTGCAGTCGCCGCCGTCGTGGCCCGCGGGGTTACCGGCGGCGTCGGTGAGCGTGCTGGAGAAGACGAAGCGGTTCCCGACGGGCGCGCCGTCGGGGGCCGGGATCAGGTTCACTGCTTGCGCGGTCTCGATCAGTCGGATGGTCGATCCGGAGCCCGCCGTGTGTCGCGTCGCAGCCAGCGCGGCCTGGGTACCGAAGACGATCGCGACTACTGCAGCGACGCCCGCGACGGGGATGAGCATCCTCTTCATGACATTTCCTTTCTCTGGTTGAGCGTAGGTCACGACTTCTGGTGTTAGGGCGCTGCTTGTCGGCCTGGAAATCCTGTTGGGTCGAAGCGCGAGCTCGTCCACCCGAGTTCAACACGCGCAGGGAGCCGAATCGGCTGCCAATCTCCGGTCGACGCGCCGTCGGTCTTGAGCTGGGAGCTCGGATGGGGGCGACCAAGTCGCCGCCTCACACCGGTTGCCGGGACGCGGACGTCCGCGAGCCGGCTCTCTCCCAGGGCCGCGCTCTCACGTGGCGGCGAGATAGCTGCACAGGTTGCCGTAGTTGTTGTCGACGTCGTTGTGCGGCCCGGCCTCGAACACTGTGCCGTCTGCCTCGAATGCGAGTCGGCCGACTGCCTCGTAGATGACGCCCTGGCCGGGGCTGGTGGCCTTGCTGTCCATGCCTTCCATCGTCCGTTCGCCGGTCGCGAGGTCGACCGTGACCTTGAAGTCACCGGAGTCGGCGATGGACTTGCCGCTGAGCGGATTGCTGAGCGTCCCGTCGGCGTGGATGTGCTGTACCGTCCTGACCGCAGTGCCGCTCGCGTCATAGAAGACGGTCGTCGTTCGATCGATGTTGAACTCGCCGTCGATGGCGAAGCCCGGGCAGGGCAGATAGTTCGGGAACGACCGGTGCAGAGAGGTGTGCGTCGTCGTCGGTGCCGTCGCGCCGGCTGTCGCAGCGGCGGCGAGCGCGAAAACCACCAAGGCAAACGTGATCGTGATGCTACGCATGGTTTTCCTTTCCTAGGTGTGAACGGTTTCG
>CAWJGF010000001.1:0-70352 GCA_963842335.1 uncultured Thermoleophilia bacterium | reverse complement strand
GCGAGCGGTCAGGCAGCGCTGATCAGGCGACGGCGGACTCGCCGAGCAGCATCTTCACCTCGGCGTAGAAGTCCGGTGCGGGCTTCACCTTGTACTGGGGGCCGAAGGCATAGACCTTCTTGCCCTGAGAGGTGATCAGGTCCGCGTAGACGGGCGATTCGCCGGGGAAGTCCTTGATCAGCGCGGCGAGCTCGCGGATCGTGCCGGCGGCTGCCGTTGTCGCATCGATGCGCAGCCGCACCTCGCGCTTCTCTGCCACCGCTTCGAACGCGGCGAGCTCCAGCGCAACGAGCTTCGTCTCGCCTTCCTTGCGGTCGATGCGCCCCTTCACGATCAGGATGCGATCGCTCGTGCAGAGCTCGCGTGCCTTCTCGTAGGTCTGGTTGAAGACGACCGTCTCGACGCTGCCGGTGACATCCTCGAACTGCAGGAACACCATCGCGTCACCACGTTTGGTCGTCATGTGGCGCACACCGGAGACGATGCCGCCGACGGTGATCACCTCGCCGTCGCGGCGCCGTTCCAGCTCGCCGATCGTCGTGTCGGACTTGCGCCGCAACTGGTCGCGGATCGCCGCCAGTGGATGCTCGGAGACATAGAGGCCGAGCACCTCCTTCTCGAGCTTCAACAGATCGCTCTTCTCGAACTCATCGGTCGGAGTCAACGGGTGATGCCTGGGCTTTTCCTCGTCAGCCGGGCCGAGGTCGAAGATCGAGCCCTGGCCCGCGAGCCGGTCGGACTGCTGCTTCTGCCCCCAGCCGACAGCCTGCTCGAGCACCTCCAGCATCCCCTTGCGCGCGCCCGGCAGCGCCCCACACTTGATGAGCGCTTCCAGCACGCGCTTGTTCGACACCATCGGATCCACCCGCTCGGTGAAGTCCCAGATCGACTCGAACGGGCCACCCTCGCTGCGCGCGGCGATGAGCGCCTTCGCCGCCCCCTCCCCCACACCCTTGACGGCGTTCAGGCCGAAACGGATCTTGCCGTCGACGACTGCGAAGTCGACCTGCGACTCGTTCACATCGGGCGGCAGCACTTCGATGCCGAGCTCGTGGCAGGCGTTGACGTAGATCGGCACACGATCCTTTGTGCTCATGACCGAGCTGATCAGTGCCGCCATGTACTCGCACGGATGGTTCTGACGCAGCCAGGCGGTCTGGTAGGAGATCAGGGCGTAACACGCCGCGTGCGCCTTCGGGAACGAGTAGTCGGCGGCCTTCTCGACGTCCTCCCAGAGTTGCTTCGCCGCGGCAGGCGTGACGTTTTGCTCTGCCGCGCCGTTCATGAACTGATCCTTCAGCGAGTCCATCAGCGAGCGGATCTTCTTGCCGATCGCCTTGCGCAGGTCGTCCGCCTCGGTGATCGAGAAGCCGGCGAGCTCCTGCGCGATCCGCATGTATTGCTCCTGATAGACGCAGATCCCGTACGTCTCGCGCAGGATCGGCTCGAGCCGCTTGTCGACGTAGGTGACCTGCTCGAGCTTCGCCTTGCGCTTCCCGTACGACGGGATGTTCGCCATCGGCCCAGGCCGGTACAAGGCTCCGAGCGCGATCAGGTCCTCGAACACCGTCGGCTTCACCTGGCGCAGCGCCTCGCGCATACCGGATGACTCGAACTGGAAGACGCCGGCCGCGTCGCCCTTCGCGAGCATGGCGTAGGTCTTCTTGTCGTCCAGCGGGATCGTCGCGATGTCGAGGCCGCCGATCAGCGCGCACGCCTTGTCGATCACGTCGAGGTTGCGCAGGCCGAGGAAGTCCATCTTCAGCAGGCCGAGCGCCTCGATGTCCTTCATCGAGAACTGGGTGACGACTTCCTGGTCGGTGCCTTTCTGCTGCAGCGGCACGACGTTCATCAGCGGCTCTGCCCCGATCACGACCCCGGCGGCGTGGATCGAGTCGGCGCGCGTGAGGCCCTCGAGCGGCTCTGCGAGGTCGATGATCTCGCGTGCGACCGGATCGGAGTCGACCATCTTGCGCAACTCGCCGCCCGGCTTCATGCACTCTGCGAGTGTCTGCCCTGGTCCTTCCGGGATGAGCTTCGCGATCTTGTCGACGACGCCGTACGGGATCTCGAGCACGCGGCCGGCATCGCGCACCGCCGCGCGCGCGGCCATCGTCGAGAAGGTGATGATCTGCGCGACGCGATCGTTCCCGTACTTCTCGCGCACGTAGTTGATCACGCGCTCGCGGCCTTCGACGGCGAAGTCGATGTCGATGTCGGGCATCGACTTGCGGCCCGGGTTCAGGAAGCGCTCGAACATCAGGTCGTAGCGGATCGGATCGATGTCGGTGATCGCGAGCGTGTAGGCGACGAGCGAACCGGCCGACGACCCGCGGCCGGGTCCGACCGAGACGCCGTTCTGCTTGGCGAAGCGAATGAAGTCCCAGACGATCAGGAAGTAGTCGGTGAAGCCCATCTCCTTGATCGTCTTCAGCTCGTACTTCAGACGCTCTTGGAGCTCGGTCGTCACCTTGTCGTACCGCTTTTCGAGGCCCCGCTCGCACTGCTCGACGAGGTAGTCGAACGCGTCGCGACCTTCGGGAACATCGAACTTGGGCAGGTGGATCTGACCGAGCTCGATCTCGACGTTGCAGCGCTCCGCGATCTCGAGCGACCGCCGCAGCGCGTCTTCCTGGCCGGGAAAGTCGGCAAGCATCTCCGCCGGCGACTTGAAGTAGAAGTGGTCGGTGTCGAACTTCCAGTGGTTCGGGTTCTTCAGCGAATCACCCGACTGGATGCAGAGCAGCGCCTCGTGGGCGCGCGCGTCGGTGTCGCGCAAGTAATGCACGTCGCCGGTGCCGACGAGCGGCATCTGCGCCTTCGCCGCCAGCGCGATCAGCTGCGGGTTCAGTCGCTGCTGGATCTCCATGTGCGCGTTCTGCAACTCGACGTAGACGTTGTCGCGGCCGAAGACCGTGCTCAGCCGGTCGAGCTCGCTGTGTGCGTCAGTAGGCCGGTTCTCCTCGAGTGCCTTGTTGACCCGACCGGAGAGGCAGCCGGAGAGTGCGATCACGCCCTCGTTGTGACGCTCGAGCAGCTCCCAGTCGACGCGCGGCTTGTAGTAGTAGCCCTCGAGGTAACCGAGCGACGAGAGCTTGATCAGGTTCGAGTAGCCGGTGTTGTCGGCCGCGAGCAGCGTGAGGTGCGCATACCCCTTCTGCTGTGCGTGACGGTCGTCGGCGACGTAGACCTCGCAACCGACGATCGGCTTGACGCCCGTTCCCTTGGCCGCCTTGAAGAGCTGCACGGCGCCCGCCATGGATCCGTGATCGGTGAGCGTGACGGCAGGCATCTCCAACTCGGCGGCGCGCGCAACGAGGTCTGGGACACGGCACGCACCGTCGAGAATGGAGTACTCGGAGTGGACGTGAAGATGGACGAAATCGGCGGCAGGCATCGCGGAAGCCCATAGTACGCTCGGGTCCTGACGGGTCTCGAAAGGCCGCTCCGAGCAGGTTCTTCTCCGTCTACGGGCTCGTCGTAGCGGGCGTCGACTTGGTCGTCGTCCGGGTCGTCGTCGGGGTCGTCTTCGCCTTCCCGGTCGTCGTGACGCGCTTCGGCTTGATCGGTGGAGGCAGCCCGCCCGCGGTCGAGAAGTACGTCACGGGGTGCAGCTCGACGCCGTTCGGTGCGCCGCGCTGACCATGCAGCACGTCGAAGAAGAGGACACCCGCGATCGTCGCGTGGAGGTCGATGGGCGTATAGCGCGAGCCCGAGACGTTCGGCATCGCGATGTCCATCGCCCGCCGTGCGGCCGCGAGTGTTGCCCCGTAGGGCGACGAGGCGTCGCATTGAGCCTGCGGCGCCTCCACATTCAACTCGGCTCCGGTGGCGGTCGTGAGGATCACGTGCAGGTCGGAGTCGCTCTCGCGCTTCGCGGCGATCACGTGCACGTTCTGGATCACGACGAGCTGCTTCTCGACGGGGAACCGCGGTGAGTCCTGCGTCACCGGGGGCGCCGCCATCGCTACGAGCTGCTCGGGGGTCATCACCTTCGCGACGGTCGGCAGAACGAAGCCGTCGGTGAGGTGCTTGACCGCTGCGCGCTCGGTGCCACACCCCGCGATCCCGCCACTCCTGGCGGCCCGCTGCGCCGGGTTCAGACCGTCCTCTCGCGCAGGGTTGATCGTCACGACGACGGGCGCGCCCTGACGCTGGCTCGTCGGCGGTGCGACCACTGTCACCGTTGTCGTCTTCGTGCCCGGCGCGGCCAGGAAGCCGGCGATCGCGAGCGCGATCGCGACGATCACCACCACGACAATGACGATCCGGCTCACCTCGCCCCGTCCGCGGCGACAGGTGGTTCTATGTCGTGCCCGCGCTCGTCGGGACCGCGGCCTCCGTCGCGGCCGCTGCCGGCGGGACGACTGCCTGCCCGAACGAGTTCAGGTACGTCTGCTGCACCGGATCGTCGAAGAAGGTGGACGCGGCGGCTTTGCCCCACGTGTAGAGCGAGCCCGCGTCCTCGGCAGTGAGGTTGAAATCCGTCGTGCTGATCGCGTGCGTCGGGATGCTCACCGTCCGCGCGGAGACGACGCGCCCCATCTGCTCGCGGTCCCAGGCCTCCGTCGCCGCGGAGAACATCGCCTTCAGAAGCGGCACCGCCCAGAGCGGCCTGGGGATCGAACGGTGCGGCAGCCCCTCGTTCGCGTCGGCGCCCGGATGGAGGCGGAAGCCCCAGGTCGGCCGCTTCGGATTCGGGCTGTCGAAGAGCCAGATCGGGAAGTTCGACAACAGACCGCCGTCGACGATGTAGTACGGCTTGCCGTCCTTCTGCAGCTGCACCGGCGTGAAGAGGAACGGATAGCTCATGCTCATGCGCACAGCGTCGACGATCGGGAAGCTGTCCTTGTCGAGCGGCTTGCCCTTCTCGTCGTCGTAGTTCGGCAGCGCATCGGGCATGAGCAGCATCCGGCCGCTCGTGATGTCGGAGCCGATGACGTGCAACCGGTACATCGCGCGCTCGTACTGCTGGTCCGTGATGTCCGGTAGCTCGGAACGCGGCGGCAGGTCACGGCGCTTCACATCCGCGAACGTGAGCTCCGTCTTGCCGAGTTCCTTCGCGAGCGGAGACGCGGCGAGCTGCTCGCTCATCCACTCGGAGAAATAGTTGCCCGGCGCCAGGCCGCGCATCCGCCCGACGGCGTTCACGATGCCGCCGCCCCACTTGCCGCCAGGGCCACAGTCGGCAAAGCGCGCGTACTTGGCGTCGTTCAGGATCCGTTGCAGGCCGGCGGCGTCGAAGCCGACAGCCAGCAGCGCGGCGACGATCGACCCCGCCGACGTCCCGGCGATGTTCACCCACTCGCGAACACCGGCATCCTGCTCGGCGGCGGCAATCGCCCCCGCGAACGCAATTCCCTTGACGCCTCCACCTTCGAAGACTCCGTCCGCACGATGGCGCTCATCTGGCGACATGTTCCAACCACCCTCCCGGTTGCTGTGCCGCAGAAACCACCTTCGAGTATCCCAGGTCGACCCACAAGCCTCAACCCTGCCGATGAGTCGACTACATTCGAAGGGTGACCTCGCCCACATCCGTTGCCGAAGTGATCGCGCGGATGCAGGCGACCCTCGGGCCGCTGCCGCCTGGCGATGGCGTCGCCTGCTTCATGCGCCTCTACCTGGCGGTGACCGAGGGCGTGCAGCAACGCCTGGCCGGATTCGTCTTCGCGGACACTCGCTTCCTCGCTCGGCTCGACGTGGTCTTCGCAGACCTCTTCTTCTCCGCGCTCGACGCAACGACGAGCGATCCGGCCCACGTGCCGCACGCATGGGCCCCGCTCGTCGAGGCGAGGGCCACGCACGGCATCGCTCCGCTCCAGTTCGCGCTCGCAGGCATGAGCGCACACATCAACCGCGACCTGCCTGTCGCGCTCGTCGCAACCTGCAAGGAGCTCGGCGTGAACCTCGACGAGGGATCGCCGCAACACGGCGACTTCGAGCACGTGAACACGGTGCTCGCCGCAGTCGAGGCGGACGTGAAGGGCCAGTACCTGACCGGTGTGCTGCGCGGCCTGGACCGGCTGATCCATCGCGCCGATCGGATCGACGACATCGTCGCGATGTGGGACGTCGGCCGTGCCCGGGACGCTGCGTGGGTGAACGCCGAGGCGATGTGGGCGCTGCGCGACCAGCCCGCGCTCGCTGCGAACTACCTCGTCGCGCTGGACCGGATGGTGGGCCTGACCTGTCGTGGGCTGCTCGTACCCGCCGACACCTGGCTCCAGCGGCTCGGCCGCGCGTTCCGCTGAGCTCGTCCCGTTGACTTCGCGAGGTCGGGCGGCGAGGATGGACGCGAGTAACCCACAGCCGAGGCTCTGCGGCCGCGGCAGGCATCGTGCTTCCGTGATCTCCCGGCGAAACCGCAGGAGGAACACCACGTGAGCACTCCGCCCTCTGGGCTCGCCGTTCGTCAGCAGAAGCGCTACGGCTGGCGTCCGGACACCCCCGACATGCGCGACCACCTGCTCGCCGTCGCCCCGGCGAAGAAGCTGCCTGTTAGCACGAGTCTTCGCTCTGCGATGCCACCCGTCTACGACCAGGGAGAGCTCGGGTCGTGCACGGCGAACAGCATCGGCGCGATTCTCGAGCTGAACGAGCGCAAGCAGAATGAGGCCAACGCGTCGACGCCCTCGCGGCTCTTCATCTACTACAACGAACGCGTCATGGAGGGCACCGTCTCCGAGGACTCCGGTGCGGAGATTCGCGATGGGATCAAGTCGGTCGCGCAGATCGGCGCGCCGCCGGAAACGAGTTGGCCCTACGACGTGACGAAGTTCGCCACGAAGCCTCCGGCGAAGGTGTACACCGAGGCGAAGAAGCATCAGGCGCTGCGCTATTCGCGCGTCGTTCAGGACACGATCCCGATCCAGAGTGTGCTCGCCGGGGGCGAGCCGATCTCCTTCGGGTTCACCGTGTACACCTCGTTCGAGAACAACATCGGCTCGGACGGCATCGTCCCGATGCCCCAGACCGACGAGAAGGTGCTCGGCGGCCACGCGGTCGTTGCGGTCGGGTACAAGCCGATCAAGGGACAGCTCTATTTCGAGTGCCGGAACTCCTGGGGCACGGACTGGGGCGATGCGGGCTACTTCTGGATGCCCGCGACCTATCTGACGAGCAACTCGCTCGCGAGCGACTTCTGGGTGGTCTCGCAGGTCGAGTAACGGCCGCCCGGCCCAGCCGTATCCGCCTACTCGCCGCTTCCGGTCGTCGAGTCGTCCGTCTTCGTCGCCGCGCCGGAGGCGGGCGTCTCCTTTGGCGCCATCGACGGCACCGCCGCGACGAGCGTGTCCTGCGCCCACCGCTCGCTGAAGCCGGCCAGGAAGCTGACGACGAGCAGCGCCAGCCGCCGGTGGCCGTCGGGCTCACCGTTCGCGACGGGAAGATGCAGGAGGCCACCGGTGAACGCGAACGAGATCACCACGGCGAACGCTCCGCCGATCAAGGGTCGCAGGCCGCCGAGAAACAGGGCGTACGGACGGCCGACGTCGTAGTCGAGGGCAAACTTGCCGGCGTTGATTCGCTGGACGACGGAGACGACTCCGCCCATCGCACCGGCGGCGAGCGCGGCGACCGGGCTCGCCCATTCGATCGAGAGCCAGATCGCAGCGATGAGCCCGACGACGAGCGCGACGACCGCCATGCCGACGAAGTAGACGATCTGAGCCTGACCGTTCGCAGCCTCGTCGTAATACGCCTCGGCCTTCTTCAGCGCGAGCTGCTCCTGCGCGAGTGACGACGCATTGGCGGTGAGGTCAGCGTCTGCCGCACGGCGATCGACGAGGCTCATCAGGTGCGATGCCGACGCCATCACGAGGCTCATGCAGATGCGCTGGCGCACGCCGGTGAGCACCGCCTTCGCGCGCACGGCCAGTTCGTCGCAGCGGTGCAGTTCCGTCGCGATGTCGGGCCAGTCCTGGGTCGCCCAATCGCTCTCGCGATGGAACCCGCAGTTCGGGCTCGACCAGGGAAATCGAGGCTTCTTCTGGGTCATGACGACGGCGCTCTCGATGTGGGAGCACCAGTACGCCTTGACGATCTCGCCGTGGGCTTCCTGGAACGCGGCATGCGCGGCCTCGTAGCGCACTCTCGTCGCGTCCGTGAGCTTTCCGCTGCGCGTCTCGCGCCACCAGTCGAAGTGTGCGTACACGAGCTCCGCGAACGAGGGCACGCGAGAGGTCACGGTGCTCGCCGCCGGCGTCACGGCCGTCGGCAACTCCCTCGGCATTGAGGCGAGCGTCTGCGTCGTTTCGGTCATCGGGACCTCCCGTCGATCAGCCGCAGTAGCTCCCTCACCGTACGCCGAGAAACGTGTTTCATCAAGGGACCGGCCGGCTCGCAAGCTCGTGCAGCGTCTCGTCGGCCTTCTGCGTGATCGGGTCGCCGTGGCCGACTCCGATGATCGCGGGCTCGAGAGCCGCGAGCCGCTGCAAGGTGGCGTGGTGCTGGACCTTGTTCAGGTTGAACGCGTGCCAGCCGGGGCACAGTTGCGGCCAGGTCGCGACCCCGTCACCGACGATCGCGAACCGGCGCTCGGGCCATGAGAAGGCGAGATGCCCGGGTGAGTGCCCTGGTGCGTACAGGACCCGCATAGGGCCGAACGCATCGCCCTCGTCGAGCAGTTCGTCGACGGGGCACGGAACATGCCTGGGCCGGTTGAGGCGCAACCCGAGCTGGAACGGGATCAGCTTCAGCGACTGCTTCGGCAGGATGCCGACCGGCTGCGCGCGCCGGTCGCCCGAGACGATGTCCGCCTCGAAGCGGTGGGCATAGACGGTCGCGCCACTGGCGCGTTTCAAGGCGGCCAGGCCGCCGAGGTGTGAGCGATGTCCGTGGGTGATGGCGATGCGCTTCAGGTCGGACGGCTTCCGGCCGAGCCCGCGAATCGCCTCGAGCACGAGCCGGGCATCGGTCTCGAACAGAGTGTCGACGAGGCTCAACGCGTCGCGGTCCTCGATCAGGAAAGCGTGCACGTGCCCGCCCTTCGCGTGGCCGAGGCTGTGGATGCCCGGAGCGAGCTCGGTCATGCGTTCGCCCGGGGCCAGGGTGCGAACGGGTTGTCGATGCCGCGCAGTGCGGGCTCGAGCTCAGGAAAATGGCGGAGCAGGAGTGTCCGCATCGAGTTGTCCTCGACCCAGTCGATGCCTTCCTTCGTGTAGATCTCAGGCCGGTAGTCGCGTGTGAAGAAGCGGTCGCTCTCGATCCGGCGCGAGGCCATCAGGATGAAGATGCGGAACGCCGTGTCGCTGAAGCCGAAGCCCTTCGGCTTCTTCTCGGCGTACATGCCGATCATCGTGTCGACCTCTTCCGGATTGGAATAGATGCGACGCAGATCGGCTGCGTGCTCCGGTGTGTCGGCCATCTCCTCGAACGTGTCGTACGCCTTCAGGTGCAACAGCCGGCGAAACTCGTTGTAGCGCGGCACGCCACGCTCACGGACGCGCAGCACGTCGATCGAGGCGAGGTCCACGAGCGAGCCGTCAGCGCGGTCGAAGTGCTGAAGGAAGCGCGGGAAATTGTGCAGCGTGATTGCACCCGGATGCGACGTGCCGAACGAGTAGAGGACATCGGACATCGACATCTCGGTGAGCCTGTCCCGCACGTGGAGGACACCGACCTCGGGCAACGTGCGTTCCTGCAACAGGTGGTCGTCGGCGAGAGCACGGAAGCTGAACTCGTCGGGGATCAGCGGGTGCATCCGGTAGACCGCCACGAACTCCTCGGTCAGCTGGAACGGAACGCCATGCAGAGCCGTCGGAGAGCCGGGGATGCCGCGGATCACCTCGTTCGACGTGCGCCGGCCGATCAGCCGGTCGAGTCGATGTCCCTCGAGCCCCCACCAGTTCGTGCGGAGCGCGGTCACCGTCGTGGGGTGCGCGATGATCGCAGGCGTCCAGTCGACCGTGTGGATCTTCGCCATCAGCGCCGCGACGACGAGGCGAGCCTTGTCGTACAGCTCGTCATCGGAGAGCTCGGGATGGGTTGCATGCAGGTGGTCGCACACGGCGTTGTGCTCGCGCATGAACAGTGAGTGGAGAAGCGCGAGCCCGACCCAGAAGTTTCCTGCGACGCCGGCGAGGTCGACGTGCGCTTCGATCTCCTGCGGGATGAGCCCCTGCGCGTCGAGCTTCAGTTTCCCATGCTCGTGGGTACGCAGGGAGTCGGCGAAAACAGGGTCGCGTCCGTAGACCTGGGAGCCGTCCCACCAGTGAGTGTCGTCGGTGACGAATGTCGGTGGCCCGTTGTCGGCCGCGCTCGGGTCACGGCGCGTGCGCGGGATCGGCATCGGATGCGCGGGCCAGGGATCGTCATCGGCGAGTGGCACGAGCCACGGGTTCTCGGTCTCGTTCTTGCCGTGACTGAACCAGTCGTGCACTTCGAACTGGATCCACGCGCCGGCCAGCAGGTTCAGCGTCGTCGCAGGAATGAACTCTTTCCGCGTCAGCAGCTCGCGGCTGATTGTTCGCGGGTTCGGCTGCATGGGGTCTTTCTCGCGCACCGTGTATTCGAGCGGCACGTTGCGACCGAACCGGCTGCCGAGGCTCCCCATCAACGGGTCCTCGAGATTGTTGAACGTCCCGTCGAGTGTGCGCGCCGTTGCGTAGCGCGGATGATCCGAGATGTCCGGCTTGTCGAGCGGCCCGCGCCCGGTGTCGTGGAGGTTCTTCTCGCGCAGCACGTTCCGAAGCCCGATCAGCACGGCCATCGCGACCGGCTTCGGGAGCTTGTCCCAGCCCACACGGCGGTCGACCTCTTCGGCGACGCGGTTGTACAACGAAACTGGCCAGCTGGGCACACCGTCTCCTCTCGAACGTGCCGCAGCTTGCAAAGCGCGCAACCCCCTGAACCATTGCCGTGACCGAACGGCACGCGCCTTCGAACGCTTCCGAGCTTAACCGCGCACGAACGCCCGTGCAACGGCCCGTGTCATCGGGGCCTCGTTCACTCGCTGTCGCGGGTACGTGCAGCGTAGAACGCCTCGAACCGGCCCTCTGGCGAATCGAGGTAGCTGCCGAGTGCGCGCTCGAACGCCTGCACTTCGGCGAGCGCGCGGTGCAGCGCGTTTTCGACCCGGTGCCGGCCGTCGCAACGGTGCAGCGCGGCCTCGAGGCTCTCGAGGTTCACCGACGTCCCGCAGTCGGGGCAACTCAGGTGGTCGTCTGCACTGCTCGACATTCGCACGCTCCTTCGTTCCGCACCACGAAGTTCCTCACCCCGGGTTCACACCCGATCTCCAAATCGCGCCGCCACGTTCGAAACGGCCAGGCGGCAACGAGGTGACTTCTGGGCGGCCAGGCTACAGCGCTCGGCACGGCCGGTGGGAAGCAGCCGTCCGTTCGCCGTCAATTGAGGTCGGGACGCGCCACACCGGCGAGGAGCAGTGTGCAGACCTCCTCCCAGACGTCGTCGTCTGTGGCTCGTGCCGGCAGCGGCTCCGTCGCGAGCGTCCTCAGCTCGCCTGCCAGAGCCGGCATCGAGTCGCGCCCGAGCTCGCCCAGGCGGCCGAGGCGCGTCCGGACCGCCGTTCGCCGTTCGACGGTTCCGAGCCGCGCCGCAGGCGACCGTGACGTCAGCTCGGCCACCGCAGACCGCAGTTCGTCATCCGGCACCGCTGCATTCCGCCGCGCGACGATCGCGGCCCGGCGCGCGAGAGCCCGGCGCTCCGTCGGCTCGACGTCCGACAACGATTCGTTGAGACAGTCGAGGCAGAAGAACACCGGATGATCGGCGCTCCCGAGTTGCGAGGCCAGGCTGCGGATCACCTCGCGGGAGACCTCGGCCGCTCGCGGGGCTCGATCGAACTCGGCGAGAGCCGCTGCCGCACCCTTTTCCCACCCGTCCTCGCCGGAGAGGCGCACGAGCCCGTCCCGGATCCAGCCGGCGAGCTCATCGTCCCAGAGCGCGTCGAGCGCGGGCTCCGTCAGCCGCTCGAGCGTCGGCTCGGGCGCCCACATGAGCATCGCGTCGGCGAGCTCGTCGAGCGCGGCCCGATCGGTCTCCGGGTCGACGCCGATCCCGATCGAGAACGCGAGGTCCCACGGGGTGGGCTCGAAGACGAAGTCGTCCAGGAGTTCGAAATCCGGCTCGCTCATCGGCGACAATGAAAGCGGCTCACACCGCCGTTGTCATCGGCTCTTTTGGACAGTCTCGTGTGACGATTCGTCCACAGGCGTGCGTTCTCGCGGGCCGCTGCGCCCGGGCGGCGGTGCGAGCAGAGGCATCGCCACAACGAAGGTCGACCCCTCACCCGGGGTGGACTCGACCTCGAGCGTCCCGCCGTGTGACGTGACGATCTCGCGTGCGACCGCCAGCCCGAGACCAGTCCCACCGACGGTCTTCGTCGCCTCGGCCGAGCGATAGAACTTCTCGAAGATGCGCTCGGTGTCCTCGGGCATGATTCCGACGCCCTCGTCGGAGACGGCGATCACGGCATCAGACCCGCTGCGCCGCGCGGAGACCCGCACCTTTCCGCCGTCGGGCGAGTACTTGATGGCGTTCGAGAGCAGGTTCCCGACAACCTGCGACATCCGGTCTCGATCGCCGTCGATGATGAGCGGCGTGTCCGGCACGTCGATCACCAGGCGATGCGTCGTGAGCTGGAGGAAGAACAGTTGCACCTGCTCCCGCACGAGCTCGACGAGATCGAACGGCGTCCGGACGAGCATCAGCGCGCCACCGTCGAGCAGCTGCACGTCGAGGAAATCTCCGGCGAGGGCGGCGAGGCGCCGCGCTTGTGTGTCGACAATCTCGAGGTACCGCCGCTGCTCCTCGGGGGGAAAGTCGCGCTGCAGAAGGAGCGAGGTGAACCCGAGCACCGAGGCGAGCGGAGTGCGCAGCTCGTGCGACACCATGCTGATGAGATCGCGCTTGTGGCGCTCGCCCTCGCGCAGCTGCTCGTTCTGGGTGAGCAACTCTCGTCGGGCCAGCTCGAGTGATCGGGTCATCGAGTTGAAGGCGCTCACGAGCGCACCGACCTCTGCGGCGCCGCCGGCCTCGTCGATCCGAACCGCGAGGTCGCCGCCGGCAACGTCAGCGGCAGCCCCGGCGAGCCGGCGCACCGGCCCGGCAACGTCCCGGGCAACCCACGCGCCGAAGAGCAAGATGAGCGCGGTGGAGACGGCGAGTGACACCACACCGACGACGATCGCGAACTTGGTGACGGAGCGCGCGTGTGCGGACGCCTTCTGCGCGCGGCTGTCCTCGACGGCGAGGATCTGGCTGAGCGTGGCCTTGATCTCCTTGGTGCGGCGCTTGTCCTCTTCCCCTGCTGCCTGCCCACGCGCCGTCGACCGGGAGATCTGCGCGATCGTGATCAGGTTGTCGGCGTAGTCGCGCAGGTAGCCGTGGAGTTGTTCCCGGACCCGCAGTGAACGGCGACTCTGCGGAATGTCGTCGTGGACGAGGGCCTGCAGGACGCCGGTCTCCTTGGGCACCCGGGCTCGTGAGGCATCGAACAGCACGAGGAACCGGTTGTCGCCCGAGAGGACGTAGCCGCGCAGGGCGGAGTCGAGGTCGGACGAGACGGCACGGATGCGGAGTGTGGCGGCCGTAACGTCTTTCGAGCGCGATTCCCTGGCATCGGCGTGCCGCAGCGAGAGGATTGCGATCAGCGCGGCCGCGAATGCCACTCCCACGAGCAGTGCGATCCCCACAGCCAGAAAGATCACCCTGCGGACGAGTGAGACGGGTCTCATCTGTGTCGGCCGGCCAGATCGCGCGCGAGCGACGCCAGGTCGTCGACCAGAAACGGCTTCTCGAGGAAGCCGTCGGCGCCGCTCTTGAGCGCGGCCGCGACGTCGTCCGGGCCTTGCCACGCCGAGACGACGACGACCGCGACGTTGCCCAGCGCAGGATCCTCGCGCACCGCGCCGAGGACGTCGATCCCGCTGATGCCTGGGAGCATCACGTCGAGGAAGACGAGATCGGGCGGTTCTTCCTTGATCCGGGCGAGAGCGGTCTCGCCGTCGACGGCCTCCTCACAGCGAAAGTCGTCACCGAGCGTGACGACGATCAACTCCCGCAGCGACGCCTCGTCGTCGACGACCAGAACACGCGGGCGTGCATCGAGCGCCTCCGCCGTCACCCGACCAACCGGAAGACGAGCACCTCGTGCCGCGGCCGGAGATGCGTCGCGGTCACGGTGAGTGACCCGCGAGCATTGTCGAAGAGGCCCGTGCCACCCACGACAGGGAGCTCATACAGGAGTCGTGATTGCAGCGAGCCGCTGACGACGAGCGATCCCTTGGGAAGGATGTAGCTGCCCGTGCACATCCGGTCTCGACCGTCGGACGACGTGCACACGATGAGGCTGCGACCGATCGGATGCCTCGAGAGGCTCGGGTTGTAGAGCTGCTGCCTGATCGTCTCGATCGTCCCGGCGCGGCCGCCGTTCGCGGGCCTCGCGACGCGGTCCGAGAGCTGAATATCGGTGATGCGAATCTGCGCCGGCCCTGTGGAGCCGGCTGCGCCCCCGGTCGACGCAAGGGCGATCCAGCCACACGTCGCGCCGAGCAGCGCCATGGCAAAGCGCTTTCCACGAATCATGGGATTCCTTTCCGTCGCGCGATCGTACTGACCGACGGGCCCCCCTCTTCCCGCCACCAGTGTTCCATATCGAGCCGGGAGCGCCGCGATTTCGTCGCCGGGCGCCGGGTTCCTTGTTCGCGAGGGTGATCTCAGCGCTCGATCTGGCTCCCTCCCACGATGGCGTCGCGCCCGTCCGGATAGCGAACCCACGCCTTGTGAGTCCCGTCGTAGTCGGGCCCGAAGAGGATCAGGGTCGCCGCCTGACCGCGCACCCGGCAGGGCTCGGTGCCCTCCGGGTCGACTCCGCGCCAGATGCGAATGAACGGGTTTCCCTCCCATTCGGCGCCCACCGTCGAAGGCAGGGTATGGCCCGGGTGGATGCGGGTTTCGGGCGGCAGGCTCATCAGCCGGTTCATGATCGAGTTGACCTGGTCGGCGTAGCCGGTCGGGCCTCCGCCGCCCGTTCCGCCTACCGTTCCCTTGAAGAGACAGTCGGCGGTGAGACAGTCCGTGCCGCTGACGAGCAGCGCGAGGTGATCCGGGCAATGGCCCGGCGTCGCGATCGCCGCGATCTCGAGCTCGCCCGAGCGGACGACATCGCCGTCGCCGATCGTCTCGTCGATCGGGACGCCGGCCTCCTTCGTCAGCCTACTGCCGACCACCGCGACTTCGAAGCGCCGGGCAAGGCCGGCGACGTCGACCACATGGTCGCCGTGCTGATGGGTGACGAGCACATGCGTGATCGTGATCTTGCTCGCCTCGATCCGCGCGAGCAGCGGCTCCTCGACCCCGTTTGAGTCGACGAGCACGCCGTGGCCTCCCTCGCCGTCTGCGAGAAGGTAGGCGTTCGACGTCCACGTCGGATGCTCGACACGTTCGAGGATCACGTGAACTCGATCACGCTCCGGATGCCGTCCTGCGCCTCCATCAACTCGAAGCCGCGATTCACCTCGTCGAGAGACAGACGGTGCGAGATGAACGACTCGACGTCGATTTCGCCCGCGAGCCAGCGCTCGACGAGCTGCGGCACGCCGTCGCGTCCCTTGACGCCGCCGAACGACGATCCGGCGACACGGCGACCGGTGATCAGGTAGCGAGGCACGATGTCGAGCGTCTCGCCTTTCCCGGCTACCCCGGCGACGGTGCAGAGGCCCCACCCCATCCGCGCCGACTCGACGGCCTGGCGCATCACGGCGACGTTGCCGGTTGCCTCGAAGGTGTGGTCCGCGCCGAATCCTCCGGTCGACTCGAGGATCTGCTCGACCGTGTCAGGCCCGCCGAGCATCGTCTCGGTCGCGCCGTGCGCACGCGCAAGGCCCAGGCGCCCTTCCGAGAGGTCGACGCAGACGATCCGTTCGGCGCCCTGCAGGCGGCAGCCGATCACGGCGCCGAGGCCGACCATGCCGGCACCGAAGACGACGCAGGTCGAGCCCGCCTCGACCCTCGCCGTGTTCATCGCCGCGCCGATCCCGGTCGAAAGCCCGCAGGCGAACAGGGCGGCACCCTCGAGTGGAGCTTCAGGGTTGACCTTCGCGAGCGCGATCTCGGGCATGACGGTGTACTCCGCGAACGTCGACGTGCCCATGAAATGCCGCACCGGCCGGCCGTCGAGCGAGAGCCGGGTCGTGCCGTCGGGCAGGTAGCCCTTGTTCTGCTGCTCGCGGATCGCGAGGCACAGGTTGGTGCGGTCGCTCAGACAGTGGATGCACTCCCGGCACTGCGGTGAGAAGAGCGTCACCACGTGGTCACCGATCGCGAGCGAACCGACACCCTCACCGATCTGCTCGACGACGCCGGCGCCTTCGTGCCCCAGCACGGTCGGCGCGTAGCCGGACGGATCGGCGCCCGAGGCCGTGTAAAGGTCTGTGTGACACACACCGCAGGCCACCAGGCGCACGAGCACCTCGCCGGCGCGCGGCTCGGCGAGCTCGACCTGCTGCACGGTGAGCGGGGCTCCGAACTCCTCGAGGACGGCGGCTCTGATCTGCATCCAGGGCGATCCTACGGAACGCGAGCAGGCAAGGAACCACCTGTCCGCGCCCGAAGTGTGTCTCCGTGTCGCGCGCAGTCGCCCTTGGGGCGATCCTCGGAACGATCGCGCTCGCGGTCTTCGCGGTGCAGCTGGCCGGCTCTGCGGCCAGCGCGCCCGGCTCCACGCGGCGGCACGCGACCGCGCAGGTGACGGTCTCCTCACGCCTCCCCACCTGGGCGGCGCCGGGCGTGCGAATCGTCGTCTCCGGATTCGCGGGTAGCGACCGGCCGGTGCACGTTCTGGTGCGAGGGTCCGTCGCGGGGCGCACCACCTCGGGCCGCCTCGGTCGCTTTCGCATCGCCTTTGTCGCCCCGCCGCCGGGTCGCTCCACGGTCGCAGTCGCGAGCGACAGCCGGGTCAAACGGGTCGGCGTCCTGACCACGCGTCCGGTGACGCTCGCCGCGGTGGGCGACGTCACGAGCGGCGAGGAGGTCGGCGCCAGCGTCGCGACGCTGGGCGCAGCGTACCCCTGGACGAGCGTCGGGCCGGTCCTGCGCAACGCGGATCTCGCGACGGCGAACCTCGAGGGCGCGATCTCCACGCGCGGGACCGCGGTGCCGGACAAGGAGTTCCATTTCCGCGGCGTGCCTGCGTTGCTGCACGGCGCGCGCGCCGCCGGGGGGCTCGACGTCGTGACGGTCGCCAACAACCACTCCGGTGACTTCGGCTCGGAGGCGCTACTCGACACAGTTCGCTACGGACGGGCCGCCGGGCTGCTCGTCGTCGGCGGCGGCCGAAATGCCAGCGAGGCGGTGCGCCCCGCGATCGCCACTGTTGGCGGCCTGCGCGTCGCCTTCCTCGGCTTCTCGGATGTCAACCCCTACGGGTTCAACGCCGGCCTCCGGACGCCGGGGACCGCCGCAGCCGATCCCGCGGTCATCGCCGCGGCGGTCCGCGGCGCACGGCACCGCGCCGACGTCGTCGTCGTCTGGTTCCACTGGGGCACCGAGCTCCACCCGGAGCCGTCTGCCCGCCAACGAGAGCTCGCGGCTGTCGCGCTCGGCGCAGGCGCGCAGGTCGTGCTCGGCGCGCACCCGCATGTCTTCGGAGGCGTCGAGACCGCGTCGCGCCGAAGCGTCGTCGCGTGGACGCTCGGCAACTTCGTCTTTCCGGCTCACTCGCCGGACACCGAGCGCACCGGGATCCTGCTCGTGAACCTCGACCGCCGAGGCGTGAGCGGCTGGCGTGTCCAGCACGCGACGATCCACGGCTTCCGGCCCGTTCTTGACTCGCCCGCAGGGGCTTGAGCTACCTCGAGGCGCCGCCGGACGAGCCGAGGTGCGCGTACGCCCGGATCAGCACGTCGCTCAGGTCTTCATCGCCGACGCGAACCTGACTCGGCCCGAGCCGCTTCAGGACGGCTCCGGGGGTCACCACGCGTGGCTCCCGCGGGTCAGGGAGTGCGCCGCCGTTCCACGCATCTTCCGGTCGCCTTTTCTCCTGCACGACCGGCTGGGCTTCGACTGCCGGGGGATCGTCGATACAGCCGCGCCACCGCAGGAGAACGGCCGGGTCGTCGTCGACCAGATCCGCGAACGCGAAGGTGACTGCGACGATGTGCTCGCACACAGCGTCATCGTCGCACGTGCAGGCGCGGGCGATCGAGCGCGCCCGCGGGACGAGGGGCTCGCCCCAGTCCTCCGCCATCAGGTGCTCGAGGTGGACCGACTGGACTCGGCCGGCGACAGCTTCCTCCAACGGGCCGCGTCCTCGGGCGAAGCGCGTCATCGCCGCCCAGATGCGGGGCGGGACCGGGTCGGCGCTCAGGGTGACCGTGCACTCGCCGACCTGGAAGCGGATCACTCCCACGTCGACCGTCAGGTCGCGCACGTCGGCGAGCACCTCCTCCGACGGGCGCTCCGTGCGGGCGACGACCGCCGACACGAACGACCTCGACCACGGGCCCATTTAGGCCGCATCCTTCACGGCGTCATCGACCGACTCCGGCGAGAGAGCCACGGCGGCGCGGATCGCGCCCAGGTCGAGATCGCCGAGCCAGTCCTCCGAACGGCCGGCCATCACCTTCTCGACCAGCTCGCGCTTCGAGTCGAGCAGCTGGTCGATTCGCTCCTCGAGCGTGCCGAGACAGATCAGGCTGTGCACGAAGACCGGCTTGCGCTGTCCCAACCTGTGCACACGATCGGTTGCCTGCTGCTCGACCGCCGGGTTCCACCAGCGGTCGAAGTGGAAGACGTGGTTGGCCGCCGGCAGGTTGAGGCCCCGGCCGCCGGCTCGGATCGAGATGACGAGCAACGACGGGCCGTCGTCGCCGGCGAACGCGGTCAACAGCTCCTCCCGCTGCTTCGCGTTCAGCCGGCCGTGGAAGAAGCCCACCCGTCGGCCGAGCCGTTCCGCCAGGTACGGCACCAGGCGGTCGAAGCTCGGGTACTGCGTGAAGACGAGCGCCTTGTCGTTCGCCGGCATCTCGCGCAAGAGCTCGACGAGCCGCTCGAGCTTGCCCGACCGGCCGTCGAGCGGCGCACCCGTGTGCACCAGCATCTCGGGGTGGTTGCACACCTGCTTCAGGTGCCCCAGCATCGCGAGCACCGCACCGCGGCGGCCGAACCGGTCCTCGTGCGCCTCCACCCGCGGGAGCCAGTTGTCGACCGTCGCCTGATACAGGCTCGCCTGCTCGACCGTCAGCCGGCAGTAGTCCTTCTCGACCGTGATCGGCGGCAGGTCGAGCTCCACCTCCGGCGCATCCTTCGCCCGCCGCAGGATGAACGGCTGCACGATCGACCGAAGCCGCTCGAGCGCGGCCTCGTCGTTCCCCAGCTGGATCGGATTCGTGAACGTTCGCGAAAACGCATCGCGCGAGCCGAGCAAGCCCGGGTTGAGGATGTCCATCAAAGCCCACAGCTCGCCGAGGTGGTTCTCGATCGGCGTGCCCGTCATCGCGACGCGCCTCCGCGCGCGCAGCAACCGAAGCGACCGCGCGCGCTTCGTCGCAGGGTTCTTCACGTCCTGTGCCTCGTCCATCAACAGCCTGTCCCACGCCACGCGCTGCAGCGTCTCGAGGTCGCGCGTGACGATGTCGTACGACGTGACCACCACGTCCACGTTGCCCACCGCGACGAGTAGTGCATCGTCCGCCAGGCGGTCGCTGCCGTGATGCAGGTGCACCCGCAGTTCCGGCGCGAACCGTTCCGCTTCCTTCACCCACTGCCGTGCCACGCTCATCGGACAGACGACGAGCGTCGGGCCGAACGCTTCTCGCCCGTACTCCTCCCGCTCCGACACGAGCATCGCGATCGCCTGCACCGTCTTCCCGAGCCCCATGTCATCGGCCAGGATCGCGCCGATCCCGAGGTCACCCAGCAGGCGCAGCCAGCCGTGCCCGCGCTCCTGGAAGGGGAAGAGCTGGAGCGACATGCCGGCCGGCGTCGGCAGCGGCTTGAAGCGCGCGTCCCCGTCGAGGAGATCCGTGAGCGACTGGTCGAGCGAGACGTCGCCCAGTTCGAGCCCATAGTCATCGGTCTCGAGACCAGACACGGCGCGAACGAGGTCGACGATCCCCGCGCTGGCCCGGCGCCGCTCGAGAAACTTCACCGCGCGCTCGACATCCGAGTGCCGCAGTGCGTGCCACCGGCCTGCGACGCGTACCACCGGCGTCTTCGCTTCCGCGAGCGCGTGCAACTCCTCATCGCTCAATTCGACGTCGCCGACCGCGACCCGCCAGTCGAACGTCGCGAGCTCCGCAGTGGAGAGGAGACCGCTCGCCGGACGATACTCGGCCGACGCCTTCAGGTTCGCCCGCAGCGTGCGCGACGAGCGCACCCACGCCGACGGTAAGAGCACCGGCACGCCCAGCTCCTCGAGAGAGGGCATCAGCTCGCGCAGGAACGACGTTACGGCGTCGGCGTCGAGGACGACAGACCAGGGCTCGTCCTCGTCGAACTCGATCCCGTGCTCCGCGAGCAACGGTGCGAGCTCCTCGAGTTGCAGCGCGAGATCCTCGTACGGATCGCTCGCGCGCACGAACGCGAACCCGTCCTCCCCGCCGCGCCAGAGAAGCTCCACCGGCAGGCTGAGTGTCGGGTCATCCTCGGCATGCAGCCACAGCTCCAGCGCGAGATCGCCGTCGGCGGCGCGCTCGTCGAGATGCAGACCGACCTGCCAGTGCGCCTCCTTGATCTGCCCGAGGCCCTCGTCGACCCAGCGCGAGATGCGACCGGCAAGGGTCGCATAGCTGTAGGCCGCGGGCAGCTCCGGATCGGGCGCCGAGAGGCCGCTGAGGAACGACTCGAGTGCGGGCGAGCGGCCGATGCGCAGAGCGTTGCCGAGCTGCAGCCCTGCCTCGTGCAGACGGTTGCGCGCGATCCGGTCGACGAGATGTGGGTAGAGGCCGTTCGCGGCGGCGACCTTGTCGCCGAGGAAGAACTCCGCGCAGACCGGCGGGAGCGCAGCGGCGATCCCGTTCAACTCTGTCTGAAGGCTCTCGTCGAGCGTTGCGCCCCAGAACGCGAACCAGCTGGAGCCGCCGCGTGCGAGCTGGGGATGCACGAGGCCCTCCGAGACGGTGCGGCGTGCAAGCGTCACGAGGGCGAGAACGCAGCGCGCGGTGTCGCCGAGTGCCAGGTCGCCGGGCGGCCCGTCGGCCAGCTCCACCAGCTCGGGAATCCCGATGCGGCGCGCCAGGAACGGCGCACCACCAGCCGCCTCGAGCTCCAGCTCGGCGCGCAAGCCGAGCCGCAGATCGCCGTCACCGCACGTCCCGTCGGCGCCGCGCACGAACGCCCATGCGGTGCCGTCGTGCTGCCAGACGAGCTCGAGGGAGGGTGACCGGGCGGTATCGGGCTCTGACATCAACCCTCCAAGATAGGGCCAGAGAGGCACCCTTCGCACTCGTAGACTCGCTCTGTGGACGAATCGGCGCTCGAATCGCTGCAATTCCCGGCCATCACCGCCCGACTCGCGGCCGCGACGGAGACGTCTTACGGCGAGCAACTGGCCCACGCGCTCGTCCCTTCCGGCGACCCCGAGGAGGTTGCGCGGCGCCAGGCCCTGACCGCCGAGGTGACCGCGCTCTTCGAGTTGTCGGCCGAACCGCCGCTGCAGGGAATCCACGACGTGCGCGTCTCGGCCGAGCACGCGGAGCGTGGCGGCGCCCTCTCGCCGGTCGCGCTGGCCGAGATCGCGACGACCGTCGTCGGCGGGATCAATGCACGCACCGCGCTCGACCTGGAGGCTTCGGTCGCCCCACTCCTTGCCGGAATCGCGGGCTCGATCGAGCCGTCGCTGCGCGCCGTCGCCGACGAGATCGCACGCTGTGTCGAGGAGGACGGCTCGGATGTGAGAGACAACGCGTCACCGACGCTGCGCAAGCTGCGCAGGGAGCTGCGCGACGGCCGGCAGCGCGTCACCGAGGAGCTGCGCAGGCTCGGCCGCACGTCTCGGCTGCAGGAGCACCTGCAGGAGGACTTCGTCACCCAGCGCGGCGGGCGTCCCGTCTTCGCGGTGAAGGCGAGCTCGCGGCGCAGCGTGCCCGGGATCGTCCACGACGTCTCGGCGTCCGGGCAGACGCTGTTCGTCGAGCCACTCGAGGTGGTCGAGCTGAACAACCGCCAATCGGAGGCGGCGAGCGCCGAGCGCGAGGAGGTGGCGCGAATCCTCCGCGAGCTCTCGGCGTCGGTCGGCGCGCGCTCGGTTGACTTGGAGGCACTCGTGGAAGCAACCGGCGCGATCGACCTCGCGGTCGCGTGCGCGGCGCTCTCGCGGAGCTGGCGCGGCACGCCGGTCGTGGTGGCGAGCGAGGTACAGCTGATCGCGGCCCGGCATCCACTGCTCGACCCCGCGCGTGCGATACCGATCGATCTCGACCTCGGTGCGCTGCGCGCGCTCGTGATCAGCGGGCCGAACACGGGCGGCAAGACGGTGGCGCTGAAGACGCTCGGCCTCGCTGCGTTGCTGCACCAATCCGGGTTACGGGTACCGGCCGAGACGGCCAGGCTGCCGGTGTTCGACGAGGTGCTCGCCGACATCGGCGACCAGCAGTCGATCGAGATGAGCCTCTCGACCTTCTCCGGGCACATCTCGACCCTCGTCGCGATCCTCGACGCAGCGAGCGAGCGCTCGCTCGTGCTCGTCGACGAGGTCGCGTCGGGTACCGATCCCGTCGAGGGGTCGGCTCTCGCTCAGGCGCTCGTCGGGCGGCTCGCCCGGCAGGCGCGGCTGACGATCGTGACGACGCACTATCCCGAGCTGAAGGAATGGGCGAGCGCGAGCGAGGATGCGGCGAACGCGGCGACGGGGCTCGATCCTGCGACGCACGAGCCGCTGTACCGGATCGCGCTCGGGCGCCCGGGCACGTCACATGCGCTCGCGACCGCCGCGCGGCTCGGGCTCGACCCGGCGGTCGTCGAGGACGCGCGAGGCCACGTTGCGCCCGAGCGGTTGCAGATCGCCGAGCTGCTTGCCGAGGCCGAGGCGGCCGAGCGCGCCGCCGGCGACGAGCTGGCGGTGGCGCGGGCCGCTCGTGCGGATGCCATTCAGCTCGCCCGCCAGACAGCCGTGCGGGGCGAGGAGCTGGAGGCGGAGATCGCGAAAGTGCGAGCGTCGGCACTGCACGAGCGGGAGCTCGCGGCTGCCGAAGCGCAGCGCGACCTGGCCGAGGCGCGCGCAGAGCTCGCGGCGCTCCGGGACGAGATGCGTGCGGCCAGGCGGGCGCCCGCCGCATCGCCCGCGGCCGATCGCGCGCTCGGAGAGGCGTCGACGCGGGTGCGTCGGGCAGAGCGCGCGCTCCAGACGCTCGACGAGCCGCTGCCCTTGCTCGCGCCGCTCGAGCCTGGCGATCCGGTCGAGGCACCCGAGATCGGAGTCCGCGGAACGATCGCCTCGATCGACGGCGACGAGGCCGAAGTCGTGGGGGCGGGCGGGCACCGCGTGCGGATCGCTCTGGCGCGGCTGCGACCGAGCCGGCGAGAAGAAGCGCCCCGCGAGCCGGCGGTGCGGATTCTCGCCGGGGCGCGCAGCGACGTCTCCGACGAGATCGACGTGCGCGGTCAGCGCGCGCAAGACGCACGCGAGGCGGTGCGCTCGTTCGTCGACGATGCCTCTCTCGCCGGGCTCTCGAGCGTGCGCGTCGTGCACGGGCGCGGCACCGGCGCTGTGCGCGCAGCCGTGCGCGATGAGTTGAAGAAGCATCCACTCGTCGAGTCGAGCGCCGCGGAGTCGCAGGACGGCGCCACACTGGTGCAGCTCGGCTCCGCGAAGTGAGCACGCGCTTCATCGGGCGCGACAACGTTCGGAAGCGCCTTGAGGCCCTCGAAGGTACCGCCGGAAGCACGACGTACGCCGACGGCGCGGTGCGGATCGAGTCGGAGTCCGAACGGCTGCTGGTGCGTCCATCGTTCGGGATGGGGCACACGGGCTCGTACGACACCGTCCACATCGAGCCGTTGCTGGACGAGATCGCGCGCGATCATCTCGTCGCGGTCGTCCTCGTGCGGCTGGGCGGCTATGCGGTTGGCGTCTTCGACGGCGACGCGCTTCAGGTGTCGAAGGTCGACTCGCGCTTCGTGAAGAACCGCCACAAGCAGGGAGGCTCGTCTGCGAACCGGTTCCGCCGCCGCCGGGGAGAGCAGGCGAAGGCGCTGATCGAGGAGGCGGCGGAGGTGACCGCGCGCGTCCTGACGCCGTGGCAGGGCCGAGCACGGTGGGCCGCACTCGGCGGCGATCGCGGCGCGATCGATCTCGTGCTCGCCGAGAAGCGCGAGCTCGCGTGGCTTCGCGAGCGGTCCATGCCGCGCTTCTTCACGGTCGAGGAACCGCGCCGGCGCGTGCTCGACGCCCTGCCCTACGCCCTCTACTCGGTCGAGGTCACAACACTCTCGTCGCACTAGGCGCAGGGCTGCGCGAGGCGGCTGCGCAGGAATCGAGTTGGCCTTCCGTCACGCTTCCTTCACAACGGCTGCCGTCGAACGACCGTCGGGGAAGCAGCGGTCGTGCAAGCAGGTGGTCCGGGAAGGGATTGAGCTCGACCAGGGGTCGACGCCCGCCGGGGACTTCCATCCGAAGCGGTTCTGCTCTTCCATCTTCGCGGCACCCGTCCAAAGCCGCACCGTCGGGCGCGAAATTCGTCACTCCTTTGTTGCCCTTTCGTCACGACGGCTGCCGTCGAACGGGTCGACCGGAGCCGTCGGCGAGGTCGGCGAACGGCAGGGCCAGAGGTTCGCGGATCTCGGGAGCGGCGCCGGAGAACGCTCGTCTACCGGACCTGCCTGGGCGCGGCGGCTACCGTTGGCGCGTGCCTGACGAAACGTATGCACACATCCTCGCCGAGGTCCGGGCGACGGTGGCCGGCCGGCTCGAGCCCGATCGGCAGGCTGTCGAGGCGCGCATCCGTGCGGTCAGAGGCGACAGGGCTGCCGAGACGCAGGCGCTGCAGCAGCTCGAGCGCGTGCTCAGCGTCCACCGGGCCCGAACGCTCGTCGGCCGCGAGCCGGTCGCACCCGTGACGGCCGCGCCCACCTCGTCGCTTCGTACCGCTCTGCGGACGCGGCCGACGATCAGCGCCAACATGGAGGTGCGCCAGGAACGAGAGGGCGAACGCTTCCTCCTCCGGTGGGAGACGACGCCTGCGATCGCCGGCTGGGAGGTTCGCTTCAGCGAGCGGCCCGACGCGCGCGGCGACTACGAAGTGCGCGACACGCTCGCGCTGCCGGCGCAAACGACGAGTGTCGAGTTGCCGCTCGGCGACAACCCGCTGCGCGTGCACCTGCTCGGGCGCAGCCGCGACGGGCGCCTGCTGCGGCGCGCCGTCATCTCGGCGCTCACCCGCGCCGACTGGGGCGCGCGCTGGGAGCGGCGCGCGAGCGCCTCGTAGCGACACGGGTAGGCTGACCTCGTGTACCGGCTCTACCACCGCGAGGGAGCAGGACGGCCGCGGCGGGTGCGCTGGGCGCTCGAGGAGACGGGAGCGCCGTACGAATGGATCGTGCTCGATGAGGTGAGCGGCCACAGTCCGGAACACGCGCGCCGCCATCCCCTCGTCCGTGTCCCCGTGCTCGAGACGGATGACGGGCTGCTCTACGAGTCCGCAGCGCTTTGCCTGCACGTCGCCGATCTCAATCCGGACGCGAAGCTGATCCCCGCGATCGGTTCCTTCGACCGCGCGCGGATCTACCAGTGGTCGTTCTTCGCAATGACCGAACTGGAGCCCGCGATGATCCGCACGCTACAGGCGCGGCGCGGCGGCGACCCCGGCGCGACCGAGGTCGCGGAGATCCGGCTTGCGAATGCGTTCGCCGCACTCGGCCGCGCAGTCGATGGCAACGACTACGTGACCGGTGACGGCTTCACGATCGCCGACGTCATCGTCGGCGGCGTCGCCCTGAGCGCCCGGCAATACAACGTCCTGCCCGAGACACCGAACGTCCTCCCTTACCTCGAACGGCTCGACACGCGCCCCGCCAAGCGACGCGCATACGACGGCTAAAGCTGACGAGCGCCTGAACGCCGCAGCGGCCGTTCGTTCTTGGGCCGTCGGCCGGAGTACGGTCGCACCGTGTCCCGGCGCACGCTTCTGTTCCTCGGCGCAAGCGTGTCGCAACTCGCAGCGATCAAGCACGCACGGGAGGCCGGATTCCGCGTCGTGGCGGTCGACGGCGACCGGAATGCGATCGCCTTCGCGCATGCCGACGTCGGCGAAGTCGTCGACTTCACCGACGTCGAGCAGGTAATCGAAGTCGCGACGAAGCAGCACGTCGACGGCGTGCTCGCGATCTCGAGCGACCGAGCGGTTGCCCCCGCCGCCGCAGTCGCGGCTGCGCTCGGCCTGCCGGGGATCGGCGTCGACGTTGCCCATGGGTTCACGAACAAGGGCGAGATGCGCGCGCGGCTTGCCTACGCGGGGATCCCGCAGCCGCGCTCACGGCTGATCGCCTCGCCGGCGGAGATCGAGGCCGCGTTCGCAGCGCTCGCACCGCCGGTCGTTTTGAAGCCGGCCGACTCCGGTGGCCAGCGCGGGATCTTTCTCGTCGAGACGGTCGAGGCGATCCGCGCGCACCTGCCCGAGACGTTCGCGGTCTCGCGCAGGGGGCAGGCGATCCTCGAGGAGTACCTCGACGGCATCGAGTTGAACGGGCTCCTCGCAGTCCGCGACGGTGACGCGACGGTGCTGACGCTCTCGGATCGACTGCGGCCGAGCGGGATCGGGTTCGGGGTGGGTTGGATCCACATGTTCCCGTCGGTCCTCCCCGAGACAACCCTGAACGAGGCGTCCGACCTCGCCGTCGCGGCCGTGCGCGCGCTCGGTCTACGCGACGGCATTGCGTTCCCGCAGTTGATCGCGACCACGGACGGCGTTCGCATCGTCGAGGCGGCTGCGCGTATCGCAGCGGGGCAGATGGCCGATCTCGTGTCCTACGGAACCGGGATCAACCTGTTCGAGATCGCGTTCGCGCAGGCACTCGGTGACGCCGTGCCGGACGATCTCGTGACGCGACGGTTCACGCGCCCGGTTGCCATCCGGTTCCTGACGGCGAGCCCCGGGGTGTTGCCGGTGGGGACGGTGACTTCGATCGGCGGGCTCGACACGGTACGCCGATCGCCCGGCATCCTCGCCGCGGATCTCTACTTCGGTGAGGGCGCCACGATCCGGCCGGTCCAGGTCGACGCCGATCGGAGCGGCTATGTGATCGCGACGGCAGACAATTCGCTCGCCGCGCTCGAGCTTGCCGACCAGGCGGCCGAACAGCTCGTCGTCCGAGTGGCCGAAAACGCGCCCTCGCCGGCCCGGCGCCGACGACGAAGCCGGCTCCTTGGGTCGGCCGCGCTGGCTGCTGCGATCCTCGGCGCGCTCTCACTCGCGATCGGCCTGACGAGCGGCGGGCGGCTGCGTGACGCGCTGATCCGCAACACGGAGGTCAGCAAGCAACTCTCTCCGCGTTGTCGCTGCTCCGACGACGTTGCGCGCATCGACTTCAGCCTCCTCCGGCGCGAGCCAGTCACCTTCCGAATCGTGAACGCCTCCGGTCGCACCGTCGCGACGCTGGCCCGCAACCGGTTGCTTGCTGCAGGCGAGAACCTGTTCAACTGGCGCGGCCGCAACGCGCACGGACAAGTCTTGCCGAGCGGCGACTACCGCCCTGAGCTGACCTTCGACAACTTGCACCGCACCGTTGTCTTGCGCGGCGCCATCGATCTCAACGGCTGAACGGAAGGGAGCTAACCCATTTCGATCTCGACCGGCAGCCCCTGCCGGCCGAGCGCGCGCAGATGGCGCTGGTGCGAGCGAAGCGCCCGCGCGAGTGACGGCTGAGCCGTGTAGCGAACGCCGTGCTTCAACGCGTTCCGGCGGACGATCTGGGCGATGCGCGGGTAGTGCGTGTGCGGAACGCGCGGGAAGAGGTGATGCTCGATCTGGTAGTTGAGGCCCCCGAGGAGCCATGTGAGCACCGGGTTCCTCGGGCAGAAGTCGACGGTCGACTCGACCTCGTGCACCGCCCACGGCTTGCCACCGGCAGTCACCTGCGCGGGGGTCGCAAAATCGGCCTCCTCGACACAGTGCGCCAACTGGAACGTCGTCGCGGTGACAAGGCTCGTGGCCATCGAGAACGCCGCGTAGCCGAGGAGGACGACCCACCACGGATAGACAAGCAGCGGGATCGCGATCGCCCACGTGACGAAGATCAGCTTGCCACCGACAAGGCCGGCGAGATCCCACCGCTTGGGGACGTGCATGCGGCTGTTCGCGACCCGGCCGCGAATCAGTGCTGCGATGTCGGCGCCGGTCTGCCAGCGAAGGACCATCAGGCTGTAGAGCGGCCAGATGTAGATGTGCTGCAGGCGGTACCACCAGCGAGGTTGCTGTGTCGGAACGAGGCGAATGAACGGCGCCTGGTTGATGTCGTCGTCGTACCCCTCGACGTTCGTGTACGTGTGATGCGCGACGTTGTGCTTGACGCGCCACGTGTAGCTCGAGAAGCCGAGCAGCGAATCGGTCGTCCACCCCATCAGATGGTTGAAGCGACGCCGGCGAAAATACGCGCCGTGGTTCGCGTCGTGCTGCACACAGAAGCCGACGAGGATCGCCCCGAGCGCCATGCCGGCGAGCGCGACGAGGCCGAGGACGATGCCGGGCCGCACGAAAATCAGCGTCGCCCACGACGCCGCGACGATCGCGAACGCGACGAACGTCTTCGCGTAGAGCTGAGCTCGACCCCATGCGCGCGTGCGCCGCGAAGCGAGGTACAGATCGACCTCGCGGCGTGTCTCGGCGATGAAGGCGCCGCCCTGCTCGAACGACAGCTTCTTCGGCACGAGCACGGGTTGCATCCGTCCACGATACGCGACCTGGTCACAAACACCGTTTTCTGTGCCAGATTACGAGCATCGGTGCCGCTTCAGGGGATGACGTCGGGAGACTCGCGCTTGACCGCGAAGCCATCGGTGCGACCGGATATCGCACGGTCGACGCGCTGGTGGACTGGCTCACCGATCCTTCGCAGCCGCCGATCCGCCGGGCGGAGCCCGCGGTGCTCCAGCGACGCGTCGGCGGCTGCGCACCGACGGCCGGCCGGCCGTTCGACGAGCTCTCGCCGGTCTGTTCCGCGACGTGATCCCGTACGCGAGCCGTTCGGCTCACCCCGCTTCTTCGCGTTCGTGCCGTTCGCCGGCACGTGGCCGGGCGCACTCGGCGACTTCATCGCAAGCGCGTGCAACGTCTACGCGGGCTCGTGGATGGAATCGGCCGGGCCAAGCCAGCTCGAGCTGGAGGTGCTTGGCTGGTTCAAGGACTGGGTCGGCTATCCAGCCGAGGCGACAGGCTCGCTCGTCACCGGCGGCTCGGCTGCGAACCTGACCGCACTTGTCTGCGCGCGCGAGGCACGAGCCGGCGCCGCGCAAGACGACCTCGTCGTCTACGTCTCCGACCAGGCGCACTCGTCGATCGCACGCGCACTGCGCATCGTCGGCATCCAACCCGGCCAGGTTCGCGTCCTTCCCGTCGGTGACGACCTTCGCCTCGAGCCGGACACGCTCGCCGCCGCGATCGCTGCCGACGAACGTGCGGGTCGCCTCCCGTTCTTCGTCGTCGCGAACGCGGGCGCAACGAGCTCCGGTGCGATCGACCCGCTCCCGGAACTCGCCGAGCTCAGTCGCCGAAACGGTCTCTGGTTGCACGTCGACGCGGCCTACGGCGGCTTCGCCGTCCTCACCGACCGCGGACGCCTCGCACTCGCGGGAATCGCACTCGCCGACTCGATCACGCTCGACCCGCACAAGTGGCTCTACCAGCCGTACGAGTGCGGCTGCCTGCTCGTGCGCGACGGCCGGGCACTTCGCGCCGCATTCGAGATCAGCTCAGACTACCTCCACGACGCGGAGCCCGCGAGCGATGAGGTGAACTTCGCCGACCTCGGTCTGCAGCTGAGTCGCTCCTCCCGCGCCCTCAAGCTGTGGCTTTCGTTGCACACGTTCGGGCTCGATGCATTCCGCGCCGCGATCGACGAATGCCTCGACCTCGCCGAACTGGCGCGACAGCGCGTCGATGCGAGCGACCGGTTCGAACTGGTCTCCCCGCCTTCGCTGGGCACGATCTGTTTCCGCCGGAGAGGTGAGGACGACGAGGTCACCCACGGGCTCGTAGCGGCGCTCGAGGCAAGCGGCCTCGGCTTCATCTCCTCGACTCGGGTGCACGGGCGCCCCGCCCTGCGCCTCTGCATCCTCAACCACACGAGCACTGCCGACGACGTCGAGCAGGTCCTGGCGTTCCTCGAATCGGCGGACCCCGTCGAGGCAGCGAGCCTGACCGAGCGCGACCGGGTCTTCGAACAGCGCCGGCCGCTGTTCGCCCGGCTCGCGCCGACCGAGGCGCTGCTCCTCGACTCGCTTTCGTCGAGGCGATCGTTCAGCGCCGGGGAGACGGTGGTCGAGCGCTCGGAGGTGAATCGCGATTTCTACGTCGTCGAGCATGGAACCGTCGACGTCACACTCGGCGGTGAGATTGCCGCGACGCTGCGTGCCGGTGAGTTCTTCGGCGAGGTGGCGGCACTCGAGTGGGGTGCCGGTTTCGCACGCGGTCGAAGCGCGACGGTGCTGGCGCGAGACGAGGTCCGGCTGCGGCTCGTCGACCCCGATGCGCTTGCGCAACTCCTCGCCGCAGCACCCCGCCTCGAGCATGAGCTCAGGCTGAGCGCGCACGAGCGGCTGCGCCGAGCGCGGTGAGCTACGCGGGCGAGATCCCGAGGGTCGTCGGCGGCGTCTTGCGCAACCCGCAACTGCGCCGCGTCCAGTTCGCCTTCCTCGGCTTCAACGCCGCCGAATGGGGCGTCTGGATCGCCATGCTGGTCTACGCCTACAGCCGCGGCGGCGCGACCACAGCCGGGCTCGTCGCGCTCGCGCAGCTCATCCCCGCGATGCTCTTCGCCCCGCTCGCGGCGTCACTCGCGGACAGCCGACGCCCGACGAAGGTGTTGACCGGCGCCTACGCGGCGCAGGCCCTCGCGATGGGAGCGACGGCGGTCGTGCTGCTGTCGCACGGACCGGCGCTCGCGGCGTACGCCTTCGCCGCGCTCGCGGCGGTCGCGGTGACGGCCACCCGCCCGGCGCAGGCCGTGCTCCTGCCCGCACTTGCGCGCACGGCCGAGGAGCTGACGGCGGCAAACGTCGTCGCCGGCTGGATCGAGAGCATCAGCGTCCTCGCTGCACCGGCCCTCGCCGGCCTGCTCCTGGCCGTCGGTGGGCCGGGAAGCGTGTTCGCTGTGATGGCTGTCGTCGGAGGCATCGCGGCCATCTTGGTCGCAGGAGTCCCCGGGCCGCTTCCCATCGGCTCGCCCGGCTCAGCCTTCGAGGGCACACGCGAAGGACTGCGGATCGTCGTGCGTGAGCCCGGGCCGCGCGCGCTCGTCTGGCTGCTCGGCCTCGAGGCCGTCGCGATCGGCGCGCTCGACGTGCTCTACGTCGTGCTCGCAGTGGGTGTCCTCGGTCACGAAGGCTCGACGGCCGGCTACCTGAACGCCGCGTTCGGGGCGGGGGGCGTGATCGGGATCATGGCGACCGTCACACTGATCGGGCGAGCGCGCCTCGGGCCGGCCTTGGCCGCGGGCCTCGCGCTGTGGGCGATCGCGCTCGCTGCAGTCGGCGTGCTGCCGTCGATCGTCGCGGCATTCGCGTTGCTCGTCGTCGCGGGTATCGGTCGCAGCGTGCTCGACGTCGCGGGCCGAACGCTGCTGCAGCGCATCGCACCGCCCGAGACGCTCGCACGGGTCTTCGGTCTCCTGGAAGCGGTGACGATGGCGGGCCTCGCGATCGGCTCGGGGATCGCGCCGGTGTTCGTCGCGCTGGTCGGTGGTCGCTGGGCGTTCGTGTGTCTCGCCGCGCTGCTCCCACTCGGGATGCTGTTCGTGCTGCGCAGTCTCCTTGCGGCCGACAATGCGATTCGGCCGGTGGTCGAAATCGCACGGTTGCGTTCCTTGCCGATGTTCGCACCTCTGGCCGCCCCCGAGCTCGAGGGTCTCGCGCGGTCGGCCGAGGCGATCGATGTACCAGCCGGGACACCGGTCGTCACGGAAGGCGAGGCAGGAGACCGCTTCTACGTGATCGCCGACGGCGAGCTGGACGTGACCCGGCGCGGCGAGCTCCTGAACACGCTCGGGCGCGGCGACTGCTTCGGCGAGATTGCGCTTCTGCGGAGGATCCCGCGCACCGCCACGGTGACCGCGCGCACGGCTTGCCGGCTCGACGCGCTCGGTGCCGCGGCGTTCCTCGCCGCTCTCACCGGACATGCGGCAGGCGCGCGGGCAGCAGAGGAGCTCGTGCAGGCCAGGATCGATGCTGCGACGATCACGACATGATCGATCCGGTCCAGCGGTGGCGCGAGCACGGAGAGAAACCCGACTTTGCCGGGCCGGTCAGCTTCGGGAGCGCGCCGTACACGCAGGACAAGGCGCTCCTCGCCGGCTTCGACGTCGCGATCGTAGGCGCCCCGACCGACGATCTCGTCTCCGACCGTCCCGGGACGCGGTTCGGGCCGCGTGCGATTCGCGCAGCGAGCTGCCCACCAGGCCCGCATCTCGAGGCGAAGGTCGACGCGTTCGCCGAGCTGCGCATCGTCGACTACGGCGACGCGCCGGTCCTCCCCGCCGACCCCGAGCGCTCACGGCTCGCGATCAAGGAGACCGTCGGCGAGGTGCTCGATGCGGGCCTCGTGCCAATCGTGCTCGGAGGCGATCACTCGATCACCGAGCCCGAGGTTGCTGCCTGCGCCGAGCGGCATGGACCTGTCGGTCTCGTGCATTTCGACACGCACACCGATACCGGCACGACCGTGTTCGGAGTGGAGATCTCACACGGCACACCGATGTACCGGCTCGTCCGCGACGGGCTTGTCGATCCCGTTCGCTACGTGCAGATTGGGCTGCGCGGCTACTGGCCAGGCGAAGCGGAGTTCGGCTGGCAGCGCGACCGCGGGATCACATCGTTCTTCATGCACGACGTCCTCGACCTCGGCATCGACGCGGTCGTCGCCCGCACGCTCGAGATCGTCGGTGCGGGGCCGGTCTTCCTGACGGTCGACATCGACGTGCTCGACCCGGCCTACGCGCCCGGCACGGGCACACCGGAGCCGGGCGGGATGACGACGGTCGATTTGCTCAAGGCGGTGCGCGTGCTGGCGTCGCGACTCGAGCTCGTCGGCGCAGATCTTGTCGAGGTGATCCCGACTGCGATCGGCTCGGCGGACATCACGGCACTCGCCGGCGAGCGGATCGTGCGCGAGATCCTCACCGGGATCGCGTTGCGGCGAGGCTCTCGCAGCGTCTGAGCACCTCGCCGAAGCGCTGGTCGGCGAGCGAGCCGAACAGCGGGTGCCGCGAGAGCTTCGCGCGCGTCGTCGCAGGGCTCGTGAGGCCGCAGAGGAAGCGTGCGCACTGGCGCGGTGTGCCGAGCGCAGCGGGGTGTTGCGCCGCAACTTCGTCGAATGCTTGTTCATCCAGATGAAGCGCTACCGGCTCGCTGGGCTCGGGTAGGTGCTGGGCCTTGCCCGTGAGGCAGAACGTGCAGTGGCCGCATGGTTCCGCGCGCGTCTCGCCGAAGTAGGCGACGAGCGCCAGCACCTGGCAGCCGTCGTGGGTGACGAGCGCGACGACGCGCGCGATGCGCTCGGCTTCGGACTGCTCGCGCCGCTCGAACCGCGCGGTGAGCCCGTCCCCGACCTTCGTGAGTGAGGCCGGCTGCGCGCGGAGTGTGTAGCGCTGGCGCACATCGGTGGCCTTCAGCTCGACGAGTCCCTGCTGCTCGAGGTAGCCGAGCGCGGCGACAATTCGGTCACGGTCCTCTCCGATCGCCGCGGCAGAGGCCTCGGGGTCGACGGTCGTCCACGTGCGGCCCTCCTTCCCGCTCGCAAGGACGCGACGTAGAAAGTCGGCGCGGGCAGCGTCGAATCGCACGAAGGCGTCGGCGAACGTGCCGTTGATCGGCCGTACCGCGTATCCCGCATAGAACGGCGTGCCCTGCTCCAGGTAACCGTCCAGCTCGATGTAGGTGAGGATCGTCTTCAACACGAGCGGCCGCACGTCGTAGCGTGCGGAGAGGTCGTATTCCGAGACCGCGAACTGCTCCCCGACTGGGTGCGCGAGCACGTGCGCGACCAGACCGTCGATCGCCTCGCGGGTTGGCGTGTCGCCGTAGGCGAAGTTCTCGAGCGTCGGTACGTCCTCGCGGCAGGCGAAGAGCTCGCAGGTACTCTGCTCGCCGTCTCGCCCGGCGCGGCCGATCTCCTGTGAGTACGACTCGAGGCCCTTCGGCAGGTTGAGGTGGTAGACGTAACGCACGTCTGCCTTGTCGATGCCCATGCCGAAGGCGATCGTGGCGACGACGATGTTGCTGTCCGACGAGGTCCACCACTCCTGTGTGTCGACGCGGTCGTCAGCGTTCATGCCGGCGTGGTAGGCGCGCGCGGGCTGGCCGGCGGCGGCGAGCAATGCCGCGACGCGCTCGGCCGTGCGCTGCAGAGTGACGTAGACGATCGTCGAGCCGGTCGTCCGCCCGCGCAGCCGGTCGATCAGCAGCTGGTCACGATCCTGTGCTCGCGCAGCGGTCGTCAGGAGCGTCAGGTTCGGGCGGTAGAAGCCGGTGACGACGCTGTCGCGATGCTCGATGCCGAAGCCCGCGCAGATGTCGGCGACAACTGCAGGCGTCGCGGTCGCGGTGAGCGCGAGAACGCGCTCGGCGCCGAGCTCACGCGCCCGCGCAGCGAGCTTCAGGTAGTCGGGGCGGAAGTTGTGGCCCCACTCCGAGATGCAATGCGCCTCGTCGACGGCAAAGAGCGCGATCGTCGTCTCGCCGAGCTGGGCCAGGAAGCGCTCGTTGTTGAAGCGTTCGGGCGCGACGTAGAGCAGCCGCAGGGTCCCATCGCGGAGCCGGCCGGTGACGCTGCGGACTTCAGCCGCGTCGAGGCTCGAGTCGAGCCGCGCGGCGTCGACGCCCTGGCGTGTGAGGAAGTCGATCTGGTCCTTCATCAGCGCGATCAGCGGCGAGACGACGACGGTGACACCGTCGAGGAGAAGTGCCGGCAACTGGTAGCAGAGGCTCTTGCCCGCTCCGGTCGGGAAGACGGCCAGCGCGGAGCGGCCGGCGAGCAGCGAATCGACGACCTGCTCCTGGCCCGGGCGGAACGACGTGAATCCGAACCGCTCGGCGAGCACTTCTTTCGTCGTGGGCATGCGAGGCTACGAGACCTGCTGGAGCTTCATCCGCTGCGCGCGGACGCCGTCGACCAGCGCGCGGTCGACCGCCTTACGTCGTAGCTCGTCGTAGACCTTCACGAACCGGACGCGCGTCAACTCGGGGTCGCTCGAGGTGCGGATGTTGTAGCCGCCGCCGACGAGCCGAGCGACGTGTGCGACGAGCTCGTGCACGGCACCCTCGCGCGTCTGGACGGCGAGCCAGGCTTCGTCGGCGGTGGGGATCGCAAGCGTCGGCTCGATCACAGCGCGGCGGATGCGGCTGACAGTTGGTAGTTTCATCGTGGTCGCGATCAGCTCATCGACCACGGGGTCGACAGCGGAGAATTCGAGGTCGACGAGCATGCGCTCGTACAGCTTCTCGGTCTCCTCGCCGAATGGTGGGTCGGGATACGCGGCACGAAGCCGCCGCACGAGCTCACGCACTTCGAAGGGGCTCATCGGTGCCGACGGTACCGGCGCAGGCGGATGCTGCGGCATACGCTGTAAGGATGATTCCGCTCGATTTGATCGAGTTCCCGGCCGACGACCTCGCTCGGGCACAGCAGTTTTGGGAGGGGCTGCTCCGGCTGTCGCTGTCCGGACGCGGTGCAGCGGAGGGCGAGGGTATCCAGAGCCGCGGCGATGGTCCGGTTTTCGGCCTCCACGAGCGCGGCCCGGGGCCGGGCGACCGCTTCTCGCTCCCGTATTTTCGTGTCGAGGATCTGCCGGGTGCGCTCGAGCGCGTTGTCGCTCTCGGCGGCACCGTGGTGCATCCGGGCGATCGTTGGGCCGTGTGCCGCGACTCCGAAGGCAGCCCCTTCGGCCTCGCCGGCTAGCTCCACCGCTGCGCGAGACCACGACACATTCGCGCGGCACTTCGGTGCGTCGTCCGTGCGTGTGTCCGACACCGGCCGTGGCCCGCAGAGACACGGCCGCGAAGGGGGTCGAGCCGGAGCTCTGAGAGCCGAGATCTTGAGTGTCCTAGGTCTTGAGTGACCTAGGTCTTGAGTGACCTAGTTCTCGGGTGTCGAGGTGTCGTCGCCTGAGCGCTTGTGCCAGAAGGCCAGCATGCCGACGGCGCCTGCGACTGCGAGCGCGATCGCGCTCTTGTTCGGCTTCTTGGACTCGGTGTCGATGGACGGCACCGCCTCCTTGGCCTTCTGCTTCATCGCCTGCTTGCCGGCGGCCACGACGAGCCAGCCGACGACGGCGTTGCGACGATTGAACACACCCATGGCTCGCGACTCTACCCGGCGCGGAGCCGCGGGAGCGAGGGAAGCGGCTGAACAGCCAGATGAGCTCGGGAAGCTGTGGGGAAGCTGCAGGCCCCGCCCTCTGCGGCAAGGGCGGGGCCCGAGAAAATGCCGGGAAACCTTGCGGGCGGGCGAAGCTTCCCGGCGGGACGAGGGCACGTCCGACAGTTGAGACGTCCCTCCGCCAGGAATCTTGCGCGGCCCGCGCCCCGCTTACCGAAGCCTTACATCCAGAGTTACAACATGTAGGCCGGTCGGATCGACGCCGTCGGGTTGCCAAGGGGAAACCCCTGGATTGCCTCAGGAATCCGGGTTAAGGTGCGAACGGGTGGGTCTGAGAGACGCTTTTGCACCGCTGTACGAGCGCCAGTTCCGGCTGCTCTGGCTCGGCCGCGTCTCCTCGGCGGTCGGGGATGCGCTCGTCCCCGTCGCCCTCACGTTCGCGGTGCTCTCCGTCAACAGCTCCCAACTCGCGCTCGGCGGAGTACTGGCGGCGGCTACAGCCTCCCGCGTCGGCTTCACGCTCGTCGCCGGCGTCGTCGGCGACCGCCTGCCGCGCCAGGCCGTGATGCTCGCCAGCGACGGCATCCGTGCGGTCGTCGAGGCCTTCACGGCCACGATGCTCCTCACGCATCAGATGACCCTGCCGCTCTTCTTCGTCACGGCGATCGTCTTCGGTGCGGCGTCCGCGTTCTTCGGGCCGGCCAGCGACGGCCTCGTGCCCCAGACGATCGAGGCCGAGGGCCTCAGGTCGGCGAACGCGCTGCTCGGAATCTCACGGAACGCGATGAACGTGTTCGGCCCAGCGGCCTCCGGCGTCCTGATCGCGGTCATCGGGACGGGTTGGGTCTTTGCGATCGACTCCGTCAGCTTCCTCGCGAGTGCGTTCTTCCTGGTGCAGCTCCGGCTGCCCGCGCACGCACGGGCGGCTCGTAGTCACTTCATCCGCGAGCTGCGAGACGGCTTCGGCGAGATGACCTCGCGCTCCTGGGTCAGCGCACCGATCATCGGGTTCGCGATCACGAATTTCTGCTTCGCGTCGTTCATCGTCCTCGGGCCGATCATCTTCCGCGACCAGCTCGGCGGCGCGCGCAACTGGGGACTCGTCTCTGCGACCGGCGCGGTCGGCGCGATCGTCGGGAGCCTTGCGTCCGTCCGCCTGCGGCCGCACAGGCCGCTCAGCTTCGCCTTCATCATGACGATGCTCGTCGGTGTGCCGATCGCCGCGCTCGCGCCCCCACTTCCCGCACTCGCGATCGCCGCTGCCTGGGGTTTCGGCATGGCTTCGATCGCGCTCAGCAACACCTTCTGGGAGACGACGTTGCAGCGGCGTATCCCGCAAGGCGTGTTCGCACGTGTTCGTTCTTACGACATCCTCGTGTCGTTCGTGTTCATGCCGATCGGGTTCGTGGTGTTTCCCTTGATCTCGAAGCCGCTGGGCGTCGAGGCGACGTTGCTCGGCGCCGCCGCTGTCGCGGCGGCGACGAACCTGATCGTTGCATTCGTCCCCGGTGTGCGGGCGGTCACCGACGACCCGGTGGCACCCGTCGCGGCGACGCGTCCCGCCTGACCTACGCCTTGACCGCCGCTTTCTTCTTGTTCGGCAGGTGGATCGCGCGCCCGAGCGCGACGAGGCCCGCCTCCTTGATCGCCTCGCTGAGCGTCGGATGTGCCGCCATGCCGTCCGCAACCGTCTCGACCGTCGACTCGGCGTCGATCGCAACGGTGCCCGCTTCGATCAGATCGGTGACATGCGGGCCGACCATGATCAGCCCGAGCAGCTCGCCGTAGCGCGTCTCGTGGATCGACTTCACCCAGCCAACCGTCTCGGCCTGCATGACGGCGCGCGCGTTCGCCAGCCACGGGAAGACGCCAACGGCGACGTCGTCGCCGTACTGCTCGCGCGCCTGCTCCTCGGTGAGGCCGACGCCTGCGATCTCCGGGTCGGTGTAGATCGGCCGCGGCACCGCGCGGTTGTCGACGATCGTGTCGTGCCCGCACGCATTCTCCGCCGCGACCTCACCCTCGCGAAACGCCGTGTGCGCGAGCTGCCAGTAGCCGGCGCAGTCGCCCACCGCGTAGATGTGCGGCACCTTCGTGCGACGGTGCTCGTCGGTGGCGATGCCCTTGCGCTTGTCATATTCGACGCCCGCGGCTTCGAGGCCGATGCCCTCGACGAGCGGCCCGCGGCCGACCGCTACGAGCATCAGGTCACACTCGACCGACTCGCCGTCGCCGTAGAACACCGTCAACGCATTGCCTTGCTGCTCGACCTTGGTGCACTGCTTCCCGAGCTCGAGCGCGATGCCGCGCTTGCGAAATGCCTTCGCGAGCTCCTTCGCCGCGTCGGCGTCCTCCTGAGGGATCAGGGCGTCGAGCATCTCGACGATCGTCACCTCGGAGCCGAAGCGGTTGAGGATGGACGCGAACTCCGAGCCGATGATGCCGCCACCGAGGATGACCAGACGCTTCGGGACCTCCGTCTGCGCGAGCAGCCCCGTGGAGTCGACGCAGAGGTCGGACTCGAGGCCCGGGATGGGCGGCCGCAGCGGGAATGATCCCGTGGCGACGATCGCGGCGCGGAACGTGATGTCCTCGCCGCCCTCGACCGAGATCGTGTTCGCGTCCTTGAACTTCCCGACGCCCTTCACCCATTCGACACCGTTGGCCTTGAACAGAGAGGCGACGCCGCTCGTCATCTGCTTGACCACGCCGGCCTTCCACTCGTTCGCGACGGGAAAGTCGAGCTGCGTACCGTCGACCTTCACGCCGAGCTTCCCGAAGGTCTCGTTGGCCTGGTGCAGGAAGTGCGCGGTTTGCACCCATGCCTTCGTCGGGATGCACCCCACGCGAAGGCACGTACCTCCGAGCTCTGGCTCCTTCTCGATGCACGCGACCTTTGCGCCCAGCTGGGCCACGCGGATCGCTGCGGTATAGCCACCAGGGCCTCCGCCGAGGACGGCAACGTCGACTTCCATCTCAGCTCCTCTAAAGCGTTTGAGTTTCCGGCCGCGATGGTACCGAGGCGGCCGCGCGCGGTGATTCCTCAGGCGGCGCGTGCGGTGACGATCCACACAGACGACTCGCCGACCACGTCGCCCGACGGCGTCTCGAGGTCGGACAGCGCCTCACGCAGGAGGGCCGCGAGCTGGGGCCGCATCGCGTCGCCGTCGGCACCGGCGAGCCGGACGGCCTCTGCCGCCGGCCCGAGCGCGAGATTCATCTCGATCGCCTCGTCGAGTGTCGACCCGATCTTGATCGGCAAGTCGCGGCGATTGAAAACGATCTCGTCGAAGCCGGCGCTGAGCAGGATCTGGCTCACCGTGTCGGCGTTCGCCATCGCGAACGGCCCAGGCCCACAGCGGGCTTCGTCGGTCTCCTCGGGGACCTCGACGAGCGGCTTCACAACTTCTTCGGCGCGGTGGAGCCACGGGTTGTCCGGCTTCTGGCGCCACACGACGAAACAGAGTCGTGCGCCCGGCACGAGCGCTCGGCGCACGTTGCGCAGGGCAGCCACCGGGCTCGCGAAGAACATCGTCCCGAAACGAGAGAACGCGTAGTCGAAGGTCTCCTCGAACTGCACTGCCTGGACATCGACGACCTCGAATCTGACGTTGGTGGCGCCCGCCGCTTGCGCCTCGCTGCGCGCTGCGTCGATGAAGCGCGCAGCGACGTCGACGCCGAGGACGGTGCCGGAGGTACCGACGAGCTCCGCGAGCTCCAGCGAGGTGTCCCCGAAGCCGCAGCCGATGTCGAGGACCCGGTCCCCGGCCGCCGGCGGGCAGAGACGCATAGCCGCCGCGCCGTGTGCCCGCAGACCGGTGATCACGAGGTCGCGGTACTGCACGAACCGATCGAAGAGCACGCCGTTCCAGGCTCGCTGTGACTCTTCGTTCTCCGGCAGAACGTCAGTCATGCGACTGAAGCTTGACGCGCACGGCCGAGAGGGTCAAGGGGTGATGACGATCTTGCCGAACTTGCCGCCGGCGGCGAATCGGTCGTACGCCTCCTGTGCCCGCTCGAGCGGGAAGACCTCCTCGACGGGCACTGTCAACTCGCCGCGCGCGAGGAGTGGCAGCGCGTGCCCCTCGAGGCGTTTCAGCACATCCTCCTTCTCGGCGCGCGAGCGCGGGCGCAGCGTCGAGCTCGAGATCCGGCCACGCTTGCGCATCAGCAGCCCGAAGTCGATCTCCGCCTTCGAGCCGGCGCCGGTCCCGATCACGGCGATCCGCCCCTTCGGGGCGAGCCGACCGACGTTCTCCGCGAGATTCTCGCCGCCGACAAGCTCGAGGATCACGTCGTATTCGCCTTCCGGCTCCGTCGTCGCGCCGAGCGCCTCGATCTCCTGCAGGTGATGGCGGGCGGTACCCGTGACGTGGGCGCCGACCCGCACACCGAGCTGCAGGGCCGCGACCCCGACGCCGCCGGCGGCGCCGTTCACGAGCAGGCGGTCGCCGGAGGTCAAATGCGCCTGGGTGAAGAGCGCGTCGTGCGCTGTCGCGTAGACCTCGACGAAGCCGCCTGCCTGCGGCCAGTCGACGGTCGCGGGAATGCGCACGACGTGGGTGTGGTGCACCGCGACGAGCTCGGCGTGGCCGCCGCCGGCAAGGAGCGCCATCACGCGCTCGCCGGTCTCGACATTCTCGCCGGCGCACTCGAGACCCGGGATGTCGACGGGCGCCCCGGGCGGCGGCGGGTAGCGGCCGGCGCGCTGCATGATGTCTGCGCCGTTCACGCCGGTTGCCCGCACGCGGATCACAACCTCACCATCACCGGGAACGGGATCGGGGCGCTCCTCGATCTCGAGTCTCCCTTCGGCGATGACGGCCGCGCGCATTCCGGCATGCTACGACCGTGAAGCTCGAAGGCGTTCACCACATCACGTGCATCACCGGCGACGCACCGGCGAATGTCGAGTTCTACGCCGGGACGCTCGGCCTCAGGATGGTGAAGAAAACGGTGAACCAGGACGACCCGACCGTGTATCACCTCTTCTTCGCCGACGAGCGCGGCTCGGCCGGGTCGGACATTACGTTCTTTGAGTATCCGAATGCACCGCGCGGACGCGCCGGCGACGGCATGGTGCACCGAGTGTGCTTCCGCGTCGCTTCCGAGGCCTCGCTGGACTTCTGGGAGCAGCGCGTCTCCGGCGAGCGCGGCGACGGGTCACTCCTTTTCGCCGACAACGAAGGGCTGTCGCTCGAGCTGCTGGTCGACGAGTCCGGCGAACCGCCGCTCATCGCCGATGCCCCCGACATTCCCGAGGAGCACCGCATCCGTGGCTTCGCCGGGGTGCGCGCCTATGCAGCTCACCCGGAGCGGAGCACGCGGCTGCTCGAGACGCTCGGGTTCGAGCCCGGGTGGGCCGCACGAGGCGAGACGCGGAGCGGCTTTTACGTCTACGACCCTCCGCCCGCGCAGGGTGGGATGCAGGCGGGTGGCACCGTTCACCACGTCGCGTGGTCGTCCCAGCCGGCCGAGCACGAGGCGTGGCGGCAGCGCGTGCTCGACGGTGGCGGTCAGCCGACGCCGGTGATCGATCGGTTCTACTTCAAGTCGATCTACTTTCGCGAGCCGAGCGGCGTGCTCTTCGAGATCGCGACGCTCGGGCCGGGCTTCACCGCGGACGAGCCGCTCGAGACACTCGGCGAGAAGCTCTCGCTGCCTCCCAACTACGAGCAGTACCGCGACCAGGTCGAGCGGGTGCTGACGCCGCTGCCGAACCCCCGCGACGAGCGCCGATGATCGTACGCGAGCGCCCTGCGGAGGGAGAGGCACAGGGCGCGCTGGTCCTCCTTCATGGCCGCGGGGCCGATGAGCACGATCTCTTCCCGCTCCTCGACGTCCTCGACCCGAACCGCAGGCTCGACGGGTTCTGCCCGCGCGGGCCGTTGTCGCTCCCACCCGGTGGCGCGCACTGGTACGTCGTGCCGAGAGTCGGCTACCCGGATCCCGCGACGTTCGCCGCGTCGTACCGCGAGGCAGCCGAGTGGCTCGATTCGCTCCCGCACGAACGTCTCGTCCTCGGCGGGTTCTCGCAGGGCGCCGTCATGACCTATGCACTCGGGCTCGGCGTCGGTCGCCGTCGTCCGACGGCGCTCGCGGCGTTCTCGGGATTCATCCCCGAGGTGGAGGGCTGGGAGCTCGACCTCGCTCGGCCGCTGCCACCGACCGCGATCGGGCATGGCACCTTCGACCCGATCATCAGCGTCGACTTCGGCCGCGCCGCACGCGACAGGCTCCAGGAGGCGGGCGGCGAAGTGCTCTACAAGGAATACCCCCTCCCCCACACGCTCGACCCGCACTTCCTCGCCGAGGTGCGCGACTGGCTTGCCCAACGGTTGCCCCGTGCGGCCGGCGGCAATTTCTAGGCCGCTGCCCCCGGTCGCACGAGGTTCAGTGCCGTTCGGTGCGTGTGCCCAACGCTGCTTCAGGGCGTGTAGCCGTAACCTCCGCCACCCCCGCCGCCGGCGGTCGTAGTCGTCATTCCGGTCGTGGTCTGCCCGGCGCTCGCAGTCTTACTGGTCACCGCGATGCCCTTGGCGTTCACCACGTACCACGCGCCGCCGAAGAAGTTGACACCCTCGCCCTTCATCTGCCCGGCCTGCTTGTCGAGCAGGAACCAGTAGAGCGGGTGACCGTGATAGGTGACCTGGAGCTTCCCATCCGCGCGCCGTGTGGTCCCGATCAGCGATGCGTTGATCCCGGAACCCGCCGTCGGCTTCGCGACCTTGGTCAGGAGAGGCGGCCAGTTGACAGCGCACTTCCCACTGCACGTGCTCTTGGCGGTCTTGTCGTGCTTGAACAGATAGAGCGTGTGTCCGTTCGCGCTGACGAGCACCTTCCCGTACGGCGAGACTTTCAAGTCGATCGTCCCCGCTGCCACGGACCTGTGTGCATACGCAGCGCCCACGCCGATCGCGAACACCATCACGAACGCGATCGCGACACCTGATTTCCCGATCCGACGCAATGGATCCCTCCTTTCAATCGAGTGATCGAATGCGGCCTCTCCCTCTCTACGGCGAGACGCGCGCGACGGATTCCGGGCTTTACACCGAGCTCAAACCTCTCTAGTCGATGAGACCGTTCGCCCGGAGCTCGGCGAGCGCCGACTCGGTCTTCGCAGGAGCAAGACCCATGCGGCGAAGCAGGTCCTCGGGCTTTGTGAACTGGATCTGGTCGTACTGCACGATCTGAACGCGGTTGCCCGACGGGTCGCGGAAGTCGAGGCGATGCCCCGGCAGGATCTCGACGCCTGCTGCCTCGAGTGCACGTCGTGCCGCCTCCTTGTCCTCGACCACCAGGCCGAAGTGCGGCTCCTCCTCGCGTGAGCCGCGCTCGAAGAGGGCGATGAACTGGTCGCCGATCTCGAGAAACGCGGCGTCGGGCTCGCTGCGGTCGACGCCTGTCGGCTCGAACAACGCGCAGTAGAACGCGACCGCCGTCTCGAGATCGTCCACTTGCAGTGCGACGTGATTGATGCCGGCGAGCCGCGTCTTCACAGCGCGCGCTTCATCACGAGCCCACCGGCCGCTTCCCCGGCGCGCTCGAAACCGTTGCGTTCGTAGAACTTCACCGCCGGCGAATCGTGTTCCACCGACAGCGACACCGACGAATGCTCTTCCTCGCGTGCCTTTGCAAGCAACGCGTCAAGGAGCTCCTGCCCGACGCCGTGCTTGCGCCGCGATGGGACGACCGAGATCGTCAGCTCGGGCGTCTGCTCGTCGATGAACCCGTAGCCCGGCTCGGCGGTCCGAAAGAGGCGGAACCAGGCCGCACCGACCCGGTGGCCCGTCTCGGTGGCGACGAGCGCCACGTCGCCCGGTCGGCCCCAGTTGTCGACGTAGCGTGTCAGGGGGATCTCGGCGTCGAGCGCATTCACACGCCAGCCGTAGGCGTGGGGCAGCATCGAGCGCATGAACGGAACGTCCGCGTGCGAGCCGCGGCGAATCACTCCCCGAGCACTTCCGCGAGCTGAATGCGATTGCCGTCAGGGTCGAAGACGTCGACCAGACGCATCTGTCCGGTCAGCTCGAGCACGGTCCCCACTTCGACACCCTCGCCCCGCAGTCGTTCCGCATCGGCCTTCACGTCGGGCACGTCGATCATCGCGACACCCGCCTCGACGGGATCGCCTTCGCCGATTGCGATCTGCATCTGGCCGTGCTCCAGCTTCGCCCACTTGTCGTCGAGGTCGACGAACGTCTCTGCAAAGCCGAGCGTCCGCTTGTAGAAGTCCCGTCCCCGGTCGAAGTCCCGCACGAGGTACCAGACCCGGGCCACGGTTACAAAGCCAGCGCGGGCTCTTCGACGAACTGCTTCACGGTGCGGAGGAAGTCGGCTCCCGCGGCGCCGTCGACCGCGCGATGGTCGACGGTGAGCGTCATGGTCAGCGTCGGCCGCACGACGACCACGCCGTCGCGGGCAACCGGCGTGTCGACGGTTGCGCCAACGGCGAGAATCGCGGCCTGCGGTGGGTTGATCACCGCGACGAACTGCTCGATCCCGAACATCCCGAGGTTCGAGATCGTGAACGTCCCGTCTTCGAGATCCTGGGTCGTCAGCTTGTTCTCGCGGGCTCGTCCGACGATCTCGCCACGCGCGGTTGCCACCTCGGCGAGCGCGAGCCGCTCGACCGATCGAACCACCGGCACGATCAGGCCCTGCGGTGCGGCGACCGCGATCCCCACATTCGCAGTCGGGAACTTCAGCAGCGCATCCTCGGAGTACTGCACGTTGACGTCAGCGGTGACGCATGAGCGCCTGCGCACAGACCTTGGCGAGCAGGTCGGTGACGGTCACGCGCACGTCCGGGTTCAACTCACGAGCTCGCGCGACGAGCTCGTTGGCGCGCGTCATGTCGGCGCTCACCGTCAGCTGGAAGACCGGCGCCTGCCACGCAGCGGTCAGGCGGCGCGCGATCGTCTTGCGAATGTTCGTAAGCGGCACCGACTCGATCTCCCCGGTCGGGAGCGCCGCCGGCGTGACGGGCAAGGAGACTTGCCCGCGCTCGACGTCTTCCGCCACGATCCGCCCGTCCGGCCCGGTGCCCGTGAGCGCATGCAAATCGATCCCCCGCTCGCGCGCGATGCGCCGGGCGAGCGGCGAGGCCTTCACGCGCCCGCCGTTCGAGCTGCTGCCGGCACCCGAGACTGACACCTGGTCCGCAGCCGCAGCCGCTGCGGCGGCGGCCGCACCCTCGGCCCGCTCCTGGTCGCGCGCATGCGCCTCCGCGGGCTTCTCGGCACTCTGCGGCGCGCCGTCATCGCTCGCCGCCGTTTCCTCGACCCCCGGCGCGCTCGCCACTTCTTCGCCCTCCTTGCCGATCCAGGCAATCGTCTGGCCCACCGGGGCCTCGCCCTCTGCCAGCTCGATCTTGAGTAGCACGCCCGCGTAATCGGCCTCGACTTCCTGCGTCACCTTGTCAGTGTCGATCTCGAAGAGCGGCTCGCCCTTCGCGACAACGTCACCCTCGGACTTCAACCACCTGGTGATCGTCCCGGCCTCCATGCCCTGCCCGAGGCGCGGCAGCTTGACCTCGTTCGCCACCTGTTACTCCTTGCCGACGGTGCGCTTGATCGCCGCCAGGACGTCGGCGGCATGCGGGATGATGAACTGCTCCATCACCGGAGCGAAAGCGAGCGGAGCGAACTTCGCGCCGACGCGCTCGATCGGCGCGTCGAGATAGTCGAACGCCTTGTACTGGAGCACCGCTGCGACCTCGGCCCCGAACCCCATGCGCGTGACGGCCTCGTGGGCGACGACGACGCGATTTGTCTTCTTCACGGAGGCGACGAGCGCATCCTCGTCAAGCGGCTGCAGCGTGCGCGGATCGATGATCTCGACCGAGATCCCGTCCGCTTCCGCCTGCTCGGCCGCCTCGATGGAGCGGTGGACGAGCGGGCCCATCGCGATCACCGTGACGTCCGTGCCTTCGCGAATCGTGCGCGCTTTGCCAAGCGGGATCGGCTCGATCTCTGCGGGAACCTCGCCCTTCACCGGGTAGAGCAGCCGGTGCTCGAAGAACACGATCGGGTTGTCGTCCTGGATCGACGTCCAGAGCAACCCGCGGACGTCCTCGGGGGTCGACGGGAACACGACCTTCAGGCCCGGGATGTGCACGAGCCACGCCTCGAGTTGCTGCGCGTGCTGCGCACCCGGCGACCAGCCGGCGCCACCCTGGGTGCGGATCGTCAACGGCACCTTTATCTGCCCGCCTGACATGTAGCGGTGCTTGGCGGCCTGGTTGACGATCTGCTCGAGCGACAGCGTCAGGAAATCCTCGTACATGATCTCGACGACGGGCCGCATGCCGGCCATCGCCGCGCCGATCCCCGCGCCGACGATCGCCATCTCGGAGATCGGTGTGTTGCGAACGCGGTCCGGGCCGAACTCGTCGAGCAGACCCTGCGTGACAGCCATCGAGCCACCCATCTCGGCGATGTCCTCACCCATGATGAAGACGTCGTCGTCCGCGCGCATCGACTCGACGAGCGCGTCACGTACTGCCTCTCTGTAGGTCATCTCAGGCATACAACCCGCTCAGACGTACACGTTCTTGAGGGCGTCTTCGGGCTGCGGGTCGGTTCCGTTCTTCGCAAACTCGAGCGCGGCCTCGACGATCTCGTTTGCCTCGGAGTCGAACGACTCGAAGTCGTCGTCGTTCAGGCCGAGCCGCTCGCGCAGCATCGTGATCGGATCGCGGTCTGCCGCCGCCTGGCGATCTTCCTTCGTGCGATAGACCTGGGGATCGCCGATGAAGTGACCGTGCATGCGTGCCGTCTCGACGTCCATGAAGACAGGACCCTCGCCCGACCGAGCGTGCTCGAGGGCTTCGTGTGCGGCTTCGTACACCGCCTGGACGTCCTGGCCGTCGACCTTGATCGAGCGCATGTCGTAGGCGAGCGCGCGCTTCGACATGTCGTCCCAGACCGGCGAGTGCTGCCAGCCCGGAGTCGACTCCGCCCAGTGGTTGTTCTCGCAGACGAACACCGTCTTCGTCTTCCAGAGCTGCGCGAGGTTGAGCGACTCGTGGAACGTGCCGATGTTCGTGGCGCCGTCGCCGAAGAATGCGACCGCGACCCGAGGCTCGTCCCGAAGCTTGAACGCGAGGCCCGCACCGGTGACGGCCGGCAGCCCGCCGCCGATGACGGCGTTCGCACCCATGTTCCCGCGCTCGACGTCATACAGATGCATCGAGCCGCCGTAACCGTGCGAGCAGCCTTCGATCTTCCCGTAGAGCTCCGCCATGACGGCGTTCGGGTGGGTGCCGCGCGCAAGGGTGTGCCCGTGGGCGCGGTGGGTCGACGCAAAGACGTCTCCCTCCTCCATGGCCTGGCAGACGCCGACGGCCACTGCTTCCTGGCCGATCGCGACGTGCAGGAAGCCCGGCAATTCGCCCGCGCGGAAGCGCTCCTCGACATGCTCCTCGAATCGACGGATCAGGAGCATCTCGCGGAGAAACTCACGCAGCGCTTCCTCGTTGAGGGCGCGCTTCTTCTCGACCTTCGCCACGGCTCCGGCAGTGTACGTTTTGCGCCGTGAGCCTCGTCGGCCAATGGCGCGCCCTGCAAGCCGAGCTCCCCGAGGGATGGACGACGGCTGCGGTGCGCCTCGATCTCGGCGGCCCGGAGGCGGCCGACCGAACCGCGGCGCTGCTTGCCCCCGCGCAGCCCTATCGCGCCGCGCCGACGATGCTCCGCTTCGCCGTCGCCCTCGACGGCAGCGCCACGGGGCCGCACGGGATCGATCGCCTGCTCGCCCGCGTCGACGCCGCTCGAATCCGCGGGAGACTGCAGCTCGCGAGCAGTCAGAAAGCCCCAGCTCGCGTCGAGCGGCAGGTCATCTCGCTCGCGGAATCCTGGGATGCGGCCGTCGCCGGCCTGCCGGCCGACTGGAGCGACCTCTTCTGCGAAGTTGACCTGGTCTCCTCCAACGACGTCGAACGCGCGGCGGTTCTGTGTATCCAGCTGAACCCGAGGCGCGAGGGGCAGCGCGCGGCGATGCGGTTTCGGGTGGCCCACACCGCTGGCTACGGCGCGGCGCCCGGCATGGTCAGGCGCTGCTTCGAACGATGCGACGGCGAATCGATCCGCGGCTCGGTTGAGGTGCTGCGCGTGCTCTCGGACTCTCACCTCGCCGCAACCCAGGGCCCGGTGTGGCTGCTCGGCGGGAGGACGGTCTGATGGCATTCGGCGACGGCGCCATCACCTCCGGTTCGTGACCGATGCCCTCGGACTCGCTGCCGAGGTACGCAGCGGCGGCGTCTCACCGGGCGAGCTCGTCGACGAGGCAATCCGCCGCACCCAAGCCGCGAACCCCGAGCTGAACTTCCTGGTCACCGACTGCTTCGAGCAGGCGCGCGCGTCGACGCCCGCGAACGGGCCTTTCAGCGGTGTGCCGATGCTCGTGAAGGATCTCACCGAGACGGCGGGACTCCGCACCACGTTCTCATCACGTGCCTTCGCGAACTACGTGCCGGAGCACGACGCGGCGGTCGTGCGGCGGATGAAGGATGCGGGCTTCGTCGTGATCGGCAAGAGCAACACGCCCGAGTTCGGGATCACCGCGGTGACGGAATCCGACCTGAACGGCGCGTGCCGGAACCCGTGGGACACCTCGCGCACGCCGGGGGGCTCGTCGGGAGGCGCGGCGGCGGCGGTCGCCGCCGGTGTGCTCCCGCTCGCGCACGGCTCGGACGGCGGAGGGTCGCTGCGCATTCCGGCCTCTTGTTGCGGCCTTTTCGGGCTCAAACCGTCCCGCGGCCGGGTCTCGGCCGCACCCTTTCCGAGCGGTTCGCTCGAGCTCTCGCAGAACGGCCCGATCTCGGTCTCGGTGCGCGACGCCGCCGCGTTTCTCGACGTGCTCGCGGGTTACGAGCCGGGCGATGCCCACTGGGCGCCGCCGCCGAGCAGGCCGTTCCTCGACGAGGTCGGAGCGGATCCCGGGCGGTTGCGGATCGCGTTCACCGCCGAGCCTGCGGTGCCGCATCCGGTCGATCCGGTCGTGATCGCCGTTGCCCGCGGCGCCGCCGACGCGCTGGCCGACCTCGGCCATGACGTGATCGAGGCGACGCCGCCCTGGGTCGACGAGGGTGCCCTCTCGGCCTTCGCGAAGCTCTGGCAGTTGACCCCGGCGCTGTATCCCGTACAGGACGAATCGCAAATGATGGCGATCAACCGAGGCCTGGCGCAAGCCGCACGCGAGACGTCGAGCGTGGTCTTCGCACAGGCGGTAGGCGCCTTGCAGCGTGCCGCGCGGCGGATCGTTGCGTTCTGGGACGACATCGACGTCGTCCTCACACCCGGGCTCGCCATGCTGCCGGTCCCGACCGGGTGGGTGTTCGAGCCGGAGGATCCGTGGGAGCAGTTCGCGCGCGGCGGCCAGTTCACGCCGTTCACGCCGATCGTGAACGTCACCGGGCAGCCGGCCGCCGCTGTGCCTTTCGACGTCGTCGACGGCCTGCCGGTCGGAGTGCAGCTGATCGGCCCGCCGGCCGGCGAGGCGATGCTCTTCCGCCTCGCCGCGCAAATGGAAGCCGCGCATCCGTGGGCGCACCGGCTGCCGCAATCCACCTGAGTCAACGAGTTTCAGGCGATCATGTCGACGAGCTCGCGCGCGAGCTGCCGGGCGCACGGCACGTCCGCCGCGATCACGAGGCAGGTGTCGTCTCCGGCGATCGTGCCGATGACGAGGGGATGCTCGAGCCGGTCGAGTGCGCGTGCGATCGCCGGCGCGGAGCCGATCTCCGACTGCACGACGACGACGTTCTGCGCTGCCACCGCTCCGCGGCCGAAGTGCTCGAGCAGCCCCGTCAGCGTCTCGCGCGGATCGACGCGGCGCTGGCGATTCGGAAGCACGTACCGAAGCCGATCGAGCGAATCGCGCGACTTCTCCAGGGCCAGCTCTCGGATATCTCGGGAGACGGTGGCCTGGGTGACCTGGCAGCCGGCGGTCTCGAGCGCCTCCAGGAGCTCGCGTTGCGTGCCGAGGCGCTTCCGCTCGACGAGGCTCGCGATGAGCCTCTGGCGCTCGGCCTTCGACAACTGGCGCTCGTCACCGTTTTGCACATGGGCGAGCATCGCGCATCCGGCAACGACGTGACAACGTTTAGGCAACGACCATGATGGCAATCGCTAACTGATGCTGCGCAGAGTTATGTGGACCGGCCTCTACGCTGGGCTCGCCGCCCTCTCGACGATGGCCGCTCGCCGGGCTGCCTCGAAGATCTGGCGCGTCGCGACCGGCGAAGAGCCGCCGACGAAGAAATGAACGAACAAATGAACAGGGGCGACGAGGCCGTCGAGGCTGCGGCGGACAAGCTCGAGACTCTCGTCACGGACGCGCAGTCGAGCGGCGGTGTGAAGGCGAAGGTCGGGGCTGCGTTCGCAGACGATCCCGACTTCGTGCGGAAGCTGAAGCCGACGCTCATCGCCGCAAGGGTTAAGGGGGAGGCGCTCAAAGGAGAAGCGCCGGCCGACGACGCGCCGGCCGCCCCCTCAGGGCCGCAGATTCGTACCCGGACATCTCCGCCGAAGCGCTCCAGCAGCTTGAGTCCGTGGGTGGTGGTCGGCGTGGCGTTTGCCGCGGGCTACGTGCTCGCGAAGGCGATCGACTGGAGAGGCCATGCGCACCCACGCCGCTAGCGAGCGCGCGGCGAACGGTGGAGTCGGCGGGGCGGCGAAGCAGGTCGCCGAATCCGCATCGTCGATCGCAAGGCTCGAGGTCGAGCTCGCCGCCATCGAGCTGAAGAAAAAGGTCTCCGTGCTCGGTGTCGGAATCGGCCTCGGAGCGGGCGCTGCACTCTTCGCGGTCTTCATGGTCGGCTTCCTCTTCTTGGCGATCGCGGCCGGCTTCGCGACGTTCCTTCCGACCTGGCTCGCACTCCTGATCGTGACAGTGATCCTTCTGCTCCTCACAGCGCTCCTCGCCTTCCTCGCGAAGCGGCAGATCGAGAATGCGACGCCTCCAGTCCCCGAACGGGCGATCCGCGAGGCCAAGCTGACGCAGGAGGCGTTGAAGCACTGATGGCGACCGTCGAGACCCGCACGCCCGAGCAAGTACAGAAGGACATCGAAGCCGAGCGCGAGCGGCTCGCCGGCGCGGTCGAGCACCTGCGGTCCGAGTTGGGCGCGGCAACCGATGTGACGGCCAAGCTGAAACCGAAGCTGCCCCTCGTCGCCGGCGGTGTCGCCTCGCTCGGCTTCGTACTCGCGGGCGGCGTCGGCGCGACGATGCGCTACCTCGCGCGTCGCAGCCGTGATGGGCACGACGTGGCCAGCGTGGGCCGCTGGTCGCTGCGCGATTAGAGGGTCGCGTGGCGAACGTCGGGCACGCACCGCGCGAGCCGCAGGGGCTTTCGCGCGACGAGTGGATCGGAGTCTTCAAGCGGACCGGCTCGCGCTTCCTCGCAGACGATTGCATGGGGCTCGCGCAAGAAGTCGCGTACAGCGCGCTGCTCGCGTTCTTTCCGGCCGCTGCGTTCCTGCTCGGGCTGCTCGGCCTGCTGCATCTGTTCGACCCGATGCAATCGTTTCTCGGCACGGTCGCCCCACCGGGCGTCATCCGCTTCATCGGGAGCCTGCAGGGCGACACCCAGGGCAGCACGAGAGTCGTGGCGTTGGTCGTGGGCGGCGGTCTGGCGATCTGGGCCGCTAGCGGCGCAATGGGGTCGGTGATCAAGGCGGTCAACCGCGCCTATGAACGGTTGGAGACGCGTCCGTTCTGGAAGGTGCGCGCCACGGCGATCGTGCTCGTCTTCCTCTTCGGCTTCACGCTGATCGCTGTGGCAGTGTTGATCGTCTTCGGCGGCCCGCTGGGGCAAGCGATCGCCGACAAGGCGCATCTCGGGGCGGCGTTCACCTGGTTGTGGGCGATCGCGCGCTGGCCCGTGGCGTTCGTCGCGGTGCTGGTGCTCTTCGGTCTCGTCTACCACCTCGCGCCGAACACCGATCAGCGAAACTGGAAATGGGTCACGCCCGGCTCACTCGTGGGAGCGTTGATCTGGCTCGCCCTGTCGGGGCTCTTCGCCCTGTACGCCACCTTCGCCGGTAGCTATTCGAAGACGTACGGCTCGCTCGCCACCGGGATCATCCTCTTGCTCTGGCTGAACTACACCGCCTGGGCGATCCTCTTCGGTGCCGAGCTGAACTCGGAGCTCGACCGGGCCGCCGACGTACATGCGGCGGGCGGTGAGCATGCGGGCCTGACGAAGCCGGCCCGCCGGCGAGCCTAGACGAACGTGCCTCACGCGCGCAGCGTCGCGCCGAACCGTTCCGCCAGCAAGGCGACGATCGCGGTACGCAAGCGTCCGCCATCCTCGTCGGTCAGCGTCCGCTCGGCCGACTGGAACGCCATCGCGACCGCGACGGATTTCTGGCCGGCCGGGATCGGGTCTCCCCGATAGTCACTGAGGAACCGCAACTCGCGAACCTCGTCGCCGCCCGCCTCGCGAACCGCGGCCAGCAACTCGCCCGCCGGCAGTGCCTCGTCGACGACGAACGCGAGATCGAGCCGCAGCGGTGGATACGTGATCACGTCGCGGAAGAGAATGCGCTCGGGCACGAACGAGAAGAGCTCTTCGAGGTCGAGCTCGAACGCGGACCACTCACCTTCGATCTCGAGGAGGCCGTGGGCGGCGACCCAGCCGCTCTGCACCCGCGCGCCGAGGGGTGACCCCGGCAAGACCTGGGCGCGCTCGAACTGCGGCTCGATGTGAAGCGCCTCGAAGATCGCCTCGACCGCGCCCTTCGCCCGGAAGAGATCCCCTCGGACGATGCCGCCAAGATGCCAGCGCTCATCCGGAACGGCCCCGCCGGCCGGGAGGTAGACGTGTGCGACCTCGAAGAGCGCGACGTCCTCGTTCCCCGCGGCGACGTTGTGCGCCGCCGCGCCGAGCAGGCCGACGCTGAGCGTCGTGCGCAGCAGTCGCTGTTGCGAGGTGAGCGGAACAGGCAGCTCAATCGCGTTCGGGTCGGGATCGGCGGGCTGCAGTGAGTAGGTGTAGGCCTCGTAGAAGCCTGCGCCGACAAGAACGTCCTCGACGAGCCGACGCAGTCGCTGGAAGTGAGTCAGCCGCCCGAACATCGCCTGCCGGCGAGGCAGCGGTGCCGGCACCTCCTCGAGCCTGAACCGGCCGACCTCCTCGACGAGGTCGATGTCGCGGCGGACGTCACGCGCTCGCCACGAGGGCGTCGTCACGACCCAGTCCTCAGTCGCGGCGAAGCCAAGCCGCTCCAGCCGGTCGCGCTGCTCACCCTCGGGAATCTCGAGACCGAGCACCACGTCGGCGTACGACGGGTCGTAGCGGATCACCGGCGGCGGCGGTAGCTCACCACGCACGTCGGCCGCACCGGCGAAGCGCGCGCCCGCGAGCTCGACGAGCAGCTGCGACGCGTAGATCGCCGCAGGCCCCGCGAGCTCCGGATCGACGCCCTTCTCCCAGCGGGTCTGGCTCTCGGTGCGCATTCGGTGGCGCTCCCCACTCCGGAGCACCGTCAGGGGCTCGAAGTTTGCCGCCTCGAGCAGCACGCTCGAGGTCGCCTCTGAGACTTCGCTGTTCCCACCGCCCATGACGCCGCCGATCGCGATCGGCTTGTCGGCGTCGGCGATCACGAGATCGTCGGGATCGAGCTTCCGCTCGGTCCCGTCGAGCGTCTCGAGCTGCTCGCCGGCCCGGGCGCGTCGCACGACGATGCGGCTGCCTGCAAGCGTGTCGTAGTCGAAGGCGTGCAGTGGGCTCCCGAGCGCGAGCATCACGTAGTTCGTCACGTCGACGACATTCGAGATCGGTCGCATCCCAGCGGCGAGCAACCTCGACTTCACCCACGCCGGCGACTCACCGAGCTGCACGCCGCGGAAGAGGCGGCCCACATACCGCGGACAGCGGTCGAGGTCGTCGATGCTGATCTCGACCGGCTCGTCGGCCTCCCGCGGCGGGTCCGTTCCCGGCATCGGCATCAGCTCGGCGCCGGTCAGCACCGCGACTTCGCGCGCGATTCCATACACCGACATCAGATCGGGGCGGTTGAAGAGCGTCTCGATCTCGAGAACGTCCTCGCCGACCGGCAGTACATCGGCGAGCGGCGTGCCCGGCTCGAGGTCGCCCGGCAGCAGCATGATGCCGCCGTGGTCGGTCCCCAATTCGAGTTCGCGCTCGGACAGGATCATCCCGTCGGAGACCTCGCCGCGAAGCTTGCGTCGCTCGATCGTGAAGTCACCGCCGGGCATGACGCCGCCCGGCAGCACGACGGCGACCGTCGCGCCGGTCCCGAAGTTCCATGCGCCGCAGACGATCGACCGCGGCTCGACGTCCCCGACGTCGACCTTCGTCAGCTGGAGCTTGTCGGCGTTCGGATGCTTCACGGCCTCGAGCACGCGCCCGACGCGGAAGAACCCGAGGTTGCCGGTGGTGTCGGGCACGCCCCGTCGCACGATCCGGTCGACCTCGCAGCTCGTGAAGACGAGCTTGCGCGCCAGCTCCTCTAGGGGCCAGTCGAAGTCGACGTACTCGCGCAACCAGGAGGCCGGGACGTTCAAAATTGTCCCAGCACTCGGAGGTCGTTCTCCCAGAACGCGCGCAAGTCGGGCAGGCCGTGTCGGAGCATCGCGATGCGTTCGATCCCGAGGCCGAACGCGTAGCCCGACCAGACGGACGGGTCGAGATCGACGTTGCGGAAGACCTGCGGGTCGACCCAGCCGGCCCCGCCCATCTCGATCCAACCGGAGTGCTTGCACGTTGCGCAGCCGGTGCCACCGCAGATGAAGCAGGTCACGTCGAACTCCACCGACGGCTCGGTGAATGGGAACTCGCTCGTCCGCATACGCACCTCGCGCTCGGCGCCGAAGAGCGCGCGGAAGAAGTGCAGCACCGTTCCCTGCAGGTTCGCAAGCGTCAAACCCTTGTCGACCGCGAGCAGTTCGACCTGCAGGAAGGTCGGCGAATGCGTGGCGTCGGGCGTGTCGCGGCGATAGACGCGACCGGGCGAGATCATGTAGATCGGCGGCGTACGCGCCTGCATCGCGCGAATCTGGTCGGGCGAGGTCTGCGTGCGTAGCACCGTGCTCTCGTCGAGGTAGAACGTGTCGGCGGCCGAGCGTGAAGGATGGCCGGGATCGGCGTTCAGCGCGTCGAAGTTCTCCCAGACGGTCGCGACCTCGTCGCCGTCCCAGACCTCGTAGCCGAGGCCGAGAAAGATGTCCTCGATCTCACGCCGCACCTGCGTGAGCAGGTGCAAGCGTCCTCGCGCGACCGGCGTCCCGGGAAGCGTCACGTCGATGCCCGAGTCGGCAGCGGCCGCGTAGGCGATCTGCTTCAGCTCGGCGTCGCGAGCCTCGACGGCGCTCTCGAGCCGAGAACGTATGCCGTTCAGCAGCATCCCGCTCTCGCGATCGCGAACACCACGCAACGCCTGCGCGAGGTCGGACTTTCGGCCCAGGTAGCGAACCCGCGCGTCGTCGAGCTCGAACTCGCTCAACGCATTCGCGATCGCGGCCAGACCCTCGCTCTCGTACGCCTCCCAGTTCACGGCGGCGACACTATCCAACGTTCGATCCTCCTTCTTCGCGTTCCGACGGGGATGGACGATCAGGCCCCGGTGCGGCGGAGGAGCGTCAGACAACGCCCCCGGCTGTGCACCGGGGCCGCGTAAACGATTTCGTCGTCGTCACCTGCATTGCTGAAACGATAGCGAGCATGTCGGCCTATGACCAGATCGCCCGCATCTACGACCCGTGGTCACGGACCGTCGTCGAGGACGTCGCGTTCTACGTCGATGAGGCGCTCCGCGCCGAAGGCCCTGTGCTCGAGCTCGCCGTCGGCACCGGGCGGATTGCCGTGCCGATCGCAGCGGCGGGCGTCGCCGTGACCGGGATCGACACCTCGGCGGGAATGCTCGAGGTCGCCCGTGAACGTGCATCGCTCGCGGGCGTCGGCCACCTCGTCGAACTTCGCTACGGCGACATGCGCGATCCGCCGGTCGAGGAGCAGTTCGCGCTGATCGCGATTCCATTCCGCTCGCTGCTGCACATGGAGACCGACGCCGACCGGCGCTCGGCGCTGCGGGCGGTGCGCAAGCATCTTGCGCCGGGGGGCCGCTTCGCATTCGACGTCTTCACGCCCGCGGCCGACGACATCGCGGACACGCATGGGCGGTGGATCGAACGCGAGGTCGGCATCTGGGAACGGGCGGACTGGCACGAGGAGACGCGAACGCTGGTCCTGCGCGTGCGCGGCTCCGACAGTGAGGCCGAGATGTCGCTGGCCTGGCTGTCCGTGCCGGAGTGGCGCGCCCTGCTGGCCGAGGAGGGCTTCGAGCTGGAGGGGCTCTACGGCTGGTTCGACCGCTCGCCGTGGAGCGGCGGCGAGGACTCGGTCTGGGTTTGTAGACCCGCCTGAAAGAGCGGATTGTGCGCAGCCGCTTCGTCAGGCACCTTCCGGCAATCGACGCTCCGAACGACGACACGCGGACTATCCTGTGGCTCCTCGCTGCCATCCTCGGGACTGCAACTGGAGGATGACGATGACGAAGGGGACGATGACCGCTGAGGAGAGGGAGTGGGCTGCCAACCGCGAAGAGCGGCATCAGCAGACACTTCGCCTGCTGAACAGCCGCTGGCGTGAAGCGCAGGCGCGGGAGCGACAGCCGGAACCGTCCGCCCTTCGGCGGCGACTCTTTCCGTGGCGCATCCGCATCGAACGTCTCGGCTAGACGGTCGTAACCTGGCGGAATGCTCGTAGAGCGCAATCGCGCCCGCAGCGGCGACGTTCAGCGACTCGGCACCGCTGATCGGGATGCGTGCGTCGACGTCACGCTCGACCTCGGCCGGTAGCCCCTCGCGCTCTGCGCCGAGCAGAAACGCCACCCGCCCGGACAGGTTCAGTTCGGCCAGCGGTGCCCCGCGATGCGCCTCCAAGCCGACACGAACAGCGCCGGGAAACAGACCGCTACTTGCTGCGTTCGAGGTCGACCAGTTGACGAGAGGAACACGCCAGATCGAGCCCGCGCTCGCGCGGAGCGCCTTCGGCGAGGTCGGATCGGCGCAGCCGTCCGACAGGGCGACCGCCGCGCCGAAGGCATCGGCGGTGCGGATCAACGTGCCGACGTTCCCCGGGTCGGCGAGACGCCACAGGGCGAGTGTCGCGGCGCGCTCCTCCCAGGCGGGCAACTCGGCACGCCGGTAGACCGCGATCACCCGCGGCGGATGCGGTGCGCTCGCAACCTCGGCGAGCAGCTTCGGCTCGACGTCCTCCCCGGCACGGAGCACGTCGACGGGCGACGCCGTCGCGGCGGACACCGCATCCTCGCCCTCGACGAAGAAGAGCCCGAGCTTGTCGCGCCAGGATTTGTCGTGCAGCTTGCGCACGAGCTTCAGACGGTCGTTGTCCTTCGAGACGATCACGTGCTCAGCAGCCCCACTCGAGCCATTCTCCGTGGAAGTCGAAGATCGCCAGCCGGTTGCGCCGGCCGGCCGGCAGCTGCTCGACCTCGAGCCCGTAGCCGTCGTCGTTCGGCGACGGCCCGGTGGTGAGCAGGGTCAGCGGCTCGGCGAGCGATGCCTCTCCCAGCACGTCCGCCAGGCGGCGGAGCCCCTCCTCCTGCACGTACATCGTCGAGGCGGTCTGGAAGACGACGAGCTGCGTCCCCGGCACGCGGTCGGCGAGGAGAGCAGGGAGTTCCTCGACGTAATCGCCCCGAGTCAGCTGCGGCGGGTCGTCGCGCAGGACGTCGATCGCCTGCCGCAGGCGCTCGAGCCGAACGGTCTGATCGGCCCACACGAACGACTGAAGCAGCCGGGCACCGTGCTCGGTCGTCGCGTCGATCGGGCTCAGATCGATGCCGCGTCGCCGAGCCACCGCGACGTGCCGCCGAAGCAGCTCAGCGGGAGGAGGCACGCGATCGTCACCCGCGAGCTCGAGCACGCTCTCGCCCCATGTGCCCGTCGAGTAGCGGTAGCGGTAGCGATCCCACAGCAGATTGAGCCCTGCGGACGGCCCGAGCTCGAGCAAGTCGAACGGGCGTCCATCGGCCAGCGAGAGGAAGCCGGGCAAGATGCTCCACGAGCGCTGCACCTCGTTCGTCTGCACGCCCTGCTCCGCCGTCCAGCGCTGCAGGAACTCCGCGTGCTGCTCGAGCGCGACGTCGATCTCGTCCCACGAGGCGTCACCGGCCAGCACGAGATAGTGCAAACCACCGAGGAGACGCAGCGGAAGGTCCCACGCGAGATCGGCCGCGACCGTTCCGACCCGCGGATCTTTCGCGAGCCGGCGACAAAGGTTGGCGTAGAGCGGCGAGCGGCCGTCACAGTACGCCGCCTGCCGCTCGAAGATCTCGCGCTGCCGTGTTATTTCGCGGCGGCGAGCGCCGACTTGGCCTGCTCGACGATCTCGCTGAACTTGCCTGGGTCGGTGGCCGCAAGATCCGCGAGCACCTTCCGGTCGAGCTCGACGTTCGCGATCTTCAGGCCGGACATGAACTGGTTGTAGGAGAGCCCGTTGGCCCGGGCACCCGCGTTGATGCGCATGATCCAGAGCTTCCGGAACTCACGCTTCCGCACCTTCCGGTCGCGGTAGGCGTACGCGAGCGAGCGCTCGACCTGCTCCTTCGCGTACGTGTAGTTGCTGTTCTTGAGCCCCCAGTACCCCTTCGCCTGCTCGAGGACCTTGCGGCGCTTCTTGCGCGCGTGGACGGACCGTTTGACGCGAGCCATGCCTAGCCCCGCCCCAGCATCTTCTTGACCGTGCGCTCGTTCGCCTTGTCGACCGGCTGGTCCTTACTGAACTGGCGCTTCTGCTTCGGCGACTTGCTCATGAGGTTCCCCGACATCTGGCTGCGTCGCATCAGCTTCCCCGCGCCCGTCACCCTGAATTTCTTCTTCGCTCCCGAGCGTGTCTTCATTTTCGGCATCTCGTTTGACTCCTGCGTTCTTCGTTGGGCCTAGCACCATGGTCATGTTCCGCCCTTCGAGCAGCGGCTGGGTCTCGATGAGGCCGATCTCCTTGACGTCATCCGCGAGGCGCATCAGCAAGTCGCGCCCGCGGTCCGGATGCTCGCGCTCGCGGCCCCGGAACATGATCGTCACCTTGACCTTCGCGCGCTGATTCAAGAAGCGCGCGACGTGGCCTTTTTTGGTGTCGTAGTCGTGTATTCCGATCTTGGGCCTGAGCTTGATCTCCTTGACGTTGATCTGTGTCTGGTGCTTGCGGGCGAGCTTCGCCTTCTGCTCCAGCTCGTACTTGTACTTCCCGTAATCCATCACCCGGGCGACCGGTGGGTCGGCCTGGGCCGCGACTTCGACCAGGTCGAGGTTCTTCCCGTATGCGTACTCGCGGGCCTCGTCAGTCGTCTTGAGCCCGAGTTGCTCTCCGTCTTCGCCGATCAGCCTGACCTTCGGAACGCGAATCGCATCGTTGATGCGCGTCTGCGGCTCAGGACGGCGCGGCGGTTCGAACCCGGAACGCCTACGCGGCCTCAAATGATCTTCACCAAGCTCGTTGTGACCTCCTCAGAAAATGGAAAAACCGCTGACTTGCAGCGGCAGAAGGTCTCATCAACCTGAGCGATCAAGAACACAGATTGAACCTCCGAAGCGTGAGCTAGGAGGTGAGAGACGGTTCCGCCCCTGCTTGCCAGGGTTCCAGCGTAGCAATCTTTGCCCGGAATTCGGCAAGCGACAGCGTGCTTTGCTCGCCCCCGTGCTCCCGGATCGCGAGCGCTGAGTCGGACTCCTTGTCGCCGAAGACGACGACGAAGGGGATCTTCTCCAGCTCGGCGTTGCGGATCCGCTTGCCGACGGTGTCGTCGGAGGCGTCCACATCGACCCGCAGCCCCTCGAGGCGCTCCGCGAGCTCCCGCGCGGCCTCGCGGTGGGCTTCTCCCACCGGGAGCACCCGGATCTGCACCGGAGCGAGCCAGAACGGGAAGGCGCCGGCGTAGTGCTCGATAAGGATCCCGATGAAGCGCTCGAAGGAGCCGAAGAGTGCCCGGTGGACGACGTAGGGAACGTGCTCGGCATTGTCTGCTCCGACGTAGCGGCAGTTCAGGCGCTCCGGCTGCTGGCTGTCCAGCTGGATCGTCCCCATCTGCCACGAGCGGCCGAGCGAATCGGTCATGTGTAGATCGATCTTCGGCCCGTAGAAGGCGCCGTCGCCCTCGGCCACTTCGTAGTCGAGCCCGCGGCGCTCGAGCGCCGCGCGCAGGGCGCCCTCGGTGAAGTCCCATTCCTGGTCGGTCCCGAGCTTGTTGTCGGGGCGGGTGGACAGCTCGAACTTCGATTCCAGCTCGAAGAGGTCGTAGACGAACTTCGCGTAGTCGAGGCAACCGAAGATCTCGTCCTCGATCTGCTCGCGTGTGCAGAAGATGTGGGCGTCGTCCTGGGTGACGTGGCGGACGCGGGTGAGGCCATGCAGCGTGCCCGCCCTCTCGTTGCGGTGCAACGGCGCCGCCTCGGCATAGCGAAGGGGCAGTTCGCGGTAGCTCCGGAGGGTGTTCGCGAAGAGCACCATGTGCCCCGGGCAGTTCATCGGCTTGATCGCAAAAGTCTGGTCGCCTTCCGGGATCAGGAACATGTTCTCCTGGAACTTCTCCCAGTGGCCCGACCGCTCCCATAGGACCTTGTCGAAGATGAGCGGTGTCTTCACCTCGACGTAGCCGCGGCGCTCGTTCTCGCGCCGGCGCAGGGCCTCGAGCTCGTTCCAGATCACCATCCCCTTGGGGTGCCAGAACGGCGACCCGGGCGAGATCTCCTCGAGGTGGAACAGGTCGAGCTGCACGCCAAGCCGGCGGTGGTCTCGGGCCCGCGCCTGCTCGAGCCGCTCCAGATGGGCGTCGAGGTCCGCCTGTGAGTAGAACGCGGTCCCGTAGATGCGGGTCAGCTGCGGGTTGTTCTCGTCGCCGCGCCAGTAGGCGCCGGCGAGCGAGGTCAGCTTGAACGCCTTGATCGGCTTCGAGTTCTGCAGATGCGGGCCGCGGCAGAGGTCGGTGAAGGCGCCCTGGGTGTACAGGGTGATGCCGCCCTCCGCGGTATCGACGAGCTCGACCTTGTACGGCTCGCCCTCCGCCTCGAAGCGCGCCTTCGCCTCTGCCCGCGAGATCTCCTCACGCTCCCAGGTGCGGCCCTCCATCAGCTCGCGCTGCACCTCGGCCTCGATCGTCGGGAGATCGGCGTCGGTGATCGGCTCCGGAAAGTCGAAGTCGTAGTAGAAGCCGTTTTCGATCGGGGGCCCGATCGCGACCTTCACGCCGGGGTAGAGCTTTCGCACCGCCTCGGCGAGCAGGTGCGCGGCGGAATGGCGCAGCACGTAGAGCGCATCGGGATCTTGGGTGTCCCGCGTCGTGAGGATCTGGATCTTCTGGCCGTCGGCGAGCGGTGCCCGTAGGTCCTGGACAGCGCCGTCGGCGCGGATCAGAACGGCCTGCTCGGCGAGTTTCGGGCCGATCGCGCGCGCGGCATCGAGCCCGCTTGCTCCGTCGGGAAGTTCAAGCTCCGAGGTATCGGGAAGAACGACGTGCATGGAAGAAGCCAAGACTAATCACCCCCGTGAAGACGACAGGAACGAAGAGATCGACGAGTCGCCGGTCCCTGACCCGGAGGCCACGGACTCGTCAGCCGAGGATGATCCCGGCGCCGATTAGGAGGCCGCGCGCGGTCCGGCGACAGTCGCCCGCGCGCGGCAGCGCGTCAGCGTCGTCTCGATCCGGGTCGCGTTCATCTCGTCGTCAATCCTAGCGAAGCACCGAGCGCAATCCTAGGGCCGGTTTCCGGGCTCAGGCTTCGCGCACGCGTCCCGGCGGCCGGCCATGCCCGCGGCGGCCCATTCGACGGCAGCCGTCGTCACGGAAGTGGAACAACAGTGCGCCAAGAGTGGGGAAGCTCCCGCACTTCCGAGTGCCTTGGGTGAGGATGAACGGGTAAACCGCTTCGGATCGACGTCCCCGGCGGTCGTGGAGGCCTGCCCTGTCGCCGGCGGCCCGCAAACGGCAGCCGACGTTACGGAAGTGGCACGGCGAACCGCATCAACACCCACGCTTGCGCGTGCTCGTCGTCGGGCTCGTGCCGTGAGACCTCGACGAAGCCGGCATTCGCCCAGCCCCGGATCGCGCGCTCGTTCCACGCGTAGGGGTCGACCGTGACGGATTGCCAGCCGGCTGCGAGCAGCGACCGGGCAAGCGCGCTCGCGGCGTCCGGCATCAACCCGCGGCCGCGAGCGTTCGGAATGAGAAACCCGTCGAGCCCGCCACGCAACGGCGCGTCGTCCTCCCACCACGACTGGAGGTAGCCGACCGGATCACCGCGCTCCTCGACGATCCATGGATCCACGCGCTCCCGCCGGAGCCGCGTGTGCATCTGCTCGGCCGTGAAGGTCTCGCCGTCCCAGTACCGGGTTGTCTCCGGATCGGCCCACCAGGCGACCAGCAGCTCGATGTCGTCGTCGGTGGCGGGCCGGATGACCGTGGTGCGGCCCGCGACAACGTCACGCATACGTGAAGTCCCACATCACCGAGTCGACGCGCTCTCCACCCAGCGCGGCGTACAGCCGATTGGCCGGCTCGTTGTCCGGCTCGGTGAAGACGAACGCCTCTCGGATACCGCGCGCACGAGCGACCCGCTCGAGCTCCCGGAAAAGCTTCGTGGCGATCCCCTGGCCCCGGTACGCCGCGTCCACTTCGACCTCGTAGACGAACAGGATCGACGGCATGCCGTGCCTGCGGGGCAGCTCGTAGCCGAAGACGAATCCGACGACCGAGTCCGACTGGAACGCCGCCAGGAAAATCGTGCGCTCATCAGCGAGCAGCGCGACTTGCGGGGCGGCCTCGGCGAGTTTCGCGACGACGTCTTCGTCCCCCGGCCCGAGGCGCCGTACGCTCGTTTCACCGGCTCCGGCCACGGGAAAAGCGTAGGGGCAATCGAGAGCAAGGAGGGGTCGCAGTGCCCGGAAAGAGCGCCCACGTGAAGAACGAGAAGCAGTACGAAGCCCTGAAGGACAAGGGCATGTCGAAGGAACGGGCGGCGAGAATCGCCAACTCGCCGGACGCATCAAGGCATGGCGGCGAGAAGTCGCATTCAGGCTCGGGCGACGCGTCGCAGGGCGGAACGCACGCTCAGAAGGTTGCCGCGGGCCGCAAGGGCGGCAAGGCGAACGCCGCGAAGAAGTAATCCGCGGAACGAGCGGATATTTCGTGCGCGCATCGCCCGTGCACGCTCTTGCGCGAAGGTGCGCGCACGTCGTACATTGCGGATCCCGCAGAGCACGGAGCGCGAGTAGGTCGAAGCTTCGCTGAATGACTGTTGAAAGGCGCAAGCCCAAGACGGCCGGTCGGTGAGGTGGACGAAAGCGCCACCGGCTCGGCGGGATTTTTTTTGTGCCAGGATCGCGGCCGTGGATTTCACGCTCAGCGACGAGCAGCAGCTGATCCGGCAGACCGCGCGCGCGTTTTGCGACGCCGAGATCGCGCCGCACGCGATCGAATGGGATCGCACCGAGACGATCGACCGCGGCATCGTCGGCAAGCTGGGCGAGCTCGGGTTTCTCGCCGCTGCGCTCCCCGAGGCACACGGCGGGATGGGACTCGACACGGTCTCCTACACGCTCGTCGTCGAAGAGATCGGCCGGGCCGACTCGAACGTTCGCGGGATCGTCTCCGTCTCGAACGGGCTCTACGGCAAGAGCGTCTCCCGCTGGGGAACCGAAGACCAGAAGGCACGCCTCCTCCCCGGCCTCGCAAGCGGTGAGACGCTTGGCTGCTACGCACTGACCGAGCCGGGCGCCGGCTCCGACCCGGGCAGCCTCGAGACCCGCGCGGTCCGCGACGGTGACGACTGGCTGATCAGCGGGCAGAAGATCTTCATCACGCTCGGCAGTTGGGCGACCTACGCCCTCGTCTTTGCGCGCACCGGCGAGGACGGGCCGCGCGGGATCACCTGCTTCATCGTGCCGGCTGATTCAGCCGGTTTCGAGGCGCGGCCGATCAAAGGAAAGCTCGGCCTCCGCGCACAGGACACCGCCGAGCTCTTCCTGGACGGCGTCCGCGTTCCAGACGAGAACCGCCTGGGCGAGCTCGGCGGCGGCTTCAAGGTTGCGATGAGCGCGCTCGACCACGGGCGCATCTCGCTCGCCGCCGGCTGCGTCGGGATCGCACAGGGCTGCCTCGATGCCTCGATCGCCTACACGAAGGAACGCACGCAATTCGGGCGGCCGGTCGCGAGCTTCCAACTGGTGCAGGAGTTGCTCGCCGACATCGCCGTCGAGACGGAGGCAGCGCGGCTGCTCGTGTGGCGCGCCGCCGCGACCGCAGACGCAGGCGACCGGCACACGCTCGAGGCGTCGATCGCCAAGTACTTCGCAAGCGAGGTCGCCGTGCGCGCGGCGAATGCGGCCGTGCAGGCACACGGCGGCTACGGCTACATCGACGAGTATCCGGTTGGCAAGTATCTGCGGGACGCGCGCGTGACGACGCTCTACGAGGGCACGAGCCAGATCCAGAAGCTCCTGATCGGCCGTGCTCTCACCGGCGAGTCCGCCTTCGCGTGATGGACGACCTGCCGCCGCACGTCACCGTCGAGGACGCGGATGACTGGCGCGAATGGCTCGAGCTAAACCATACGACCGCGAACGAGGTCTGGCTTCTCTACTGGAAGAAGGCGAGCGGCCATCCGTCCATAGTGTGGGCCGACGCGGTCGAGGTTGCCCTTCGCTACGGCTGGATCGACGGCCTCATCAGAACCGTCGACGAGCACCGATACATGCAGCGCTGGACGCCTAGGCGCCCGAAGAGCAAGTGGTCGAACGTGAACAAGCAGATCGCCCTGCGCCTCATCGCAGCCGGCGAGATGACTCCGATGGGGCTTGCAAGCGTCGAAGCTGCAAAAGCAAACGGCGAATGGGAGCGCGCCTACACGGTGCAGCGCCCGACACCCATCCCCGACGACCTGAAGGCGAAGCTGAAGTCGAGCCCGGAGGCGAAGGAGCAGTACCGGCGGCTGAGTCGCACGCGCTGGGAGCGCTGGGTCTCCTGGCTGAACCGGGCCGAGGGGTCAACGAGAGCCCGCCGCCTGAACCTGATCGTGAAGGCGCTCGAGACCCGCGACTACGCGCCCGTCGACGCGAAAGCTCAGCCGCCGAAGGAGTAGACGGCCCGGAGTTTCGCCAGCACGTCCTGGGCGATCAGATCTCCGGCCGCGGAGGTGTAGTGCACTCCGTCGGGCAACCGCATCAGCGTCAGGTGGCCGTGCACCCGCAGGTACGCCGTGTAGCGACCGTGCGCGTCGTCGAGCAGATGCCACGTGTCGACGTAGACGGAGCTCTGCGGATGCGCGCGGGCAACGCGCTCGAGCACCGCGTTCACGATCGGGAAGCTCTTCTTGAATCCAGGCCCGTCCGGGATCGGCAGGCCGAGCCACACGACATAGATGCCGGCGGCGTTGAGCTCGCGCGTGACGCCGTCAACGCGCCGCCGGTACTCGGCGCTCCACGACGGGCTGCCGAGCGGCCCGACCGTCCGCCCTGCCGGAACACCCGCGAAGTAGTCGTGAGCGTCGTCGGCGCCGAACGAGAGCACGGCCACTTTCGGATGAAGCTGCGCGATCACCTGCCGGAAGCGCGTGTACCAGTTGTAGAGGTCAGGCCTCGCGAGCCCGGTCGAGAGGCGACTCTCCACCGGCAACACGTCGAGCGCATCGTTCGGCACCCGCTCGATGCCCTCGCCCGGCACCTGCGCGAGCGAGTCGCCGGCGACCCAGATCCGCAACGGGTGCGCGGCCGTGAAGCGCGGCTTTGCCACGTGAGGACTGCTGGGCTTCGGCCGGCTTCGCCGCGGTGCGGGCAGCGGCCCGGCCGGCGGCAGGCCAAGATGCACCTCGCTGTCGATCGCGTCCTCGTGCTCGCGGCCGATCGCGAGCTGAAGCTCGTGACGCGGAGTCGTCAGGTGCAGCGTCCGGCTGACCCGAACGAGCGGGCGCGTGAGGTCGAGCGCCACCCGCCGCTCGACGCCCTGCGGCTGGATCTGCGCCTGCTTCCGAAGACCTTCCGCGTTCAGGAGCGCCGCAGCGGCGAGACCGAGCGAGAGAACGACGATGCCGCGGGCGGCTGAGTTCTGAGGCAGACGCATGCTCTAGAACCGGAAGTAGATGAACGGCGCGACGCCTTCGGGGCCGAGCGTGTTGACGACCATGAGCACCACCGCGACCGTCGCCGCCTGCGCGAGCACCGGCAGCCGCTGGAACCAGCCGAGGACGGCGGCGAGCGCCGACGGCCGCACGTACTGGGCACCGATCCCGAAGACGATCGCGAGCACGACCGAGGTCGTGACGAGCGGCGATGGCTGCCCCCACGCCGTGAACAGCCGCTCGAGCACCTGCCACGCTCGCGCGACGGAGTCGGCACGGAAGAAGATCCACGCGAAGCAGACGATGTGGAAGGTCAGCACCCGCCCGACCCACTGGGCGGTGCGTGTCACCGGCCGGACTCCGAGCGCGCGCTCGACGGCAAGCCCGACTCCGTGGACCAAGCCCCAGATCACGAAGGTCCACGCCGCGCCGTGCCAAAGGCCGCCGAGGAGCATCGTCAGCAGGAGATTCCGGTAGGTGACCAGCCTGCCCTTGCGGCTGCCTCCGAGCGGGATGTAGAGGTAGTCGCGCAGCCAGCGCGACAGCGTCATGTGCCAGCGACGCCAGAAGTCCTGGAGGGACACCGCGGCATAGGGCGAGTTGAAGTTCTGGGGAAACTGGAAGCCGAGCAGCAACGCGATGCCGATGGCGATGTTCGTGTAGCCGCAGAAGTCGGCAAAGATCTGGACCGCGTAGCCGTACACCGCGACGAGCACCTCGAGTGACGAATGGCGGTTCGGGGCGGCGAACACCTCGTCGACGATGTGGGTTGCGAGGTGATTCGCGATCACGACCTTCAGGAAGAGACCGCTGAGGATCAGGAAGAACGCGCGCGAGTTCTCGACCCGCCGCGGATCGCGCGGCGTCTCGAGTTGCGGGAGGAGCTCACTCGCGCGAACGATCGGCCCGGCGACGAGATGCGGGAAAAACGCCTGGAAGACCGCGAAGCGCATGAGTGTCGTCGGCACGAGCTCGCGCCTGTAGGTGTCGACCACGTACGAGATCGCCATGAACGTGAAGAACGAGACCCCCACCGGCAGCGTGACATGCGCGATCCACGATCTTCCGATTGCATTGTCGACCGACGTGAGGAAGAAGTTCGTGTACTTGAAGTAGCCGAGCAGGCTGAGGTCGAACGTGACGGCGAGCGCCAGGAACCCCTTCCGCATGGCCTGCGTCTCGGAGCGATGGATCGCGAGCGCCAGGACGTGGTTGACGATGGTCGAGGCGGCGAGCAGGAACACGAAATGCCAGTCCCACCAGGCGTAGAACACGTAGCTTGCGAGCAGGATCCAGACGCGCCAGATGCGTTGGTGCGGCATCAGCGCCCACGACACGGGCAGCACGATCAGGAAGAAGACCGCGAAGGTGACGGTCGGGAAGAGCAAGCTAGCGAGCGACGCGAAGCGTCAGGCGGTGCGTCGCAAACGATGCCGCCGAGTCCTTCACCCGCACATTGAACGTGTACTTCCCGGGCGGCACGAGCGGCCTCCCAGTGATCGCCCCGGATGCTTCCAGGTGCAATCCCCTCGGTGCACGCTCGAGCAGCGACCAAGCGTACGGAGCGATCCCCGCCGCCGCGGCGAGCTTGGCGGAGTACGGCTTGCCGCGATGCGCGACGGGCAGATTCGTCGTCGCGACACGCACCGGCTTCGACGCGATCCCGTCAGCCAGCAGGGTCTTATGAATCAGTCCCGCCATCGCCTCCGCGCCGGGCGCGAGCAGATGCAAGCCGTCGGCCTGGAACCAGTCGGGGTGACTGCGCGAATAGACATTCCAATCGATGACACTCATCTCAGGATGCTGCTGCGCGGCGTTTGAGATGTCGTCGTTCATGTTCACGTACCCATGGTGCGCAGCCCGGAGCGTCAGCCACCAGACGTGCTTCACGCCCGCGGCCTTCAACGCGTCGAGCGCGGTCTCGATGTTCGTCGCGTACTGATCCTCGAAGTCGTTGTAGCCCACTGCGACGACCACATTCGGCCCGAGCTTCGAGCCCATCGTCTTCACGAGCTGCACGACGTTCGGCGGCTTCGCGCCGCTTGGGCCGGGACAGCTCTCCTGGTCGACGCGGCGGCATGGCTCGACCTCGAGGTCGAGGTTGATGCCCTGCTTCAAGGTCGCAACCGCCTGGCTGTCGCCGGGAATCCCATCGGCGACCGAATCGCCGATCAACGTCACGTGCTGGATCGTGTCCGACCGCGATCCACCCGCCGCCGGCGAGCTCGCGGCGAAGGCTGTGGCCGCGACGAGCGCCGCGACGAAAACGGTGACCCCCCGCATCGGCGCCGATGGTACCGAGGGCGGGTTCGGGTCGCAGTGTGTTGCACATGCGGAGCGGCTGTGCAACACTGATGTTGCATGAGCGAATCACCACCGATTCAGATGCCGACCATCGACGCGGCCCTGCAGGCGGCGACGATCTCGGTACTCCGCGAGCGCGGCTGGGACGGCCTGACCCTGGAGCACGTCGCCGAGGTGGCGGGGCGCGCGCGCTCCACGCTCTGGCGCCAGGGCGTGACGCGCGAGGTCCTGATCGGTGCGCTCGCAGGACAACTCGACGCCGACTTTCGCACTGCGATGTACCCGATCCTCACGTCTGAAGGCACCGGGCTCGAACGGCTCGAGCGCGGCCTCCTCGCCCTCTGCGCACTCCTGGACGACCACCTCCCGTTGCTCCTCGCAACCGACGAGGCCTTCCACCAGCAACCGCATCCCGGTCAGGGGCCCGACTACCTCCATCCCTTCATCACCTTCATCCGCGACGGGATCGCCGACGGGTCGCTCGCGCCCACTCCGGACGTGATCGAGACCGCCGACGTCCTCTTCAACGCAGTCGCCTGGCCGTACGTCCACCTCCGAGGCCGGCACGAGTGGCCGGCCGACCGGGCGGCGAGCCGGGTCGTCGGCCTCGTTCTGCGCGGCGTCGTTGCCAAGCCTCGAACGCGCTCACGAAAGGAGCGAACATGAGTCTCCCGTACGAAGAACCGCTGACCGTCCGCAAAGCCGAAGCTCGCCAGATTCCCGAGCCACCACGGCGCGGCGAGCCGGGTGGAAAACCGTGCGGCATCTGCACGCGCCAGGCGACGGGCGCCGTCTGGTCCGACGAGAACTGGACCCTGCATCCACCGGTCGGCGGCAGCCTGCCGGGGGCAGTTTGGATCGCGAGCCGACAGCACTTCGATTCGTTCGCCGACATGCCGGACGAGGTCGCCGCGACATTCGCGGGCGTCGTTGCACGTGCAGAGCGCGCAATCCTCTCGCTGGGCGACGTCGGTCGGGTGCACCTCTATCGCTGGGGCGACGGCGGCGCGCATTTCCACGTCTGGCTGATCCCGCGCCCGCTCGGCATGGTCGAGGCTGCCGGGATGATGTTGCCCCTCTGGGAGGACGTGCTGCCGAACGTCTCCGACGAGGAACTCGCGGCGGCCGCCACGCGCGTCGCCGACGCGATGTGACGCAGGGCCGCGCGCTCGCGCGCAAGCTCGGAACGCGCGACGCCGTCGTCATCGGGCTCGGCTCGATGATCGGCGCCGGCATCTTCTCGGCGTTCGGCCCCGCCGCGGCGGCTGCCGGAAGCGGACTGTTGATCGGCCTCGTGATCGCGGCGGGCGTCGCGTACTGCAACGCGGTCGCGTCGGCGCAACTTGCGGCGCAATACCCGACGTCCGGCGGAACGTACGTCTACGGCCGCGAGCGCCTTGGCGAGTGGTGGGGCTTCCTGGCCGGGTGGGGGTTCGTGATCGGCAAGACCGCGTCGTGCGC